>CAYVQP010000074.1:4739-19251 GCA_964452775.1 uncultured Ardenticatenaceae bacterium | reverse complement strand
ATGGCCGCTAGGGGCCAGTTTCCGGGAATCTAAGTTTGTTTCCGGGAATCTGCGTTAGCCTGACTACCGGCCGGGAAACAGGTTAATAGGCAGATACAGCGCCTCGCCATCCACGAAGACCCGGCCCATGATCACGTTATCGCCCTCGTTTGATTCGCCGATATCGTTGCCGGCGTCAATCTTGGCCCAAAACTTGTGCACTCCCGGCGCCCGGTTGTTCCACATCGTGTTCGCCCGATAGTCGCGATTGCCGCAGCCGGCGACCTCCGGCTCCGGGGTGACGTTATACACGCCGATGACGTTGGTCAGGGCCGCGTTGCTGTAGAAGGTCACCTCGAACGGGGCGGTGATGTGGTTGATGCCGGTGTTGCGGAAGGCGGCCCAGATATCCACATCGGCCGTGCCGGAGCCATCCGTAGCGGCGAAGATTTGCGCCGCCGAATCGCCCACCAGGTTGACGAAGCCGGCGGCAGCCGCCGCGCGGTCACGGTACATCGCTCCCAGGGGCCGGATTGTGCTCAGGTTATCTTCGTAGAGGTTGCTGACCGAGCCGGCCTGGTCGGTGTTATTCACGCTGAACCAGACCCATTGCTGCACCAGCCGGTTGCCGTCCAGGGGGTAGCCCAGGGTGGGGTCGGTCGCGCTCTCCAGCCAATCGAGCGAGGCGTCCATAAACGCCTGCACGCGGGGCGGGGTGAAGCAGTTGCCGTATTCGTCCTGGATGAAGCAACTGCCGGCGTCCTGCTCATATGGGTAGAGCAACGAGTACTCGGTGAGCAGCAGCGGCTTGTTGCGCTGGCCCTTCTGGTACATCCAGGTGCGCATGTCCGTCACCTGCTCGGCGAAGACGCCCATGTCGTCGTGCTCGGCAAAGCAGTAGACCTCATCCAGCGGGCATTGGGCCGGATTGCCGCCGCTCTCCTTCTTGGCGATGGAGGCGAGGTGCTCCAGACCCACGGGGACGCTGGCGATGTTGTTAGGCACGCCGTCCGGGGTCACTTCCGGCAGGATGTAAAGATGCATACTCCAGGCGTCCACCTCCGGCGGAAAGCCGAAGAGGTCGATGTGCGCCTGCCAAAAGGCATCCAGGTAGGCCAACCGGATGGGCGTTACCTGCACCAACCCGGAGACGACTGTCCGCGCCGCCGGATCGTACTGCTTGATATACTCGCGCACATCGTGATACGCCTGCGCGTACACATCGGCGTGCATATCCCCCTGGAAGGTGCGCTCCACCTCATTGCCGATGGTCCACAATTGGCCCGGCCTCTGGGTCAGCCAGTAAAGCAGGCTGCCGGGACTGTTGGGATCGGCGGTCTCAATGCTGGGAGAGGTGGTGTAGGTTCCCAGGTAGTTGGAGCCGTTCTTGTCCTCGTGCACCACGACAAGGGGCAGATATTGGGCGCTGGGAATCAGCGCGCCGCTATAGCCGAAATCGAGATAGGCGCCGGAATTGAGATCATCAACCAGCGAGCTCTGCAGGGGGCCGAGGGCGGCCAGGCTGTAGCGACAATTGCCGGCCCCGCCGGCCGCGCCGCGCGCCAGGGGGAGATAATTGGTGCGCTCAACCGCGCTCACCTCCGGCATCGCATCCTGGGGCGCGTGCGCCGCGCCGAACAACTCGCCGGCGGCGACCCGGCTGACAAAGATGAACAGCGCCAGGCCCAGGGCCAAGAGCAGAGGGTAAGTCAGTCGTCGTTGGTGCAGTAG
This sequence comes from uncultured Ardenticatenaceae bacterium, assembly GCA_964452775.1. Classification (GTDB taxonomy): domain Bacteria; phylum Chloroflexota; class Anaerolineae; order Promineifilales; family Promineifilaceae; genus JACKCB01. The sequence goes on along the minus strand of CAYVQP010000074.1, from coordinate 17,541 downwards.
TTGTCTCATCATAGGACTATTGTACTTTCCAGGCATCTCATCGGCGAATCGCGTCGCCCTCCCGTTGGCTTCGCATGGGGCAAGCGCAGGAGCGCCCGACCATACACGGGCCGGATGGACGCCGGGTTTTGCCGGCGGCGCATCGCCATTTACAATTATCTTGCCAATATCGGATCTGTCGCCGCGGTAGTCAGGGTGCGCAGTTAGCCAGCGACGCGGAGAGGTTACCACTTTTTGCAAAGCCGGCAACCTCTCCGCCCGCCGCACTTGCCCCAGATGGAGTAGGAAGCATGCAGGAAATTGAGCAGGGTTCATTAATCTGGACGCCGGGACAGGCGGTTATCGAGTCCGCCAACCTGACCCATTACATGCGGTGGTTGGCAGCGCGGCGCGGGCTGCACTTCTCCAACTACGCCGGGTTGTGGCGCTGGTCGGTGACGGAAGTCGAAGCCTTCTGGGAAAGCCTGTGGGAGTACTTTGGGCTGCGCTACGCGCAAAGGTGGGAGACGGCGCTGGAGGAGCGGCGCATGCCCGGCGCACGCTGGTTCCCCGGCAGCCGGCTGAACTTCGCCGAGAACATCTTCGCCCGGCGCACGGCGGAGCGCCCGATGATGCTCTACCAGTCGGAATGGGAGCCGCTGCGGGAGATCAGTTGGGCGCAGGCGGAGGAGCAGGTGGGCCGGCTGGCGCGGGCGCTGCAGCGGATGGGCGTGCGCGCTGGGGATCGCGTCGCCGCCTATCTGCCGAACATCCCGGAAGCGATGCTTGCCATGCTGGCCGCGGCCAGTCTGGGAGCGGTGTGGTCCTCCTGTTCGCCGGATTTCGGCGAGCGCAGCGTGCTCGACCGCTTCACGCAAATTGAGCCGAAGGTGCTCGTCGCGGTGGACGGCTACCAGTACAACGGCAAGCGCTTCGACCGCCGGGAAGCGATACGGGCCTTGCAGCAGGCGCTGCCCACCGTTGAGCGCACGATCCTGGTCCCACACCTGGGAGCCGGCGCGGATGGGCTGCTCAACACCACCTTGTGGGAAGAGGTGCTGGCCGAGGGCGGGCCGGCCGGCGCAGTGGAGTTCGCGCAATTGCCCTTCGACCACCCGCTGTGGATCCTCTACTCCTCCGGCACCACCGGCCTGCCCAAAGCTATCGTGCACGGGCATGGCGGCATCCTGCTGGAGCTGGTCAAGAGCGCCTGCTTCCACAACGACCTGCGGCCGGGCGACCGCTTCTTCTGGTACACCAGCACCGGCTGGATGATGTGGAACTACTTGTTGGGCAGCCTGCTCTCCGGCGCGTCCATCATCCTGTACAACGGCAGCCCCGGCTACCCCGACCTGCACGCCCTATTCGAGCTGGCCGAGCGCAGCGGGATGAGCTACTTCGGCGCGTCCGCGGCCTTTATCAGCGCCTGCCTGAAGGGCGGCGTCCGGCCCAACCAGCGCTTCGACCTCCGCCGGATTCGGGCCGTTGGCTCCACCGGCTCGCCGCTCTCGCCGGAGGGATTCGGTTGGGTGTACGAGAACATCAACCGGCAGTTGGCGCTGGAATCGCTCAGCGGCGGCACGGACCTTTGCACGGCCTTCGTCGGCGGGGCGCGCATTCAGCCCATCTACGCGGGCGAAATCCAGGGACCGGTCCTGGGCGCGAAGGTGCTGGCCTATAACGAGGCCGGGCAGCCGGTGGTGGACGAGGTCGGCGAGCTGGTAATTGCCGAGCCGATGCCTTCGATGCCGCTCTACTTCTGGGGCGACCCGGAGATGGAGCGCTATCGGGCCAGCTATTTCGAGATGTACCCCGGCGTGTGGCGGCACGGCGATTGGATATCCTTCAACCAGCGCGGCGGCTGCGTCATCTACGGCCGCTCCGATTCGACCATCAACCGGCAGGGCATCCGCATGGGTACCAGCGAGATTTACCGGGTGGTGGACTCCTTCCCGGAGGTGGCGGACAGCCTGGTGATTGACCTGGAGCTGCTGGGCCGGGAGTCATACATGGCCCTGTTTGTGGTGATGCGCGCGGGGGAAGCGCTGACCGGCGAGCTGGCGGAGCGCATCAAGCAGCGGCTGCGACAGGAGGTCTCCCCGCGCCACGTCCCCGACGAGGTGATCGCCATCCCGGAGGTGCCCTACACGCTCAGCGGCAAGAAGATGGAAGTGCCGGTGCGGAAGATATTGCTGGGCATGGAGCCGGGACAGGCGGCCAAGCGGGGAGCGATGCGCAACCCGGCGGCGCTGGATTTCTTTGTTGCTTTCGCGCAGAAAGTCGCCCAAAAGTGACGGCCGCTTTCGGAGGGGATGGTCGCCTCGCCGCCGGGCGGCCCCGGCTATCGCCGGCCGATAGGCGAAACACGGTCGCGGGCGCTCGCGCGCGGTGAGCGCCCCTATGGTGGCTCTACCGCGTAGACCACCCCGGCCGGCCTGAGTGCCACCTCGCCCAACGAGGGCGCATTGTAATAAGCCGGGTTGTCGTCCGCCAGGAAGAGGGCCGCCCCGGCCGGTAGTTCCGCTACCAGCGGGGCCAAATCCTGACCCGGCTCAATAGCCAACAAGGTCACATCCGGCCGCATTCCCTCCACCACCTGCAAATAGGCCAGCACCTGCAGGGGGGTGTGGTCGGCGATCACATGGGCCCCTTCCGGCAACCCGGCCAGCGCCGCCCGGCCAAAATCGGCCGCCCCCTGGTAGCCACGCTTGCCCGGCCAGAGGAAGAACCAGTTCGGGTCGCGCCCGGGCAGGGTGCGAACATCCAGCGGGTTCAGGCCGGCGACGTTCATCGCCCGAGGCAGGGCATTGTACAACAGCGGCGGCAACAGCAGCAGCAGGCCGATCAGCAAGACGCAGACCAGCCGGCTCGGGCGCAAGGAGCGGCCGTCGGGCGCGGCCAGGTAGCGTCGCAGCAGGGCCGGCAACTGGCCCTGCTCCCACGCCTGCCAGCCCCGGCCGGCAAACAGGGCAAACGCCACATAGCTGGGCAGGTAAAAGACAAACTGGTCATTGACGTGATAGCTAAAGGCGAAAGCCACCCCGCTCAAATACAGGACGAATATCACCCCCCAGGGGCTGCCCAACAGCCCGCGCAGCCCGGCCGGCCAAAAACGCCTCTCCGGCCCCGCCCCGAGCGCCTCGCGCCACCAGGCCCGCAACCCGGCCAGCCCCAACCAGGCAGCCAGGCCGAAAAATTGCAGCCCTAAAAAACCAAGCCACAGGACGACGTCCCGGCCCAGGGTGGCCGGGGAAAAATCAAACAAAGCCGCGCTAAACTGGCCGCCGCGGGTGTAGTGGGCCAGCAGCGCGGCCGGCCAGCCCTCTCCGGCCGCCCCCGGTCGCAGCGCCAGCAGGAAAGGCAGCAGGCCAATCACAAACAGCAGCAGCAGCCCCGCAACCTGCCGGCCGGCCACCCAATGCCGGCCCTGCCACAGCCGCAAAGCCAGGGCCGGCAGTAGCAAGACCGCCATCTGGTGGCTGAGCAGGCTCAGGCCGAAGAGGGCCAGGGCCAGGGCGATGGGCCAGCTCCGGCCCGGCCGCCAGGCAAACCACAGCAGCAGTTGGCCGGCCAGGAACAGGGTAAAGAGGGTGTAGACCTCTGCCCGCACCGCGTGGCTCCAGAAGGTGTGGCTGACGGCCAGGCTGACTGCGCCGGCCGCCGCGGCCCATTGCCCCAGGCGAAGCTGCCGGCCGGCCAGGTAAACCAGGGCTACCGACCCGGCTCCGGCCACGGCGGAGAGCAGATTAACCCGGAAGGCGACATCTCCCCAGGGCAAGTAAGTGAACAGCCGGGCCGTCGCCAGCCACAACGCATGGTCAATATTCACCGGGCTGCTCCGGCTCTGCCAGGCCGCCCGCTGGAAAAAGGCATCATCCCCCCAGAGCACCGTCGGGGCCAGCGTCAGCCAGTAGAAGACAAGGGCCGCCCCGAAAAGAGCCAGCGCCGGCTTCCAGCCCGGGCGATGCGCGGCCTCCGCCGGCGGGCCGGAGCCGCCCTTCGACCCCAACGGCGCCCCGTCAAGAGCACCCGTTCCAGAACTTCCCGCATCATTCACTGGCGCCATAGCCGCGCTTCACAATCTCCATACCGTCCTCCTCGCCGGCCCCATCGTAACACGAATTTCCAATTCGCGCGTTCACCCCCAAGCCTGTAACGCGAATTTCCAATTCGCGCCTTCACCCAATCACCAGCCCGTAACGCGAACTTCCAATTCGCGCCCACTCCGCCCCATCACCATCCCGTAACGCGAATTCCCAATTCGCGCCCTCTCCGCCCAATCACCAACCCGTAACGCAAATTCCCAATTCGCGCCCTCTCCGCTCAGTCACCATCCCGTAACGCGAATTTCCAATTCGCGCCCTCTCCGCCCCATCACCATCCCGTAACGCGAATTTCCAATTCGCGCCCTCAGGGCCTTCACAAACGCGCAAAACTGTGCTACCATTAGCACATATGTTCGCAATCCACAACTCGTTCCACCCTCTAACAACCCAATACTCAAGGAGACACAAAGCAATGCAGGAAATCACGCAGCACCAACCCGGCACATTCTCGTGGGCCGACCTATCCAGCACCGACCAGGACGACGCCCGCCGCTTTTACACCGCCCTCTTCGGCTGGAGCACAAACGACCTACCCATGGGCGGGGGAATGAATTACACCATGCTGCAACTAAACGGCAAGGATGTGGTGGGGCTTGGCCCGATGATGGAAGAGCAGAAGGCTACCGGCATGCCGTCCGTCTGGCAGAGCTATGTGACCGTGGAAAGCGCCGATGAGGTGCAGTCAAAGGCGGTTGGCCTGGGGGCGACGGTAATTGCGCCGGCCTTTGATGTCTTCGACTCCGGCCGGATGGCGGTCCTGCAAGACCCCACCGGCGCGATTTTCTCCCTCTGGCAGCCAATCAATCATATCGGGGCCAGCTACATGGACAGGCCGGGCGCGCTCACCTGGTTTGAGTTGTTGACCAACGACACGGAGCGCGCCGCGAACTTCTATTGCGCCCTGTTTGGCTGGACGCACGCCGTGAGCGAGAGCGGCTACCACCTGTTCTATCGCGGCGAGGAGTATGCCGCCGGCATGATGGCCATTCGCGAAGAATGGGGCCCCACGCCTCCGAACTGGATGATTTACATCACGGTCACGGACGTAGACGCCGCCGCCGCCCGGGCGAAAGCGCTGGGCGGTATGGTATTGAATGAGCCATTTGAAGCGGCCGGCGTCGGCCGGGTGGCGGTGTTGAGTGACGCGCAGCACGGGGTGTTTGGCGTAATCCGGTACAACGAGATGCCGGCCTCGTAGCCTGGAAACCCCGTAGGTGCAAAAAAAGGCGGCAGGGTTGCAGACCCTGCCGCCTTTTTTTGCACCTACGGGGTTTGGGGTGGTGAACTACCAATTTAATCGCGGTTCATTCTTGATTTAACCTCCGGCCAGCTTCGTCTTATCCCCTCGTTCAAAAAAAGTTGAACTCCCGGCCTTGATTCTTGCCGCCGGCCAACCAATAATCCTCGCTGCACGCGCAAGCCGGGCTTCGAGCGCCGGTCTATTGATGACAAACCCCGCGGCTCTGCTTGCTGCGCCGGCCCCCGGCAAGCGGCCTGACGAGCGTAGCGGGATGTAATCATCATCCATCTGCCAACGAGGTTTATGAATGCCCAAGCGACTTTTGGTTTATTTGTCCCTGTGCTGTCTGCTCTTCCTGGTCGCCTGTCAGGCCGGCTCGGAGGAGAGCGCCGCGACCCCTACGGTTGGCGCCCCGGCCCAGAGCGCGGCTGACCTGCAGGCGATCAAGGATTACACGCTGGACAACGCCGGCCGGATGAAGGAAGGATCAGCGGCGTTGGCGGCGACCGCCCAGACGTATTACGACGTGATGGCCGGCTACGATTTCGATTATCAGGCCGCCTGGGCCGCCGATTCCGAACGGCTGACCGAGCTTTTGACCGAGGCGCGGGCCAACTGGCTCGTCGCCAGCCAATATTACGAGCTGGATGAAGGCATTATCGCCGGCGTGCCCTCGCTGGCCTTCTACGATGTGTGGATTGACGCCGGCCCGAGCGCGGAGGAAGCGCCGGATGAAGCCTACCAGTGGACGCTGGAGCTGCCCGACGGCCGGGTGCTGGAAAGCCCGGGCAACTTCTTCCACCACCTGCTGGAACCGACGATCTGGGGCACGGATCCGGATTACACCGGGCTGCCGGTGGACCTGGACGGCGACGGCGCGACGACCATCGGCGAAGCGCTGCCCGAAGCCAACGTCTTGCTTGCCGCCTCGCAGGGGCTGGACGGGGCCACCGCCCAGATGATCGCCGCGGTGGAAGCGTGGCAGCCTACGCTGAGCGATGCGTTTACGGCCATGGTGGTGATGATCCCCACGATGAGCGAGTACTTTGAGCAGTGGAAACTCTCCGCCTACATCGCCGGGGAGAGTTCCGACGAGGCGGCCTTCATCGGTACCAGCCGGCTGTTCGATATCTCCGGCATCCTTAACGGCCTGGATTTCGCCTACGACAACGTCTCCGTGCTGGTCGAGGATGCCGACCCGGCGCTGGACACCCAGATTCAGGATGGCTTCGTCGAATTGCGCGGCTACGTGGACGACCTCTACAGCCAGGAGCAGGACGGCAAGCGCTTCACGGCGGATGAGGCGGACCTGTTCGGCACCGAGGCCCAGGAGATGGCCATTGCGCTGGCCGGGCAGGTGTCGCAGGCAGCCGCCTTGCTGAATATCGCCATTTCGGAGTAGGCAGAACCGGGCAAGGACCCAACCAATGAAAGCTCGACTAGCGTTCATCTTCCTCGTCACCCTGGCGGTCCTGGGTGCGCCGGCTGTGCGCCCGGCCCGCGCCGAAGCGACGCCCCCCTGGCAGGCGACTGACGCGCTGCTGGATGGCCTGTTTCAGGCGCAAAGGGCGCTGTTAAGCGAGGACACCGCCGCCGCTGCAACGCAAGTGGAGGCCGCCCGCCAGGCCGCCGAATCCCTGAGCGCACTGCCGGCCGAGAGTCGCGCCTTGCTTGACGCCGCCCTGGCCGGCGCGGCTGAGGCCGCCGCAAGCGGGGAGCGGGTGGCCCTGGCCGGGGCCAGGGGCGCGGCCCGCGGCGCCATCTATTGGGGCAGCTACCAGCTGGTGCGGCAGGCGGTGATGGCCGGCGATGCCAAAACCGCGCGCGAATGGGCGTTGGTGCGCGATTTCCGCCCCAGCACCCGCTTCTCCCGGCCGGGCGCCGACGCTACCCTGGCCCTGCAACGGATGGAATCGGCCCCGGTAGAGGAGACGCTGGCGGCGCTGGACGCCGACCTGCTGGACACTTATCAGGCCCGGCTGGCGGAGCAGCTGGAGGTGGCGGCCGACGCTAGCCTGCTGCCGGATCGCCGCGCTGAATCGGCGGGGCTGGCCGGCGCGTACTGGCGCATACTGGCTCCGGCCTACGCCGAGCAGCAAGGTGAAGCGGCCGCGGCGACGGTCTCCGCGGACTTCGCACAGCTCGCCCCGGCCCTGTTGGCCCAGGATGAAGCAACCCAACTGGCGGCCGGCTTGCAGCAGGTATTGCAGAGCTTTCGCGCCGCCCCCCTTTCGCCGGCCGAGCAGACCCGTCGCGCCGGGCAGATGTTGCGCTTCCTGGGGCTGGTGCCGGTGGAGTATGGCCGGGGCGTGGAAGGGGACGCGGTGCTGATTGATTTCGAGGTGCAGGAAGCGGTAACCTTCATGGAAGGGGCGCAGGCCGCCTTCCTCGACTTGCGCCTGCTCCTTGAGGAAATTGACCCCGCCCAGACGGAGGACGTTGCCGCGCAGATGAGTGCGCTGGCCGCCATGCTGCACGCCGCCAACCGCAAGGAGCAAATCACGCCGGAGAAAACAGTCGCGGAGGCGGCCAAGACGCTGACCGCGACCCTCACCGCCCTCTTCCCGGAAGCGTGGACGGCGGGCAGCGCGGAGGCGGATTTCGATATTCTCAAGCCGCTGCTGGACCAGATGGAGGCGGCGGTGCGCGCCGGAGATTACCGGCTGGCCGAATCAACCCGGCTGGAATCTTACGCCATCTTCGACTTCGGGCCGGAGCCGCGGCTGCTGGCCTTCGCGCCGCCCCTGGTAGCGGAGATAGACGGCCTATTCTGGCAGGGGTACAACGGCCGGCCGGGCTTGGCCCAGGCGATCGCGCTGCAGGCGTCGCCGGAGGAAGTGGCCGCCATCCGCGCCGAACTGGATGCGGCCCTGGCGGAGGCGCAGCGCACCCTCGGCGACCTGCCCAGCGAGCCGGGCGCCATTATCGTGAACGCCGGCATCATTGTCTTCCGCGAAGGATTGGAGGCGGTGGTCATCCTGGCCGCGCTGATGGCCAGCATGGTCGGCGCGTACGCCCACTATCGCCGGCCGATGTTGTTGGGCGTGATCATCTCCGTGATAGCCACCGTGATCACCTGGTGGCTGGCCCAATGGCTGCTGGGCGCGTTTACCAACTTCGGCGAAAAGCTGGAGGCGGTGGTCTCCTTGATTGCGGTTGGCATCCTGCTGCTGATCACCAACTGGTTCTTCCACAAGACCTATTGGAAGGAGTGGATGGCCGGCTTCCACCAGCAGAAGCGCCGCCTGTTGAGCCGGGAGGCGGGCCAGTTCGTGGGGCTGGTCCTGCTCGGCTTCACCAGCGTCTACCGCGAGGGCTTTGAGACGGTGTTGTTCTTGCAGGCGCTGGTGCTGGACGCCGGCGCGCCGGTTGTGCTGCAGGGGGTCGGCCTGGGGGTGATCGCGGTGCTGGCCATCGGCGCGGCCACCTTCCTATTACAGAAGAAGCTGCCCTATAAGCAGATGCTGGTCTGGACGGGCGTGCTCATCGCGGTCGTGCTGGTGACCATGGTGGGCAAGACCATCCACGTCATGCAAGCCGTCGGCTGGATGGGCATCACCCCCATTAAGGGGTTGACCGTGCCGTACTGGAGCGGGCTGTGGTTCGGCATCTTCCCCACCTGGCAGGGCATCGGCTTCCAGCTGGCTGCGGTCGTCTTTGTCCTGGGCAGCTACTTCGCCGCCGAATGGCTGCAGGCCCGCCGGCGAGCGCAAATCCGCAATAAGAGCCGCTCTAGTCACGCTCTTAGCTCGCAGCAGTAGTAGTAACAGAATCCCGGAAACTCAGAAGTTTCCGGGATTCTTCACACGAGAGTATCCCGGAAACTCAGAAGTTTCCGGGATACATCAACTAGCGAATTCCGCCTGCAACACCTGCCACGCCCGGCCAATTTGCGCCGGCTCAAACACCCCCTGCTCGGTAATAATTCCCCGGATGCGCTCCGGCGGGGTCAGGTCAAAGAACTGATTCACCACCGTCAAGCGAGCGGCATTGTCGAACTCCGCCCGGCTGACCACCTCTTCCGGCGGCCTCATCTCCAACTCAATGGCCGCCCCCGTAGCGGCATCGCGGCGCAACTTCAGCGCCTCGCCGGCGATGTACAGCGGCTTGCCGAAATGCGCGGCGGCGATGGCCAGCAGGTTGGTGCCCATCTTGTTGGCCACCGCTCCGTCCATGGCGATGCTGTCCGCCCCGGCCAACACCCAGTCGGCCCCGCGCACCATCTCGGCCATGGCAGCGTCGGTGACAAAGGTGACCGACACTCCGGCGGCGGAAAGGCGGGCGGCGGCAAAGCGCCCCTCGCGCAGCGGCCGCGATTCGGTGCAAATGACCGCGAAGGCTTTCCGGCGTGAGGCCGCCGCTTCAAATACGGAGAGCACGGAATCGCTGAAACTGTGCATCATGATCGTCTGGCCGGGCTGCACCAGCTCCTGGCCCACCCGGCCCAGGCGGCGCACGGCGTCGCGCGAATGGTCCAGGAAGCGGGCGGCGCGATTGCTGACGGCGCGCCGGGCAATGGCCGGGTCAGCGCCGGCCGGCTCCTCCAGCGCGCCAAGCACAATCAGGTCGTAGGCGTTGCGGATGGTGGCCATGGTCGGCTTTTCGGCGAACAACAGGCCGGCGGTGCGCTCCAGCTCTGAAAAGAGGGATTCGCGGCTGTGGAAACGCTCGTCGGCGGCTACCAGCCGGAAGGCATGCGCCGCCGCCCGGCCGAAGGCGCTCCCTCCCCGCACGCGCATCGCCCGCACTTCTTCGAGGATGTGGTCAACTGATTCGTAGGTTTCGTCTGTCATGATCTGTCCTTCCAGTACAAACCCCGCAGCTCTCAGAAGAGCTGCGGGGTTTCGGTCTCCGGCTACCTGACCGAACCGACCACGTACACCGGAGCCGGCGCAACCGCGGCCGCGACGGCAGCTATGTGCTCCTCGGCTACGGAGACCAACACCGCCGTCGAAGCGCCGGCCGAAATGTACAGGTTAATTTCCGGCGGCGGGGCGGCCAGTTGGAAGGAGCAGCCGGCCGCCCGGGCCAGCTCGTTTGCTTCGTAGACCACGCCATGCGAGCCGACCGGCAATATCTCGCGCACGCCGGGCGCGTCGTTCAGGGCCAGCACCGTCGAAATCGAGGCCAGGTCCGGCTCGCCCTCCGTGTATGGATAGCGCACCCCGTCCTTGGGGTTGCCGGCGCACAACACCACGTCGCCGGGCTGCGTCTTGCCCAGTCGCAAGCGCTCTTCGTCCACCAACCCGATGACGGTCACGCCGATGCCGCTTTGCAGGGTGAGGGCGTTGTCCTCGGTGCTGCCGGTGAGCATCAGGCCGGGGTCATAGCCGCAGCGCTCCAGCTCGCCGCGCATGGCGGCAATGAACTTCCGGCCGGACGGCTCCATCTCCATGCACAGGGCGTTGATGATGATCAACGGCGTCGCTCCGGCGGCGAGCAGCTCCATCATGGGCACCTTCAAGGCGGAGATGCCCACCTCGGCGTACTGCTTGGGTAAGGCGTCGTTCGGTTTTTCGCCGATGGAGGCGTTGGAATCGCAGCTAATGACCAGGGTCAGCCGGCCAATCAGGGGCAATAAGGTCAGGTCGCGCACCCGGCGCATGCCCGGCGGGGCGCCGGGCCGGCCGGCGACGCGCCAACCGCCCAGAGCCGCCGCCCGCAGCCGGCCGTATTCGTCGCGGAGCGCCAGTAATTCCTGCTGGTCTATCATGTTCGATGCTTGCATGTTCTCTTGTTCTCACGTTTTCACGCCTTCCCGCGCCAGGAGCACTCCCGGAACCTTGCGACTCGGGCGGCCGGGTCAGCGTTTTATTGCTTACGCGAAGGCGCGAAGGGCGCGAAGGAAGACCTCCGGAGTACCGGCTTTGGTCAAACTTCGGGGCCGGGCGATTGGGGCGCCGGGAAAACCTCTAACTTCCTTGATTCCTACGGAGTCGCGGCGCAACGGAAGCCGGCGCTCTCAAGCTGGTCGTCCGGCGAAGCCCAATTGCGGTTGTCCACGCGCACGGAGCCGGCGAATGGACCAAAGCTACCTCCGCGAAGCACCTTAAAGTCGCCTGTCGCCGGGCCGGGCGGGTTGGCGTATGGCGAGCCGGCGTAATAATTCCATTGGTACCAATCTTGCACCCATTCGTCAACGTTTCCGGCCATATCCAGCGCAGAATACGGGCCGGCCCCGGCCGGATAACTGCCCACCGCGGTCGTATCTCCCACGCAAGGCGGGCCGATGCCCCAGCCCGGCCGGTTGGCCAGCGTGCAGCTGGGCCAATCATCGCCCCAGGGGTAGATGCGAATGTCCGTGCTGCCCCGGCCCGCCTTTTCCCACTCCGCTTCGGTTGGCAGCCGCTTCCCGGCCCACCCGCAATATGCCTCCGCGTCATACCAGGAGACATAGATCACCGGGTAGTCCGCATTGGCCGGGTTGTCGAAGTATGAAGCGCGGGTGCGGGAAGAGAAGAGATAAGGTGGATTGCAGGCCCCGGCTGCCACGCACTGCCCATAGGCCTCATTCGTCACCTCGCCGAGGTCAATGAAGAAGGCATCCAGGTAGACCGTGTGCAAGGGTACGTCATCCTGGTCGCCGGAACAGGGCTGCCCCTGGCTGGGCTCGTCGCAGCCCATGCGAAAGTCGCCGGCCGGCACAGCCGCCATTCCCGCCGGCGGTACCAGCGGCCTTACTATCACCGGTAGAAAGCTCCACGCCGCCCCACTCGCAGCCGAGGCGGGCAAGTTCCGCCCAAACAGGGCCGGCAGCAGGATGATCGCCAAGCCGGCCACTCCAATTGCGCCGAGTGCTACCCAAGATCGCCTCATGTTGCTCACCTTTCCCTTTGGCGCGAGATTTCAACTCGCGCCGGCGCCAATTGAGCGTTCCTAGCACATGTGCAATGGCTTCAAAGTGGGGATGCCCACTCGCCGTATTGTTCCCCTACAGCGTCGCTATTATTCTCGTAGCCCCGGCATCCTTGCCGGGAATCTTCTCCCTACCGGCCCGCACAATACACCCATGACCCGCGTAGCCCCGGTATCCTTACCGGGAATCTTCTCCTGCCGGCCCACACAACACCCCCATGACCCGCGTAGCCCCGGTATCCTTACCGGGAATCTTCTCCCTACCGGCCCGCACCACACACCCATGACCCGCGTAGCCCCGGCATCCTTGCCGGGAATCTTCTCCTGCCCGTCCACACATCGCACCCATGACCCGCGTAGCCCCGGCATCCTTGCCGGGAATCTTCTCCTGCCGGCCACACAACACACCCATGACCCGCGTAGCCCCGGCATCCTTACCGGGAATCTTCTCCCTGCCGGCCCGCCCAACACACCCATTACCCGCGTAGCCCCGGCATCCTTGCCGGGAATCTTCTCCCTGCCGGCCCGCCCAACACCCCCATGACCCGCGTAGCCCCGGTATCCTTACCGGGAATCTTCTCCTGCCCGTCCACACATCGCACCCATGACCCGCGTAGCCCCG
>CAYVQP010000074.1:2900-4639 GCA_964452775.1 uncultured Ardenticatenaceae bacterium | reverse complement strand
CCCGCACAACACACCCATGATACCACCGTTGCGGATGTGTATTGCCGGCGAGCGCACAAAGCCCCGGCAAGGATGCCGGGGCTACTGCCGGAGCCACGAGTTAGCCGGTCACGATGATGGTGGCGCTCATGCCCACGCCGCCCGCTCCGCCGTGCAACTGGCAGAAGTAGGCAAAGGTGCCCGGCGTGTCAAACGTAACCCGCGCCTCCTGGCCGGGGTCAAAGAGGCCGGTGTCAAAGCTGCCGTCGTCGGCGGTGGCCGAGTGCTGCACAGAGTCCAGGTTGCGCCAGACGACCGTTGTGCCGACCGGGATGGTCAAAGTCGTCTCGCTAAAGGCGAAGTTAGCCATGTCAATGATCACTTCGCCGGGCGTAGTGGTCGCCTCCCCGGCCGCTGCTTCGGTGGCTGCCGGCTCCTCGGTGGCTGCCGGCGATTCGGGCGCGGGCTGTTCAGTCACCGGCTGGACAACGGTGGGGTACAGCTCCAGGCCGCCCATGTACAGCCCATGCTCGTAGGCGGTGAGGATGCCGCCCTCCCCTTCCACGGGGGCGACCGCCCCATCGCCGTCCGTGTCCCGGCCGGCGGTCATGTCAATGGTCAGCTGAGCGGCCGCTTCGCCAAAGGGCTTCGCCTCCTCGACGGTGTCCGCGCTGATCACGTGCAGCGCCTCATCAATGGCCTCATCCAGCCAGCCCATCGCGTTGGCCACGCCGATGCGCACGTGCTCGGCGTGTAGGCGGATCTCGTCCGTGGCGCCCTCAGCCTCGGAGGCCAACTGCGCGTGGTCTTGAGCGCCGAGCAGGTAATTGCGCACGCCCAGGCCGTCGCCGGGGTTCTGGGCCACGCCGTCGCCGGTGTAATCCTTGAACGCCTTGCCGCCCTCGCCGTCGAGGATGTTAATCACGTGCTCGGCGTGCTGTTTGGCCCCTTCCAGGTCATTGGCGTTCAGCGCTTCCAGAGAGAGGCCGGCGTGTTGGGCGGCCAACGCGGTCTGGGCCTCCGCTCCGAGGAGGAAGCCCTGGCCGTCCGGGTTGTCTGGATACTCGAAGACGACGTGGCGGATGTGCACCAGGGTGTCGGCGGCGACCAGGGCGTTGAAGGCGGCCTCGCCGGGGGCGCTGCTGGTTTCGCCGTCCGGCTGCACGGTCACCTGGGCGAAGCTGTAACGGCCGATGAGGTTTTCGGTGGTCTCGCCGCGCTGGTTGACTACGCCGTCCACGATTTCCAGCGGGCCAAGGTTGAGCGGCGCGCCGTCGTCGGCGAAGAGCCATAGCTCGTAGTGATGGCCGCCGGGCGGCGGCGGAACGTCAATCATCTGCAGCTGGTAACCGCCGCTGCGGGTGGTCGCGGTGTCCTCGTAGCGCAGGATGCCGACGCGCGGCAGGGAGGGTGTGGGGGCGGCTTCTTCGTGCTCCATGGTGGCCGGCGGGGCTTCGGTGGGAGGCGCGTCGGTGGGCGCCGGAGGTGCGGCTTCGGTGGCGGCCGGCGCTGCGGTCGGGCTTATGGCGGTAGGCTCCGGGGCAGTCGTCGGCGCTTCCTCGGCCGGCGCGCCGCCGCATGCGACGAGTAGGGCGAGTATGATGGAGAGCAATAGGAATCTGGCGTGTCTCTTCTTCATGGGAACCTCCATTGTAAATCGAAATTTCATTTCGATGCCGATTTGGAAAATCGGGTTACAGCGCCGATTTGCAAAATCGGGTTACAAATGTAAGTCGAAATTTCATTTCGACGCCGATTTG
>CAYVQP010000074.1:0-2800 GCA_964452775.1 uncultured Ardenticatenaceae bacterium | reverse complement strand
TTACAAATGTAAGTCGAAATTTCATTTCGACGCCGATTTGCAAAATCGGGTTACAGGTGTAAGTCGAAATTTCATTTCGACGCCGATTTGCAAAATCGGGTTACAGCGCCGATTTGGAAAATCGGGTTACGGTTATGCTCCGGTCAGGCCGGCGACAATCTTGGCGATGCGCCGCTGGCGGGTTTCGGCGGCCTTGGCCGATGTGACCTGGCGCGCATGTTCTTTGCGGGTGGAATAGGATAGGGCGTCGAATTTGGCGGTCAGGCCGGCCTCTGCAAGGGCCTCCGCCAGGTCATCCGGTACCTCCACGGTGCGCGGCTCGGTATCCAGCTCCAGCGTTACCTCCACCTGGTCGCCGGCTTTGACCCCGGCCGCCGTCCGATGTTCCTGGCTGAGCGGCAGCATGAAGACATCCCCGTAGGCGGCGACGGTGCTGCGGTAGCTGTAGCCGTTCAGGCTGACCACCACTTTGGGGCGTTTGCCTTGGCCCAGGGCAGCGACCGCCTCGGCCGGGACAGGGAGGCCAGTGGCGTTCATACCTTCTTCTTGTGTGACGGTGGTGGTGAATGTGGTGTCCAAGGTCATTCCCTCTCATTCAAAGTTGCCAACTTTCAGAAAAGTTGGCAACTTTCGCCATGGCGTTACTCGACGATAATCACCCCGGCCATGCCCAGCCCGCCGGGCGCGCCGTGCAGCAGGCAATAGTAGAAATACGTCCCCGGCGTGTCAAAGGTGACGCTGGCCTCGCTGCCGGCGGCGAGCAGGCCGGTGTCAAACGAGCCGTCGTCGGCGGTGGCGGAGTGCTGCATCTGGCCGTTGTTGACGAAGCGCACGGTCGTGCCGGCCGGGATGGTGATGGATGGCGCGTCAAAGCGGAAATCGAGCATCAGGACGGTGACCAGGCCGGCCTGTTCGGGGGCCGGGGTGCTGGTGGGCGCGGCCGTGATTTCGCCGGCCACGTTGGTGGACACGCCGATTGCGGCCATGTATTGGGCGTGCTGGTAGCCGGTGAAGATGCCGCCCTCGTCCGGCGCGATGTTGCCGTCGCCGTTCTTATCCTCGCCGTTGAGCAGCAGCGGGCTGAGCCGGAGCATCGCTTCCACCTGCGGCCCGATGTCGCCCACCCTTTGCGCCTGCAGCACCTGCAGCGCCGCCTCGCGCAATTGTTCCGCCGTTGCCTGAGCGTTGGCGGCCGCCATCTCCACATGGCCGGCGTGTACCTGCACCGCCCCATCGGCATCAGCGGCCTGGGCGGCCTGCCCGGCGGCGGCGGCCATCATCTGGACGTAGGGGATGATGCCGAAGCCGTCGCCGGGATTCTGCGCGCCATGCAGGCCGTCCTGATCGCCAAAGAACTCGCCGTGCTCGCCTTCCAGCAAGTTGACGATGTGCTCGGCGTGGCGCTGGGAGTCGGCGATGCTGAGGAATTCGTAGGAGGAGGCCAGCTCTTCCACGTGGCGCTGCAGCTCCTCGGCTTGCGTTCGCGCGCCGAGGGCGTAGGCGACCCCGGCCGGCGTGTCCGGCGCGGAGATTGTAATCTTGCGGGTAAAGGAGGTGGCGCTGGGCGGTTGCCGGCCGCCATACACCACCGGCCCGGCGCTGGGATCGTCGTCAAATTGCGGCTCATCCGTGATTTCAAAGCCGTCGTAGAGGGCCAACAGGTTTTGATGGGCCGGCTCATCGTAAATCAGCGCCAGGCTGCCGTCGGCGGCCGGGGAGACAATGCCCAGGTCCAGCCGCCGGCCGCCGGCATGGTCCACCAGCCAGGCCTGATATTGGCGATTCGCGGCGGCGGGGGCCACGCCGGAGAGCGAGATTTGCACCTGGTCGCTATGGGCCAGGACATCATGGAAGGAGACGATGCCCACCACAGTCTCGGCGGGCGCGGGCGGCTCAATCAAGGCGACCGGCGGCGGCGGGACGGGCGGAGCGGGCGTGGGCGTGGGCGGAATGGGGTTGGGCGTGGGCTGGGCCGCCTGCACCTCCGCCGCCTGGGCCACGTTGTCGGCGGTGTTTTCCAGCACGGTAATGGTGGAGTGCATGCCGGAGCCGGGGCCGCCGTGTAGGGAACAGTACATCTCTACCACGCCCGGCTCTTCAAAGGTGTGCGAGAAGGTGAAGCCCTGAAAGAAGTTTTCGCTGACCACTTCACCGTTGACAAAGGTGACGTTGTGCGGCGCGCCGTCTTGATTCAGCCAGACGACCTCGGTGCCGGCGACGATGGTCAGCTCCTCCGGCATGAAGTTGAAGTTCTGCAACAGCACCCGCTGCGTACCGGGCGCGCCGGGTTGCCCGGACTCCCCCGACGCGCTGACCAGCTCAGCGCTTTCCTCGACGACGGCGGCGCTGGCCGGGGCGCTAAAGACGTACCAGGTGAGGTAGGTGGTGACCCCGCAGAGGAAGGTGAGCGTCCAGAATATCAGCCCGGCCCACATGACGTAGCGCAATTGGCCGATGCGCCGGGGCAATATCTTGTGGCCGGCGAGCAGCAGGTAGACGGAGAGCAGGGCGGTGACCAGCCCCAGGCCGGCGTGCATGAAGGCGAGGAAGTAGTATGGGTCGGTGGGGCGTTGCGGCAGGGTTTGCAGGACCTGTTGCCGGCGAAAGGAGGCCATCATCACCACGACGACGAGGATCAGGTTGAGGACGACCACCGGGGTCTGAATCCAGTCGTGCAGCCGGTACTTCTTGAAGCGCTGGACGGCAGCCCCGACACAGACGGCAACGAAGAAGATGATCTGCAGGACGAGGGTGATGTCTGAGGCCAGTGTGGCGCTGGTCCCCAGGAAACCGTCTCCGG
>CAYVQP010000073.1:0-19959 GCA_964452775.1 uncultured Ardenticatenaceae bacterium | reverse complement strand
GAACGGACTAGCTTTATCGTTCGAGGGGCAAGCGGATGGGCCGGTGGTAGTTGGTTCAGGACAAAAGAGTATCTATCGTCAAAAGCAATTCAGGTAGCGCAGGACGCGCTATGCAGAGGAGGGTGATTGGAATGGAAACATGGAAGCCTTTTCCTGGCTTCGAGTCTGAATATGCCGTCAGTGATTTAGGCCGGGTGATGAGTATGCCGCGCCTAGACAGTTCTGGGCATCATAGAGTTGGGGGCATTATCAGGAAACAGAATCCCAACTCTCATGGCTATTCGGCTCTTAAGCTGTATCGAAAAGATGGGACGTGGAAGGGGGTATCTGTTCATTGGGCGGTCGCGGTGGCTTTTCTTGGGCCGTATCCGGCCGGTAAAAACATCAACCACAAGAACGGCGACAAGATGGACAATCGGGCAGAGAACCTTGAGTACACAACGCCGAGTGAAAACCTCATACACGCCTATAAATACCTGGGGATTGTGGGGCCGAGGGGAGAAAAGCAGGGGAAGTCCAAGCTTACCGAATGTTATGTATTGGACATCAAGCGATTATTGTTCGATACGACATTGAGTCACAGTCAAATTGCTCGACTCTATCATGTGACCAGGGAGTGCATTAGCCGAATAAACCAAGGCAAGAATTGGTGGTGGCTTCAATCGCCAAAGGAGGATGCCCAATGAAAACAGCGGGCAAGTTGTTTCTCGCCGGGTTATTCGCCATCGCCGTTCCGGTTGTAGCCCAGCAGGTCGGCGCATGGTTCCCGGCGGCTGATTTTCTGTTCTGGGCCGGGGTGCTGATGATTGGCGGCTCGGCGCTGATTGCGGCGTCGTTGTCGCTGGAGGAACGGCGATGATTGACGGCTACCTGACGGTAACGGAAGCGGCCCGTCGCGTCGGCGTCAACACGGAGACGGTGCGCCGCTGGTGCACCGTGCACGGAATGCCTCATGAGCGCGTCCAGTTGCGCGGCGTGCGCATGTACGCCATCCGCGCGGTTGACGTGGACGCATTCGCGGCGACCTGGCCGGAGCGGAAAGCGGCAATCATGGCGGAAGGGCGGCGCACGTGGCGCAACGTGCCGGCGGTGCTGCCGTCGGCGAGGGCGGAGGCGCTCAGGCGGTTCCGGGCGGCGAAAATGGCGCAGGAGGATGGGCGGTGAAACTGAACGACATTGTGCGAGTGACCTCCGGCCAGCACGCCGGGCAGACAGGAAGAATCATCCGCCTCATGGGCGGGTGGGTGGACTTTGTGCGCGCTGATAACCGGGGTGTACAGGTGCGGGCCGGCGAGTGTGAGTGCCTGTCGCATCGACAGGATGTTCAGCCGGACGCGGGGCCGGAAGTGTTCGCGCGCGAACATATGAACAGATGGCCGGAGGCGGCATGATGATTGATTGGCCGGCCATTGTTGCGGTACTGGCAACAGTTTTGTGCTTACTGTGGGGCCTGGGTTTCGGCCTATTCGCGCTGGCATGGTTTCTGTCGGCGCTGTTCGGTGCGCTGGATGACATTTCGCGCATCGCGGAGGGTGATTGAATGAAACGATTTGACCGCAATGTGATGTTCCTGGGCGCGCTGGCCTTTGTGCTGGTGGCCGCGATGTTGGTGTTGGCGTTCGCTATATCTTCGCCTGTGGAGGCTGGCGGCGGGGGCGGCTATTGCAACCCGCTCTATCTGCGGCTTGGTGGATGCGAGCCGCGTGTGACCTGCGACATCGGCACTCCACAGGTGAACGGATCGCAGGAAACAGGCTACTACCTGGAGTGCTACTACCCGCCGACAGCGCCGGTGAATGACGGCGACCCGCTGGTGATTGACCTGGGCGTCGGGCAACTGGCGCACGTGCTCTGCGAGACGCGGCTGCATTTTGACCTGTTCAACGGCGAGCAGGGGCTGGAGGTGCTGTGTGAAGAATGACGAAGCCTGGGGCGAAGAATTGCCCCAAGAGACGCAAGACACGCTGCAAGCGCTTCGCCATGTGCCGTTAGCGGCGGTGAGGCGGGCGTTCCAACTGAAGCCGCATCTTCTGAGAGCCTGTCCGCATCCGGAGGATGACCGGGTGCTGCTCTATGGCATTGAGTATTGCCGGCGGTGTGGGGAGGAGATGAAGCGGTGATTGACCTTTCGCGGGCGCGGGGTGTGCCCGCTACTGGTGAGCCGGGACGGGCCGGCTCTTTTATCCACCGTCTAGCACGAGGAGGTGACGTCATTTCGGGTGTTACCCGCCGGCAGGGGCGGGCCACAGAAAATCAGACAATCCCATATTTGGCGGCCGGAGATTATCCGGTTGAGCACCTTGAAGCCCAGGGCCTGTCACCTGGGCGATTTCTGAGGAATGATGTTGAACGATAACGAGTGGAAACTGATGCTGCTATCGCTGGGTATGTTCGTTGCCGGCGTCATGGGTGGCTGCGGGTTTCTGATAACCGGCTCACCGTGGAGGCTGGCGCTGTTCCTGGTTGCCGGGGTGGTGTACGTTGGGGCGGTGGCGTGGCATCTGGAGGCGGGGCGTGACCCGTAAAAGACGCCCGCCGCAATCGCAACTACGCCGCATTGACCTGACCGCAACTCTGGACAATCCGGCCTTGCACGAGCTAGAGGCTGAGCACTCAGATCCGGCAACCTGGAGCGAAACGTGGCAGGTGCTGACCATCGCCGGGGCCGGGGCTGTTTGTGGCTGGCTGATGGCAAGCGGCGCGGCGTGGGTGTTCGGATTGCCCGGCAACGCTCTGCAAATGACCACAGCGGGTAGCGTCGGTCTGGCCTTACTGGTTGTCTGCGCTGTCCAGACCTCTAACGCTCGACGTGTACGTCAGTGGGCGACATTCGACCGGCAACCGGGCGAGACGGTTAAGGCGCCTGATTTTGTGCCGGTGGCTGACAGCCCGCGCACGCTGGTGCTGGATTTCAAGCTACGCCCGAAGGTCGAGCAGTGGGCGCGGTTGCTGCAAGCCGACAATTACCAGTTGGCTCATACGCGCTGGACACCACGCAGCCGCTTGTTCAGCCGCGGAGAGTATGACGCGCTGCGGGCTGTGCTGCGAACGCTGAACTACGAGGCCGATGATCAGCTTACGGAACGAGGCAGAAACGCTATCGTCCGGTGGGCGGTGGGCAGCTTCCAAGCGCGGGAAGTACATGAGTTCCGTTCCCCTCCCCCGGCCGGGCAAACGGGTGTGCACGATGACTGACCAGAGAAACGCGCACGCACGCACGCACGCATACACCGGCCGCACATGAGCGCGGCTAAACTGTCACGGCGTACGGTGGCCTGGGCGCGCCGGGAGGCGAGCGCCGGCCGGCCTATCTCTGCCATCGCGGATGAGTTGGGGCTGGTCTACCGGACGGTATGGGCGGCGGTGGTGGGTAACTCCTGGGCGTGGTTCCAGGAGCCGCCGCCGGTGGCAAAAAGCCGCGTGCTCGGCTCACGGGAGTGTGTCAATTGCGCAATGCCGGTTGATGCGGAAGATTGCTATGTGGACCGCTGCCACAATTGCTATATGTACTGGCGGGCGCACGGCGTCGAGCGGCCGCTGCGCTTGTGGAAGAAGCCGCCGCCGGGTATTGACCGGGCCGGCTGGCGACAGTGTGAGCGATGTCAGATTCTCATACCAGGGAGGGGATTGTGCGAGTGGTGTGAGGCCGAAGACGCATCCAGAGGTAGCGATAGGGAATAATAGGGAATGAGCAAGCGCCAAAAATGGCTGGCTGAGTACCTGCGATGCTGGAATGCGACAGAAGCGGCCAGGAGAGCCGGTTACAGCTACCCTGACAAGGCCGGCCCGGCGGTCAAGAAGGCGCTGGCGGCGGAGATTCAGGCTGAGCTAGAGGCCCGGCTCATGTCTGCCGACGAAGCGTTGGACCGGCTGGGCGAGCAAGCCCGGGCGGAATACGCCGGCTACCTGTCCACCGGCAAAGACGGTCAAGTGTATGTGGATATGGCGCGGTTGCTGGCGGATGGGAAGGGGCATTTGGTGAAGGGGGTAAAGCCGACGGCACATGGGCAGGTCATTGAATTCTACGACGCACAAACGGCGCTAGTGCATATTGGCCGGCACCACGGCTTGTTCACGGACCGGCAGGCGGTGACCGGAGAGGTGGTCACCATGACGCTGGACGAATGGCGAGAGCGGGAAGCAAAGCAGGTCGCCCAGGCGGAGGAGACGCTCCGCCTGTTCGAGGAGCCGGATGACGCGGCTGAAAACTGAGCGCGCCAACTTCCTGGTGAAAAACCTGGACCTGCCGGCGGCGACGGGGGTGGATGACGCGCGGTGGGAATACTACCAGCTGGCCCTGCTCAACGATGACAGTCCGTTCTCAGTGGAGAACAAGAGCCGGCAGATTGCCTGGTCGTGGACGATTGCGGCGGAGGCGCTGGCGGACGCGATCCTGACCGGCATCGGCAGCGTGTTTGTGTCCATCAACCTGGAAGAGGCGAAGGAGAAAATCCGATACGCGCGGGCGGTGATGGAGGCGCTACCGGGCGGGTTGAAGCCGGCGCTGGCGCGTGACCATCTGCTGGGCCTGGAGCTGCAGAACGGGGCGCGGTTGCTGTCGTTGCCCTCGACGCCGCCACGCGGGAAGGCGCGGATGAACGTTTACCTGGATGAATTTGCCCACGTGCGCGATGACCGGCAGATTTACACGGCGGCCTTGCCGGTGCTGAGCCGGGGCGGGCGGTTGCGGATGGGTAGCTCTCCAATGGGCGCGGCCGGCGTCTTCTGGGAGGTGTACGCGGAGGAGCTGCGCCGCTATCCGGGCTACCGCCGGCGACAGACCCCCTGGTGGGAGGCGCAGTCGTTTTGCCTGAATGTGGGCCGGGCCAGGCTGGAAGCGCCGGGCATGGCGACGATGGACAGGGTGGCGGAGTTCGGCCGGCCGCGGTTGCAGGCCATCGCAGAGAACATGCCGACGGACGATTTCCAGCAGGAGTACGAGTGCCTGTTCGTGGATGAGGCATCGGCCTGGATCCCGTGGGAGGAGATTCGAGCGGCGCAGGATGACGGGCTGGCCTTTTTCGCCGGCGCCGGCCGGGGCAAGCAGATGGATAGGGCGCTGGCAGCGATTGATGAGCTGGCGGAGGCTATCCGGCAGGGACAGGCGGAGGGGGCGCTGACCGCCGGTTTCGACGTGGGCCGGACGCGAAACGCTTCAGAGCTGTTCGTGGCCGGCATCACCACCGACCAGCGGTTGCCGTTGCGCCTGGCGGTGACGTTGGAGCAATGCCCATTTGACGAGCAGTTGCAGGCTCTGGCCTATGCCATGCAGCGGCTGCCTATCGCGGCGCTACTCATTGACCGGAACGGAATCGGGATGCACCTGGCCGAGAATATGGAGCGGTTGTTTCCCGGCCGGGCGGCGGGGGTGGAGTTCACGATGCAGACGAAATTGGTATGGGCGACAACGGCGAAAACGCTCATTCAGCAGCGGCGCGCGCTGCTGCCGGTAGACCGGGACATCGCCTACCAGATTCACAGTATCAAGCGACTGGTGACGCCGGCCAAAAATCTGGTGTTCGACACGGCGCGCAACGAGGCCCACCACGCCGACAAGTTCTGGGCCTGGGCGCTGGCGCTGTATGCGGCGGTGATGGCTATGGGGCCGGCCAGGCAGGGGGTGGTGGTGATGGAAGAAGAAGAGGATTACGCGGAGATTAGCGTGTATTAGAGCGTCGAGGACGACGGAGGTGTGAGATGAGCAATCAGGCAGTGGCAGCAACCGGCAATCCGGCCAACGGAGACATGGCGAGATTGGAGAGCGCCCTGGGTGAGATGAGCGACGAACTCATCCGGCAGGGCTGGTGGAATGAGCAGTTGCAGGAATCGCTGCGCGAATTGGAATTGGCGCTGACGGCGCAGGACTGGCGCTTGCTGTCCGGCCAGGCGCAGCAGGAGTTTTCGACCGCCGGCTTGCAGCAGATCCGGGAACTGGCCCGGCTGATGTACCTGAAGAACCCGGTGATCAAGCGGGGGGTGGATTTGCAGCGGTTGTACGTCTGGGCGCTGGGTGTGAACATCGCCGGCCGGGAGCCGGAGATAAACGACTGCATCCAGTCGTTCCTGGATGATGAGCGCAATCAGGACACGCTGTCCGGCCATCAGGCGCGCATGAAGCTGGAGACTGACCTGCAACTGGACGGCGGCGTCTTTTTCCGCTTTTTCGTCAACCGGGCGGATGGGCGGGTGCGCGTGCGGACGTTGCCGCCGGGTGAGGTGACGGACATTGTGTTCAACCCGGAAGACGCGAGCGAGCCGTGGTTCTATCGCCGGCAGTACAGCCGGGTGGAGTTGTCAGGGGCAGTGGGGGTGATGACCGAATACTACCCGGATTGGAACTACCAGCCGGCGGCGATACCGGCCGGCTTCAGCGACGGGGCGTTGGTGATGGAGACGCCGGTCTACCATGTCGCTGTCAACAAGTTCGGGCGCTTCGGCGTGCCGGAGGTGTACGCGGCGCTGGATTGGGCGCTGGCGTACAAGACGTTCCTGGAGAATCTGGCGACGGTGTGGCGGGCGCTGTCGCGTTGGGCGGCCAAGCTGCAAACCACCGGCGGGGCGCGCGGAATTGCGGCGGCTAAGGCGAAGTTGAACACGACCATCTCCACTTCGACCGACGAAACCAACCCGCCGCCGGTGACTGGCTCAGTGTTCATAAGCGGGGAGGGCACAAATCTGGAGCCGTTCCGCACGTCCGGAGCGACGATGAGCGCGGAGGATGGCCGGCGGCTGTTCCTGATGGCCGCGGCGGTGATGGGTTTCCCGGAGACGTTCTACGGCGATGTGAGCGTGGGCACGCTGGCGACGGCGGAGAGCCTGGACCGGCCGACGGAACTGAAGGTCAGGGACCGGCAGGCGCTGTGGACATCGGTGCTACAGGCGATATTCACGTTCGTCTGCCGGTGGGCGGTGAAGGCGCCGGCCGGGTCGCTGCGGTCGTTGGGCCGGGTGGTGAGAGAGCCGGACGGCGGCGAGATTGTCGAGCGGCTGGAGTGGAACGAGGGAGTGGACGGCAACATCGACATCTCCTGGCCGCCGATTGTCGAACGCGATCTGGCGTCGTATGTGAGTGCGGCGGTGGAAGCGGCAACGCTGGCCGGAGTGCCGAAGAACGAAGAGCAGGACTGGCTGCGCACGTTTGTACGGCTGCTGCTGTCGGCGTTTGAGGTGGCCGACGCGGATGAGATAGTGGAGCGGATATTCGCGGAGCCGGTGGATGCCGAGCCGGAACCGGAGCCTCCTCAGCCGGTCGTAGTGGTCCAGTCCCCGGCCGAGGAGCCGGAGGAGGATGAAGAGAATCCCGTGGAAGAGGCGCTCCGCGAAGCCGGGAAGCCGATGCAGATTGGGGACGAGACCATTGACCCCCGGCTACAGACGTACTATGACGAGCTCGCAGCGCTGACGGAGGAGGCCAACCGGGGCCGGATTGACCGCGAGGAGTTTGAGAAGCGGGCGCGCGAGATGGTGCTGGCGATGCTGATGCTGTCGTTCCTGTTGGGCGGCGGCAACATCGCGGACCCGGCGGCGGAAGCGGCGCTGGCGACTGAACGCAGCGAGGCGCTTACCTCTGTATCCCGGCTGGCGGATGACATCTACGCCGGCGCGTACCAGAAGCGGGCGGCCACGGACGACCAACCTGGCCAGAGCGCGGAGACGGCGGAGAATAAGCTGGGCAGCCGCTTGAGGGTCTGGACCGGCATTGCAGCCGGGGTGTTTGCCCTGGGGATGCTGCACGCGGCCGGCGACCAGACGTATGAGTGGGAGCTGGGCAACACGTCGGAGCATTGCGGCGATTGCCTGGCGCTGGCCGGCCAGGTGCACACGGCTGCGGAATGGCGGGCTTCCGGTTTCCGGCCGCAGGGCAGGAGCCTGGAGTGCGGCGGCTGGAACTGTGATTGCCGGCTGAAACGGACGGACAAGAAGAGCCAGGGGATGACGTTCTGAGACATTCGAGATGTTCGCGCGCGAACACGCCGGGGACGGCAAATGAGAGCTAAATGCTGCTACTGGTGGAAGCGACGCCAAGCGAACGGGCCATCTACCTGACGTATCTGCTGGTGTCCGGCCGGGCATTGACGGCTCAGGAGGCGGCGGAGCTGCTGGATGTGAGCGTGCGTACGTCGCAGCGGATACTGGGCCGCATCGCCCGGCAAGCGCCGGTCTACCGGGATGATGACGGGCGGTGGAGGCTGAACGAGGAGAGTATCTCGCCTTACTGACCACGCCACAGCCGACGGGCGTGGCGGATCAGCCAGGCCATCGTGTTGCGGAACAGCCGGCGATAGGGCTGCCACAGCAACAAGTCGTAGAGGATGATGTGTACGACCAGGGCCAGGAACAAGGCGACGAGGTAGGGCCAATCCGGTTCCACGCGATCAATTGTAGCAACTGATTTTTGAAACGACAGTTTCTGACATACCTGTATGTTACCCTGAAGCCGGGTGTGAATAACATGCCCGGCTTTTTGCTTGTGAGGAGAGTGCCTCCAAGGAGGGCGCGAGTGGCAAGAAAGAAGGTAACTGAACAGGTGCGCCTGTCCTTTGTGCCGTTGCGCGAGAGTGCGATCAGCGGCGACGGCCGGGTGGCGGTGAAGATCATCCAGCCCGGCTGGGGGTCCAGTGCTTACTATCCGGCGGAGGTGTTGCGGCGGGATGGGCCGGCGGTGTTTGGGGAAGGGACGAAGATGTTCTGGAACCACGCCACGCCGACCGAGGAATCTGAGCGGCCGGAGGGCGACCTGAACAACTACGTGGGCCGGCTGGTGACCGGTGCGACCTGGAATGACAGAGGGCCGCTCGGTCCCGGCCTGTACGCGGAGGCGGAGGTATTTGAGAGCTACCGGGGGCAGGTGGAGGAGAAGCGGCCTGAGCTATCTATCCGCGCGTTCGGCCGGGCGGTGACCGGCGCGGCGGAAGGGCGGCAGGGGAGAATCGTGCAGGAGCTATTGGCGGCCCGGTCCGTGGATTGGGTGACCGAGGGTGGGGCCGGCGGACAAATAGTGGCCCTCACTGAGGCGGCCAGATCGGCAACCGTCGAGTTGCGCGAAGCTCACAACCTGGCGGAGTGGCTGGAGAGCCGGTTGCATCTGGCGTTGACCACCATCGCCGATGACCTGTTCGGCGAGGGAATGGTGAATCGGGATGAACGGAAGGCGCTGTCCGGCGCGATTGGGCAGGCGCTTGACGCCTACCATGAGGCGCTGTTGAGCAGCGCGCCGCAGTTGTTTGAGCGTGGGCGCTGGCAAGACGCGCCCGAGATGGACATTGTGTCGGAGAGCCGGCGCCTGATTTTTGGCAGCGCCCCGGCCATTAGCAAGCCAACGGAGGATATGACGATGGCGCAGAAGGACGAGGCCCCGGCTGGGGCGATTGACACGGAGGCGTTGCAGGCTGAATTGGCGGAGAGCCGGCGCGCGCTGGCTAAAGCGCAGGAGCTGTTGCTTCTGCGCGAGGCTGCTGATTTTGTAGCCGGGAAGCTGGCGACGACCGATTTGCCGGAGTTGACCCGGCAACGGCTGGCGCGCAACCTGGCCGCGAATCCGCCGGTCAAGGAAGGCCGGATTGATGAGGCCGTGTTCGGCGAACGTATCGAGGCGGCGGTGAAAGAGGCCGCGGCTGAGGTGGCGGCGATTGCCGGAAGCGGGCGCATCGTCGGCATGGGCGGCGGCGGCGCTGTCCCGGCGAACGGCAATTTGCAGGAAGCGGAGAAGAGGATGGCCGCGGCGATGGCCGATATGGGCTATGGCCGGATGCCTGTCGCAGCGACAGGTAAGGTGAAGGAGTAGAAGATGGCTACCAACATCACGAGATACCTACAGGCGAATTTTGCACTGCCGGTCGTAGTGACCAACCCGACGTCGCCGGTCACCGGCGACCCGGTGCGCTATGGCGAACTGACCGGCGTGGCGATCACCGATGAGGGCGAGGGCGGCAACGCGGCGACGGAGACCACGGTCGAGTTTGGCGCGTTTATCGGCAACTTCTCGGTGAAGGGCGTTGACGATTCCGGCAACAGCGCGGTGGCTGCCGGCGACACTATCTTCTACGTGGACGCCGATACGCCGAAGCTGTCGAAGAAGGCCAGCGGCTATATGTTCGGCTTCGCGATTGGGACGGTTTCCAGCGGCGGCACGAGCACGATTGCGGTGCTGCATGCGCCGGCCGGTTCCTGGGTCGGCAGTGTGGCGACCGGTGACATCGCCGCCGGCGCGGTGACCGCAGCCAAGCTCTCGACGACGCTGAAGACGGGGTTCATCAACATCGGGCTGACCGGCATCCGGGAAGTCGCGTCGAACAACCTGGGCAATGTGACAGCTAACGGCGGCCTGCTGGCGACCGACACCACGCCGATTCTGGAGTTCACCAACGGCGACACGGACAGCGCCTGGCGCATGCGCTGGGCCTCGTCAAACAGCGACCCGATTTCGTTCCAGTGCGCGTTGCCGCCGGACATTGATGAGGCGTCCAACGTGACGGTCAATCTGCTGGCGGCGATGGGCGGCGCGACGGATACGCCGGTCATCTCGGCCGACACTTACTTCAACGTGGGCGACACGAAGGTGGAGGATGACAGCGCGGCCATCTCCGGCACAACGGTAGCCGAGTACGCCATCACTGTGGCCGCCGCCGATGTGCCGGCCGGCGCGCAGACGATGACGGTCGAGCTGACCCCTGGCGCGCATACAACCGACACGCTGCTGATTTACGCGGTATGGGTCGAGTACACCCGCGCGTAGCCATCTGGCAATGAGGAGATAAGACGATGAGCATGGAAACTTACCAGAGAGAAGCGGACGGCGGCGCGCACCTGAATCAGGGCTGGTCGCCGGTCAGACGCCACCAAAACAACGGGCGCTGGGGCGCGCCCGCCAGTCCGCAGCGGGTACAGCGTATCGCGGCCGCGGCGGAGTTCCTGGCGGAGGCGCTGTCGGGCCGGATGCCGACCTGGGCGCTGAAAGAGGCCCTGGTCCCGTCCTGGGCCGGGCAGTCGGACGCGGTGATCCGGCGCAATTATCCGGAGTTGTACGTCACCCTGGCAGAGGGTTACTCGACCAGCGACTTTCCTAACCTGCTGGGCGACGTGCTGGACCGGATGATGCTGGAGAATTACCGTAGCCAGGGGCACAACTGGCGCGCCTACTGCGGCACGGGCCGGCCGTTGAACGATTTCCGCACGGTGCGCGTGCTGGCGTTCAACGGGGCGGAGGGGCAGTACCAGAAGATTGTGGAAGGCGAGCCGCTGGAGTATTCGACCACGCTGGACGAGGACAACTACACCTACGCGCCGGACCTGTACGGGCTGGGGGTGAAGCTGTCGTTCCGGGCAATCATGAACGATGACCTGGACGCCTTCGACACCATCCCGACCCGGCTGGGGAAGGGCGGCCGGCGGACGGTGGAGAAGTTCGTCACCGAGTTGTTCTTCGATGCCAGCGGGCCGGACGCCACGTTCGTGAGCGCCGGCAACGGCAATCTGCTGACCAGTAACCCTGACCTGGCCATTGACAGCCTGGGCACGGCCTTGCAGACGTTGCTCGGGTTCACCGACGTGGACAGCGAACCGATCCTGGTAGAGGGTGTGAGCCTGGTCTACCCGCCCGGCCTGCATGTGACGGTGATGAATCTGTTGAACCAGCTCTCCGTTGATGTGACCCAGGTGGGCGGCATCTCCGGCCAGACGGTGCAGGTGAACAACTGGATTGTGGCGAACATCACGCCGGTGCTAAACCCGTACATCCCGATTGTCTGCTCGACGGCCAACGGAACTACCTCGTGGATGCTGTTTGCCAATCCAAGCGTGGGCCGGCCGGCGGGACAGACTCGTTTCCTGCGCGGCTTCGAGGAGCCGCAGCTGTACCGCAAGGCGTCGAACGCCATGCGCGTCGGCGGCGGGGTGGATGAGATGGCCGGCGACTTCGCTACGATGGAGCAGCATTACAAGGGCGTGATTGCCCTGGGCGGAACGACGCTCGACCCGAAATCGTGCGTCGGCTCGAACGGGAGCAATAGCTAATGAGCTTGCCCCGGCCGGTCACCACGACGGATTTCTATCTGCAAGCCATCCTGGCCGTGCTGGACCGGATGGAGAGCTTGATGCTGGCCCGCGTGGAAGATGAAACGGTGGAGATTGAGATTTCCCTGACGCCGGACCAGGGGCCGCCGGTTCCGGCAGAACCGGAACCGGCGGCTCCCGCGCCAGCTGCTGGCGCGCCCTCACCTTTGCCGGCCAACTTCCCCGGCCGGGGGCCGCTGCTGGCCGCCGGCATCGAGCATGTGGAGGATGTGCCGGACGCCGCCGGGTTAGCCGCCATCAAGGGGCTGAACCGGGCGACCATCAAGCGCATCGAGGAACGGCTCGGGCGATGACCTTCACCTACGATGTCGGCACCCTTTCCGGCAACCTGGCGCGCGTGCGGCTGCTGATCCGCGACACCGATTCGGACAACGCCATCTTCCAGGATGAGGAGATAGATGTTTTCCTGAGCCTGGAGGGTGACAACCTGAAGCGGGCGGCGGCGATGGCGTACGAGGTGATAGCCGGCAATGAGGCGTACATCCAGAAGGTGCAGACGGTGCTGAACACCTCCACTGACGGCGCGAAACTGGCCGACGCGCTGAGGGCGCAGGCTGCGCTGTGGCGCAAGCAGGCGGCCGATGAGGAAGCGACGGCTGACGGCGGCGCGTTCGATTGGGCGGAGATGGTGGTCAATGGGTCAAGCTATCTGGAACGGATTGGCGCGCAGGCGCTGCGGGGTAACTGATGGCCACCTACGTGCATCCCGGCCGGACAATCAGCCTGCGGCAGTTCTGGGACGGAACGCTGTTGGACCTGTGCCGGATAGCGGCGTACAGCAGCACGCCGGATGCCTTTAACCAGGAGACGGCCAGCTACGTGGTGGACCCCGACCAGACGGCGTGCGAGTTCAACCCGCTCAAAACGGTCGAAGCGCAGGAGGGCGGGGTGGTGGTGATCACCGAGGCGCAACTGCGGCTGCCGGCGGGTACGACCATTGCCGGCAACGACCGCATCCTGCTCACCCGGCACAGCGGCGTGACGCTGAACCCGGCCCCGAACTACGAGATTGTCGGTGAGCCGAAACGGGCGCTGGCCGGGTTGGTGTTGGAACTGCGGCTGGTAACGGACGGCAGCGATGTGGAGCCGTAGCCGCGTCGAGGACGATGCGTCGAGGACGACGGATGCCGGGCCTTGTTGAGCATGTTACGCAACGGAACGGCAAGCTGGTCTGGCGGGCCAATGAGGTGACGCTGTTGATTAAGGGCGTGACCTCGGAGGCGCTGCAGGAGACAGCGGAGCGCGTGCGGCAGCAGGCGCAGGCAAACGTGGGTGAGAACGACCAGATTGACACCGGCATGATGCAGGCGGCCATCTACGCCGCCGGGCAACTGGCCAGCAACTACGGCGAGGCGAGGCGCGCGGCGACGGCGAGAGCGGATCGGCCAGGCCGGAAGTCGGGGCGGATTGGAGACCCGGCGCGCATCGGGCCGGAGATAGCGCCGCCGGCGGACGGCATGTCGGCCATTGTCTGCGCGGCAGCGGACTACAGTATCTACCCGGAAACGGAGCAGAGCTACCTGTACAAGGCGCTGGAGCAGGTGGGCCGGGACGTGGGCGGCATTATCCAGGTCAAGGCGCGGCGGAGAGGGCTGTAGTGTGGAAGAGCCTCACGCGCGAATTCTGGAATATCTGGAAGCGCAGGGCGCGCTGTCGAGCTGGCTGATTGTGGCCGCGGCGACGTATCCGCCGGCGAGCTACAAGCCGGCTGACGGGCCGTGCGCGGCGTTTCAGGTGAGAGGCGGCACGTTCGCGGATGAGGACGACCACCAGTTCCCCAGCGTGCAGTTCAAGGTGTACGGCACGTCAGCGGTGAACGCGGCGGCCAATTACAAGACGCTGCACGACGCCCTGCAGAACGCGTCGGGGGCGTATGTGCGCAAGGCGAGAGCGGAAACGGCCGGGCAACCGTTGATTGAGCCGGCAACGGGCTGGCATTACGTGCTGGCGTATTACCGGCTGATGGTGCGCAACGCGGCATGAGATTCATATGTTCGCGCGCGAACATACTGACGAATATCTAAAGAGGAGTTGGAATAATGGCAACACCATCCGCAGTGAACATTTTGACGAAGGGCGCGGTGCTGTGGTACGCGCCGGTTGGCGAAGCAATCCCGGACGAAACGTCTATCGAGTTCGGCGAGGCGTGGGGCGGCAACTGGGCGCGGGTGGGATTTACCAAAGCGCCGTTGACCTGCCTGTACGAAGACGAACGCTTTGACATCACGGTGGAGGAATCGCCGGCGCCGGTGAAGCGGGTGCGCACGAGCGAGAACCTGACCCTGGAGACGGTGCTGGCGGAGCTGACGCCGGACTACCTGGACCTGGCGGTTGGAGCCGGCGCGGTGACCACTACGGCGGCCGGCGCTAGCCAGGTGGCGTATCAGGAGTACAACGTCGGCGGCTCATTCGCTCTGGAAGAGAAGGCATGGGGCTTTGAGGGCGAGTACATCAACTCGGCCGGCGTGAGTTTCCCGGTGCGCTTCTTCATCTACAAGGGCACGGCGATGGTCAACGGGCCATTAGAGTTCTCTAACCGCGACGACGTGTACCCCGGCATCCCGATTCAAATCAAGGCGCTGGCGGACACGTCGCAATCGTCCGGCAGCCAACTGCTGAAGATGCAACGGGTGACGGCGGCCGCGACAAGCTAGGCGGTGGGATGAAGACAACGGCGATAACGTTGGGTGGAAAGGAATACACGGTAACGGAGTTGCCCAGCCGGGCGAACGCAGCCTGGCGGAAACAGTTCCAGGACAAGCTGGCTCCGATACTGGAGCTGCTGGGCATTGTGCCGGAAGCGGAGTTGCCCACGTCGGCGGCGGAATTGGAAGATGCCGCGGCAGGTAACCGGCCGGGACTGGCGCTGGCGGTGACGGCAATCCGCAGCGCGGCGCAGGTGGCGCTTTCCAGCGTGGATGACGTGCTGGAGATGACGTTCGCGTACTCGCCGGCGCTGGCGAAGGAGCGGAAGCGCATCCAGGAAGAGGCGTACGACAGCGAGATTGTGGAGGCGTTCACGGCGATTCTCGGCCTGGCCTTCCCTTTTGGCGCGCTGGCGACGCCGCTAAGGCGGCTGACGGCGAATGGCGTCCAGACGCCGCGGAGATTACCGAACTAGCGCGGGCGGAATGGGGTCTGTGGGACGATGAGATAGACCCCGTTCTGTTGCAGGCGATGCTGCTGGCCTGGCTGCGCCGGAAGCGGCTGGAAGCGCGGCTGATCGCAACTGAGGTAGGCAGGTTGTTCGCCGGCGATTCTAAGAAACGTGTCCATCAGATGGCGGACCCTGACCGGTTCCTGGCGCAGATGGGGATAGACGTTAATGGCGATTAACCTCGGGCAGGCGCTACTGGCGTTAGGGGCCGACGCCAGCGGGCTGAATAAGGACCTCGACAAGGCGAAGGGAACGACCCTGGGTTGGATTGACGACCTGGGCCGTTCCGTTGTCGCCGGCGTGGGGGGCGTGGTGGTGGCCGGGGTTGGCGCGGCGGTGGCCGGAGCGACGGCCGTCGGTATCGCAGCCTTGCACACGGCCAACCAGGCGGCGGAAGCGACCGGCCGGCTACAGACGCAACTGGGGCTGACGCGGGAAGAGGCGGAGGCCCTGGGCGATGTGGCCGTCAGGGTGTACGGCGACAACTTCGGGGAGAGCATCGGGGACGCGGCGGAGGCGGTGTCCGACGTGCGCGAGCAGCTAGGCGACCTGCCGCTGGACGAGCTGCAGAAGGTGACCGAGCAGGCGCTGGCTATCCGGGATGCATTCGACATCGAGGTGTCGGAGAGCATGGGGGCGGTGAACGCGCTGATGACGGAGTTCGGGCTGACCAGCGCCGAGGCGATTGCGTTCGTTTACAACGGCCTGGCGCAAGGGTTGAACGCCAGTGATGATTTCCTGGAAACGTTAGGGGAGTACAGCAACCTGTTCGGCGAGGCGGGGGCGTCGGCGGGCGAGTTTTTTAGCCTGCTTTCGACCGGCTCGCTGGGCGGGGTGTTGGGCACGGACAAGGTGGCGGATGCGTTCAAGGAGTTTACGATTCGCATCCGCGACGGTTCCGATACGACGCGGGAAGGGCTGGAGGGGATTGGCCTGGATGCGGACCGCATCTTCGCCATGCTGGAGAGCGGGCAGCTTTCGATGGTGGACGTGTTCGCGGAGGTCAGCCGGCGGATGCGCTGGTCGCAGGACGACATGGCCGACTTCCGTTACGGCACAATGCTGGTGGGCACGCAGCTGGAGGACATGGGGCTGGAGGCGTTTGAAGCGCTGAGCCTGACCACCAAATCCACGGAAGATGCGACCACGGCGGCCGGCGACCTGAACGCGCAGTACAACAACATGGGGGACTTCCTGGAGGGTCTGAAACGACGGGCGCAAGTGGCGTTGCTGCCGGTTGGCGAGGTGATGCTGGATGTGGCGAACCGGGCCATGCCGCTGATAGAGCAGGCGTTCGGCGCGCTGGAGCCGGTATTGCAGCGGGCGGCGACATGGGCCGGCAATTTCGTGGATACCTTCATTCAGAAGGTGGAAGAGGGCACGCCGCCGTTAGAGGCGTTCAAGGAGACCGTCCGCGAGATGACGCCGCCGGAGCAGGCGGACGCGATTGTCTCGTTTGTTGACAGCATCGCCACGCGGGGCGCAGAGATGGCTCCGGCGTTAGGAGACATAGCGAAGGGCATAGGGATGCTCGCTGACTCATCCAGCGAGAACGATTGGGAAGGGCTGCACCTGGTCGGCGAGGGGCTGAAGGCGCTGTTCGGTATCTCAGACGATGACCCGGCTACGATTGTCCTGGCGAACATCGCCACCGGCTTGCGGCTGTTGGGCGACGCCACGGACGAATGGCAGGAGGGGGATAGATTCGGGGCGCTGAGCACGCTGTCTGACGCGGTGCTGGCGTTCTTCGGGGCAGATCAGGAGGATGTGGATAACCTGTTGGTAAATGTGGCTGCCGGCATCACGGTGCTGGGAGAGCGCATCGCGGAATGGGGCAAGCCGATCACGCAGTTCATGGATGAACTGTGGGAGACGCTGGAGCGGGCCAACGACTCACTGACCTTCTTCCTGGAGATGCTTTGGGGGCTGATGTCTGGGCGGGGCGCGGGCAACGGCAGTTGGCTGGACGATTGGATGCCCGACTGGCTGATCCCCGGCAGCCCGACGCCGTTCGAAATCGGCATCCGGGGCATCAACGACGCGCTGGGCGAGACGGCGGACCGGTTTTCCCGGCTGCGCGAGCTGCTGGCAGCGGGCATGGACCCGGCTCTGGCAGCGGCGGCGGCGGGGGCGTACTACATGCCCGGCTCGGAGGAGAGCGGCTATTACAGCCGGAATAACAACCCGTACCTTGACCGGCCTCCCAGGCCGCCGGCGAACGACCCGCGCAGCAAGGCGGCCGGGGTGACGATTGAGAAGGTCGAGGTGAACGTGAGCACCAACGACCCGGCGGCGATGGCGAACGAGGTGGTGGATGAGATTCAGCGGGCGATGCGCCGGCGAGGGCTGGTCTAGATGGGGTTTAAGCTGATTTCCTTCGCGGACACGCTGCCTCTGCCGAATTTTAACGCGGAGTATGACAACAACGCTTCGGTGCGGACGGTGAGTGTCTCCCTGCCGGGCGGTTGGCTGAACCTGTACCGGGGCCAGAAGTTGCGCATGGCGCAGATGCGCCTGTCTGCGCGCGGGTATCTGGTTAACGAGAAGGGGAGTTTGCCGGCGTACATGAAGCAGGCGCTGGGGTACGTGGGCACCTACGGGGTGCTGAGGCGGCAATGGGTGGCCAGCACGGGCGATCAGCAAATCAACGCCGTGCTGGAGGATGTGAGTTCGACGCACATCCGGCGCAATTTGCACCAGGTGACCTGCACGTTTGTGACGGACGAGGACCACTGGGGCGGCTATTTTGTGGGGCTGCCGCTCTCGAATTACGCCGAATCCTGGACGCTGGGGGCCGGCCGGCTGTTGGGCGAAGGGCTGATTTCCGGGCCGGCGTCGAACAACAATGTGACCCTGGCGCTGACGAACGACGGCACAGTGGCAGTGCTGGACCCGAAGGTGATGGTCCGGGCGGTGGGGGGCACGCTGACCAAAGTGCGCTGTTACCAGAATCTGAACGGCGTGCGGCTGACAGACTGGCGGGTGACGGCAACTATCCCGCCGGGCAGCGAGCTGGTGGTTGATTGCGGGCGGCAGAGCGTGACCCTGGACGGAGACCCGGCGTGGGGCGGCTTTGAGTTTCTGAGCGGCCACAGCGTGGTGGACTGGGTGGTTATTCCGCCGGGGGGAATTAACCTGTACGTGGAGCTAACCGGCTCGAATACGGCGCATGTGGCCAGCGCGGGGGCGTATCGTTATGCCTACCAATGATGCCAGCCATAACCGGGGCATGTGGCTGACGGCGCGGGCGCCGGTGACGGAGGCGGTGCAGGGACGCGGGCCGCTGAAGCTGATCACCTGGGAGGATACGGAGAAGCTGAACGAGGTGGGTAGCTGGAAGGCGCTGGTGCCGGCGGCGAACCTGCGTAACCGGGATGTGCTGATGCGCGGGACGGTGGAATGTTGGGCGATTGTGGCCGGCCGGCCACAGGTTGTGGCGAAGGGCATCGCCATGGAGCGGAAGGCGCACGCCCGCGGCGACGAGACGATGATAGAGCTCTCCGGCCCGACGATGGGCGAAGAGCTGAACTACCTGCTGGTGCACGACCTGGAGTTGACCGATCCGGTGTTGCTGCACCCGGAAACGGCGGTGCACCTGTACGAGAGTACCCTTCCGGGCGTGTGGTTCGATGTGCGGCTGGATGAGGCGCTGGACGACGACCCGAACAACTTCGTGTTCATCAACAACATGGACGCGGCGGGCTATTTGTATTTCGGGCACGCGGAGAAGTTCTTCTCGGTGGAGTTCACCTTCGACCCGTCCGACTGGAATCAGACGCCGGGTATCACCTGGCGGGCGCAGCTGTTCAACGGCGGCGGCTGGGTGGAGATTGACATTGAGGATTCGACGGTTGACCCGGAGGGGCGGACGTTCCACCAGAACGGCGCGTTTACCTGGGACGAGGGGCACAACTGGACTGAGACGCGCTCCTTTGACCAGAGCCTGTACTGGCTGCGCTGCTGGCCGTCGGGCACGATGGATGATTTCAAGATACGAGAAATCAAGGTGTGGTCGAAGGGGGCGAAAGAGGACGATGTTGCGACGGTGTTGGCCGTCGCTCCGAATTGGGAAGTAAGCGCCGACGGCGAGCCGCACACGGCGACCGGCAGCTTCCTGCAATTCACGGGGGAGACGGTGCTGGGCGCGCTGAGCAAGATTGCGGAGGAGAGCGG
Organism: uncultured Ardenticatenaceae bacterium; assembly: GCA_964452775.1. Lineage (GTDB taxonomy): Bacteria > Chloroflexota > Anaerolineae > Promineifilales > Promineifilaceae > JACKCB01. The sequence goes on along the minus strand of CAYVQP010000073.1, from coordinate 557 downwards.
GGAGTTCTTCCGGCTGACGGCGAAGCGACAGGTGATGTGGCTGGGCAATGCCGTACGACCGACAGGGGTGACATTGACCCGCGCGCGGGGGTCGGTCCAGACGAATATCGCCAAGGTGGTGTTCATCAGCGACATCGAGCAGATTGAGGATGGGTGGGAGATTGTGACCCGCTTGTATCCGTATGGGGCGGGCAATGGGCCGGCGCGGTTGACGTTAGAGGATGCGTTTCCGTGGATGCCGCCGCCGGGATGGGCGTTCAACTTTGAAGAGAACTATCTGGAGAATCTCACCGCCACGGACAAGTATGGGCTGATTGAGCGGGAGATTACGTTCAACGAGATTCAGGTGATCCGGCTGGACGATTTGGGCCGGCAGAGTGCGGCAGACCAATTGTTCAGGGCGGCGGAAACCTGGTTGCACGCACATAGCGCGCCGGTGACGTCGTATCGGGTGACGGTGGTGGACGGCAACACGGTGTTCGCGCCGGGCGATTCTGTGCGATTGAACTTTGTGGACTTCGACGCCGGCGGCTTCCGCACGTTTGACGCGCGCGGCG
>CAYVQP010000072.1:12558-20515 GCA_964452775.1 uncultured Ardenticatenaceae bacterium | reverse complement strand
GGCGGGCCGTTGAGGGTCAACATGGTGCTGTCGTAGGTGAAGTCAAAGCTGAGGGCGGTGAGGTTCTTGGCGTCCACCTTCATGTCCACGTAGAAGCTCTCGCCTTCCAGCACGCTGACCAGCCCCAACTCACCCGGCGGGTCCATGTCCAGGAACATCTCGGAGAAGGTCCAGGGGTCGTAATCCACATTGGCGCTGGCGACGTTGCACGCGCCGCCGGGCCCGGCGAAGCAGCCCCAGCTGTTGTACTCCGCGTCCAGGCTGACCCCGTTCAAGTTCTCCACGCCATATGCCGTGTTAGCCTTGAAAAGGTTACCCTCAATGGTGATCACCCCGGAGAGCGTCGCACCGGAATCAATGCGCAACCCGGCGTTGGAGTTGCCATGCACGTAGTTATCCACCATCTTGAAGGAGACCACAGGCGCAGCCACCTGCACCCCGTTGGCCCAGTCAGTGACCTCCACGTCTTTCAAGATGAAATTGTTGCCTCCGGCGTTCACCCGGATCGCCGGATCCGAACTTCCCATGCCGTCGAGCGTGCCGGGGCCGAGCACCGTGATGTTGGCCGCGGCCACGGTGAGGAAGGGAGAGCCGGGCCCGCCCGTGCCGCCGTTCAGGGAGATGGTCACGTTCGGTGTGTTGGCCGTCGCGCCGCCGGCGTGCGGGCCGGCGCCGTATGGCTCAACAACATCGCCCGAGCTTGCCGCGTCCAGGGCCGCCTGCAAGCCGATGTGAATGGTGTCCGTGGTGGCGTTCCGCCACAGGTCGCCGGCAGAGCATGTAGATGACCAGGGGTCAAAGTCAATGTCGCCCACCACCGGGTCGCCCAGCCCGGCTAAGTTGCCGGGATTGTTGTACGGACCGCTGGCGTCGCCCCACCAGTTGCTCTCCGCATTGACTGTTAGTACGGAGACGTTGGACTCCATGCCGGTGTTGTTGTCCTCGATGCAGTTGTTCTGGGCGAAAATGCTGGTGAAGACGCCGGTGCTGCAGCTACTGGTGCACTCGTACCAGCCTATACCGACATCGAAGCCATTGACCACGTTGCCTGTGGCAGTCACAGCCAGGTCGTCAACCCCGTACCCGCTGTCGGCTTCAATGCCATATGTCGCTGTATTGTCCACGCCCGTAAACACCACCAGGTTATCGGTGATATTCACGGTCAACGTCGCTTCCGGCGCATATGAACCGCGCACACCGCCTTCTCCGACAGCATCCCCATCCCCGAATGGGCTGGGAACTGCCTGCGGTGGATCGGTGGCGATAATGCCGTAGCTATAGTCGCCGATATCATCAATGCCGAACCTGTTGCCGTCAATATCGCCGGAGCCGTCTATATTGTAGAGTCCGACCTGGGCGGCGGTGATGTCATTTCCTATGTAGTCTACGGCGCCGTAGTAGTTGAGCAGCGTAGTGGCTACCCAATAGGTTCCGGAATAACCGATGCCGGTCAAAACGTTGTTCTCAACGTTGCCCGTTATCAGGTCGCCGAGGGTCTGAATGCCGTTTTGAGCGGTCACGGGGGTGGCTCCGGCGCCGGTCACAACATTGTCTTCTACGCTGACCACCATCGGTGTATCGCTGTCGGCATTAAGGGCCATGGCGTTTTTCTGGAAGTCAATGATGTCGTTGTTCCACACGTTTACCGTCTGCGAAACGGTATTCTCGTTCCAGCTATAGACGGCCACGCCGTGTTGCGATCCGCTAAAGGGTGTGTCGCGCACGCCGGTGATCACGCTGTCCTGAACCGTGGCGCTGGAGTTGTTGATGCCGACGCCGACAAAGCGATTGTTGGCGTTGCCCTGACCGTCGCCGTCAATAGTAAGCGTATCCAGCGTGACGTTTGATCCGCCCTTGATGCACACGATAGGTCTGTAATCGTAAGAGGTGCTGAAGCAGATAGGCACACTGGCCGGCGAGCGCACAATGGCGCTGGTCGAGTCGCCCACAATGGTCAGGTCCTTGGCATTGACGGTCAGAACCTCCACATATGCCCCGTCGCGCACCTCGATGGTGGCCCCGGAGGTTGCCTCGTCAATCGCCGTCTGGATGCCCATGTACTTCACGCCGTCGTTGCTGACGATGAAGTTGCCGTCGGCCAGCCGGTTCACGTAGGAGTTGAAGGGAGTGGTGAAGCCCAGCGCAAAGGCGACCGCCAGCGGTTCCGTTTCCTGATAGAACGTGTGCTGTAGCTTTTCCGGCTCGTTCACCACCGTGTAAAAGAATTGCGGCGCGCTGAGGTTGGTAACCGGCGCAGGGCTTCCGGGCACGTTGTAGTTGCCGATTTCTACGTAGAAGGGATTCGGCTCCGCAGCGGTGAGGTCGGTGACGGTAACATTGTCCGAACCAAGCGGATAGTAGCGGCCATAGGTGTAAACTCCTACGCCGCCCCAATAGTTGCCGGAGGTGGTGATATCGTCCAGCACTGCGTCGTCTACGTCCGTAAGGGAGACGCCGTTGCCCCAGGGCACGCCGGTGACGGTGACGTCGTTTACGCTTACTCCCTCCAATCCGTTGATGTCCAGGCCGGTGCGATAGGTGTCCTCCACGGTCACATCACTGATGCTGAAATTGGTGTGGCGAGTCAAGGTGTCCACGCCCTCAACTTTGATGCCGTAGGAGGCCGGGGATGTGTTCTTACCTTTCAAAGTGAAGTTCTGCAAGGTGACGTTGCTGGCTTTCACCGTGAAGTGATAGCCGGTGGCGCTGGTGGCATCAATCACCACGCCGGCTTCGCTGGCGCCCACCAGAGCCAGGCCCTTGGTGATGTTCAGAATCTCAGGATAGGTCCCGTTTGCTACGGTGATCACATCGCCGGCAGCAGCATCCGTGATGGCATCCTGTATCTTGCAGTAGATGGTTGTATATGGAGGATTACCGGTTCCAGTGACGCAGGGGCCACTATTATCAACTTGAACGACCCCCGCGGCTCGTGAAATTGAGGTCAGGCCGACAATCATCAAGGCAATCACCAGCAGGATGACCGCCAGTTTCCGGTTATTATCAATAGTGCTCATTGTCTGCTCCTTTAATGTGAAAACACATTCCCCGAGTGGACCACCCGGCTCATTTGCGCCCCTGTGTCTCCCATCGGCAGCGAGCGGCTATTTCCGCCAAGCTCCTGCGCCGGATACCAACCCCAATGATTAAGAGAAATCGGTATTGATGAGAAAGCAGCGCTGTGTCTCGAGAATCAATCAGAACTACCGCCGCCCCTCACTTTGCGACGGGTCGAAGACACATAATCCATCCTCCTTTGCACCAGGTGCAGTCAGATACGAAGCCGCCAATGGCTGGCGAAAAGTTCGATTGGGCAACAGCGGGCCGGTGGGCAACCGCCACCACAATCCTGGCCCTTTTGCCAGGGCCGAAGTCAACTACCTTCCGGAAGATCCCCGAATGACCCCGGTTCTGCTGCCCTGACCCCCGGCAAGACTCGCGCTACTCTGCGCCAACCCTCACCGGCGCGCCGAATAATCGAAGCAATCAGAGAACCTACTTTGCGCATTATAGCATGGCAGGGCGCAAAAGCAACCGGCGTGTCATGAATTTACCCATGACATTTGTTACCTCTTCTTGCCCATCTGGGCGACAGCCATGCTGCGAGGTGTTTGTCGCCGGCTGGCCCACAGCTTCCGCGGTGTCGCCGGCAACTGCCCATCTCACCCCGGCCCCAGCAAAACATCAAGCAGCTCCAGGCAGACTCCCGCCGTCCGTCCGGCTCCGTCCAGCTCCGGATTCCAGGCAGAGAGCGAAAGGGCGACCACCTGGCCGGAAGCCGCCAGGCGCGCGAACACGGCCCGCACCAGCGGCAACGGCGGCCCGCCCGGCGCGGGATAGTTCATCGCCGGCGCATCCTCCGGGGAGAGGAAGTCGGTGTCGAAATGGACGTACAGCGGGCCGGCGGGCAGCGGCATGTTCAGCAGCGCCGCCGCGTCCGGCAGGTGTTGCACCCCGGATTCAGCCAGCGCCTCGCGCTCGCCGGAGTCCAGGTCGCGGGCGTCACAAAGGATCACCCGCTCCTCCGGCAGCGGCTCCATCGCCAGCGCCTGCAGGATGGTCTGCTCCCCGCGCCCGACCAGCATGGCCAGGGGCATGCCGCCTACGAAGCCGCTGGGCGTGGTCTCCCAGGTGTTGAAATCGCCATGCGCGTCCAGCCAGATGAGCGTGGGCGACACACCTCCGGCACGCAACCCGGCCAACAGGCCCAGGGCTGTCACGCAGTCGCCGGCAATCAGCGCCGGTCGCTGCCCCGCATCTACCGCCGCGCGCACCCGGTCGCGCAGCTCAATGTTCAACGCCGCCAGCTGTTCCGTTTGCCGGCCGGGCGGTAAGTTGATCCGCACGGTAGTCCACTCCGGCCGGGCAAGCGCGCGCAGGCCGGACGCTTCGCTTGTCATGTAGTAGGGGCTGAGGATAAATTGCTCCCGCATGGTGGGGCGGCGCCTTTCCTGCTCAGGTCAGGCTCAATCCAGGCCGGCAGGGTCGTTGCCGGCCAGCGGCGGTTCGACGGCCGGCGCAGCGGACTCCGCCGCCAACAGGGCCTCCGGCCGGCCGGCGCTCACGGATCGCCGTTCCACGATGCGTTGGCCCATACTCTGTATGCGGTCCAAAAAGCCCTGATGCTCCTTTGCCTCCCAACTGTAAAGGACATAGGTGCCGGCGATCTTGTCATGCCACCCCTGCCGGCGATCGCTAATCAGCACCCACCAGAAACCCGCGCCCAGCGGGATGAGCGAAACGAAGTAGGCCCAGTAGCGGATAAGGCTACGCGCCAGGTTCATCGGCCTGCCGTCCATTCGCACCACGCGCAAGCCCAACAACCCCTTGCCGATTGTCCAGCCGGTCAGCGTCCAGAGGACAATAAAGTAGCCGGCGAAGGTAATGGCCAGTACGATGGGCATGACGATCAGGTAGCTGACACACCAAATGGCGCCAAAGGCGGATTCGAGGCTGCTAAAGTCGCCCGGACTACAACTGCTCAGGTCAATACCGAATAGATCGGCCGGGAGCATCATGACCCAGCTGACGGCAGCAGTCATTCCTGTTGCAATGGCCAGGTCAATGGCTAAGGCGATGAAGCGCGTGACGAAGCCGGCGTACTCGCCCTGCAGGGTCGGCGGCTCAGTCAATGGTCGGCTCCTCGCCGGCGGTCAGGGCGGGCGCGGCCGGGGTCGCATTCTGAAATTGGGCCAGCGGCGCCTGGGCAAGCGCGCGCACTTCCGGCGGTGGGGGCGGCAGCTCAGAGCGCGGCGCGCGGCGCAGTATGCCGCGCACGATGCCCTCCAGCACGCCATCGGCGGTCACCGTCCGACCGCGGACCTCATTGAGCATTTCGCCGGCCAGCCCAAGGCTTTGCCCTTGAATGAGCACCTGCACCTGCTCAGAGTTCTCCACCTGCAGGTAATGGAGATACATGTCACCCTGGCGCTTGATCAACGACTGCAGGCGCGCGTCTTCGCCCATTTCGGCCAGCAGGCGATCAGCGATGTCCTGCACGAAGGCCAGCAGCTCGGCGTCCCCGGCCAGACGTGGCAGCAGCATGTCCACCTGGGTCTCGATGAGGGTAGAGATGCGGGCGTCGCCGGCCAACTCGTTCAGGATAGCGTCTATCTTGGCGTCGAGCAGTTCGTCTATCTCCTTATTGACCGCCAGATAGTCAACCACATCGGCCACGGTCACGTTGAACATGCTGCGCGCCAGTTGCCGGCTGTGCGTCTCTTCTTGACGGCCTATTTCACGCCAGGCGGCCAACTCGGCGGCTCCCCGCTCGGCCAGCCGTTCAAAGCGCCGGCCGGCGGGCTTCAACAGGCGGCTTTCGGCAATTGGTCGCGTCGTCCGCCGACCCGCGCGGGTGAGCAGGTTGCTGACGCGCAGCGCTCGCCGGCCGATATTCCGCGTCCGGTCATAAGAGGCAAACAGCAGCCCCACCGCCGCCTGCACGCCGGACCCGCTAAGTTCCGCCGGGCTAAGCGCCGGGAGCAGTTCGGTGTGGCCGGCGGCAGCCAGCGGCGCGTCAACGCCGGCCGGCGGTTCCGGCTCCGGCAACGACGCCTCAAGGCTCTGCGAACGCCGGTATTGGCGCTCAAACTCCTGTAGGCGGCGGGTCAGCTCACTGGTCGTTACCAGCGCTCCGCCGACCAGCAGACGCAACAGGCTGCGATAGGGGTCGTAGTCCGGAGACTCCGGCTGAGATCCCGCGGTCGCCGGCCGCTGGCTTGCAGCCGGCGGGAAAGCTTCCGGCGGCTCGGGCGCAGCTTCATGATCCTCGTCAAGGACGGGGATGACTTCCTCTGAGGCAGAATGTCCATTCTCGTGCATGGTATATGTCTCACGCAGGGCCGCGCCGGCCACAATGCCGGGGCTGCGAACTGCACACTCAGGATTGTAGCCAATTCGCGGCGACATAGCACTACCGGCCGGCGATAGTGCGGGCTTTTCAATGCTCTGCTAAACTAGGGGTTCCAGATGCATTTAGTTTGAGGAGTTATTGAAATGCGACCCGGCAACATGCGCCACGCGGCGCACCTCTTTGCGCGCCTGGCGACGCTCCTGTCAGCTCTGTTGGCGCTGGCAGCGTGCGCCGGGGCTGAAACCGACGATGTTACCCGCGCACCGGCTGGGGCAGTTGGTTCGGCCGGCCAGCCCGTCGCCGGACAGGTCGCCACGCCTACCCTGGCGTCAGCCGCCTCCGGCTTGCCCGGCCCCGCCGCAGCCACCGAACTGCCGCCCGACGTGGTGATCGTGACGCACGTAATCCAGCCGGGTGAGACGTTGCTGGGAATCGCCCTGAGCTATGAGGTGGCGCTGGAGGAGATCGTCGAGCTAAACAACATCAGCGACCCCGCCCGGATAGCGCAGGGGGATGAGCTAAAGATTCCCATGCCCGCCCCGACCGCCACACCGGATCCGCTCGGCCCGACGCCCACCTGGCCGCCGCCGCCCGGCGAGATAAACGGTATACCCTACCCCAGTATCCTGGTAATGGACGAGGCAACCCGGCAGCACGCCCAGGAGATCTTCGCCGCCGGACAGGCGCTGGGCAACAATCCCCGGGCCTTCTCCAAGGTGGGCGACAGCACGATTGAGAATCCGTTCTTCCTGGCTCAGTTCGATGAAGGCGGCTACAACCTGGCCGACTACGTCTATCTGGAAGGCGTCATTGACTACTTTGCCGGCTCCTATGCCCGCGACAGCATGGCCGTCCGGCAGGGAATGCACGCCTGGTCAATGATGGACCCCACCTGGGCGGACCAGGGGGTTTGCCTGACGAATGAAGGGCCGCTGGCCTGCGAAATCCGCCTGAACCGGCCGGCCATCCTGCTGGTGCGCCTGGGCTCAAACGACGCGGGCGTGCCGGATTCCTTTCGCGCCGGCGTGCAGGCGATCATTGACTACGCTATCGAGCATGGGGTCATCCCGGTGCTGGGTACCAAGGCGGATCGCTTTGAGGGCAGCGATATCAACAATGAGATCATTCGCGAATTGGCGGTGGAGAACCGGCTGCCGCTGTGGGACTTTGACGCAGTGGCCTCGACGGTTCCCGGCAAGGGGCTGGATATTGATAATGTGCACTTGCTGACCTTTTATCAGCATGACTATAGTCTGCCGGAAGCGTTCCAGGCCGGCCACGCGCTGCACAATCTAAGCGCGCTGGTTGTGCTGGACGGGATGTGGCAGGAAGTATTGAAGTAGCGCTTGAATGCTGGAGGATTGATGAGAAGTTTTGTGCTGCTGTTGGCGGCGATGTTGGTCATGGTATTCTTGGCGGGTTGCGCCGGTGGAGCGGGCGATCCGGCCCAAACGGTGATGGATTACCTGCAGGCAAAGGTGGACGGAGACGCGGAAGCTATCGGCCGGCTGCTTTGCACGGAGATGGAATCGGCGCTTGAACGCGAGTCGCGCACCTTTGACGGCATCAGCGATGTCCGGCTGGAGGGCGCGAGCTGCACCTTTG
>CAYVQP010000072.1:5872-12458 GCA_964452775.1 uncultured Ardenticatenaceae bacterium | reverse complement strand
GCGGTTGGATTGTGCCTGCTGGTGATCTTGCTGATCATCGTCAGCACGGATAGCGCGCCGCAGTGGATATATCAGGGATTCTAAATGGCTCGAGTGGGTCAATTTACCTCCAGCGACCGGCGACTGGCCGGGATCGCCATGTTACTCTTGTTCAGCATGATCGCGCTCATTGCGATGACTGCCTGCTCCGGCCCGGCTGCCGAGGATCCGGCTCCGACTGAGCCGCCGGCGGCCACGGAAGCGCCCAGCGCTACGGTTCCCCCTGCTGACACAGCCACACCGGAGGCCACCGCCACCGCGGAAGCCACGCCCACCACGCCGCCGGAGCTGCTTGCCGCACAGGCGACCGCCGAAGCGGCGGCAACCGCCGGCTTGAGTGCGACGGATTCCCCAGCCACTTCCGGTGCACCCGCCGCAACGGTGGTCACCAATGCACCTGCGGCAACCGGCGTTGCCGGCTCCACGCCGGAGGGAGCGCCTCCGGCCGTGCTCGGCGGCCCGCCGGGGGTCAACGGTGTGTTGCCCGAGCAGATCGCAGTCATCTCCCTGGAGACGGCAGAACACGTGCGCGAGATTTGGGCGCTGGGCCGGCAGCTGGGGCGAAACGCGCAATACTACTCCAAATTGGGCGACAGCACCGCCATGACCCCGCACATGCTGGCCCGCTTCGACGAGCCGGGGCTGAACCTGGGCGACTACGCCTATCTGCAGCCGACGATTGACTACTATGCCGGGGTGTTCGACGAGTTCGGCGTGGCTACCAACTACGGCCTGCATTCCTGGTCCATTTTCGACCCCATGTGGGCCCCGGCGGATTGGTGCGACGACGGCGAGACGGTGTTGCAGTGCGAGTTCCGCCTTAACAACCCCTCCGTGTTGATCATCCGCCTTGGTTCAAACGACGCCGGCAGCCCGGACGGCTTCCGCTACAATATCCGGTTGGCCATAGAGTACGCCCTGGAGAACGGGGTCATCCCCATCCTGGTGACCAAAGCGGACCGCTTCGAGGGAGATGACACCAACAACACCATCCTGCGCGAGTTGGCCGCCGAGTACCAGGTACCCTTGTGGGACTTCGACCGGGTGGCCGCAACCATCCCCGGCAAGGGGCTGGACACGGACGGCATTCATATGGCCTATTACACCGCCAACGACTTCAGCGACCCGGCGGCCTTTCAGAGCGGCCACGCCATGCAGGACCTGACCGGCCTGATCATGCTGGACGCCATCCGCAAGATCGTCACCGGTGAGAGCGACGGAACGGGCGGCTAATGAAGCAGGGCCGCCGGCTAATTGCCATACTGCTGCTGGGCGGCTTGCTGTTGGCGGGCTGCGGGCCGGACGGCGTTTCCAATGGAGCCGGCAGCGCGCCGGCTGCCAGCGTTGTCGCCCTGGGTGCGCCGCAAGGTGTTGACCTTTCGCCCACGCCCAAGGTAAGCCCCACCGTGCCGCCCTCTCCAACGGCAACGGCCACGCCGATTCCCCCGCCGGCCACGCCCACGCCGCAACCGACCAGCGGCCCCACGTTGACCCCAACGGTGACTCAGACTCCCGCGCCGTCTCCCACGCCGAGCGCCACCACGCCCCCAATCACCCTGAATGGGCTGCCGGTGGAGCAATTCGTGATCATGTCGCCCGAGGTGATCGCCAACAGCCGGCGCATCCTGGCGCTGGGGCAGGAGATGGGACGCAACCCGCACGGCTTCTCCAAGATAGGCGACAGCCTGGTGTTGACCAGCCACTACTTGACCAAGTTCGACACCGGCATGTACAACCTCGGGCCGGATTACGCCTACTTGCAGCCGGCCATTGATTACTTCAGCGGATCGTTTGAGCGCTACGGGGTGGCCGTGCGCGTCGGACTGCATGCCTGGTCGGTGTTTGACCCCTTATGGGCAGACAAGGAGTGGTGCGAGCCAAACGAGGATATGCTGGCCTGTGAGATCCGGCTGAACAACCCATCCATCATGCTCATCCGGCTTGGCTCCAACGACGACGGGCCGGAAGGTTCATTTAAGTACAGCTTGCGCAAGGTCATCGAGGCGACGATTGCCGCCGGAATACTGCCCGTGCTGGGCACCAAGGCCGACCGCTTTGAAGGGGAGGATGACCGCAACAACCGGGCGGTGCGCGAGCTGGCGGAGGAGTTCCAGTTGCCCTTGTGGGACTTCGACAAACTGGCCGACACGCTGCCCGGCCGGGGGGTGGGCGAGGACGGCGTGCACCTGACCATCATGTTTGAGCACGACTACACCGACCCGGCGGCCTTCCAGACCGGGTATCCGGTGAACGACCTCTCCGCGCTGATCCTGCTGCACGAATTGCTGGAATGGGTGATTGAGCCGGGAGAGTAGTTTCGGCCCGAGAGCTGCAAGGTTTCAAAAACCTGGCAGTTCTTTAGGGTGTCCGCGATGACCGTGGGCCTGCAGGTCGTGGCGGCGGCAATAGTCGCGGCGTTGTTATATGCGGCGCTGCTGCGCGGCCGGGCGCGGGGGTGGGCGCTGCTCCTGCTCAGCGTGATAGCCATCTACTGGCTGCAACCGCGCCTGCCGATCCGGTTTAGCGACTTCCTGCTGCCCTCCTTGATGCTGCTGCTGACCGTCGCCGGATGGGCAATCACCCGCTCGCCGGAGGAGGCGGAAAGGCAAGCGACCTGGCGCGAGGACCGGCTGACCCTGCTGGTCATTGGGCTGATGGTCGTGGCCATGGCGCTGAACCGCTACTTGCCGGCCGATTACCAGCTTACCCCCTCGCGACCGCCGGATGTGCGCTACGTGCTGCTTGGCCTGGGCGTGGCGGGGATGCTGGTTGGGCTGCTGATTGTTGGCTTGCGGCGAGGGGGCAGCCGGCGACAACTTAGCGCCCTCATCCTGCTCATCGTGGCCCTGTTCGTCGTGGTCAAGGCGGAGCCGCTGGCCACCCAGGTAAGTTACGCCTGGCGCTGGGCGGCCGGGCAGGACCTGGCCCTGGCCGGCATCATAGATTTGAACTGGTTGGGCTTCTCCTACGTGGCCTTCCGGCTGATTCACACCGCCCGCGACCGGCAGACTGGCATCCTGCCGCCGCTCTCCCTGCGCGAGTATGTCACCTACGTGATCTTCTTCCCCAGCTTCATCGCCGGGCCGATTGACCGCGCCGAGCGCTTTGTGGTGGATTATCGGGCGTTGCCCGACCTGAAGGGGCTGGACGGTCAGCGCTTCATGTTAGCGGGGTATCGCATCGGGGCCGGGCTGTTCAAGAAGTTCGTCATCGCGGACATGCTGGCGCAGGGTATGGCCCTGGATGCGCTGAACGTCACCCAGACGACCTCCACTGCCGGCCTCTGGCTGCTGCTTTACGGCTATGCCTTCCGGTTGTACTTCGACTTTGCCGGCTACACCGATATCGCCATTGGGCTGGGCATGTTGTTCGGGGTGCGCCTGCCGGAGAACTTCAACCAGCCCTATCAGAAGACGAATATCACCGCCTTCTGGCAAAGCTGGCACGCTACGCTGAGCAATTGGGCGCGCTTTTACATCTTCACGCCGCTCACCCGGGCGTTGCTGCGCCGCAAACCAAAGCCGGCCAGCTGGCTCATCCTCCTGACCGGCCACATCGCCACAATGGTGGTCATCGGCCTCTGGCATGGTGTGAGTTGGCACTTCGTGGTCTGGGGGTTGTGGCACGCGGCGGCGCTCTTTGTGCACAAGCAATGGAGCGACCGCACGCGCAGCTGGTATCGCGGGCTGAGCGCAACCCCGCGGCGCAAGCAGACCTGGAGCTTCGTCTCCTGGTTCCTGACCTTCCAATATGTGGTGATCGGCTGGGTGTGGTTTGTTGTGCCGGATGTGGCGTTGGGAGCCAAAACGGTGGGCCGGCTGTTTGGGCTGGGCTGGTAGCTTGGCGTCTGCCTGACATTCGTCGGGCGGAGCGATGACAATGGACACTTCCTGATCCACCTCCGCTCCGGGTACCCTTTGGGCAAACATGTCATTTGCAAGAAGGGCCGCAGTGGAATGAGCGCAGCGACTATTACCCACGATGTGATTGTGGTCGGGGCCGGACTGGCCGGCACGTGGGCCGCGCTGGAGGCCGCTCAGGCGGGCGTGAAGGACATCGGCGTGCTCTCCAAGGTGCATCCACTGCGCTCGCACAGTGGAGCGGCGCAGGGCGGCATAGCCGCCGCGCTGGGCAACGTGCGCCCGGTGGCCGGCGTGGGGCCTGACGGGCCATTGGAGCAATGCCCGGTCGGCGATGCGCCGGCGGACAACTGGGAGCTACACTTGTTCGACACCATCAAGGGGTCGGATTGGCTGGGCGACCAGGACGCCATTGAGCTTATGGTGCGCGAAGCCCCGACTATCCTCTACGCCTACGAGCATATGGGTTGCGTCTTCAGCCGCACGCCGGACGGCCGCATTGCGCAGCGACGCTTCGGCGGGCACAGCGCGCCGCGGGCCAACTACGCCGCCGACTGGACCGGCCACGTGCTGCTGCACACCGTGCACGAGCAGGCCTTGCGGCGCGGAGTGCGCTTTTACAGCGAGTGGAGCGTGCTGGAGCTGCTCATCGAGGACAACATCTGCCGGGGCGTAGCGGCCATGAACATCCTGGACGGTTCTATCCACACCATGCGCGCCCGGGCAGTAATGTTCGGGACCGGCGGCTATGGGCGAGCGTTCAAAATCACCTCCAACGCCTTTGCCAACACAGGCGATGGGGTAGCGATTGCCTACTCGGCCGGCGTGCCGTTGATGGACATGGAGTTTGTGCAATTTCACCCGACCGGCATCTACCGCCACGGCATCTTGATGAGCGAGGCCTGTCGCGGCGAGGGCGGCTACCTGCTGAATAGCGCCGGCGAGCGCTTCATGCAGCGCTACGCGCCGGACAAAATGGAGCTGGCTCCGCGCGATCTGGTCAGCCGCTCCGAACAGATGGAGATCAACGAAGGGCGCGGCATTGGGCCGGACAGGCAGGGCATTCACCTCGATTTGCGCCACCTGGGCCGCGAGCGCATCATGAAGCTGTTGCCGCAAGTGCGCGAGATCGCCATTGACTTTACCGGCACCGACCCGATCACCGACCTGGTTCCCATTCAGCCGACGGCGCACTACAGCATGGGCGGCATCCCCACCGATGTGAACGGACAGGTGTTGGCCGATGCCGCGGGCGCGCCCGTGGTGGGCTTTTACGCGGCCGGCGAGTGCGCCTGTGTCAGCGTGCACGGGGCCAACCGCTTGGGCGCAAACAGCCTGCTGGAGGCTTCAGTCTTCGGGCGACGGGCCGGGCAAGCGATCGCGGAGTTTGTGCTGGGCGGGGCGGAAATGGCGCCGGTGAGCAGCGACCCGGCCGAACGAAATCGCCGCCGCATTCAGGCCCTATTGGAACGAGACGGACCGGAGCCGGTCGAGCCGGTCGCCGAGAAGTTGAAACAAACCATGACAGACAACTGCGGGGTCTTCCGCGACGAGGAGCGGCTGCGCCGGGCAGCGGAGGACATTCGCTTGCTAAAGCGGCGCATTGCCCGCGCGCGGGTGATGGACAAGAGCCGGCGCTTCAATACCGAACTGCTGAACGCGCTGGAAACGCAGCATATGATTGACTTCAGCGAGGTGATCGTTGCCGGGGCGCTCGCCCGCACCGAAAGCCGGGGCGCTCATTGGCGCACTGATTTCCCGCAGCGGGACGACAGCTCCTGGCTCAAGCATACGCTGGCGCACCGGAACGGCGATGACCCGCCGCGGCTCAGCTATCGCGATGTGGCGGTCAACTGGCTGCGTTTCCCGCCGCAAGCGCGACAGTATTAGCGCGGGCGAAAGATGTGCAAGACTTCCCTTGAACGGAGCTGGAAATGAGTGAGGAGCGCGACTACGCCACCGTGATCATACAGCGCTTCAATCCGGACACGGACAGCAAGCCCTACCTCCAATCGTTTCAGGCGCCACTGGCCGGCGACCCGACTCTGTTGGACGCTTTGCAATCAATCAAGTCCAGCATGGACGGCAGCCTCACCTTCCGCAAGTCATGCCGGCACAAGATCTGCGGCAGTTGCGCGATGAACGTTAACGGCCGCAATATGCTGGTCTGTCACCAGCCGCTGCGCCGCCATCTCAACCGCCGCGGCGAGGTCACCATCCGGCCGCTGCCCTACCTGCCAATCATCAAGGACCTGGTGGTAGACCGCAGCGCTTTCTGGGAGCAATATCTGCGCGTCAGACCCTGGCTGATCCCGCCGGACAATATCCCCGAGACCGAGTTTCGCGTGACGCCGGAGGAGGTGGCGATGCTGCACAATGCGGAAACCTGCATCATGTGCGGGGCGTGCTATTCCGCCTGCCCGGTGGCCGGGATGAGCAAGGAGTACATCGGCCCGCACGCTCTGTTGAAGAGCTTTATGCGCGTGCTGGACCCACGCGATTCTATCCCCGACGAACGCCTGGAGGAGCTTTCCGGCGGTGACGGCGCGGCGCGCTGCCATTCTATCTTTAACTGCATTGAGGCTTGCCCAAAGGGGCTGGACCCCGCCCGGGCGATCGAAACCCTGCGCCACCTCTCCCGCAAGCGGCAGGAGTTCGAGGCCGAAAGGCGCATGCGCCAGAGGACG
>CAYVQP010000072.1:0-5772 GCA_964452775.1 uncultured Ardenticatenaceae bacterium | reverse complement strand
GTCTATCACGGGCTGGACGGCGCGCGCCTGCTGATCGTGCACCACTTTCGGGTGACCAGCTATCGCGCCGGCGTCTTTTACGCGGTGCTGCTCATCTCCGCCCTGTTGGTAGTGGCGGGTGCGCTGCCCATCCTGATCTTTGCCTTTGCCGGCGACTAGGAGGCATGACGATGCGCGTCTTCTGGCTGCAGCGAATCAGCGCCCTGGCGCTGCTCTTCTTCCTGACCGTGCACATGGTGGTGGTGCACTACCCGCCGTTCCACATTGACTTCAGCCGGATCGCGGAGCGACTGGCCGACCCGCTCTGGCAGGCCATTGACATCGCCTTCCTCTTCTTTGTGCTGCTGCACGCGCTGGCCGGCTCATACGTGGTGTTGACCGACGTGCACAGACTAAACCAGCGGCGGCGGGCGCTGGCTGGGGCGGCCATCGTGCTGGGCATCGTCGCTTTCGTCTATGGCGTGCGCACCATCCTTGCCTTTGGCGCCTGGATGGCGGCGAACTAGGGCCGACACCCCGTAGGTGTCCTAAAGCTCCTGTACCTCAAAGACCGCAACCGCGGTTATCAGTAGGGCGAGGATAAGCGAGAAGCCGGCTACCAGCGCCCCGCCGTTCGGCGTCGCCGGACCGCTGAGACCTAACTGGCTCGCCCAGACAACCAGGCCGGCAGGAGCAAAGTTGCTCACCACCGGCAGCCCGCCAAGGATAAACAAGAGGATTCCACCCGCCAGAGCCAGACCTGCGCCGGCTACCGTGCTGCCGGCCAACGTGCTGCCCAGCAGCGTCACCGCCGCAAACTCCAGCAACCACAGGCAGAGCAGCAGGTTGCTCAGCAGGAAGGGGCCGGACTGCAGGTCTTCGAACAGAATATTCGTGTAGTAGTACGCTCCAAGGGAGGCACTGGCGAAGGCCAGCAGGTAAACCAGCGCCTGAGCGGCGAATTTGCTCAGCAAGAAGGCCCAGCGAGGCAAGGGCTTGCTGAGCACCATGGCGACTGTGCCCTGCTCCTTTTCGCCGGCAACCGCACCCATGCCCATCAGCACGGCAATGATAAAGCCGAATTCGGTGATGTTGCCCACATATTGGGCCAGGGCTTCGGCCGTGTCTGGCTCCGGAAGCAGGTCGGCGAACTGAGCCGCCTCTTCGACCATGCCCAACAGCTCCGGCGTGAAGCGAGCCAGCAGCGGCGAACCCAGGCCGAATAAGAGAAAGATCGCACAGATGACCAGTAACCGTCGTGAGCGCCATTGCAGCAGCAACTCCTTTTGCAAAGCGACGGCGAAACTGCTGAGGTCGCTGCCGATGGGCCGGGCGTTACGCGAAGGGGCCGCCGGGGCATTGCGCCACAGGCGTGCGGACCAGAGCAGGCCGGGAATGACCAGCAAGGCCAGCGCCCCCTCGACCAGCCACGGCGAAATGGCCTTGACGCTCAAGTAGGCGGCGGTGAAGTCAATCAGGGTGTGATACAGCAACGCAATCAGGATCGGCCAGACGCTGCGCCGGCGAAAACCGTACCATACCAGCAGCGAAAGCGCGACCTGCAAGACGAGCGCCAGTCCGCGCTCCACCGCCGCCAACAGGCTCAGCCAGGGGGCGGAGAAGATTGCCATCTGTTGTTGCAGCATGGCGAGTTGCGGGGCAGAGAGGCCCAGTTGACCCAGGTCGTCGCCGCGAAGCAGCCACAGGGAGGTGAATTGCGCGCCGGCCAGGATAGCGATCAGCCCAAACGATTCAACGCCGCCATGACCGAGGCCGACCATCGCGCCGTCCTGCGGATGTTCGGCCTGCCGGCGGCGAAAGATCGGCCAATAGCACACGACGCGGGTCAGGGTTTCGCTCAGGGCGGCGGTGAAGCCGAGAAGGAGGGCGGTGGCGGCCGGCGAGGCGCTTTCGGCGAGATTCGGCAAGATGCCGGCTTCGGCAAGCAACTTGTTCAGCGGCAGGTGGATAAGCTGGGCGCCGATGAAGGTAGCCATGCCGGCGCAAAAGAGCCACCAGGGGACCGCGTAGCGCCGGCGCAGGGCGATTGCCGCTGCTACCGGCAGCAGGAACATCAAGGCGATGGTGACGGAGAAGAAGAAGAGCGCCATCTGACGTGATTTGCCGGGCCGGCCGCTTGCCGAGGACTTGCCCGGCAGCCGCCGACTTAACCTACTGACTGACCTGTAAGAATATGTCCTCCAGCGAAGGGTGTACCCATTCGTAGCGATCCAATTGCAGCTGATTGGCAACGACAGCCGACAGCAACTCCCGGCCTGCTTGCTCCACATCCGTGACCGTGATGCGCAGCAGGGTATCGTCTTGCGTGACGCCGGCCAGCCAGCCGAAATCTGCCAGAGCGGCCAGGAAGGGCGGCACGGCAGCCAGGTCTTCCCGGCGCACTTCCAGCTCGACGGTGTTGTGCGGATAGTTGGCGAGGAGCTCCTCGCGCCCGGCCACCAGCAGCAGCCGCCCCTCGTGGATGATGCCGATCGTGTCACAGAGGCGCTCGACGTCGGCCAGGATGTGGCTGGAAAGGAAAATGGTCACCTGGCTGCTCAAGGAGCTGAGCAGATTAATCACCTCATGGCGGCCGGCCGGGTCCAGGGCGCTGAGCGGTTCATCCAGAATGAGCACGGGCGGATTGTGAATCAGGGCCTGGGCGAGACCCAATCGCTGCAACATGCCGCCGGAAAAGCCACCGATTTTGCGCCGGGCCGCCTTTTGCAAGTCCACCAGTTCCAGGAGTTCGTCCGCCCGCTTTTGTAGAGCGGCCGGGGCCACTTCGAATAGCCGTCCGGCGTACAACAGGAACTCGCGGGCGCTCATCCACTTGTAGAAGGCGGGTTGTTGCGGCAGGTAGCCAAATGCATGGCGGGCGACGCTGTCCGCGCGCGTGGTCTCCACGCCGGCGACCCAGGCGCGGCCGGTAGTTGGGCGGGCCAGGCCGGTGAGCAGACGAATGGTGGTGGTCTTTCCCGCCCCATTGCGGCCGAGGAAGCCGAAAATAGCGCCGGTTGGAACCACCAGGTTCAGGTCGCTCAGCGCCTGGACATCGCCGTAGTGCCGAGTCAGCCCGATAGTCTCAATAGCCGTCATCGCGACCGGCAATCAAGTAGATAATTGGGCCGATGAAGTTGATGAAGATGATCACCAGCACCCACACCCACTTGGGTCCGCGCGTCTTGGGCCGGCGAATCAGGTCCACCAGGGCGAAAGTGAGCAGTCCCAACTCGATGATCAGAATCGGAATCAGCAAAGGAAGGTATGGTTCGATAGTTTCCATCATTGGCTCAACCTCGGTCAGGCAGCAACCGTATCGCTGGCAGCGTTGGGACTTCTATGTCACGAAATCACCGCATTCTTGCGCTCCTCAGTGAGCATAATGCAAAAGTCCGCCAACGCAATCGGATTGATTGACCATTATTCAAGTATTATACTCATGGCAGGATGACGAGGTGCAGTGCGGCCGGTGCGGGGCCGCATGCTTGGGGGTGTGATAGCCGCCAGAGAAGGATTGACGATGAACGAATACGACGCAACCACCTATGGCGAGCGGATTGCAGGTATTTATGACGAACTCTACTCGACCTACGATCCGGCCTGCATAGAGCTGTTGGCGGAGTTGGCCGGCGCTGGGCCGGCGCTTGAGTTGGGCATCGGTACCGGCCGGATTGCGCTTCCGCTGTCGGAGAAGGGAGTGGAAGTGCACGGCGTTGATGCTTCCGAAGCCATGGTCGCAAGATTGAGAGTAAAAGCGCAAGCGGGCCAAATTGAAGTGCATATGGGCTCATTTGCGGAGTTTGCCATGCGGCGGCGATACCGGCTGGTATACGTGGTCTTCAACACTTTGTACGCCTTATTGTCGCAAGAAGAGCAGCTCCGCTGTTTCCGAACGGTAAGCGAGCACCTGACCGCAGACGGCGTATTTGTTCTGGAGCTGTTTGTGCCGGACATGAAGCGCTTTGATGCCAATCAAACGATCCGGGCCGTCAAAGTGAGTGAGGACTCGGTGAACTTTGACGTATCGCAGCATGATCCGCTTACCCAACAGATATGTGTGCAGCACGTCTTGATCTCCGCAGCAGGAGTCCGGCTCTACCCGGTGAAGCTACGCTATGCCTGGCCGGCGGAACTAGACCTGATGGCCCGGCTGGCCGGCTTGCAACTGCGCCACCGCTGGGGCTCGTGGTCAAAGGACGATTTTACGGCGGACAGCCAGAAGCACATCTCGGTGTATGCCCGGGAATAGAAGCCAACCCGCCGTCAGACCTTCGATTTCTCCTGGCGGGCGATGCGCTGGGCGGTGTCGTAACGGCGCTGCACCAACAGCGGCAGATAGTTGAGCGCCAGAGCAAGCAAGGAGACCATGATCGCCCCGGCCACAATCTTGTCGTAGCGATTCTGGGCGATGCCGTCAAAGAGCAGCGTGCCCAGTCCGCCGGCGGCGAACTTCGCCCCAATGGTGGCAATCGCGACGCATACGACCGCCGCCAGGCGCACGCCCGCAATGATCACCGGCATGGCCAGCGGCAACTGCACCTGCCGCCAGCGCTGCCAGTTGCTCATGCCCATCCCCGCAGCGGCCTCCAACAGGAAGGGAGGAACGCTTTGCAGGCCGGCCAGGATGTTGCGCACCAGCAGAATCTGCGCGTAGATAACCAGGCCGATGATGACCGTTGTTTGGCCCAGACCAAATGGGGGGATGAGTAGGATGAGCAGGGCGATGCTGGGTATTGTGTACAGGATGCCCAACGCGCCCAACACAGGCGTGGTCAGCTTCTGCTGGCGGTAGAGCAGTAAGCTGACCGGCAGGGCCAACAACGTCGCCAACAGTAGGGCGGAGACGACCAGATAGAGATGCTCCAACGTGCGGGCCGCGATGACCTCAGGATTCTCGACAATGTAGCGCATTGCTCAGCCGGCCGGACGATTGGCGGCGCTGCCGGCCTGAATATCCGCGAGTGAGAGCAGGCCGGCCGGCTGGTCATCTTTCGTGACAAGGAGGCGCTCACTGGCGGACTGCAGCAACAATGAGAGCGCTCTCCGCAGACTGGCCGCGCCCTCGATGGCCGGCATCCCGTCTAACTCCAGGTCAGCCGGCAACGGTCGCATAGCCTGCTCCACCCGCACCAGCCCAAGCTGGCGAACGATGTCCCCGGCCCCAACCAGCTCATAGACGAATTCGTTTGCCGGCCGGCTGAGCACTGCCAGCGGCGTGTCATACTGCACCACCCGGCCGCGATGCATGATCACGATACGGTCGGCGAGGTGCAACGCTTCCTCGACATCGTGGGTAACAAAGAGGATGGTCTTGTGCAGCGCGCGCTGGAGCTTGAGTAGTTCATCCTGCAGGCCGGCGCGCGTGATCGCGTCAATAGCGCCGAACGGTTCATCCATCAGGATCACCGCCGGGTCGCCGGCCAGCGCCCGGGCCACGCCCACGCGCTGCAACTGCCCGCCGGAGAGTTGCGCCGGATAGCGGTCGCGATATTCGCCGGGTGACAAGTCAACCAGAGTCAGCAACTCATCCACCCGCTCCAGGATGCGCGACGCCGGCCAGCCGAGCAGGCTGGGTACGACCGCGATGTTCCCGCCGACGGTCATGTGTGGAAAAAGTCCCACCTGCTGGATGACGTAGCCGATGCGCCGGCGCAGGCCCACCGGGTCCATGCGACTGATGTCCTCGCCGTCGAGGTAGATGGCCCCGGACGTCGGCTCGTATAGCCGGTTGACCATCTTGAGCAGCGTCGTCTTGCCGCAGCCGGAGGGGCCGAGGAGCACCACGAAGCT
>CAYVQP010000071.1:11761-20746 GCA_964452775.1 uncultured Ardenticatenaceae bacterium | reverse complement strand
GTTTCCGGGAAAAGAGAACCCCGAGATTTTCCCGGAAACTGAGTTACCGGGTTCCCGGGAAAATTAGACAGGGACAACGATGGCTGACATCCGGATTGAAAACGTAACCAAGCGCTTCGGCGACTTCGTGGCCGTTGATGACGCGACGCTGATCGTGGAGGACCAGGAGTTTGTGGTCCTGCTGGGGCCGAGCGGCTGCGGCAAGACGACGCTGTTGCGGGCGGTGGCCGGGCTGGGCATGGCCGATGAGGGCCGGATCAGCATCGGCGGGCAGGATGTCACCTACCTTCCGCCGCGAGAGCGCGACATTTCGATGGTCTTCCAGAGCTACGCCATCTTCCCGCACATGAAGGTATACGACAACATCGCCTTTGGGCTGAAGATGCGCAAGACGGAGCCGAAGGTGGTGGCGGAGCGGGTGCAGCTGGCCGCGGAACTGCTGCACATCGAGACGATGCTGGACCGCTACCCGAGCAAAATGAGCGGCGGCCAACGGCAGCGGGTGGCGGTGGCCCGGGCGATCGCCATGCAGTCGAAGGTGCTGCTGATGGATGAGCCATTGAGCAACCTGGACGCGCTGCTCCGGCTGGAAATGCGCGCAGAGCTAAAGCGGCTGCTGCGCGACATTAAGGCCACCACGATTTACGTCACCCACGACCAGATTGAGGCGTTGAGCATGGGCGACCGCATCGCAGTGATGAAGGATGGGGTCATCCAGCAATTGGACCAGCCTTCGACGGTGTATGATTTGCCGGCCAATCGCTTCGTGGGCGGCTTCATCGGCAACCCGCCGATGAACTTCCTCAGCGGCCAGGTGCAGCGGCAGAACGGCTCCATGCAGGTGGAGATTGGCGACTTTCATATCGCGCCGCACGAGGTGATGAGACCCATATTGGCCGGCTATGACGGCCGGACGGTGGGCCTGGGCATCCGGGCGGAGAACATGGAGACGCTGGCCCAGCCGGCGGATGACGCCCTGCGGGTGGAGGTGCTGGTGGTCGAGCCGCTTGGCTCGCAGAACCTGTTGACCGTGCGCATCGGGGATAGCCTGGTGAAGGTGTCTACCCATCCGACGTTCGCGGTCGCGCCGGGGGACGATGTCTGGCTGCGCTTCCCGGCAGACAAGATCCGCTGGTTCGACCGGGATAGCGAGCGGATGTTGTATCCGTAGTCTCCTTTAGAATCCCGGAAACTCAGAAGTTTCCGGGATTCTAAGATTTCCGGCATTCCGGCCGTTCAATCATTCAAGCCGGCCAGCGCCAGGGCCACCCCTTCTTCCACGTTCAGGCCGGCCGGCTCCGGCCCGGCCAGCGCGATGTCGTTGGCGGCGACGAAAGCGGCCACCTCCTCCTTCACATAGTGGGGCGTGTTCTCATGATTCAGCGCCAGGGATAGCAGGGGCGCTCCTTCCGGCTGCCCGGCCAGCGCGCGCCCCGCCGAGGCCAATATGGTCAAAATCATCACTGCGGATCCCAGGGCGGCAGCCGTTTCCAGCCCTGCGCGCAACGCCGCTCGCGCGCCGGCCTCGTCGCCGGACAGCAGCCGCGTCTGTCCTACTCCGTCCAGCGCTGCCGCCACGATTATGCCCCGCCCCATCTCCCGCCCCAGCGCCAGGCTCTGCTCATAATATTGCTCTGCGGCGGCGGCGTCTCCTGTTACGCGGGCCACGCTGCCCAAATTGAGCAGCGAGATGGCCACGTTGGGCTGGTTCTCCAGCGCCACGGCCAGCTCATAGCTCTCCTGGTAGAAGCGGCGGGCCTGCTCGTACTCTCCCTGCACATTGGCGATGTTGCCCAGGTTCATCAGGCAGACCGCCACCCCCATCCTGTCTCCCTGCCGGCGAAAGATATCCAGGCTTTCATGATAGTAGCCGGCCGCCTCGCTATATCGGCCGGCATTCTTGGCCAGGACGCCCAGGCTGTTCAGCGCGCCGGCCACGCTCGACGGGGGGCTGACCCGCCGGTGCAATTCCAGGCTGCGGGAAAAGGAGCTTTCCGCCGCCGTCGCGTCGCCCAGGTTGCGCTGCGCCCGGCCCAGGACCTCCCAGGCATCGGCGGCGTAGGGAGCCAGCTGCGGCTCCGCTTCCAGCGCCGGCAGGCAATTCAGCGCCAGCTCCCGCGCTGCGGCAAAGCGCCCCATCACTTCCTCATGTTTGGCCTCTTGATGCGCTAACAGCGCCGCCAACGACCCGGCGCTTGCCACGTTCCGCGCCTCCGCCAGCCAGCGCATCGCTTCCGGCGAGCGCCCGCGTCGCAGGTAGAACAGCGAAAGGTGCGGCAGCAATTGGCGCAGCAGCGGCTCTGCATCCGGACAATGCTCCAGCCCCCATTGCCAGGCCAGCCGGCCGTTCTCCAAATCCAGGGCCAGCCGGCCGGTTGCGGCTTCGGCTTCCGGCCCATCGCTCTTGCTCCCCTCCACTGCCATATAGCCGGCGTAGTAGCGAGCATGGCCGGCCCGCACCTGCGCCCATTCGCCGGTTCCGGCCCGCTGCTGGGCAAACTGCCGCACCGCCTCGTGCAACTGGTAGCGGCCGCTTGTCTGTCGCTGCAACAACGACTTGTCCACCAGCGCCGAGAGTTGCCGCAGCCCGGCCCCGGCTATCTCTGTTGCTGCCTCAGCCTCAAAGCCGCCGCGAAAGACCGCCAGCCGGGCGAGCACGAATTGCTCCGCTTCCGGCAGCAGCGCCCAGGAGTAGGCGAAGGTAGCCTCCAGCGTGCGCTGCCGTTCCGGCACGTTGCGCAGGTCGCTGGCCAGAACACCCAGGTTATCGCCGATGGCGCGGGCGATCTCGTGGCAGGGCACGGTGCGCACCCAGGCCGCGGCAAGCTCCAGGGCCAGCGGCAGGCCGCCAACCAGCCGGCAGATTTGCAGAATCGGCTCGCGCTCGGCGGCGGCGGCGAAGCCCAGGTAGACGCGGCGCGCCCGCTCGATGAACAGTTGCGGCGCGGCGTAGGCGGTCCAATCGTCCGCGCCGGCCGGCGGGGAGTCCAGCCCGTCCAACTCGACCAGCCACTCCTCATATAGGCGCAACCGTTCCCGCGATGTGACCAGCAGGCGCAGGCCCGGCGCGGCGGCCAGCCAGGCGGCAAGCTGCTCAGCCTCGTGTAACAAATGCTCGAAGTTGTCAAGCAGTAAGAGCAGGCGCCGGTCGCGCAGATAGGCCGCCAGCTGTTCCTGCGCCGGCCGGGCGCTGCTTAGCTTTAGCCCCAGCACATCGGCCACGGCCGGGGCGATGGCCGCGTCCGGCGGCAAATCGGCCAGGGGGACGAAGTAGAGGCCGTCGGCGAACAGGGGATCTTCCAGCCGGCGCGCCGCCGCCTCTACCGCCAGTCGCGTCTTGCCCACCCCACCCGGCCCAAGGATAGTCAGCAGCCGGCCGTCCGGTCGGGCCAACAGGTCGGCCAATTGGGCCAGTTCGCCGGCCCGCCCGACAAAGGAGGCGGCGCTGGCCGGCAGGTTGTGCGCCGCCGGGGAGGCCGGGGCCGGATGATCTAGGGAAGGAGCGGCGACCGGCGGGGCCAGGGCGTTGGCCCTGATGGTTTCGTAGAGGGCGACGGTCTCCGGCGCGGGTTCCACGCCCAGGTTTTCGGCCAGCAGCCGGCGGCATTGCTCAAACTGGGCCAGGGCGTCGCTACGCTTGCCGGCCAGGGCCAGCAGGCGCATCAGCAGGCGGTGGGCCTCTTCGCGCCAGTTGTCCAGCGCCAGGCTGCGGCGGATGTAGCCGGCCCCTTCCTCGTAGCTCTGCCGGGCCAGGGCATCTTCCGCCAGCCGCTGCAACAAGTCAATCACCAGCAGGCGCAGGCGCTCCCGCTCCAGCAACGCCCATTCTTCAAAGGCGGGCGCGTCCGGCACGCTCAACCCGTGCAGGAAGTCGCCGCGGTAGCCGGCGACCGCCGCTTCCCAGGCGGCGCGGTCGCTGAGGCCGGCGCCGGCGGCTTCCAATTGGTGCACATCCAGCGTTACGCGCTCGGGGCGCAGGCCGATGACCTGCCGGTTCGCGATGAGGTACGGTCGCAGCGCGGCCGGCAGCCGGCTCAACGTCACCCGCAGGCTGGCCCGCGCCTCCTCGTCTAATGTCTCGCCCCAGAGCAGCCCGGCTAATACCTCGCGCGGCCAACTCTGGCCGGTGACGCCCAGGTAGGCCAGCAGCGCCACCCCCTTCAGCGGCAGCCGGCCGGGCAGCAGCGCACCTGCCAGCCGGATTTCGGGCCGGCCCAGTAAGGATAGCTGCAATCCTGCTGTACTTTCGGAGCCAGTCACTTTCCTCTTGCCTGTAACGCCGCAGTTACGCTTCAGTTACGCCGGGTCGGTATCCTTACCATTATAACGACAGCCGAACCGATGTCACCCGTAGTCATGCCATGGCTAACCAGACGCCCCTACCCTACATCGTTTACGTGCTGCGGCTCTGGTCGGGAAGCGACGACGAAGCCGGCTGGCGTTTCAGCCTGGAGGACCCGCGCACAGGGGCGCGGCGCGGATTTGGGGATGTGGAAGAGTTGGCCGCGTTCTTGCAAAGTGAGACTGCTAAGGGCAACCGGCAGTCAAGAGTGTCTGGGCAAAGTGGTTCAATTTCAGATGGAGGTCACACATGAAGCACAAAATCTGGTCGTTGGTAATGGCGGCAATCGCCGTCGCGCTGATTGGGGCGATGATTGGGCAACAGGCGAGGGCGGCAGCCGGCTCCGGCTCTCACTCACCTGTGGTAGCTCCCGGGCTAATCAGTTATCAGGGCTATCTCACTGACAGCAACGGCGATCCGGTAGCGGACGGCAGCTACGACATGCAATTCGAGCTGTACGACAGCAGCAGCGGCGGCTCGCTCATTTGGGCCGAAGATCACGCCGGGGTGGTGGTCAGCAACGGCTACTTTGCGGCCATGCTGGGCGGCGGGACCTGCACGGCCGGTTGCCCGCTGGATGCCGGCGACTTCAGCAGCGATACCCGCTATGTGCAGGTCAGCGCTGACCTGGGCGCGGGCATGGTGGTCTTTCCCCGGCAACGTCTGGCGGCCGCGCCCTATGCCATGCAGGCCGGCATGGCCGACGAAGCCGGCAGCGCGGATACCGCCGCTTCCGCCCCCTGGAGCGGCCTGACCGGCATGCCGGCCGGCTTCGCCGATGGGCAGGACGCGGACGCGCTGGGCGCCCTCTCCTGCGCGGCGAATGAAATCGCCAAGTGGAATGGCAGCGCCTGGGTGTGCGCCCCTGACGTGGACACGGACACGGTGGGCGCCCTCTCCTGCGCCGCTTCGCAAATCGCCAAGTGGAATGGCAGCGCCTGGGTGTGCGCGGCAGACAATGACACCGACACCGACACGTTGGGCGCCCTCTCCTGCGCGGCCGACGAGATCGCCAAGTGGGACGGCAACTCCTGGGAGTGCGCCGCGGACGAGACCGGCGGCGGGCAAGGCTATGCCAATGTGATCACCGTGGCGGTCAGCGGCGGCGACTACACCTCCGTGGCAGAGGCGCTGGACAGCATCTCGGACGCCGCGGCGGATAACCCCTACCTGGTGCGGGTGATGCCGGGCGTCTACACCGAGACGGACCTGGTGGAAGTGAAGGGGTACGTCCACGTCCGCGGCAGCGGGCCGCTGGCCACGGTGGTCACGTCCGCGCGCACCGGCAGCGCGCCGAACAACGCGGCGGCGACGGTGGACCTGTTGGACAACGGTCGCATCTCCCAGTTGACGGTACGCAATACCGGGGCCGGCATCTACGGCATCGCCCTGTACAGCGCCCAGAGCACGCGGGCGGCGGTGGTAGACAACGTGGTCGCTGAGGCAACCGGCGCGGGCGGCACGGGCCACTACGCCGCCTACTGGAACGACGCCGAGGCGGTGATTCGCAACAGCACCCTCTTTGCCGGCGGCGCAGTAGGTTTCGGCACGGCGGTCAACGCGGCTTTCGGCAGCGTGAACATCGCCGGCGGCTTCCCGCAGGCGCTCATCGAAGACAGCATCCTGATGGGCGGCTCGGCCAGCAACCTGGAGAACTGCAACGATGCGACCGGCACCGGCTTCGGCATGCAGTTGAGCAATTCTTCGCCGCTGGTGCGCTACAGCTACATCTGCGGCGGCCATCGCGGCGTCGCCCTTTACACGAACGGCAACCCGCAAATCCAGAGCAGCAGCATCAAGGTCAGCAGCACCGGCAGCGCCTTCCTGTTTGAGATCACGGCGGCCGGCAGCATCTCAGTGGCAAGCTCGGGCGTCAGCTACGTGGGCAACAAGTTCACCGGCGCGGGAACCGGGTTGCGCTGCGTGCACGACTACAATCTGGGCAGCTGGGCGGCCCTGACCAACGGGGTCACCACGGCCACCGCATGCAACTAAGTCGAGAGAACCTGGCAGGTCTTCGCGCGGCGAAGGAGATTAGCATGAAACAGATCAATGTGAAGTGGATACTGGCGGTGTTGCTGATGACCGTGCTGCTCACTGCCGGGCTGGCCCTGGCGGCCGGCGAGTTGATGCCCCGCAGCCTGGTCAGCAGCGGCGGTGGGCTGGTCAGCGAGGCCGGATACACCGTACACAGCGCCATCGGCCAGCCGGTGGTGGGAGCGGTAACGAATGAGGCGACACTGTGCAGCGGCTTTCTATGCGGCCCGGGAGCGCCGCCCGCTCCTCCGATAAACATCGAATACAATAGCTTCTTGCCGGTGATGATCCGGCAATGAGATAGAATCCCGGAAACTCAGAAGTTTCCGGGATTCTTTTCATTATGAGCGCAGACCCCGTCGCAGTCCATATCATCAACCACACCCACTGGGACCGAGAATGGTTCCTGACTTCTATCTACACCAGCCGCTGGATCCCCGGCCTGATTGACCGGCTGGCCGAGCTGGCGGCGCAGAACCCCGACTTCCGCTTCTTCCTGGATGGGCAGACGCTGGTGATTGAGGATTTGCTGGCCCTGGATCCGGCTTACGCGGAGCGGGTGCGGGCGCTCATCGAAAGCGGGCAATTGCTGGTGGGGCCGTATTACTGCCAGCCGGATTGGCAACTGGCCGGCGGCGAACTACTGCTGCGCAATCTGTTGTATGGAAGGGAAGATGTAAAGCGGCTGGGCGGAGAGCAGCAACCCGGCTGGCTGGTGGACACCTTCGGGCACATCAGCCAGGGGCCGCAATTACACCGGCTGTTCGATATACAGACGGTCTACATCTGGCGGGGCGCGCCGCGGCTGGCCCCGTTCTTCGATTGGGAGGGGGCGGACGAAAGCCGGGTGACGGCAATCAACCTGCTCGGCGGCTACCGCAATTTGTACGGGGTGTCGCACGCGCCGGAAGTGGCGCTGCGCCGGCTGCGGGCGGAGGTGGGCCGGTTGCGCCCTTATTACGCGCACACGGCCATCCCGCTCTTTGACGGCTACGATTTGGAGGATGACCCGGAGGATCCGCTGCGCTTCTTTGCGGGAATGGGCGGAGTTGGCGAGGAGATGGCGCTGCAGGCCTCCACGCCGGGCGATTTCGCGCAGCATGTGGCGGAGGTAGCGCCGTCTATGCCGGGGATTGCCGGGGAACTGAACTCCGGCAAGTATGCCGCTACCTTCCCCGGCACGCTCAGCGCACGCACCTATTTGAAGGTGATGGCCTACGAATGCCAGCGATTGCTCTTCAAATTGTGCGAGCCGCTGGCGGTTGTCGCCCGGCTGCAGGGGCGCGCCTATGATGAGGGCCGGTACGAGGGCTGGGCGCGGGCGCTGCTGCAAAACGCGGTGCACGATTGCATCTGCGGGGTGAGTATTGACCAGGTGCATGAGAAGATGGAGTACAGCTACCGGCAAGTGTTTGCGGCGATGTCGGAGGACCTGGAGGCGTCGCTGGCGGCCATCTTCCACGACTTCGCGCCGGGCGTGTACGCGGTGAGCACGAACGCGACCCCGTGGAGCGGCTGGATACTGGCGGACGGCAAGCTGTTGCGAGTGGAGACGGCGGGCGTGGGGGTGTGGCCGGCGACCGGACAGGTTGCGGTGCAGGCGGTCAACCGGCCGGTCGACACGTTCACCTGGAAGAACGCGCACTACGCGGCCACGCTGGGCGCGGACGGGATGGTGCAGGTTGAGGGCGGTGGCCGGCTGGGCGCGCTCACCGTTTGGGAGGAGTTGGGCGATACCTATTCGGAGGAATCCGGCCGGCTGCTGGGCGCGTTGACCGTGCAGAGCGGGCCGCGGCTTGTCGCCGGGAGCGCGCATCACCGGCTGGTGTCGTATTCGGCCGGCTGGCGGGACGGGGAGCGGCATGTGACGGCGCAGGTGCGCATCCGCCTTGATGATTCGCCGGTGATTCGCTGGCAGATCGCGCTCGATTCGCGAGGGTGCGACCTGCGGGTAGAGATGGGCTTTGCGACGGGCCGGCAGGGGCGGATTCGCTGCGGGATGCCCTTTGACGTGGTCGAGCGCCGGCCGGTTGACGACGATTTTCTGCCGCGCGATCTGTCGCCGGAGCTGGCGGCGGTGCTGCTTGGGCAGCGGGAGTTGGGCGCGGTCAGCCGGTTTCCTTTTCACGATTTCGTGGCCGTGTCAGACACGGACGGCGCGACGGCGGTGCTGGCGAAGGGGTTACACGCCTACTCCTGCGACGCCGCCGGCAACATAAGCATCCCCCTGTTGCGGTCGGTGGAGTGGCTGACCAGGGCGGATCTGCGCGACCGGGTTGGCGATGCCGGGCCATTCTTTTACGTGCCGGATGCGCGCGGCGAGCGGGTGGTGCGCCATGAATTGGCGGCGGCGATAAACGTCGGGCCGGGAGATGGGGAGTTGCAGACGCTGGCCGCCGGCTTCCTGAACCCGCCGCTGATTGTGCGGCGAGAGGGGGCGGGCGCGCGGACGATATTGGCGCTATTGAGCGAGCGGGCCGCATTGAGCAGCTTGCAGATGAAGGACGGGACGGCGCTGGCGCGCTTCTTTAACCCGGCGGATGAGCCGGTGCAATTGTCCGCCGGCTATCAGGAGATGAGGCCGTGGGGGGAGGTCGCCGGCCGGA
>CAYVQP010000071.1:10327-11661 GCA_964452775.1 uncultured Ardenticatenaceae bacterium | reverse complement strand
GCGGCCGGGGCGGAGCGATTGCGCCTGTTGCACCGGAGCTATATTTTGCGCCGGGAGGAGTTGGAGCGCCGGTTGTCGCACCTGCTGAACGAGCGCAAGCTGGCGGAGGACGAGCCGTTGCGCCAGGGCTACCTGTACGAGGTGGATGAGGAGATCGCCGGGCTGGGGCTGGCGCTAAACAAACTGCGCATCAAGCGGCGCATATTTGATTATGTGGCGCAAGCGTTGGAAGCGTTGGCATAGGAAGGGCGTCTTCCCGCGCGAGGCCGGCATGCTTGCGGGGAGCAGTGAATCAGGCGGGCCGTTCTAAAACACCGAAACAGGAACGACAAGGCCGCCCGTCCGAAGATGAGGTCAGCCGGGACAGTCCAGAGCCGGCAACGATTACCGGCCTCCACCCCCTGTAACCTGTATCGCTATTTGTATCGCTACCTGTATCGCTCCACGCTATGGTTCCAGTGGTCGAGCCGCCATAATGTGTAGCAGTGAGCGATCACAGGCAGTGGCAGCTGATTATAGCCGGCCCTAATCCACCCTAAAGTCCGCGAGAATCTCATAGTTCTCCCGGCAGTTGTTCGCGAAAGGAGCTAAGGACATGAAACGGTTCTTCACGCAGTTTGCAGTAGCAGGATCCGGTCGAGACGGCCGAAAGGGCCGCCTTTTGTACAGCGTTCTACTCGTGACCTTGATTGTTGCCCTATTCGGCCTGATCCCAACTCTTGAGGCCGGGGGCCAAATCAACGGCTTCTGCGAGCGGATAGGCTTAGCAGATTACTTCTTCTGCGATGACTTCGACGACAGCTCGGCTGCACGTTGGAACCCTCTGGGCGGGGTGTGGGCGGTTGAGGCCGGCCGGTATGTTGGCCAGGGTGAGCTCGACACGCCATGCATTGGATTCTCAACCAATGAGACGGTGATTGATGGGCTTGTTGCCCGAAACGTCGACATTCAGCTTGAAATGGGGTCAATTGAGAGAGTGGATAAAGCGATTATCCTACGCTCGACCGATCCCAATAACCAGATCGAACTGAACTTTCGAGCTGAACGCCCCGGCGCGTACCCCAGCGATCTGATTGTGCAGGAGCTCGTTGACTGCACTCTCATTTGGCACACGGCCGAATTCGAAATATTGCTCCCTCCCCATCAAATGAGAGAGACCATTCACGTTCGCGCCAGGCTAGTCGGCAACCGGCTGCAGGTGTGGGTGGACGGCCAGCAGGTTCTCAACCGTTCCTTCGAGTTCACGGCTGTGAGAGGGCAGGTAGGCCTTGCCGCAGTTCAAGGGGGCATCACGCATTTCGACAATGTGCAGGTGCATGTGCTGAAGTAGGCGC
>CAYVQP010000071.1:2901-10227 GCA_964452775.1 uncultured Ardenticatenaceae bacterium | reverse complement strand
CAAGGGGGCATCACGCATTTCGACAATGTGCAGGTGCATGTGCTGAAGTAGGCGCCTTGTATCCAACAAATCACAATGATCGGCCGGCAACACGTTCGGTTCGCCGGCCGATCTACTCCGCACGGGAGCGCCGCAGCCATACCTCTTCCGCCCTTGACCTTACTGACCTGTCATTCAGAGCCATAATGAACCGGCTCCCATACTCTGATCCAATCTCTCTCAGAGGGTAGATTTTCTTACCTGTTTCCTGCTATATTATTGTCACTGTCTGGGAGGCCGCCGTGAAACCAAATATCCGACAACTTATTCTGCTGATAGTCCTGTGCGCTCCGTCTGTCCTTGGGCTGGTTGCCTGCCGGGCAGAGGAGGAAATGATCAACATAGGCGTGGTCAACTTTCTTCCGGCCATGGAGCCTGTGCTGGCCGGCTTCAAAGAGAATATGACCGCGCTGGGCTATGTGGAGGGGGAGAATATCACCTATCTCTACGATGGGCCGACGGTGGATCAAGCGGAATTGGCTAATGTCGCCGCCAACCTTGTGGAAGCAAATGTCGACATGATTCTCGCCTTTTCCACACCGGCGGCGCTGGCTGCTCAAAAAGCCGCGGCCGAGACTGAAATACCCGTTGTCTTTGCTCCCGTCACCGACCCGGTAGGAACCGGGTTGGTCGCAAAAATAAGCGAGCCTGGAGGTAATGTGACCGGCATCTCCAATGGGCGTAGCGAAATGCGTCGCCTGGAATGGTTCCTGGAGCTGGTGCCGGATGTGAAGCGGATCTATGTGCCCTACAATTCCATTGATCCGAGCGCCCAGGCAGCCTTGCAGGCAGCTCAGACTGCCGCTGTTGAGCTCGATGTGGAGCTGATCCCTCAGCCGGGCACCGATTCCGCCGAAATGCTCGAGGCTATCAATAGTATCCCGGACGATGTTGACGCCGTGTACATGCTGCCCGATGTTCTGGCGATTAGTCTCATGGATCAGCTAGTGGCCAGCACCATTGAACGCCGGTTGCCCTTATCCGGGCCTACAGCGGACCAGGTGGCGGAAGGGGCGCTGATATCTTTCGGCATAGATTTTCATTCAGTAGGCGTGCAGGCGGCGCGCCTGGCTGACCAGATACTGCGAGGCTCAGACCCGGCCGTTCTGCCGGTGGAAGAAGGTGAGTTCTTCCTGGTAATCAATCTTAAAACGGCCGAAGCTATAGGCCTGGAAATCGACGACACAATACTTCAACAGGCTAACCGGATCATCCGCGAGTAAACCCCGCAGGTCTGTATGCAGTCCGGCGCGGAGCGAGTTTACGCCGAGAGACCTACGGGGTGCTCAAGAAACCCCGCAGGTCTGTCCAGAAGCCGGCGCGGAGCGAGTTTAGGCCGAAAGAGCTGCGGGGTTTATGATGAGCAAACCAGGTATTCATGAAGCTGCCTGACAGCATCCACAGCCGTATGCGGCTCACTTACATTGCCCTGGCCACCATCCCCCTCCTGATTGTGGGGTTGGCGCTTACCTGGACGACATACACGGCGCAACGAAGCCAGGTGCTTGATTTGCAGCAAGAATTGGCGCAAAGAGTAGCCACGCAGGTGGATGCTTTTATGCAGTCGCTGGAAACGAATCTGACTGTTACGGCGCGGGTCAGCGAGCTTGTCTCCCACCCAAGAAGCGAACAAGAACAGATTCTGGGACAACTGCGAACCGAGCAAAGCGCATTCCTGGACCTGGTCTTACTGGACGAACGTGGCCAGGAAGTGGTGCGGTCGTCCTATCTGGGCATAGTGACCGAAAATGATTTGCAGGATCGCTCTGCTGCAGAGGAGTTTCTGGCCTTCCAGAACAACCCGCAAACCCAGATTTACTATAGCCCGGTCCGCTTTGACCCCGATACCAACGCCCCATTGATGACCATCGCCATCCCGTTGGAAAGCGTTCAAAGCGGAACGGTGAGCGCCGTGCTGGTCGCCGAGGTAGGCCTGAAAGAGGTGTCTAACCTGATAGATAGCGTGGATGCCGGCGAGGAGGGAAACGTCTACATTGTAGACCAATCAGATCGGGTCATCGCCCACCGCAACCCCTCGATTGTCTTTCAGGGAACTTCATTTGACGCCCCGGCCGAAAAGGGCAGCTACACTGGTCTGCTGGGCGACACAACCATGTTGATGGGTGTTGACCGGCGGCTATTTGGGGAACAGGAGTTTACCATTGTGGCCGAGGCCCCGGTAAGCCGCGCTTTCGAACTGGCGGTCAGATCCTGGATATTCATCCTGGGCCTGGTGATAATCACCGGCGGCGCGGCCGCCATTCTAGCCCTGTTGGCATCCAACCACATTAACCGGCCCATTCAGCTCCTGGTAGCGGTCGCCGAAAGGATTCGGCAAGGCGATTTAGCCCAACAGGCCGCAGCCTCTGATTTGCAGGAGCTGAATACCCTGGCCAATGCCTTCAACGGAATGACGGCAGAGCTTCGCCAGACGTTAGCGGAGCTGGAACAACGGGTGGCGGCGCGCACGCAGGCTTTGCAGAGCAGCGCTGAAGTGAGCCGCTATCTTTCCACCATTCTCGATACCAATCAACTGGTGGCGGAAGTGGCCGGCCTGGTGCAATCCGCCTTCAACTATTATCACGTCAATATCTACCTGCTGGATGAGCCGGGCCGGGATTTGATTCTGGCGGCTGCGACGGGCGAAGCCGGACGGATGTTGTTAGCCAACCACCATCGCATACCCGGCGGTAAAGGACTTGTGGGTCGGGCAGCCGGCAGCAACAGCCCTGTCCTGGCCGCCAATGTGCGCCTACACCCCGATTGGCTACCCAATACTTTGCTGCCGGAAACCAAAGCAGAGCTGGTCGTGCCCATTGCCCGCGGAGCAGAGGTTTTGGGCGTCCTGGATATTCAGCACGATGTAATCGCCGGGTTAGGGCAGGGAGACGAGGACTTGGTGCAATCCATCGCCAATCAGTTAGCCGTGGCCTTGCTGAATGCCCAGTCGTTTGAGCAGTTGGTGACGGAAAAGCTGGCGGAAGCGAGACAGAAAGAAGAGGCGGAGGAGAGACTGGAGGCATATCGTCGTTCGCCTGTCGGCCAGGCGGAACGGTTCGCCCAGCAACTACTCGGTCAGCCGGAAACTTCTCTGCCGGCGTTGCACCAACTGACGGATATGGCCGGGCGAAATCTGGAAGCAGCCGCCATGCTGGGCCATCTACCCAAGTTGCTGGAGGAAACGGATCATCCGGTGGCAGAGCTGGAGCACCATGATGTAGCTTTGCTGGCGAATGTGGCCGAAGGATACAACTACCTGTTTACCAGCCAGAACTCACCCAAACTGCTCCCAATTGGGTTGCGTACGCTTACCGAGCAGTTAGAACGGCCGTCTACCGCTACCTGGCAGGGAGCGGCCGAAGCGCTCGCCATCTATCAGTTCTGCCAGTTGGCGGTAGAGGCCGCCACGATTTCACAAATCACCCAATTGGATTTGCAGCGCGTGATGGCCAACACAACCACGACCGGAACGCCGCTGGCGGCCCTGGTTCAGGTTCTGGCAGAACTTCAAAGCGTCATCGAAGCGCTGGTAGCCTATGAACGGGTCAATACTTCAGCAGATAAGCTGGCTTACCTGGTCAGCGCAGTGGAATGGTTGCGCCATGCCGAACGACAGGCCCGCACCAAACTGGGCAGCGCCGACGTCAGCATCATTTTGCGGATTGCTGAAAACTGGCAAGCCGTTGTGGCCGGGGCATTGAGCGACCTGCAGACTCAGGCCAGAATCAGCTGCCGGCTGCTCACCCGGCATACCTGGCAAAACAACATCGTTTCGCTCACCTGCAATGTGCGCAATCATGGCCGCGGCGCCGCCCTGAATCTGCGGATTAATTTGCTGCCGTCCCCGGCATACACGCTGCTCGATGAAGCCGCCGGGCTGGCTCAGTTAGCGCCCGGCGAGGAAGACCAGGTGGAATTGCGGATCAGCCCGCAAGAAGGGAACAACCTGACCCAATTTCGGGTGCGCTTCGTGGTCCTGTATGATGATCCCCGCGGCCCCAACCAGAGTGAGCAGTTCGCCGATGTCGTGCAACTGCTGGCGGAGCCAAGCCCGTTCCAATACATCCCCAACCCCTACATCGTTGGTACGCCTCTGGAAGCCGGTTCTGCGCTCTTCTCCGGCCGCGACGAGTTGTTCACCGCCGTCCAGGAAAATCTCTCCGCGGCTCACTGCAACAATCTGGTATTCATCGGACAACGGCGCATGGGTAAGACCTCCTTACTCAAGCAGTTACGCCTGCGCCTGGGCCCCACATCCATCCCCATATACCTGGATGGACAGGTGATGGGCCTGGACCCTGGTCTGGCGAACTTCTTTCTCAATCTGGCCACCGAAATCACCTTTGCCCTGGAAGACCATGGCATAGTTATCCCCCTGCCTCGCCTGCAAGATTTCGAAGATAGCCCGACGCTTACCTTTGAGCATAGCTTCCTGGCGGGGGTTTTGGAGCTTATCGGGCAACGCCACCTGCTCATCCTGTTTGATGAATTTGAGGAGTTGGAAGGGGCGGTCCGGCGCGGCCACCTGGATGATTCCATCTTCGGCTATTTACGCCACTTGATGCAGCACCTCCCCGCGCTCAGCTTCATCTTCTGTGGCACGCACCGGCTGGAAGAGCTGGCGGCTGATTACTGGCACGTGCTGTTCAACATCAGCCTTTACCAGCGCGTGGGCCACTTGTCTCACAGCGAAGCGATGCAGCTAATCCAACAACCTGTCGCCGCCTACGGCATGCAGTATGACGATCTCGCCCTGGACAAAATGTGGCGCTTAACGACCGGCCACCCCTATTACCTGCAGTTGTTGTGCCACAGCCTGGTAAACCACCATAACAAGAGCCGGCGCAACTATGTGTCCGTGGCAGATGTCAACGTGGCCCTGGAGGAGATATTGAGCGCCGGTGAGGCGCACTTTATCTACCTGTGGACTGAGTCTTCCCTGGAAGAGCGGATGACATTGGTGGCTATCAGCCGGCTGATCCCGCTCACCGGTTCCCTTCACGCGGCGCAGGTGGTGGATTACCTGGTGGAACGCGGGCTGAGCGTGGAACATCGCGCCATCCGAGATGCGCTGCACCGGCTGATGTTGCGTGACCTGCTCAAAGTGGAGGAGGTGGAAACGGAAAGCATCTATCGCTGGCAGTTGGGCCTGTTAGGGCTATGGGTCGAAAAGTATAAGTCACTCGGGCGTGTGGTGGATGAGGTGGGCCGGTGAACAATCCCTACATCTCGCGTGGGCCGGTGCAGGATGAACAGATGTTTTTCGGCCGTGTCCATGAATTGCGCGAAGTCGGGGCCTTCTTGCGCGGCAATCAATCGGTGTCACTGGTTGGCCCGCGCAAAATCGGCAAGACTTCTTTGCTCTTTCACTTGATGCGCCCCTCCGCGTGGGCGCCGTTGGGCCTGTCGCCGGACTATCTCTTCGCCTACCTGGATTGCGAAGTGTTGGGCGAAGGCACGCATGAGGACATCTTCGGCCAACTGGCTATGGGAATTGCGGGGGCATTGGCAGATCGCGAGCTTGCCGCTGAACCGCTGTTGGACAAGGCAGTGGAGGCGCCTTCGCGGCTGGCCTTTGAAACGGCGGTGCGCCGGCTGAACCAGCGCAATTTGCGGGTCGTCCTGATCCTGGATGAATTCGAACGGCTCAGTACCAACGTCAGCCTGAACGTCAACTTCTTCAATGCCTTGCGCTCCGCCGCCAGTCGCTACCAACTTATCTTCATCACTGCTTCCGCCTCGCCGCTTATCCAACTGACCTATGCCGATAAGTCCCGCGAGATTCTCTCCAGCCCGTTCTTCAACATCTTTGCCCAACACTTCCTCGGCCTGCTGCCCGCGGAAGAGGCGGAAGAACTCATTCAGCTACCCTCCCGGCGAGCGGGCGTTGCCATGCCCCGCGAAACAGCCGATTTGCTTCACAGGTTGGCCGGCGGTCACCCATTTTGTCTACAAGTCGCTTGCTTCTATGCCTACGAATCCCCGGACCGTCCGGACATCATTCGCCAGCGTACCCTGCGTGAGCTGGAGGCGAATTTTGAATATTACTGGCGCAACCTGAGCCAGCTAGAGCAGGAGACGCTTGCCAATTTGCCGGCCGTCGTCGCCCGCCTGGCTCAGGATACCACCCTGGCCCATATCTTGCGCGACCTGACCCACAAATGCCTGCTGGCGCCCCAAAACGGCGGCTACCATTATGCTTCCGAAGCGCTGGAAGACTTTGTGAGCACACGCGCCGAAACTAAGCCGCTGGGACAGAAGAATGTGTCAGCGGGCGCCTTCAGCGGCTCCATCCTGGGACCGTATGAAGTGCAGGGATTGCTGGCCCGGGGCGGTATGGCTGAAGTATACAAGGGGGTTCATGGCCGTTTGGGCCGGCCGGTAGCCATTAAGGTGCTGCCGTTACAACTGGTCGGGGAAGGGGACTTTCGCCACCGATTTGAGCGCGAGGCTCGCGCCGTCGCCGCACTCAATCACCCGAACATCGTCCAGGTTTACGACTTTGGCGACACGCAGGACACCTGCTATCTGGTGATGGAGTACATAGACGGCAAGGACTTAACAAACTATCTGCGGGAACACCCCGGGCCAATGTCGCTGGGAGCAGCGCTGCCCATCTTACGCGATGTGGCCAACGCCCTGGACTATGCCCATTCGCAAGGCATCATCCACCGCGATATTAAGCCCTCCAACGTCTTGTTAGAAATTGTGACCATGCTGCAGCCGGCCCAATCGCCGTATCGCGCCATTCTGACCGATTTCGGCATTGCCAAGCTCATCGCCGGCACCAATTCGACGACCGGCCTGGGGATGATGGGCACGATTGACTACATGGCTCCGGAGCAAATCCAATCCGCGCAGAGCGTAGACAGTACGGCGGACATATATGCCCTGGGTGTATTGGCCTATCGCTTGTTGACCGGCGTATTGCCCTTTGCCAGCGAAAACCCCGGCGAGATATTGATGGGCCACCTGTATCGCGTGGCGAGCGATCCCCGGCTCGTCGTCCCCGATCTGCCGGCTCGGGCGGCAAACGCGCTTCAACGAGCGATGGCCAAGGAACCCGGCCAGCGATTTCCCACCGCCGGCCAATTTGTGTGGGCTTTGTCGCCGGAATAGTACCGGCAACACCTTAGCGAAAGAAAACCCCGCAGGTCTCCACCACGGCCATCGCAGGATGACCACACTTAGCAAGACCTGCGGGGTTTCTGTTCCGTCAGTGCTTCACCCGCTCACTTTAGACTTCAGCGCCAGGGTAATGGCCTCTTCGGGGGTGAGGGCGTGGCC
>CAYVQP010000071.1:0-2801 GCA_964452775.1 uncultured Ardenticatenaceae bacterium | reverse complement strand
TCACTTTAGACTTCAGCGCCAGGGTAATGGCCTCTTCGGGGGTGAGGGCGTGGCCGGCTTCCCAGGCCCGCGCAAAGGCCGCCTCATCCAATCTTGCCCGAACAGTGGCCACAACCAGATCATATTCCGCCTGCTCTCTCCCCTGCAACTGCCCGGCGTCGCCCTGTAGCATTCTGTCCGCCGCCCCCAACAGCTGCGCGGCTTGCTCCATCTCTATGGCCGTCCCGGCCAATCCAATCAGATAGATGACGACATCCAGTTCATGGTCCGGCTTTTGGAAGAGCGCCGAAGAATCACCCAACCAGGTACTGTCGCTGCCTTGGGCTCGATTCTCCAACACCTGCACCAGGTCGTGGCGAATCCAATTGACAAACCAGCGATCCCCCCCTATTTCGGCCAGACTCAAGCTCTGCAGGTAATGTTCATATGCGGGGCGGACCTGACCATTTGCTTGCACCAGATCGCTCAAATTATTCAATATGGCCGCCATGTGATCCATTTCCGCCAGTTCATGAGCCAGCGCCAGACAGGAGGCGAACAGGGTGTGCGAACGCTCATACTCTGCCTGGCGATAGACGACCAGGCCCAGATACCGGCAAGCCATCATCAAGAGGCGCTTGTTGCCGGCCCCTTCGGCCAGCGCCCGGCACTGTTCAAATGAAGTGGCGGCCTGTAAATCATCGCCCTGTCGCCAGGCAATAAGCCCCAGATTGAAAAGGGTTTCCGCCGCGCTGCGCACATCGCCGGCTTGCTGCGATAGCGCCAGACTTTCCCGACAAAGCTCAACCGCGCGTGGGTATTCGTTTTCGACAATGGCTGCGCGGCCCAACCAGTTCAATGCTTGCGCCGTACCCCAGGGCTCCTCTAGCTGCCGGTACAGCGCCAGGCTGCTCTGCAGGAGCGGCGGCGCCTGCTCATACTCCGCCATAATGCCCGCTTCCAGCAGTAGCCGGGCCTGTATAGCAGCCGGCGCGGCATAACGATGCAGCAAAGCCGTATCCAACCATCTTTGCCCTGCCGGCCAGTAGCCACGAACATCCCAGAATTGCCGCAAAGCAGTAACCAGGCGCAAACCCCACTCAAGCTGCAAATCACGGCCGTCCAGAGACATGGACAGAGCAGTTCGCAGATTATGTAGCTCCAGCTGTAATCGTTTCAGCCATTCCACTTGCCTGGCGCCATTCAGGTGCGGCAAGGCTGTTTCTGCCAGAGTAGTGAAGTACATGATGTGCCGCTCTTGGATCACTTGCAACTCGTCGCTCGCGGCCAACCGGCCGGAGGCAAACTCCCGTATTGTCTGCAACATGACCAATCGCTCGCTATGGCTCAAGTGCACCAGCAGGCTTTTATCAATCAACGAGGTCAGGATGTGCCAGACCTGAACCGGAGCGAAGGCGGGGTGCAGCGGCGTCGTGTTTTCGGCCAAAATCGCTTCCGCCGCCTCCAATGTAAAGCTCCCGGCAAAGACGGCCAACCTTCTGAAAACCGCTTGTTCGTCGCTGGTCAGGAGGTCGTGACTCCAGGCGATGGCATCCGGCAGGGTTTGCTGGTGCGGCGGTCGCCGGTCGCCGCCTTCGGCCACCATGCTGATGTCGAAGCGACCCGTTGCTTCGGTCAGGCGAGCCAACAGCACCGGCGGTGACATGATTTGCGTGTGAGCAGCGATCAGCTCAATGGCCAGCGGCAGACAATCGAGCCGGGAACAAAGCTCTGTTACCGGCGCCCGGTTGTCATCGTCCAGGACAAATTCCGGGTACACAGCCTGGGCGCGGACGGCAAAGAGGGTTATCGCCTCCGCTAAGGGCAGGGGGTCCACGGGATACAAACGTTCGCCGGGTACGTGCAAACGTTCCCGGCTGGTCACCAGAATGCGCAGGCGCGGCGCAAGGGAGACCAGCTCTGCAATCGGGGGGGCGGCCGGCAGAATATGCTCAAAGTTGTCCAGAATCAGCAGCGATTGCCGGTCTCGCAAAGCAACCTGGAGATGCAAGAGCAGGGCTTTTTCGTGGGATTGGGTGATGGTCAGGCCCAACACCTGGGCAATTGCCATGAGCACCCATGCTGGCTCTTGAATGGCTGCCAGGGGTACAAAGAACACCCCATCGGCAAAGCTGTCCAGCATCGCCCGCCCGACATGCCGGGCCAGATGGCTCTTGCCCACCCCGCCGGGACCGACCAGCGTCAATAGCCGGTTTCGGGGAGACATCAGCCAGCGTTGCAGCCGGGCCACATCGTTTTCGCGGCCGACCGTCTCCGGCAAAAGCAGGGGCAAGTTGGTGCGCGATGGCCCCGGCTCCTGGATATCCTGGCTGAAGCGGGCGACGCCTTCCGAAGAACCGCCCCGGGCGAAGAAGATGAAGTGAGCGCGTTCGGCGGCCGGCAGGTGTAAGATGTCGGCCAGGTGTTCGGCAAGCGTTTTAGAGGGCCGGCGCTCTCCCGCCTCCCA
This sequence comes from uncultured Ardenticatenaceae bacterium, assembly GCA_964452775.1. Lineage (GTDB taxonomy): Bacteria > Chloroflexota > Anaerolineae > Promineifilales > Promineifilaceae > JACKCB01. Next base: position 355 of record CAYVQP010000071.1, on the reverse strand, counting down.
CTTGCGAATAGTGATGACCGAAACCCCAGTAGAGCGGGCCAGCTCCTCCTGGGTCAGGTCCAGCGCCTGCCGGCGCTGTCGCAACCATTCCCCAAACGGAAGCTCGCTGTTCGTGCTCATACCCCACCTCGGCAAATACCTCAGATGACGACTCCCCTATTATAACCTGTATCGTCATTTGTATCACTACCCGTATCTCGGCCGGTATCGCCCGGCGCTTCAGTTCCGGTAGGCCAAACCGCATAATGCTAAGCATTATCGGCGAGTGAGCGACCGCATGGCCGCCTCAGGTAATTCACAAAAGGAAAGGTGAACAGGATGAACGAGAACACTTTTGTGGCAGTTAGGCGTCAGG
>CAYVQP010000070.1:11620-21498 GCA_964452775.1 uncultured Ardenticatenaceae bacterium | reverse complement strand
ACGTGGATTTGGATGTCGCCCGTCCAGATGCGGATCAGCCGGGTGCGGTCGTGCGGGTCCGGCACCCAGGTGGGCGTGACCTCTTCCCCATCGGCCGCGCTCTCCCAGGCAAATTGCGCCCCGGCGTAGCCGTTGCCGGCCGCTTTCCGGCGCGCCCCGCCCAGCGTGTGGTAGCGATACATCAGCATGTTGCGGGCCAACGCCGGCCGGGTGTAGATGAGGAAGGGCAAGATGAAAATGTCCGTGTCCCAGAAGACGTGCCCCCGGTAGACCAGGCCGCTGAGCGTCTTCGCCCCAATGCTGGCCCGCTCATCCCGTTGCGGGGCGGCCACCAGCAATTGGAAGAGGTTGAAGCGTACCGCCAGTTGCGCCTCGCCATCCCCTTCAATCAGCACATCGCAGTCATCCCACAGGCCGGCCCAGGCCGCGCGCTGCGTCTCGCGTAATTCGTCATAGGTTTGCGTCGCCACATGGCCCACCGCCCGGCCGGCCACGTCGGCGGCGTTCGGCAACTCGTCCCGCGAGGCGGCGAAGCTGACCAGCTTCTCTACCTGCAGGGTTTGCGCCGTCCAAAGCTGCTGCTCCACGGTGAAGCCCGGCTGCCCCGGACAGTCGCGGCCGGCCACGCTCACCACCCCGCTGGAGGTCACCCGGGCGGCAGCGCCCACCTGCAAGCCGGTGTGACGCGTGCCTACCTGCAGCCAGACCCCGTCCTCGCCCGCCCGGCCCTGTCCCAGCAAGTTCCAGTGCACCAGGTAGTCGTTGGTCACATGGCTGCTCAGGCCGGTGCGCACCTCGATGTAGCAGGGCTGGTTCACCGCCGTCGCCAGCAAGCGAATTCCGGCCACGTGCTCATCAGCATAGCTGATCAGCCGCTCAAAACTCAGGTCCACAATCGCGCCCTCGGGCGATCGCCAGCGCACCTCCCGGCTAAGGATGCCCTGGTAGAGGTTCAGCCGCCGCCGGAAGTAGAGCACTTCGCCCCTATCCAGCCGGAATGGTTCCCCGTCAATCAGCAGCTCCATGCCCAGCCAATCCGGCATATTCACCAACTCAGTGAAGGAGACGGGCATTTCGTCATAGATGCCGTGGGCCAACGTCAACGGGTAGTCGCCCGGATAGCCCTCTTCCAGCGTGCCCCGGGCGGCGAAGTAGCCGTTACCGGTGGTGAAGACAGTCTCCATGTGCTTCTGGCCGTCCGGGTCAAAGTGCTGTTGCGTCACGACCCAACCGGCATCCGGCTCGCACATCTCGCGCAGCTCGCCAACGGTCAGCCCCTGCAGGCTGTCCCGCCGGGCGACGCGGTTATGCCGGCCAACGAGCTGCCCGAAGCGCCCGGAGGGGCCCAGGGCCAGGGCGGGCATGCCGGCGGCCACCGCTCCCGCAATGCCCGCTTCGGCATCCTCGACCACCAGGCAGCAATCGGGCGGCAATCCCAGCCGGGCGGCGGCGTAGCGGAACAGGTCCGGACATGGCTTGGGCCGGCTGACGCTGGAGCCGTCGGCAATGACCGCCGGCCGCTGTGCAATCCCCAACCGCGCCATCACATCCGGCGCATTCCGGCTGGCCGAAGCCAGCGCAAATGGAATCCCCGCCCCGTCCAGATCATCCAACAACTGGGCCACGCCGGGCAGCAGGTCGGCCGGCGTCACCTGGTCCAGCATCTGGCGGTAGTACTCATTCTTGCGGGCCATCATCCCCTGCATCTGCTCTTCGTTTACCGTCCGGTCGCCGAGGATCAGTTGCAAGGAGGCTCGCCGGGATACCCCGCGCAATTTCTCGTTAATTTCGCGGTCATAGGGCAGCCCCTCTTCCTCGGCCAGTCGCTGCCAGGCCCGGTAATGAAATTCGGCGGTGTCCGTCAACACCCCGTCCAGGTCAAAGATGACAGCTTTCAGCGACATGACGCCGTATCCCGATAGGTGATGGGGCGAAAAACCCCGTAGCTCTTGCCTAGCTCATGGTCCGCGACGAAATCGCCGGTCAAAGCTACGGGGTTTATGCGTGGGCGAAAGCGACGGGATTTGCTCATCTAACTTGACTCACGAACAATCAGCTCCGGCTCCAACAAATGCCGGCGCTGCTCGATAACGGATCCGCTGATTTGCTTCAGCAACAGCTCGATCACCAGCCGGCCGGCCTCGGGAATGGGCTGCCGGACGGTGGTCAGCGGCGGGTAGAGAAACTCAGACATGGGAACGTTGTCGTAGCCGGTAATGGCAATATCGCCCCCGACGGTCAGCCCGTGGGTGATGGCGGCGTGCATCGCCCCGATTGCCAGGTCGTCGCTGACGCAGGACACCGCGGTTGGGCGCAGTTCAGCGGGCAGGCGCAACAACCGGCTCATCAGCCGGTAGCCATCATTGACGGTGTTCTTGCCGCGCACCACCCAGCCGTCGCAGATGGGCAGACCGCGCTCGTTCATCTGGTTCAGATAGCCGGTCTCCCGTTCGGAGCCGGCCCGCGACCCTTCCGGCCAGGTGATCAGGCCGATTTGCTGGTGGCCCCGCTCCTGCAAATGGCTCGTGATCCGGCGCAAGCCCGCCTGCCCATCCACATCCACCCAACAAAAGTCCCAATCGTCATTGGCCCGGCCGAAGCAGGAAAAGGGGATGCGGTTGTCAATCAAAAAGCGAATGCGGGGGTCATCGTGGTTCGTTTCCGCCAGGATGAAGCCTTCCACTTGCCGGCGGGCGTATAGGTCGCGATAGAGTGACACGGTCTCCGGCATGTCCGCGCCCAGCAGGAAGGTCTGTACGTGAAAGTGCGCCGCCTCGGCCCGCTGGATGGCGCAGTAGAGGAACTCGTTCAACACGGGATGCGGGCTGCCGTCGCCGCTCTGCTGCCAGCCGTAGCCGATCAGGTTGCTGGATTGGGTGCGTAAGTTGCGGGCGGCGATGTTGGGGCGATAGTCCAGCCGGGCGGCGGCCTCTTCGATGCGCGCGCGGGTCTCCGGCGTGACCGCGATTTGACCGCGCAGCACCTTTGACACGGTCTGGTAGCTGACCCCCGCTTCCTTTGCTACATCTTTAAGGGTGACCTTCGCAGCCATAACATGCATCCTGTTACGCGAACGTTCGCCTAAAATATAGCATAGTCGTTGGCCGGCTGTCAAGTTAGATTCCAGCCACCTCCGTAACCCGATTTTTCAAATCGGGCGCGAGATGCAATCTCGCGTTACAGGGTGGACGCGCGAGATGCAATCTCGCGTTACAAGGAGTGCGAGATACAATCTCGCGTTACAGGTTGTGCGAGATGCAATCTCGCGTTACAGGGCGGGAGCGAGATGCAATCTCGCGTTACAAGGTGGGCGCGCGAGATGTAGTGTCGCGTTACGGGGCGGGCGCGGGGTGGTTTGAGACGTGCTATAATGGGGTCCGGCAGCGCAAACGAGGATCGGACAGCCGGGGGGAGGTCTGGCACAAGGAGACACTCACTTATGGCGACCCTGGACATTACCGGCCCACTTCCCGAAGACCCCGAGCAATTGGAGCAAGTCTATCAGGCGGCTTTGAAGGCCGGCGACACCGATTCATTCGCCCAGGCGATTCAGGCCGGGCACACCGGCGCGCCTGACAATCTGCTTTACGCGGCCTGGTATTACCGGCTGCAATATGCCGCCACCCGGGCCAGGGGTTTCGCCGTCAACTGGGCCTGGGCGTTGCCGCTGGCGGTGGCCAACGGGCTGCTCTTCTGGTTCCTATCCGCCGGCCGTTTCACCATCCAGATTAGCGGGCCGGGCGGGGTGGCGTCCGCTGACTTTATGCCCTCGCTGGTCCTATTGGCCGCGCCGCTGGCCCTTTTGTTTGTGCTCGCATACCTCACCGTTTCCAGCCGGAAGGATTGGCGGTTGGCTGCACTGGCCGGCGGCATAAGCCTGGCCGCCGCCCTTGTCGCTCTGCTGACCTACCCGCAAGCCGGGCCCCGGCCGTTTCAGGAGCAGTACCTGATCCTGATGGCGATTCACTTACCCCTACTCGCCTGGGCCTGCACGGGCGCGTTCCTGATCGCCCATCATCGGGACCCATCCAATCGTTTCGCCTTCCTGATTAAGTCGCTGGAAGCGTTTGTCGTGGGCGGGTTGTTCGCCATGGCCGGCGGCCTCTTCACCGCAATCAGCATTGGCCTCTTTGCGGCGCTCGATATTGAGCTTCCACTGGTCACGCAGCGGCTCTTTATCGCCGGCTGGGTCGGACTTGTCGGAGTCATCGCCGTGGCCGTAGTTTATAACCCACGCGTGCCGCCGGCTGAGCAGTCATTTGAGGAGGGTCTGAGCCGGTTGGTGGCCTTGATGATGCGCGTCATGCTACCACTGGCGCTGCTGGTGTTGCTCGTCTACCTGCTTTTCATCCCGTTCAACTTCCGCGCCCCCTTCGACAATCGGGACGTGCTGATCATCTACAACGGAATGTTGTTTGCGGTGTTCCTCTTGTTGGTAGGCGCGACGCCCATTCGCCGCACGGAACTTACGCCCCGGATGGGAAGGTTGCTGCGGCTGGGCATCATTGGCGTGGCCGGCCTGGCCCTGCTGGTCAGCCTTTACGCCCTGGCCGCTATCCTCTATCGCACGGGCATCGACCGGCTCACGCCAAACCGCTTCACGTTCATCGGTTGGAACATCGTCAACGCCGGCTTGCTGCTTCTACTGCTCATCCATCAAGCGCAGGCGAAGGCGGGAGACTGGTTAGCCGCCATGTATCGGACCTTCGCTGTGGCGACCATCGCATACGCCGTCTGGACGCTCATCGTTATCCTGGCCGTACCGTGGCTGTTCGGCAGTTATCAAGGCGACGTGGAGAGTTTGCCCGGCGAAGTACAGCAGGTCGTCTACCAATATGAGGGCCCGATCCTGCTCAAGTGCCAGGACAGCCCGCACATCTACCTGCTGGAAGAGGGCGAAAAGCGCTGGATTGACACTATTGAGACCTTTGAAGCGCGCGGATACGACTGGCGAGATGTACACTTCATCACATGCAGTAACCTGCGGGCCATCCCGGCCGGTGAGCCGATTCCGGAGGATGCCGGGCCGCCGCCGGAGCCGTGACTCGAACTTGAAAGTCCGGCAGCATTTCCCCGAATGCCGGCCATGGATAGTCGGGACTGACAGGAACCCGATACTGCCATCATTTGCAGCCCAGCCTTCTCGGCCGGGGAATTTGCATCAATGTGATGGTCGCGCCGCGCTCGGTTCGCGGCCGCCGTATTAGCGCGCAATTCACATCTGCTCGCTTGACCCCGGCGGTGAGCCGATCTAGTATTCCGCTTGTCGCTCAATGCTAGGCGAGCGACAGCCGTTTCGCTTCAGTTAACAAGGAGCATCGTCGTGAGCGCCATCGAGGTCAACAACCTTACCAAGTATTACGGCAAATCCAGAGGCATCGAGAATGTCAGCTTCAATGTCGAGGAGGGCGAGATCTTCGGCTTCATCGGCCCAAACGGAGCCGGCAAATCCACCACCATCCGCCTATTCCTCGGCCTCATCTTTCCCACCAGCGGCTCGGTCTCCATATTCGGTCAGGACGCTATCGAGCACGGGCCGGAGCTGCGCCAGCAAATCGGCTACCTGCCCTCCGAAGTCTTCTATTACGAGCGCATGAAGGTCGGCGACCTGCTCAAATACTCGGCCGGCTTCTATGACCGCGATTGCACCGCCCGCATGCACGAGCTGGCCGATTACATGGAGCTGGACATGAAACGGCGCATTGACGACCTTTCGTATGGCAACAAGAAGAAGGTCGGCATCGTCCAGGGCCTGCTGCACCAGCCCAAACTCATCGTTCTCGACGAACCCACCAGCGGCCTTGACCCGCTCATGCAGCAAAAGTTCTTCAAGCTCATTCACCAGGAGAACGAGCAGCGCGGGGCGACCATCTTCTTCTCCTCCCACATCCTCGGCGAGGTGCAGCGCCTCTGCCACCGGGTAGCGATCATCAAGCAAGGGGCCGTCATCCGCATCGAAGACATGGCCACCCTGCAAAGGGAAAGTTACAAGCAAATCCGGCTGGCCGGCGCGAACTTGCAGCCGGAACTCTTTGCCATCGAAGGGGTCAATAACCTGAGCAGCGAGAACGGCAACCTCAGCTTCCTCTTCAAGGGTGACATTAACCGCATCACCCGTCTCATCGCCGGACAGGAGATTACTGATGTCTCCATTGAAGAGCCTTCCCTGGAAGAGATCTTCATGCACTACTACGAGTAGGAAGCTCCATGCACATCTACCGGCACGAACTCAGCCTCTCCTGGCGCTCAATCCTGATCTGGTCGTTGTCAATTGTCGCGCTGCTGTTCGTCTTCATGGCCCTCTACCCCGGCTTTGCCGCCGACGCCGCCCTGCTGGAAGAAGCTATGGCCCGCTTCCCGCCGGAGCTATTGGCCGCCTTCGGCATGGGCGACGCCAACCTTGCCACCGTCCTCGGTTACTTCAGCTTCCTCTTCGTCTTCGTCCAGATCTGTCTGGCAATCCAGGCCGCCAATTACGGCTTCGGCCTGGTCTCCGTTGAAGAGCGCGAACTGACCGCCGACTTCCTCCTCACCCGGCCGGTCAGCCGCAACAAGATAATCACCGCCAAGCTGCTCGCCGCCCTCACCGGCCTGGCCATCACCAACGTCGTGGTCTGGCTAACCAGCTTCGCGGTCATTAACCTCTTTCGCAATGGGGCTGAATACGACGCCGGCCGGCTGGTCATGCTTCTGCTCAGCATGGCGCTCCTCCAGTTATTCTTCCTTTCCGTGGGCATGCTCATCTCCCAGCTGGTGAAGCGCGTGCGCAGCGTGACCCCTTACACCATGGCCCTCGTCTTTGGGCTGTACATGCTGAACGCGTTTGGCAACATGATTGGCCGGGATACCTTCGAACTGCTCTCGCCATTCCGGCATTTCGAGCCGACCCACATCGTCAATCAGGGCAGGTACGACCCGCTAATCACGTTGAGCGTGGCCATCACCGTTGTGGCCCTAATCGGCAGCTACGTTCTGTACGCCCGGCGCAACATCCCCGCGCCGGCGTAGGACGAACTTTGCATTCGTCCGCCAACGAGGTGCATCTGTGACGAAAATCTTCATTCACGAACTCAGGGCTAACCGGCGCTCGCTGATCATCTGGTGCTTTATCAGCCTGCTGATCGTCGCCTCCGGCTTCTCCAAATTCACCGCCTACGCGGGCAACCCGGAAATGCTGGCCCTGCTGGACAGTTTGCCGCCGGCCATGTTAGCCATCCTGAACACCCAGGCCTTTAACCTGACCACCCTCACCGGCTTCTTCGGGGTCATGTTCGTCTATTTTGCGTTGCTCCTCTCCATTGCCGCGGTAATGTGGGGCAGCGACATCATCGCCAAGGAGGAGAACGACAAGACGGTCGAGTTTGCGCTCTCCCTGCCGGTGAAGCGCAGCGCTATGGTCACGGGCAAGACCCTCGCCGCGGTAATCAACTGCGCCGTCTTGTTGCTCTTCACCCTGGCCGTGACCCTGTTCAGCTCCGCCTCATACCAGACCAGCCGCGAATACTACAACTTCGTCGCCCTCAGCATGGCCGCCCTGTTCATCATGCAGTTGGTCTTCCTCTCCGCCGGCATCTTCCTGGGATGCGCCATGAAACAGCACCGGCGGGTGGGCGCGGTCGCCGTCTCCATCCTGCTGCTCACCTACATCTTCTCCATCCTGGCCACCCTGAACGACAACTTCTCCTTCCTGAAAGTGTTCTCCCCCTTCATGTACTTTGACCCGGCTGATCTGCTGCACAAGGGAACAATTGATCCGTTGTTTCTGCTCATCTCCGCCGGGGTCATCATCGCCTGCCTGGCCGGAGCGTACCTTACATATTCAAGGCGCGACCTGTATATTTGAGCCCTTGACACCCCGTAGGTCTCAAGAGACCTACAGGGTGTCTTTAAGGCTGTTCAGACAGATACCGCATGTTTACCCAGCCTTCCACGCCGCCATAAGCCACCGGCGCCCACAACCACTCGCCAACCATCACCCCATCCCCAACAACGCGCACATCGCGCCCATCCGGCGGAATGGTCCCCACGATGGCATGCTGCGCTCCCGGCCCGGCGCGCATGTTCAGCACGTCGCCCGCCGCCACGTCCGTCACCTGGAATAGCGAGACGAGCTCCTTGCGCCCGCCGGGGACCTCGACCCGCACCACGCCTTGCACCGGCAACACCGTACCCGGCGGCGGCGTGGCGCAACAGGAGTTGGTTCGCCGGTAGGTGAAGCTGCGACCGTCCGGCGCCCATTCGTAATTGCGGTAGCTGAGATAGTCCCAATTCGCCCCCGCTACACGAAGTTTGTCGTTCCCGTCCGCGCTGAACAGGAAGATGGTGTTGTCCCCCTCAAAACAGTCCAGCACGACCAGGAAGTGGTCGCCGGTGGGCGATTCGCTGATCACGCCGCCGGAAAAGCAGCCCGGCGCTTCCACCTCCGGATTAAGCAGCAGCCGGTCGCCAATGTACACCCGCCCGTCCGCAGCGATGGTGGGCGGCAACGAGCCGGCCGGTGGAGCGACGGTGGGTGACGGGACGACAGTGGGCGGCAGGGCCGTGGCCGATGGCGCGACCGTGGCCGAGGGAGGCGCGGTAGGCGGCTCAGCGGTCGGCGACGGTGGGACAGTCGCCGTTGGCGGCGCCGTCTCCGTGGGGGATGTCGTTGCCGGTGCGGCGACGGTTGCCGTATGCAGCAAGGACTCCGTCGTCGCTGCCGGTTCGGTTCCGGCGGCGGGCGAAGGAATCACCACCACCGGGACTGAGGCCGCCGGCGTTGGGGTGGCCGCCGGCCGGAGCAGACTGCAGGCCGCCAGTGCCGGCAGGGCCATAAGGACGGTCGAAAGTCTTGCGATTGTTTTCATCTCTGTTTCCTCGGGCGACGGTCCAGGTCACAGGCGACCGTCGCCGCTCAGAAACAGTATAGCGCGCCGGGCGATCCGTCACGCGCCAATCACCCTACGCCGTCCACACGAAAGCACACCTCCTCCCCCGTAACCCGATTTTCCAAATCGGTCGCCATCGGCCTCCTGTAACCCGATTTTCCAAATCGGTCCCCATCGGCCTCCTGTAACCCGATTTTCCAAATCGGTCCCCGCCGGCCACCTGTAACCCGATTTTCCAAATCGGGCAACTACCACCAGCACGCCCACGAATACGGCCACTCCTCCGGCTCATCCACCAAACCCGCTTTCACCGGATTGTTCAACACATAACGCCGGATGCGATTCAACTCCGCCTCATCACGAACAACATGGTCATAGCTCTCGTTATTCCAAAACCTTCCCTGGCGCTCGAGCAACTCATTGGCCTTCTGGGCCGTGTGGCGTTTCAAGGAATGCATGATGCGCTGCACGGCGACCTGCCGGCCGGCCAAGACCAGCGGCGTGAACACGAGATGAACGTGATTGCTCATGATGCAGTAGTGGTCCAGGTCATACTGGCGACGGTCCAGAAAATGCAGGCTGTCCATCACGATATGAGCGATCTCCGGCTGCTGCAGCCAGGTAGGACCATATTCGGCCACGTCCAGGGTATCATCGAAGCGGCCAAACATGCGCCGTTGCTCGCGATATAGGGCGGCCGGGCGCTCGTCAGCCGGCGTATGGGCCTCAATCTCTTGCTTGGCATCCTCTAACTCCTGCCGCAGGCGTCGCACCTCCTCAGCCGGCAGCGAGCCGGCCAGACGAGTGGTGACGAACAGGGTCGCGCCGGCCGGCTGGAAATGGGGCAGGCTACGCTGGTATTCAGGCCTGTAGTCGAGGGGTGAAGGCTCTCTAAACATGTCGCTCGCCATCCGTCCAACCCTTTACACGTAACCGTATGTCGCGCCCCTTTGTAGCACGAGATTATATCTCGTCCCCGATTTGAAAAATCGGGTTACACCTTGCGCCTTT
>CAYVQP010000070.1:8785-11520 GCA_964452775.1 uncultured Ardenticatenaceae bacterium | reverse complement strand
CACGAGATTATATCTCGTCCCCGATTTGAAAAATCGGGTTACACCTTGCGCCTTTGTAACACGAGATTGTATCTCGTCCCCGATTTGAAAAATCGGGTTACACCTTGCGCCTTTGTAACACGAGATTGTATCTCGTCCCCGATTTGAAAAATCGGGTTACACCTTGCGCCTTTGTAACACGAGATTATATCTCGTGCCCGATTTGAAAAATCGGGTTACGGGGGTTGGTTGGGACGGGGCGCGAGTTGATTGGCTTGCTGGTTTTGCGCTGCCGCCTGCACTGTCTTTGCGATGCGTTGCCGGCGCGTGTTCTCCGTCTTGGCGCTCTTGATCCACCAGAGCAAGCTCTTCTTTGCCGCCCGGCCGAACTCCGCGAAGTGGCGCGCCGCCGGCTCATTCTCCGCCAGCGCCGCCGCCAGGTCGTCGGGCACAATCAGCTGTTCAATCTCGTCGTAGATGCTCCACGAGCCGTCCGCCTTCGCGCGCTCAATCGTCGCCAGGCCGGCCGGCTGCATCCGCCCCTCCGCGATTAGCTGCTCTACGCGCTGCTTGTTGACGGCCGACCAGGGGCTGCCGGCCCGCCGGGGCGAGACCAGGTATACGGTGCGATTCTCGTCGAGCCGGCGGGTGCGGCTGTCAATCCAGCCGAAGCAAAGCGCCTCATCCACCAGCTCTGCCCAGGACATCCACTTATCCGGCACGTGCTTCTTGAAGATGATCAACCAGATGCCGGCGCTCTGCCGGTGGTTCTCCCCCAGCCAGGCATGCCACTCTGTCCGGCTTTCGACCTGTACTTGTTCCAACTCTTCGGCCATCTACCTTCCTTTGTCCTTCGGTCTCGCAGGTCTTAGTCACCTCCAGCGATCACGGCGAGTCGACTTGCAAGGGATTGCCCCGCTCTGAGCTTGCATCTCCGCTCCAGTCTCAACCGCCGAGAAACCTGTGGACCCATGTTCTAATTTGCCCACATTTCCGCATTTTGACAACCGGTCTATCCGCAGCCGGAAGCTCCGGCCGGGCGCGCATATTGACAAATCAACCGGCCAAAGCTATAATACATACCAACCGGTCGGTATTAAAGAGGTGTGATGACTACCCAACAGCAACGTTCCGAAGAGACCAGCGCCCAAATCATGGCGGCCGCCGAACAGTGTTTTGCCCGGCAAGGTTACGACGCGGCCAGCGTGGCCGACATTTGCGCCGCCGCCGGAGTCAGCAAGGGGGCGTTTTATCACCACTTTGACAGCAAGCAGGCGTTGTTCCTGGCCCTGCTCAACCGCTGGCTTGCCGGGCTGGACGAACAGCTCGCCCGGCTACAGACGACGCCTGCCCCGGCCCACGAGCGGCTGCTGGCGATGAGCGCCCTTGTCGGCGACGTGTTGGCCGCCGCCGGCGATCGCCTGCCCATCTACCTCGAATTCTGGAATCGCGCCGCCCGCGACCCGCAGGTCCGGCAGGCTACCGTCGCCCCATACCGGCAGTATCGCGAGTACTTCGCCGGCATCATCGCGGAGGCAGTCGCGGCGGGCGAGTTGAAGCCCGTCCCACCGGACACCGTCGCCGCCCTGCTGGTGGCGCTGGCGGTGGGTCTGCTGGTCCAGGGCATCATGGACCCGCAGGGGGCGGATTGGAACAGCGTTGCCCGGCAGAGCATGGAGCTAATGCTGGGTACGTTTCTGCAGCCCGGCCCATAACCGCCGGGCTTTGTAAAGAATCTTAACCACCCTAACAGACGAAAAAGGAACCTGACAATGAAAGTCTTACTAACCGGCGCATTCGGCAACGTTGGCCGGAACACCGCCGCCGAACTCCTGCAACGCGGCCACCAACTGCGCTGCTTTGACGTCCAGACCAAGGAAAACAGCCGCCACGCCCGGCAACTCGGCCGGCAGGCGGAGATAGTTTGGGGCGATCTGCGCCGGCCGGAAGACCTCCAGGCGGCCGTCGCCGGCTGCGACGTGGTCGTGCATCTGGCCTTTGTCATCCCCCGCCTATCCGTCACCGGAGTGAACAGTGAGGAACAACCCGACCTGGCCTACGAAGTGAACGTGGGCGGGACGCGCAACCTGCTGGCGGCGATGCAGGCCCAACCGCTCCCGCCCCGGCTCATCTTCTCCTCATCCTTCCACATCTACGGCCGCACCCAGGACCAGCTCCCGCCGCGCAGCGTAATGGATGAACCCCGGCCAATCGAGCATTACGCCAAGCACAAGGTGATGTGTGAGCAGATGATCCGCGACTCGGGTCTCACCTGGGCCATCTTCCGCCTGGCCGCCGCCCTACCCGTCCGGCTGGTGCTCGACCCCGGCATGTTCGACGTGCCCCTGGACAACCGCATCGAGTTCGTGCACTCGCGCGACGTGGCCCTGGCCATTGCCAACGGGCTCGAATCCGAAGAGGTATGGGGCCGCACCTGGCACATCGGCGGCGGGCCGCGCTGCCAGCTCATTCAGCGCGAGTTGGTCTCCGGCGTGCTGGAGGCGGTCGGATTGGGCATGTTGCCGGAGGAAGCCTTCCCCACCGCCCCCGCCTATCCTACCGACTGGCTGGACACCGCTGAAAGCGAGCGGGTGCTGCGCTTCCAGCGCTACACCCTGGAGGACTATATCCAGGACGTGAGGAAGAAGGTCGGCTTCCGGCGGCCATTGATCCAGCTCTTCCGGCCGGCCATCCGCGCCCAACTGCTGCGCAAGAGCGGACAGGCAGCCGCCGCGCCGCAGCCGGCGCTCGCCTGA
>CAYVQP010000070.1:0-8685 GCA_964452775.1 uncultured Ardenticatenaceae bacterium | reverse complement strand
ACTGCTGCGCAAGAGCGGACAGGCAGCCGCCGCGCCGCAGCCGGCGCTCGCCTGACCTTGCCTATGGGCTGATCTCAATGTCCGCGCAGGCCGGGTACTGGTCGCGGTCGGACGGCCAGACCTCGCCATACCAGCGCAGGTATTCAGCGAGGTGCGCCGGCCAATAGGAATCTTCGTGCGCCCCATCATTGAGCATCCAGGTGTGCGCGATGCCCTGTGCAACCATATCCTCGTGCAGACGTAAGGTGCTCGGCAGCAGGTAATCATCCGCGCCGATGTCAATGTAGATGCGCAGGTCGCCCAGGTCGTTGCTCAGGGCGGTGAATTGCGGGTTGACCTCCGGCCCGGCGTGCGAATCAATCAGCGCCGGGCTGTGGCCGCCCACGCTGACGAATAGCTGCGGATGGCGAAAGGCGATCTCCAGCGCCCAATAGCCGCCGCGCGAGATCCCGCCGATGGCCCGGCCGGCCGGCTCCGCCCAGACGCAGTAATTGGCCTCAATGTAGGGAATCAGCGCCTCCAACACGTGCGCCTCGTAGGAGCGCGCGCCGCCGGAAGTGGTGTTGGCCAACCAGCCGCCGTCGGCCATCACCAGCAACATGGGCGGAATCTCGCCGGCGCGAATGGCGGCCTCAGCGGCTTCGTCCAGGCCGTAGGTGTCCCAGGCGCTCTCGTCCTGGGTGTTGCCGGCGAAGAGGTAGACCGCCGGATAGCGCCGGCCGTCCAGCCCGTAGCAGGGCGGCAGGTAGATGCGGTAGCGGCTTTCGCCACCGGCCAGCAGGCTGGGGAATACGCCGCTCTGAACCTGGCCGGGTGGGCAGGGCGAGGCGGTAGGAGTTGGGGTGGGAGTGGCGGTCGGGAGCGGCGTGAACGTGGCGGTAGAGGTGGAGATGGCTGGCCTTGTGGCGGCCGGGCGGGAGGGCGTGGCCGATGGTCTGGTCGGAGCGGCCGCGATCGCCGGGATGGTAGGCGTTGCGCTGGAAATGGTTGGCGGCGCCGGCAGTTGCGTTGCGGCGTCCGGCCGGCAACTGACCGTAAGCAACAAGATTATCGCCAGCAACAATGCCCTGGTCATGATTGGATTTTAGCCGCCGGCAGCCGTATGGCAAAGCACGCAGCAGTCTCCCGCTGATGGCGGTTGGAGCTGAATGTAGTTCGACAGGAAGCCCAACTTCTGATAGAAGTCCGAGTTCTTCGACAATAGCAGTACGCATTGGCAGTGCGATCTGCGGGAGGATGATGTCAGATGGGTATTGTAGTTCGTCCCGGCCGGGCGGAAGATGCGGCGCAGTGCGACGCGATCCGCTACCAGGCGTTCAGGACAATCTCACAGCAGCATAACTTTCCCACCGAGGTGTTGCCGCCGGACAACAGCACTCTGGAAGGCTGGAAAAAGCGTTTCTCCAGCCCGGCTTACTACGTGGTCGTCGCCGAGCTGGACGGGCGAGTGGTGGGCAGTAATGTGCTCGATGAACGCGACCCAATTGCCGGCGTCGGCCCCATAACCGTTGACCCGGCGGTGCAGGACCAGCAGATTGGCCGGAGGCTGATGGAAGCGGTGCTGCAGCGCTCCGTCGAACAGGGCCATCCCGGCGTGCGCCTGGTGCAGGCAGCTTACAACCGGCGCTCGCTGGCCCTCTACGCCAGCCTGGGCTTTGAGGTGCGCGAGATGCTGGCTTCGATGCAGGGGCAGCCGCTGCAACTGGAGGTCCCCGGCTGCCAGGTGCGCCCGGCCACGGCCGGCGACCTGCCGGGGTGCAACGAGCTTTGCCGGCGCGTGCATGGCCACCAGCGCGGCGCGACCCTCAGCGACGCCATTGAGCGCGGTTCGGCGACCGTTGTCGAGCGCGAAGGGCGAATCACGGGTTACGCGACGGTGATTGGCTTTGGCGGCCATGCGGTGGGAGAGAGCAACGGCGATTTGAAGGCCCTTATCGGGGCGGCGCCGGAGTTCGTGGGTCCGGCCGGCTTTATCCTGCCCACACGCAACGGCGATCTATTTCGCTGGTGCCTGCAACATGGCTTGAGGGTCGTCCTGCCCCTGACCCTGATGAGCATGGGGCTGTACAACGAGCCACAGGGAGCGTTTCTGCCATCTATTTACTATTAGAGGTAAGCGAATGCCTACCGCCCGGTCAACCCAGGGCGATGCGTTCCAGCGTCGCGGGCACAACCTCCCGGGCGAACCGTTCAACCTGGCCGGCGTCTGTGGCGTTCACCCACAAGAGGAAGGTGTCCATTCGATGGCGGCTATACAACTCGGCCAGCTGGTCAGCCCAGAAGCCGGCCGGCCCGACCAGGCTGTCCTTGACGACTTGGCCCGTCCGGCCGCTGCCAGGCTCAATGGTCCCGCCAATGTTGTAGCCGCGCCGGATGGCTTCCGGCGAGCGCCCCGCCCCGGCCGCCCCCTCGTCAATGTGCGCGTTGACCCCGGCCAACTTCTCAACCGGCACGTAGGTCATGGTGGCCAGCAAGCCGTCAGCCATTCGCCCGGTCAGGCGCAACATGCGCGGACCCGTCGCGCCCACCCAGATGGGGATGCGATGGGCAGGGGCCGGCCCCGGGCGAGCGCCCTTTACTGAATAGATCTTGCCGCTGTAGCTGAAGCTTCTCCCGGCGTTCTCCCACATCCCGCGCAAGATGTGGAGCGCGTCTTCAAAGGCGCTGTACGCTTCGCCGGGCGTGCGGTTTGGACCGCCAAGAGCGGCGATTGCCTCCCAGTAAGAGCCGGCGCCCAGGCCCACTTCCACCCGCCCGCCGGTCAGCAGGTCCAGGGTAGCCGCCTGCTTGGCCAGGATGGCTGGCAGGCGCAGAGGCAGGTTGGTGACATTGCCGCTAACCCGGATGCGCTTGGTGGAGATGGCCAGCGCCGTAATTAATGTCCACGTCTCGTAGTAGCGCCACTGGTAGGGGTGGTCCTGGATGGTCAGCAGGTCGAGGCCGGCTTCATCTGCAATCGTCGCCACATGAAAAGTGGCCTGTGGGTCGCCGGCGCTCGGGTCGAGGAAGAGGCCGAATTGGGGATTGATGGTCATTGGATTCTCCTGTAACCCCGTAAGTCTCAGTTGCAATCGTATGGGACAGTCAATTGGTTTGAAGAGTCACGGGGTCTCTGAATGGTTTGGTAAGGTAGGTTAGCCCAATTTCGACGCGCCTTCAACCACCTTGTTCTCCGCGTGGTCGCTGCGAAAGCGGTGGTTGACGGCCGGGGAATGACCGCTATACTTGGCGACATATGAATATATGTTCATGTATTATCGCGAAGTGAACGAATGAAGAACGAGAACGCCGGGATAGATGAGGCAGTGGCGGCGCAGATGGCCGAGCTGTTTAGCGCTCTGGCCGACAGCAGCCGCGTGCGCATTGTCGCCTTGCTTGCCGAAAGCGAGCTGAACGTCGGCGAGTTGGCCGAAATGGTTGGCCTGACGCAATCGGCCGTCTCCCACCACCTGCGCCTGCTGCGACAGATGAGGCTGGTGCGCGCCCGCAAGGCCGGCCGGCATGTTTTTTACCGGCTGGACGACGAGCATATCAGCGATTTGTTTCGGAGGGGATTGGAGCATGTGTTGCACGGATAGGCCCGGTAAGGATGCCGGGAACACGAGATGGCAGCAGAGTGACGATGAGTGAGCAGACCATTCAGCTAGACATACCGCTATTATTGCCGGACGTTTCCGACGTCCGTGATGAGTGCCTGGGCGACTTGCAGCGAATCCTGGAGAACCAGCGAGGCATTCAGCGCGTGCACGTCAAGGAAGAAGTTGACCCGCCGCAGCTGTGCCTGCACTTCGACCCTAATCTCATTTCGCTGGCCACGGTGCAGCGGCTGGCCCACGAGGCGGGAAGCGATTTCAGCGCCCGCTACCGGCATGAAGCGATCCCCATCCCCGGCATGACCAGCGCGGACGCGGCGGATACCCTGGCAGACGTGCTCAGCGACCTGCCCGGCATGTTGCACGCGGCAGTCAATTACGCCGCCGGGGTGGCCTTCGTGGCCTACGACACCACCATCCTGCAGCGCGCCGGCATTGAGCACTCCCTAACGAGCATGGGCTACCGGCCGGCGCCAGGGGCAGTCGCCGCGCCGGCCGGGGAAGCTGAAGCGCACGGCGAAGGGCCGGCCTTCCTGCCGCCCTGGGTGCGCGAACGGTGGGGCTTCATCCTGGTCGGGCTGGCCGGGCTGTTCTTCCTGCTCGGCTGGCTGGGCAGCGTTTTCCTGGGCTTGCCGGAGAGCGTTACCGTCGCCTTCTTCATCCTCTCTTATCTGGCCGGCGGCTACGACATCGCCAAACATGCCATTCCCGGCTTGTTGAAGGGCAAGTTTGATACCGACGTGCTCATGCTGGCTGCCGCCGGCGGAGCTGCGCTCTTGGGCGCGTGGGCGGAGGGCGCATTCCTGTTGTTCCTCTTCAGCCTGGGCCATGCGGGCGAGCATTACGCCCTGGGCCGGGCGCGCCACGCCATCAGCGCCCTGGGCGAACTCATGCCGGCCACCGCCCGCGTCAAGCACGGCGAGCAGCTGGTGGAAACGCCCGTCGAGCAGGTGCGGGTGGGCGATCTGGTCGTCGTCCGGCCCGGCGACCGCATCCCGGTGGATGGGCGCATCGTCCACGGAACCAGCGCGATTGACCAGAGCGCCATTACGGGCGAGAGCGCGCCGGTGACTAAGGGCGAGGGCGAGGAGGTCTTCGCGGGGACGATCAACCGCGAGAACGCCCTGGAGGTCACGGTCATTCGTCTGGCGCAGGACAACACGCTCAGCCGGGTGATGCAGATGGTGGCCGAGGCGCAGGAACAACAAAGCCCGACCCAGCAGGTGACCCAGCGCTTCACCGCCAAATTCGTGCCGGCGGCGCTGATTCTGGTGCTGCTGGTCATCGTCGTGCCGCCGCTGGCCGGCTGGGCGACCTGGCAGGAGAGCTTTTATCGGGGCATGTTGCTGCTGATTGCCGCTTCTCCCTGCGCGCTGGCCATCGGCACGCCGGCGGCAGTGCTGGCCGGCATTGCGCAGGCGGCGCGCAACGGGGTGATGATTAAGGGCGGCGTTCACCTGGAAAATCTGGGCGGGCTGAACGTGATGGCCTTTGACAAGACCGGCACCCTGACCGTCGGCAAGTTGGAGGTTACGGACCGCGCCCTGCTCAATGGGACTACGCCGGATGAGCTGCTGCGCGTGGCGGCGGCGGTGGAGCAGCAGTCGAACCACCCGGTGGCGCTGGCCGTGGTGCGCGCTGCGCAGGAGCAGGGATTGGAATTGCCCGCGGCGGATGGGCTGGAGAACGTGTTGGGCCGGGGTGTACGCAGCGCGATTGACGGCCGGCCCGTGCTCATCGGTTCGCTGCAACTCTTTCGCGAGACCGCCGGCCACCCGCCGCCGGACGAACTGGTGCAGACGGTAGATCGCTATACAAGGCAGGGTAAGACCACGATGGCCGTCAGTCACGACGGCCGCTTTCTGGGCGTGCTGGCCCTGGCAGACGCGCCGCGCCCCGGCGTGAAGCAGACCCTGCAGGCGTTGCAAAATCTTGGGGTGAAGAAGCTGGTCATGCTCACCGGCGACAACGCGGGCGTGGCCGAGCGCATCGCCGCCGAGGTGGGCGTGACCGATGTGCGCGCCGGCCTGCTGCCGGAAGACAAGCTGGCGGCCATCAAGGAGCTACAGGCTGAACACGGCCCGATTGCCATGACCGGCGATGGGGTGAACGACGCGCCGGCCCTGGCCACGGCAACGGTGGGCATCGCCATGGGCGGCGCGGGCACGGCGGTGGCCCTGGAGACGGCCGACGTGGCCCTGATGGCCGACGACCTGGGCCGGCTACCCTTCGCCGTCGGTTTGAGCCGCCAGAGCCGGGGGATTATCCGTCAAAATCTGGTTATCGCCATGGGCGTGATTGTGTTGCTCATCCTCTCCTCGGTGCTCGGGCTGGTGCAACTGAGCGGGGCGGTGGTCCTGCACGAGGGCAGCACGATTCTGGTGGTATTGAACGCGCTGCGCCTGCTGCGCTATCAGGCCTGAGCTGTCCGGGCCGGGGCGAGGCGACGGCCGCTTCCCGCGGCGACTATCGCCTCGCGCCGCCGCGTTCGACGTTTGTCAAACGACGCTTCTACCATACAATCCCGCCCATGCATGAGATCTCCTCGGAAGCGCCCCCTTCCAGCGCGCACCTGCTCCTCCTTCCTCTGCTGGCCGACCTGCTCGGTGCGGCGATGTATTTGCTGCTGGCCCATCCGCTGGCCGGCCGGCTGGCCCAATTCGGAATCGGCAATTCGCTCCTGCTGGGCCTTGTCTTCATCCTCTTCGTCCTGGGGGTGTACGCGCTGAAGAAGCTGCAAACCATCCCCGGCCCGCCCTTTGCCCCGGCCGGCTGGCTCGACAATCGCCGGGTGTCGGCCGCGCTGGGCGTGCTGTTCGCCCTCTGCTTCGCGCTGGTGCTGGGCTACGTCACCGGCTTCCTGGACTCCGTCGCCCACCTCAACCGGGCGGTGCTCGACGAGCCGGCGAGCACCATCTATCTGCTGCTCAGCCCGGCGACCTGGTTCGGGTTGGCGCTGGTGTACATGCTGCTGCTCATCACGCCGGTGGAAATGACGCTCGCGCCCGGGGCGCGGAACTACCAGGTTGTCACCCTGCTGGGCCTGCTGGCGGTAAACCTGATGGCCGTGGCCCTGAGCGGCTTCCGGCTGGCGGTCGTTGGGCGCTTTGGGGCCGGCGGTGGGCTGGTAACGTTGGCGGCGCTGTTGCTGTACCTGTTGCTGCTGTTGCCGCCGCGGTTGATCCACGCCGGACGTGTGGGCCGGCCGCTATCGTTGGTCACATTCCTGCTGTTCCTGGCCCTGCTGGCGCTCACCTGAACCGGCAACCCATGTAACCCGATTTTTCAAATCGGCGTCGAGATGCAATCTCGACCCACGTAACCCGATTTTCCAAATCGGCGTCGAGATGCAATCTCGACCCACGTAACCCGATTTTCCAAATCGGCGTCGAGATGCAATCTCGACCCACGTAACCCGATTTTTCAAATCGGCGTCGAGATGCAATCTCGACCCATGTAACCCGATTTTTCAAATCGGCGTCGAGATGCAATCTCGACCCACGTAACCCGATTTTCCAAATCGGCGTCGAGATGCAATCTCGACCCACGTAACCCGATTTTTCAAATCGGCGTCGAGATGCAATCTCGACCCATGTAACCCGATTTTTCAAATCGGCGTCGAGATGCAATCTCGACCTACAGGAGAAGAAGTAATGCAACTGTATTTAATCCGGCATGGCCAGAGCTATGTCAATCTGGCCGACTGGAACGGCGGCAACATGGATGTGGGTTTGACGGAGTTGGGCCACCGGCAGGCGCAGGCGTTAGCCGGCTGGCTGCCCGACCGGCTGCCCGCCCCGGACGCCGTCTACTGCAGCACCATGCAGCGGGCGAGGGAGACGATGGCGCCCCTGTCCGCCGCCTACAACCGGCCGCCCACCTTTGACGACCGGCTGCGCGAAATCGGCAACAACATGTACGACCACCGCCCCTGGCCGGCCGGCGAGCTGCCCGTACGCTACGCGGAATATTGGGCCAGCCAGCGCCCTTTCGCCTCAATCACGCCGGGCACGCCGGGCGGCGAATCAATGGTGCACTTTCGCGCCCGCGTCGGCCAGTTCCTGGATGAGATGGTGCAGCAATATCCGGAAGGCACGGTAGTGGCCCTCTGTCACGGGGGCGTGATTGGGCATATGCTGGACATTATCTTCAACGTGGGACCCTACCGGCGCTGCGAGGTGTGGACCAGCAACACGGGCATCGCCCACTTTGAGTCCGTCGCCCAATCAAACCGGGAGCAGTGGCGGCTGCATTTTCACAACCGGATTGAGCACCTGACGCCCGAATTGGTTACGTGAGGCGGAAAGCAGTTCGACTGTTGACGGAACGCAGCCGTCCCTGGCTGCTCACAGGCAAGATGCCTGCGCTCCTTGGGGAAATCAACAGAAATGACGCCCACCCGGCGGTCCCCTGCGCCTGCCCCTCGTCTTCATTGATGCTATAATTGCAGAAGCTAGAATCGCGGAATCATCCGCCGTACCTCCAAAAATCGGCGAGAATGATGCAGCTGCTCATGGAGTAGTCGAAATGCAAGTTCAGATCCCGGACGACCTATCAACGCGCCTGAAGCAGTTAGCCGCCCGCCGCCGGCAGCCTGTAGAAGCAATCATCACCGACCGGCTCTTCACTGCGCTGGATGAAGAGCTGGATAGCCTGCCTTCTGCCGAAGAGGCAGAGCTGCGGGCCCTGCATCACTTGTCGGACGACGCGCTCAGGGCAATAGCCGCTGAGCAAATGTCGGCCGAGAACCAGGCACGCATGGCTGAGCTGCTGGAGCGCAACAGCCGGGACGACCTCACCATTGACGAACAGGAAATGCTGGCCGGCCTGGTAGAACGGGGAGACCAGCTCATGCTGCGCAAGGCGGAGGCGGCTGTCATTTTGGTCCATCGTGGATATCAAGGATCGGCCGCGGAACTGTTAGAAGCGGGTGGCTGACAGGCCAAGCCCTGAAACCCGGCAGTTTGTCTTCGTCCGGGCTGCCGGTTGCTGCGAATATTGCTTCACCTCTCGGCCGGCCGCCAGTACAGGAATAGGCCCATGAGCAGCCCCGTTATCCAGACCCGCCAACTACGCAAGCATTACATCATTC
>CAYVQP010000069.1:12127-21788 GCA_964452775.1 uncultured Ardenticatenaceae bacterium | reverse complement strand
AGGTCTGTTTTTGGGCGGTCGCCCGCCCGGCGCTTAGCTGATACGATTGCGGGCCAGTCCGGATTGTGGGCCGGACTGATGCGCCGTATTGGGCGATGGTAACGGGAAGAGCGGCTTGAGCACGAAGTGGATTGTAACTTTTCCAGCGCGCGCGGCCGGCGGGGAATCGCCGCGGCTGCGCTTTTTTTGCTTTCCGCCGGCCGGGAGTGGGGCGAAGCAGTTCAATCCGTGGCGCCGGGTATTGCCGGACGGTGTGGAGCTGAACGCCATCCAGTTGCCGGGCCGTGAGTCGCGCTTGCGCGAAACCCCTAACACGGAAGCCGGGCCGGTTACGCGAGAGCTGTGCGCGGCGATGGGCGACTATCTGGACGCGCCCTATGTCTTCCTGGGCCACAGCCTTGGCGCGTTGCTCGCCTTTGAGACCATCCGCGCGCTGCGCGCGGCGGGGAAACGGTTGCCCTTGCGCCTGTTTGTGATTGGCCGGCGCGCGCCCCATTTGCCGCCGGCGGGAGAGTTGCTGCACCGCCTGCCGGATGAGCGCTTGCTGGCCTGGATACGGCGCGCAGGGGGCACGCCGGAGCCGGTGCTGGAGACGCCGGAGCTGATGGAGTTGTACCTGCCGGCGTTGCGGGCGGACTTGCAGCTGAATGAGACTTATCACTTTGCGCCTGAGCAGCCGCTGGAGCTGCCGATTAGCTGTTTTGGCGGGATACAGGATGAACTAGTGAGCCGGCGTGAATTGGAAGCCTGGGCGGAGCACACAATGGCGGGTTGCCGGGTGCGCATGTATCCGGGCGGGCATTTCTTTCTGAATGAGTACCGGGCGACGGTGCTGCGAGATGTGGGGGAGGATTTGGCCTGGTAGGGCAGCGGGCAGAAGTCCAACTTCTCCGAATAGTTGGACTTCTGTAGCAGCTTTGTATAATTGCCGGCTAGAGGATGCCGGGTCGCGCCGGCGATGTGACAGTTTGCATATGGGAGTGCAGTGGCCCTTCCTGGCATATACTATCTGACTTTACGGGTGCGCGTTTGCCGGCTTAGCTGCCGGCCTCCCCTGACTGCGTGTGTACTTGGGCTGTGAACCGGGCAAGGTTCGCGGCCCTTTTTTGTTTGTTGGCGTCGCTGCGTAACCCGCGTTACTCGGGCGCAAGAGGACCGCACAACCGGACGTGCGGCTACGGAGGAAAGAAGAGATGAAGCACCTTTGGCCCCTATTCCTGGTTCTTGTGTTGTTGCTGGCCGCCTGCGGCGGGGATCAGACGACGGACGCAGCCACACCGGCTGGCGAGGCGGAGATGGCCGGCGATGAGGAAGCTGCCTCTGACGAGCCGGCGGCCGATGAGCCGGCGGCTGGTGAGCCGGTCACCCTGCGGATTGGCTGGGGCGGCAGCCCGGATTCGCTCAACCCCGGCCTGGGCGTGCTAACGGAAGCCTATACCATCTACGACCTCGTCTACGATTCGTTGTACGAGCTGGAATTGGACGGCTCCTATTCGCTGGAGCTGGCCGAATCCGTGGAAGTCTCCGAGGATGGGACGGTGTGGACCTTCACCCTGCGGGACGGGGCGACGTTCCACGACGGAGAGCCGGTGACCGCCGGCGACGTGGTTTTCTCGCTTAATCTGTACGCGGCGCAAGAGGACTTTCCCTTCATGCCCGTCTACACCACCTACTTTGAGAGCGTGGAAGCGCCCGACGACAAGACGGTCGTGATCACCCTGACCGAGGCGATCCCGAACATGGAGAGCCAGCTGATCTTCCTGTACGTGCTGCCGGAACACATCTGGTCGCAGGTGGAGAATCCGGCCGAGTTTGAAAATGCGGAGATGATCGGCTCCGGCCCATTTCGCCTGACCGAGTATCGCCAAAACGAGTTCGTCAATCTGGCCGGCGTCAAGGACCATTATTTGCAGGGGCCGATTGTTGATCAGGTGGTCTTCCAGACATTTGACAACCAGGACGCGCTGGTGCAGGCGCTGAAAACGGGACAGGTGGACATGATCACCGAGATGCCCAATACGGCCGTAGCCGCCCTGCGCAATGAAGAAAATATCGAGCTGGTATCCGGCCCGCCGCTGGCCCCGGACATCTCGGACATCATCATAAACGTGGTCTCCGAGGAGAATTGCCCGCCGGATGATGGGGTGTGCTCCGGCCATCCCGCCCTGCGCGACCGCAACGTACGGTTGGCCCTGGCGCACGCCACGGACAAGCAAAACCTCATTGACGTGATCTTGCTTGGCCTGGGCGCGCCCGGCCTGACCCTGGTCGCCGACAGCCTGGGGGCCTTCTACAACGCGGATATCGAGGACTATGCCTTTGACATCGCCCTGGCTAACCAGATTCTGGACGACGCCGGCTACGAGGATACGGACGGCGACGGCATTCGGGAGATGCCCGGCGGCGGCGACCCGCTCACCTTCCGCCTGAATTGGGCTTCGGACAGCGTCACCTCGCCGCGCATGGCGGAGTTGTTGGCCGGCACCTGGGGCCAAATCGGAGTCAGCACCGTGCAGCAGGCGCTGGACCCCGACGCCCTGACTTCGATTTGTTGTCCGGCCTTTGACTTCGACATCATCCTCTGGGGTTGGGGTTCTGACCCGGACCCGGCTTTTATGCTCAGCGTGATGACCACCGACGAAATACCCACCGGCACCAATGAGACCGGCTATTCCAACCCGGAGTTTGACGCCCTCTTCCTGGAGCAACAGACGGAGATGGACCCGGCAAAGCGAGTAGAGATTGTCCACCAGATGCAGGAGATCGCGCACAATGACATCCCCTACATCATCCCCTTCTATCAGCAGGCGGTGCAGGCCTTCCGGCTGGACAGGTTCACCGGCTGGCAGACGGATTCCGGGAAGATCGCCCTGGAGGCGCTGAGTTCGTTGTTGGTGGTTGAGCCGGTGAGGTAAAACAAACCCCGCAGGTCTTCTTGGACCTGCGGGGTTTCATGTAGGAAACCTGCCAGGTTTCTAAAAACCTGGCAGGTTTAAGAAGAGATGAAACGAGCTCGCTACATGTCGCGCAAGGTCGGTTGGGCGCTGATCACGATTGCCTTCGTGATTGTGCTCAACTTCTTCATCTTCCGGGTGCTGCCGGGGGACCCGGCGCGGGCGGGATTGCGCGACCCGCGCCTGACGCAGGAGGCGGTGGAGGCGATCCGGGTGCGCTTCGGGCTGGATAAGCCGGTGATCAACTGCTTCCAGTCGCTCAATCCACTGGAAGTAGGAGACTGCTTTGTCAACCCGATGGACACCCAGTTCTTCATCTACGTGGGCAACCTGTTGCGCGGCGAGCTGGGGATCAGTTATCACAGCGGCCGGCCGGTGGCGGACGTGTTGGGTGAGTTGCTGGCGAATACGATTCTGCTGATTGGCCTGGGGCAGATTCTGGCGATCATCCTGGGGGTGGGCCTGGGGGTGCTGGCGGCGTGGAAGTCGCGCACCGCGCTGGATTATGGGGCGCTGCTGTTCAGCCTGACCGCCTGGAGCCTGCCCACCTTCTGGCTGGGCATAATCCTGCTCTTTGTGGGCAGCAGCTACTTCGGCCTGCCCATAGGGGGCCGCCTAACCCCCGGACTGGTCTACAACACCTCGATTGAGCGCTGGCTGGACCTGGGCAACCACCTGATCCTGCCCACGCTGACCTTCACGATTGTGTTTCTGGGCGAGTACATGCTGATCATGCGCAGCACGTTGCTGGATGTGCTCTCGGAGGATTACATTCTCACCGCGAAGGCGAAGGGGCTGGGCACTTTTCAGGTGTTGAAGGATCACGCCCTGCGTAATGCGACCCTGCCAATGGTGACCATCATCGCCCTGAACCTGGGTTTTACCGTCAGCGGGGCAATCCAGATTGAGTCGGTCTTTTCCTGGCCGGGGCTTGGCGGCGCGATATACACGGCGGTGGGCCGGCGCGATTATCCCATGCTGCAAGGGGCGTTCTTGCTGCTGGCCGTTACCGTCGTCTTCGCCAACCTGGCGGCGGACTTGCTGTACACCTATCTCGATCCGCGCGTGGAGGAGGCCTGATGAGCGCGGCGGTGGGCGCACCGTTCACCGGCGGCTTTTGGCGAAGCTTCCGGCGCAGCAAGATGGCCCTCGCCGGCGGAATCATGCTGGCTATGGTCATCGTGATGGCCCTGTTCGCGCCCTGGCTGGCCCCCTATGACCCGTATGAGCCGGTGCGGGTGAGCATTGACGACATCTACGCGCCGCCCAGCGCCGAGCACCTGCTGGGCACGGATGACGCCGGCAAGGATGTGCTGTCGAACTTCATCTACGGCGCGCGGGTGTCGCTGATTGTGGGCTTCTTCGCCTCCTTCATCTCGATTGCCATCGGGGGGACGATTGGCATCAGCGCCGGCTTTTATGGCGGCCGGCTGGAGAACGGCCTGATGCGTTTTACGGACATCATGCTGGTGATCCCGGACCTGCCGCTGATCATCCTGCTGGTGGCCCTGACCAAACCCAGCTTGATGAACATCATCCTGGTCATCGGGCTGCTGGGTTGGACCGGCTCGGCGCGGTTGGTGCGCTCGCAGACGATCTCGGTGAAGCAGAAGCGCTTTGTGATGCGCGCGCGGGCGATTGGGGCCGGGCACGGGCACATCATTCGCCGGCATATCTTTCCCCTTGTGCTGCCGCTCATCGTGGTGAACACCGTCCTGGTCATCTCCCTGGCGGTGCTGAACGAAAGCGCGCTGAGCTTCCTGGGGCTTTCCGACCCGACGAAGATCAGTTGGGGACAGATGCTGAACTTTGCCTTCACCCGCGGGGCGATGAGCGCGGGCGCGTGGTGGGCGCTGATCCCGCCCGGCCTGGGCATCGTCTGGTTGGTGCTGGCCTGCACGCTGCTCGGCCAGGGGCTGGAGAAGGTGCTGAACCCCCGGCTGGAGACGCATCACCTATCCGTTGGGGCAAAGATGGTTGACTTGCCGGAGCGGGCAGATGAGGCCGGGCTGGCGCCGGGTGATTGATGGGGTGGACATGGATGGACAGGATGGACAGGATGTTTTTGGGTGAGAATGGCGGGCGGATTGGGGAAGCGGTTGCCGGCTATGGTCTTGTCCGGGCAAGTGAGAGTGGGTACTGGTTGGCCGGCGGGGTTATTGTTGGGCTGAGGGCGAATTGACCAGGATCATCGCGCTTGAAGATATGCCGGTGCTGATGGATGTCTCCGGGCTGGCGACGGACTTCCTGATGGAGGAGGGGCCGGCCGCGCACGCGCTGGTAGATGTGGGCTTCACCCTGCGGGAGGGAGAGGCGCTGGGCATGGTGGGGGAGAGCGGCTGCGGCAAGACGACGTTGATGCTTAGCCTGATGCGCTTGCTGCCGGCCAACGGGCGAATTCGGGCCGGGCAGGTGCGCTTCATGGGCCGGGACCTGCTGCAACTGAGCGAGGCGGAGATGGCCCAGGTGCGCTGGAAGAACATCTCCATGATCTTCCAGGGAGCGATGAACGCGCTGAATCCGGTGCGCCGGGTGGGCGAGCAGATCGCTGAGCCGATTGTGCTGCATGACGGCGTGCGCGATGAGCAAATCGTCGCCGAGCGGGTGGACCGGCTGTTGGAGCTGGTAGGCATTTCCGCGGATCGGGGCAAGCAGTACGCGCACCAATATTCGGGCGGGATGCGCCAACGGGCGATGATCGCCATGGCCCTGGCCTGCAACCCGCAAATCGTGATCGCCGATGAGCCGACCACCGCGCTGGACGTGATGATCCAGGCGCAAATCCTGGAGCTGCTGGAGAATCTGCGCGACCGGCTGGGGGTAGCAATCATCTTCGTGACCCATGATTTGGGGGTGGTGGCGGAGATGTGCGACACCGTCATGGTCATGTACGGCGGGGTGACCGCCGAGTACGCGCCCGTTGACGACATCTTCAACAACCCGCAGCACCCCTACACGCGGGAGCTGCTGCGCGCCTTCCCGGACATGAGCCGGCCGACGGAGCGATTGAACAATATTCCCGGCTCTCCGCCGCGGTTGAACGCGCTGCCGCCGGGCTGCCGCTTCGCCCCACGCTGCCCGGCGGCATTTGAGCGCTGCCATGTGCAGCAGCCGGCGTTGATTGAGGTGAAGCCGGGGCATCTGGCGAGTTGTCATTTGCTGGAAGAGGCCGGCTGATGGAGGGCGCGGCGGCTAATAGCGTGGAGGTGCGCGACCTGCGCAAGCTCTTTCCGGCGAGCAAAGGCAGCCTCTTTGAGCGCAGCGAGCGCTTTGTGCACGCCATTGACGGGGTGACTTTTGACATCGGCCAGGGCGAGGTGCTGGCGCTGGTGGGCGAGTCGGGCTGCGGCAAGTCTACCCTGGCGCTGACGCTGATGGGGCTGGAGCGGCCGACGTCGGGGAGCGTGAAGATTGAGGGGGAGGAGATTGGCGAGCTGAAAGGTCCGCAACTGCAGGCCCTGCGCCGGCGCATTCAGATGATTTTCCAGGACCCGTATGAGTCGCTGAACCCGGTGATGACCATCGGCGAAATCGTGGCCGAGCCGCTGGGGGTGCACAAGCTGGCCCGCGACCGGCGCGAACGGGAGGCGCGGGTATTGAAGGCGCTGGAGGACGCGGGGCTGAAGCCGGCGACGAACTTCGTCAACCGCCGGCCGCACGAGCTGTCCGGCGGGCAACGGCAGCGGGTGAGCATTGCCGGGGCGCTGGTACTGGAGCCGCAGGTGTTGCTGGCGGATGAGCCGGTGTCTATGCTGGATGTGAGCATCCGGGCGGAAATCCTGAATCTTTTGTTGGAACTGCGGCGAACGCGCGGGATCTCTATTTTGTTTATCACCCATGAT
This sequence comes from uncultured Ardenticatenaceae bacterium, assembly GCA_964452775.1. Taxonomy (GTDB): domain Bacteria; phylum Chloroflexota; class Anaerolineae; order Promineifilales; family Promineifilaceae; genus JACKCB01. The sequence continues at coordinate 14,992 of CAYVQP010000069.1, read as the reverse complement.
TTGGGGACGGTGGGCTATATTGCCGACCGGATCGCGGTGATGTACCTGGGGCGGATCGTGGAGTTGGGGCCGGCCGAGCAGGTGTTGCGCCGGCCCCAGCATCCGTATACGAAGGCGCTGCTCTCCGTGGTGCCCGTGCCCAATCCCCGGCAGCGGCGAGAGCGCATTATCTTGCAGGGGGAGACGCCGAACCCGATTGACCTGCCGCCCGGCTGCCGTTTCCACCCCCGCTGCCCGATTGCCCAGCCGCATTGCCGGGAGATGGACCCGCAGTTGCGCTTGGTGCAGGCGGGGCACGAGGCGGCCTGCCTGGAGGTGGAGCCAAAGGTGCGCCCGGCCGGCGGCAGGGCTGATGCGTGACCGAGTTCTTTGCCTACGAGCGGCTGAAGTGGCCGGAGGTAGCGGCGCTGCGGCGGGACACGCCGCTGGTCGTCCCGCTGGGCGAAGGGTACGCGCTGGAGCGGCTGGCGGAGGCGTTGGGCGGGCCGGCGCGGGTGGGGCTGCTGCCGGCGATACCATTCGGCTGGGCGAACAGCGGGTTGGCAGCGCCGGGCGAGGTCTTTGGGCGGCTGGTCGCTAATCTGCTGAGCAGCCTGCGGGATGACGGCTTTAGCCGGGCCTACGCGCTGACGCCGCAGGGGCCGCCGGGAGCGTTTGGGCAGGCGCTGGAGCACGGGGGAGAACGGATCGCGCTGCCGCACCGCAGCCAGGTCACACCGGGTGCGCCGTTGCCGGCGGACAGCGAGCGCGGCAAGGTGATCCTCATCCCTATCGGGCACACCGAGCAGCACGGGCTGCATCTGCCGCTGAACACGGACACGGTGATCATCGGCGGCATCGGCCGGGAGTGTGCGCTGGTCGCGCCGGAAGAGGCATATTGCCTGCCCGCCTTCCCCTATGGAGTGAGCACGCATCGCTCGTCGTTTGCCGGCACGCTGAATTGCGGCGGGCGAGCCTTCGAGGATTTCTGGCTGGCGATCGTGGATGCGCTGGTCGCCCGCGGCTTCGACAGGTTCTACTTGATGAGCGGGCACGGGGGGAATGTCTCCTTTCTGGTGAATGTGGTGAAGTATGCGGGGGAGCGCCACCGGCGCATATTTTGCGCCACCGCCTACTTGCACACCGCCGGCCATATCGCCGGGCCAATTCTGGAGGCGACGCGCCGTTCGGCTCGGGGCGGGATGGGGCATGCCGGCGAGTTGGAGACGGCGATGATGCTGCATTTGTGGCCGGAGCTGGTGGATATGTCGCTAGCGGTAGATGAGACGGACTTTATCGCCACGGAGAGCTACTACATGGACTGGGTAGATGGCGGCGCGCTGATCGCCAACCCGCCCTGGGACGATGACACTCGTACCGGCGCGTATGGGGCGGGCAGTCTGGCTACCGCGGAGAATGGCCGCCTGTGGTTTGAGGCGGCGGTGCGCGAGAAGGCAGCGCATGTGGCCGAGATTCACGAGCAACAGCGCCGGCGGGAAGAACGGCGGCGGGCCGGGTGACTTAAGGAAACCTGGCAGGTCTCAAAGACCTGCCAGGTTTTGGTCGACCGGAGAGACCTGCGGGCTTTACATGATTTGACGAGGTAACGATGACAATTGAAGAGAAGTACGAGTCGCAGGGTTGGCCGGCCATCGCCCGGCCGGACTTGAAGCCGCCCGCGGGCTGGAGCCTGTCGTTAGCGACGGCGGTGAACCGGGTGCGGAACCACACGTTGTCGCCGGACGGCAGCCGGATTGCCTTCATCTGGGACCGGGAGGAGTTGTCGGATGTGTATGTGATGCCGGCGACGGGCGGGTGGCCGGGGCGGGTGACGACGGAGCGCACACGGGTGGCTTATTGGTCGGATGAAGCGCCAGAGTGGTCGCCGGATGGGGAGTGGCTGGCCTTCTCGATGAATGACCATGTCTATGTGGCCCCGGCGGCGGGCGGGCTGCCGCGCAAGGTTAGCGGCTTCGCGGAAGGGGCGTTCAGTCCGGTGTGGATGCCGGATAGCCGGGGGCTGCTGTTGTCCGTGGAGCGCGATGAGTGCGTGCATCTGCTGCTGACGGACCGGGAGGGGCATTGGCCGCGGGCGCTGGCGGCGGATCCGGCAGGCGATGTGTGGGACGCACAGGCTTCTCCCGACGGCCGGCTGGTTGCCTACACCTTCCGGCCGTTTGCCGACCTGAACCGGCTGGATGTGCGCGTGGTGGAGGTTGAAAGCGGGGAGGTGCGGGAGATTGCGGGCGCGGCAGGGGTGCGCCAAAGTTCGCCGCGCTGGTCGCCGGATGGGGCGTGGCTGGCCTATCTGTCGCAAGAGAGCGGCTACTATGAGATCTGGCTGGCGCGGGCGGATGGGACGGGCCGGCGGCGACTGACGCACCTGGGGCATGATCTGTCCAGCGTGGCCTGGTCGCCCGATGGGCGGTTGCTGGCCTGCACGGTGAATCGCGGCGGAGCGTTTGACCTGGCGCTGGTGGAGGCGCAGGGGGGCGAGGCGCGCTACTTGCGGGCGGGGCCGGGCTACCACGACCGGCCGCAATGGGGGCCGGACGGATCCTGGCTGACGGTGGAGTACGAAAGCCCGTTGCAGCCGCCGGAGTTGTATCGGGTGGATTTGGCCGGCCGGGAGGAGGCGCTGACTTACTCGATGCCGCCGGGACTGGGAGCGTTGTCCCTGGTGATGCCGGAGCGGGTGAGTTATCGCAGTTATGACGGGCTGGAGATCCCGGCGTTCTTGCTGCGCCCGGCGAAGCCGAACGGGGCGGCCATTCTCTACCCACACGGGGGGCCGTCGTCGCTGTACTGCTTTGAGTGGGATGTGCTGGCGCAGTATTTCGTGGCCAAGGGGTACACCTGGATATGCCCAAATTATCGGGGCAGCAC
>CAYVQP010000069.1:9171-12027 GCA_964452775.1 uncultured Ardenticatenaceae bacterium | reverse complement strand
TGATTCTGCACGGGCTGCTGGACACGGTGGTGCCGCCGGAAGCGTCGGAGGAGTGGGTGGCGGCGTTGCGACGGGCGGGGAAGGATCTTGAGTATAAGACGTATGCGGATGAGCCGCACGGCTTCTTGAAGCGCCGGACGCAACTCGATGCGTACGAGCGGATTGAGCGGTTTATGGATTGGTGGTTGCTGCCGGGTAAGTGACTGGTCTGCTGGCGACGTGAGAACAATAGCCCGCTGGATGGACTAACAGTCGAAGACAAACCAGCAGATTTCGTTTCGCAGGCACTGGTCATCGAGGACCAGGTCGCGGATGGAGGCCGGCAGTTGTTCGCGTTGCCAGCGACATTCCTGGCGGCCGGCGTCCTCGCTATCTGCAACCGTCGCGGCGGCGCGGGCGGCCTTGATGGCGTAGGCCGCCGCGCCGAGTTCGTGGGCGGCTACGTGGGCGACCGCCGCGGCTTGACCGGCAGCAAAGGCGGCGTGCCGGGCGGCCCCGCTCAAGTCGCGGGCGGCGGCGTTGGCGTGGCCGGCGGCAGTTCGGGCTTGGGTCATGGCGACCTCGCCGCGCGCCCAGGCCCGCGCCAGTTCGATGGCCCGGCGTGGCCGGTCGTCCGTGGGTTGCGCCGCTGCGAACAAGGGTAGCACGTGCTCGGCGCAATCGGCGGCCCAGATGGCCAGCAGCCGGTGGTCTGAGTCTTGCAGCGTACCCCCGCGACGCAGGGTGATGAATCTGGGGTCGCGCACCCTTGGCAATATCATTCGCTGCTTCCCTGGTATCTCTTCTCGGGGACTCGATGCGGTTGGCGCTTGCCGGCGCAACCGCCATTCAGGCGACCCGTTCGGCCTATCAAGTAATTTATACATTCCCCGCCTTCTATGCGCTAATGCGGTTCACGCGCCGCGGGCTTTCGCGGAGGCGGTAGGGACCCATTTTCAGTTTGTTGCGCCCGAGGCGGCAACGGGTTACATTTGATCCCCGCAACCCGATTTTTCAAATCGGGGTCGAAGTGAAAGTTCGACCCACAGGCAGCAGGCCGATTTTCATGATCGGCATTGAATTACAAAATTGACTCACAGGAGAATGTGAAACATGCGAGGACATGAACGACGAGAAGATCGACGCGAGGACCGGCAGGAAGATCGCGGGATGGGAAGGGCCGGCAGCGGCGCGAACCATTACCAGATGCGCCAGAAGATGGTGGCTATCGGCGACGATTTTTGGATCGAGAACGACCATGGACAGCGGGTTTTTAAGGTTGACGGCAAGGCGTTACGCATTCGCCAGACGCTGATCTTCGAAGATGCGCACGGCAACGAACTGGCCAAGATCCAGGAGCGGATGATGCGCGTGAAGGACAGCATGGAGGTGGAAGGGCCGAACGGGGAGAAGCTGGCGATGGTGAAGAAGGCGCTAATCACCCCGCTGCGCGAGCGCTGGGTGGTGCGGGTGAAAAATGGTCCGGACCTGGAAGTACACGGAAACATCCTGGATCACGAGTACACTATCGGAGAAGGCCGAGACAAGATCGCTGAGGTATCGAAGAAGTGGTTCAGATTGCGTGACAGCTACGGGGTGGCCATTGAGCCGGGCCAGGACGATGTGCTGGTGCTGGCGGTGGCGGTGTGTATTGACGAGATGGCGCACGGCGGCCGGTAAGCAGTTGCAGACAGGAGAAACAAAGCGATGTTGAAGTATGGACCTACGGACGTAGTGGTATTGGCATTTGGCGAGCCGCGCTTTGACGGCAGCATCATGGCCGAGCTGGAGAAAAAGGCGGCGGCCGGTATTATTCGCGTGCTGGATGCGATGGTGTTGTTTAAGGATGACGCCGAGCGTTGTTGGCGGATGGACCTGGAGGATTTGCCGGCTGATCAGAAGGCGGCGGTGGGCTTTATCGAGACGGGCACCCGCGGCCTGTTCGATTCGGACGACGCGGATACCCTGTACGAGGGGATGGTACCCGGCTCGGCGGTGATTGCGCTGGCCATCGAGCACCGCTGGGCGGTGGACCTGGTGAACGCCATGTATGCCAGCGGGGTGGAAGTGGCCCTGAACTATCGCGTGCCGGCGATTGTGATGGATGAGGCGCTGGCCCTGGTGGCCGGCTAGTAGAACAACCTGGCGGGTCTGAGAAGAGCTGCCAGGTTTTGATAAAGGAGAATATGAGATGCCAGGATTAGTGAGAGGAATGGCCCGCACGGCGGCTGTAGTTGGCACGGCGACGGCCACCCGAAATGCTGTTAACCGTCGGCAGGCGGAAAAGAACGTCGCCGCCTATAATCAGGCGTACGCGGCGCAGGCCCCACAGCAGGCGCCGCCGCAAAATTATGCGCCGGCGGAGACTTACTACGAGCAGGCGCCCCCGGTTCAGGAGGACGTGATTACGCAGTTGGAGCGGCTGGGCGCGCTACACGCGCAGGGCATCCTGACCGACGAGGAGTTTGCTGCCCAGAAGGCCAAGTTGCTCGGTTTGTAGAGAGAAAACATTACCCCGAGGATACCCCGTAGGTCGAATGGGAGCTACGGGTTTGTGGTCACTATAGAGGAGATCTGATTATGTGCTGTGCATTTGTAGCCCTTCTGTTGTTGGGTCCTCGTTTCTTCGGCGCTTTGTGGTGGCTCTTTCAGCCGGCGCGGTGGACCGCGGCGTTTACGGATTTCATCGGCGGTAGCAGTCTGTGGTGGATTTGGCCGGTGCTGGGGCTGATCTTCTTGCCCTGGACGACCATCATGTACGTCATCGTCTCCCCCGGCGGGGTCACCGGCTGGGACTGGCTGTGGATTGGCTTGATGGTGGCCGGCGACCTGGCTTCTTATGCGGGTGGCGCGGGCCGGAAGCAGATTCCGGGGTAT
>CAYVQP010000069.1:6668-9071 GCA_964452775.1 uncultured Ardenticatenaceae bacterium | reverse complement strand
TTCCCGCCCATTGAACCCCTGCGTCCCCCGGCGGGTGCGCCAAACGTGCTGATCGCGCTGATTGACGATGCCGGCTTTGCCTCCTCCAGCGCCTTTGGCGGACCATGCAACATGCCGGCGGCGGAAAAACTGGCTCAGGGCGGCTTGCGCTACAATCGCTTCCACACCACCGCCCTCTGCTCGCCGACGCGGGCGGCGTTATTGACCGGCCGCAACCATCACACCGTCGGCATGGGCGGCATCACCGAGCTGGCCACCTCCGCCCCCGGCTACAACTCCATGCGCCCGGACACCTGCGCCACGATTGCCGAAACCCTAAAGCTGAACGGCTACAGCACCGCTCACTTCGGCAAGTGCCACGAAGTTCCGGTGTGGGAGACGAGTCCCATGGGGCCGTTTGACCGCTGGCCGGCCGGCGGCAACGGCTTCGAGTACTTCTACGGCTTCATCGGCGGCGAGGCGAACCAGTGGTACCCGGCGCTCTATGAGGGCAACACGCCTATTGAACCGCCGCGCACCCCGGAAGAAGGGTATCATCTGACGGAGGACCTGGCCGATAAGGCCGTCAACTACATCCGCCAGCAGAAGGCGCTGATGCCGGACAAACCCTTCTTCATCTACTTCGCGCCGGGTGCGACGCACGCGCCCCATCACGTCGCGCCGGAGTGGATTGAGAAGTATAAAGGCAAGTTTGATGGCGGTTGGGACGTGCTGCGCGAGGAGATCCTTGCCCGGCAGAAGCAATTGGGCGTCGTTCCGCCGGACGCGGAACTGACCGCCCGCCCGGCCGAGATCCCCGCCTGGGATGAGATGGACCCCCAGCTAAAGCCCGTACTCGCCCGACAAATGGAAGTCTACGCCGCCTTCATGGAGCACACGGACCACCAGGTGGGCCGGGTGCTTGAAGCCATCGAAACGCTGGGATTGCTGGAGAATACGCTGATTTACTACATCGTCGGCGACAACGGCGCCAGCGCGGAAGGGACGGTGCATGGCACCTTTAACGAATACTTTACGTTAAACGGCGCATCGGCGATGGAGTCGGTTGACTTTATGGCTTCGAAGATGAATGAGTTTGGCGCGCCGACTTCCTACAATCACTATGCCGTCGGCTGGGCGCACGCCATGGACACGCCCTATCAGTGGACCAAGCAGGTGGCCTCGCATTGGGGCGGCACGCGCAATGGAACGATCGTTCATTGGCCGGCCGGCATTGAGGGCAAAGGCGAAGTGCGCTCGCAATTCCATCATGTGATTGACGTGGCCCCTACGATTCTGGCGGCGGCCGGCATTCCGCAGCCCCTCTTCGTGCACGGGATTCAGCAGAAGCCATATGAAGGGGTAGGCATGGGCTATAGCTTTGACGACCCCGGCGCGGCCGACCGGCACGAGACCCAGTACTTTGAGATGTTCGTCAATCGCGGCATCTATCACAAGGGCTGGACGGCGGTGACCCGCCACAGCGTCCCCTGGGTGATGGGCAGTTCCTTACCCGCTCTTGACGAAGATGTTTGGGAGCTGTACGCGCCGGATGACTGGACGCAGGCGCATAACATCGCCGCGGAGAAGCCGGAGCTGTTGAAGGAGCTGCAGCGCCTCTTCCTCATTGAGTGCGTCAAGTACAACGTGCTGCCGCTGGACGACCGGCGCGTTGAACGCCTGAGCCCCGAGACGGCCGGCCGGCCCACGCTGATCAAGGGCACGTCCCAACTTCTTTTTAGCGGTATGGGCCGGCTGAGTGAAAACTCCATCATCAATCTCAAGAACCGCTCCCATGCTGTGACTGCCGAAGTGGTCCTGCCGGAGGGCGGGGCGAACGGGGTGATTATTGCTCAGGGCGGGGCTTTTGGCGGCTGGTCGCTGTATGCGAAGGAGGGCAAGCTGAAGTACTGCTATAACCTGTTTGGCGTGCAGCGGTTCACTACGGAGTCCACCTCGACGCTGCCGGCGGGCAAACATCAGCTGCGGATGGAGTTTGAGTATGCCGGGGGCGGGCTGGCTAAGGGCGGCAAGGTTTCGCTGTTCGTTGATGGCACTCGGGTGGGTGAAGGTGAGCTGCCGGCTACGCAGCCGCTGATCTTCTCCGCGGATGAGACGTGTGATGTGGGCAATGAAACCGGGTCAACGGTTACGCCGGAGTACACGGCCGAGACGAGCAAGTTCAATGGCAAGATTAACTGGGTGCAACTGGATCAGGGGGCGGACGACCACGACCACCTGATTAGCCCGGAAGAACGGCTGCGCGTGGCCATGATGCGGCAATAGCGTGGCGCGCCGGCAGGATTGCCTGCAAGTGAGCGCGGCGCCGGTTGAAGCCGCTGGCTAGAGTGGCAAGCACGCTTTAGCACACTGGAGGTTACGCCGGCGAAATGGCTTGCTGCGCTTGAGCATACTTTTCTTGGT
>CAYVQP010000069.1:4841-6568 GCA_964452775.1 uncultured Ardenticatenaceae bacterium | reverse complement strand
CCGTAACCCGATTTTGTAAATCGGGATCGAATTGAAAATTCGATTTACAGTAACCCGATTTTCCAAATCGGGATCGAGTTGAAAACTCGATTTACAGACGAGGACGACTATGACTTCCACACCGGCAACAATGACGAACGAAAGCGCCCCGGCGAACGCCCGGCTGGTTCTGGCCACGCTGATCATGGTGGCGGCGGTGGCAAACCTGCCGCTGGCAATGGCAAACGTGGCTCTACCCTCAATCGGGGATTACTTCGACGCCTCACAGACACAGTTAAACCTGGTGGCGGTCGCCTATTCACTGGGGCTGGCCTGCTCAGTGCTCTGGCTGGGCGCGCTTGGCGACCGTTACGGCCGCAAGCAGATGGCGGTGCTGGGGGTCGTGCTGGCCATTCCGGCAGCCCTCATCTGCGCCCTTGCGCCCACGATTCAGGTGCTCATCGCCGGCCGGCTCTTTGGCGGCTTTGCCGCCGGGATGGCTTACCCGACCACGCTGGCCCTGATTGCGGCCCTGTGGGGGCCGGGGGCCGGACGCACGCAGGCCATTGCGCTGTGGGCGGCGATCGGCGGGGCGATCAGCGCCAGCGGCCCCTTGCTATCCGGATTGCTCTTGACGCGCTTCCCCTGGAACTCCGTGTTCTTTGTGGTGCTGCCGGTGGCTGTAGTGGCGCTGCTCATGGCTTTAAAATACCTGCCCTCGCACGTAAACGAAACGGACGAGGTCGTGGATAACATCGGCGGCATCCTCTCGGTCGTCCTGGTGGGTACGTTTGTGCTGGCCATCAACTTTGCGCCGGTGGCCAGCATGCGGTCGTTGGTGCTGGGTCTGCTGGCCGTCGCCGCGGTAACCCTGTTGCTGTTTGTCCTCCGGCAGCGGCGCGCCCCAAACCCGCTGTATGACCTGAAGGTGGCCGCCCGGCCCACATTCTGGGTGGCGGCCGTCGGCGGCATCATCGTCTTTGGCTCGCTGATGGGAGCCATGTTCATCGGCCAACAATTTCTGCAAAACGTGCTGGGTTACTCGACCGTAGACGCCGGGCTGGCCATTCTTCCCGCCGCGGCCTTCATGATCCTGGTCGCGCCGCGCTCGGCGGTGCTGGTAGAGGAGCGAGGAGCGCGCTTCACCTTGCTGGCCGGCTATTTTTTCGTGCTGCTAGGCTTCGTGGCCATGCTGCTATTGTGGGAAGAGGGCAGCGCATACTGGCAGGTCGGGCTGGGTTATTCCCTGGTGGGAATCGGAGTGGGACTGGCGGGGACGCCGGCCTCCCGCTCGCTGACCGCTTCCGTGCCGGTGACCCGGGTGGGCATGGCTTCCGGCACGGCCGATTTACAGCGCGACCTGGGCGGCGCGCTGATGCAGTCGCTGTTTGGGGCGCTGCTTGCCGCCGGCTATACGGCGACCATCGCTGCCTCGCTGGCCGGCTCGCCCGACGCGACCCAGATTCCCGCCGACGTGACCAACAGCCTGGAGATGTCCTATGCCGGGGCGCAGGCGATGGCGGGACAATATCCGCAATATGCTGACCAAATTACCGCCGCGGCCAAGACCGCCTTCCTGGCCGGCGACGACCAGGCCTACCTGGCGGGCATCATCGCCGTACTGATTGGCGCGGCGCTGGTCTTCGTCTTCTTCCCCAAACGGGATGAAGAACGAAAGATGCTGGCCACATACCAGGCGGAGGACGCGTAGCCGGCGCCGTGTAACCCGATTTTCCAAATCGGGCAGC
>CAYVQP010000069.1:0-4741 GCA_964452775.1 uncultured Ardenticatenaceae bacterium | reverse complement strand
CTGTAACCCGATTTTTCAAATCGGGCATCGAGATGAAATCTCGATTTACAAAGGGGCGTGGCACACTGTGTACGGCCCCTGCTCCGGCCCAGCGCAGCCTCCCTCCACTTCATCTCCAACCGGGACGAGCCGGCTGGCTAACCGGCCCGTCGCCGCGGAGATGCGCTATCCCGGCAACCGCCCGATCAGGTCCTGCGCCGTCACTGAACCACCCTGCGCAATGAGCTGCTTCGCATTCTCCACCTGATCCCACACGTTCCACAGTAGCACGCCGCGCAGCCGCTCCCCGTGCAGGTAATAGATGACCCCTTTCCGGCCGGGTTCCTGCCAGTCCACCACCGTGGCCAGTCGCGCATCCAGGTCGCCCACCGCCTCATAGCCCAGGTCAAACATATCCGAATAAAACATCGGCGAATAGTCGTAGCTGAGTTGCGCGCCGGCCATGTTGCGCCCGGCAATCTTGCCCATCGAGTTCGCCGCGTCCTCGTGCTCCACCCGCCGGTGAACGCCCAGCAAGGCATCCGGGTAGTTAGCTACGTCTCCGGCGGCGAAGATGTCGGGATCGCTGCTCTGCAACCGCTCATTGACCCGAATGCCGTTGTCCACCTGCAGGCCGGCCGCTTCCGCCAGGTTGGTGTTGGGGATGACGCCAATGCCCGCCACCACGCTGTTCACCGGCAGCGAGCGGCCATCCTTTAACGCGACCACCATCTCGCTGCCCGATCCGCTGATGTCCGTGACCGCCGCCTCGGACAGCACCTCTACCCCATGTTCGCGGTAATAGTCGTTCAGAAGGGCGCCCACTTCCGCCGGGAAGATTCGGCCGCCGATGCCGGCTTCGGGGAAAATCATGGTCACCTGCCGGCCCTGCATGGCCAGCGCCGCCGCGACCTCTGAGCCAATGAAGCCGCCGCCGATGACCGCGAATTGCTCCTGGCTGTCAGCCTGCCGGCGCAGCTGTTGGTAGTCGCCGACCGTGCGGAAGTAGATCACCTCCTCGCCGCCAAAGGGTAGCCGGCGGGGAGAGCTGCCCGTGGCCAGCAACAGTTTGTCGTAGCTGTACATATGGCCCAGGTCGTCCAGCAGTTGCTTCCGGCCGGGGTCCAGCAGTTGGGCGGTGCGGCCACTGTGCAGGGTCGTACCGGCCGGCAATTGGCGAAATATCGTCGCCAGCGGCTTTTGCGTGGTCCACAACTTCTTAGAGAGCGGCGGGCGATTGTAGGGTTGTTCCGATTCTGCCGAGATAATGCCGATCGTCCCCTCGCTGTCTTCTTCGCGAATGGCGTTGGCGGCTGCGGCCGCGGTCATGCCGCCGCCGGCGATTAAATATTTGTAACGAGTCATTGGCTGTCTCCTATACGGTTCACGTAGGAAGCCCCGCCGGTCCAATGTTCAGGGCCAGCGAGATGAATCACTTCACCAGGGCCATAAATTCGGCGCGGGTCTGCGGATTGTCCTTGAAACTACCCAGCAGGGCGCTGGTCACCATGCTGGCCTCGGCCTTCTTTACCCCGCGCATCATGCTGCACATATGTTGGCCTTCGACCACCACGCCCACGCCCACCGGCTGCAAGGTCTCCTCAATCAACTCCGCAATCTGCCGGGTCATGCGCTCCTGGATCTGCAGCCGGCGGGCGAACATATCCACGATACGCGGGATCTTGCTCAGGCCGATCACCTTGTCGCCGGGGATGTAGGCTACATGCGCCCGGCCAAAAAAAGGCAACATATGGTGCTCGCACAGGCTGTAGAACTCGATGTCCTTGACCACAATCATATCACTGTATTCGACATCAAACAGCGCCCCGTTGACCAGTTGCTGCGGGTCCACGTGATAGCCGGCGGTCAGCTCCTCAAACATGCGGGCCACTCGTTCCGGCGTGCGCAACAGCCCTTCGCGGGTCGGGTCCTCGCCGATGTCGTACAACAGCCGGCGTACGGTGGCTTCCCTGTCCGTCTGTGTGGCCGGCAGCAGCGGATGATGTCCGTTGCCGTTGACTTTGATGGGTGCGATGGGTGCGATGTCTAGCATGTTGTATATCCTCTTGTCCTCGGACTCTTTGGAACCCGCAGCTCTCGATTAAGGGGTTCAGGCTTATGATGCTTCAAAGGCGAAACGAAACTCCGCCGGCTCGACCGGCCGGTCCAGGTGCACGGCAAAGACGCAGCGCCCATGCCCGTCCTGGAAGCGCTCCTCCCGCGACACCTCGTAGCCCAACAGCCGGCTAAGGGTCGAAACGGTGACGCTGCACAGAGCGGGCCGGCGGGAGGCGATGTTCAGGTAAGGGCAATTTCGCTCTACCAACTTCAACTCATCGCCGGCCTCGCGGTTGTTTACTTGCATGAAGGGATCGTCCTCCAGGTAGTAACTTTTCAGCGCGTCCAGCTTCTCCACCAGGGTCATGCCCTGCAAGCGCGGCGCCCATTCGTTCACGTTGTTGTCGGTCAGCGTGGCCAGCATCTGCTCCAGCGCCTCCGGCCCCAGGGCGGAGGAGACGGTGTCAATCAAGGTCAGGGCCAGGTCATCGTACGCCTTGGGGAAGAGGTTTTCGCCGGCCGGGCTGAGGGCGTAAAGGCGGGTGGGGCGGCCTGCGCGCACATCGTCCCGCCGCGCGTGCGAGACGACCAGCCGGGCTGCTTCCAACTGCCTTAGCTGCTGCCGGACCGCTTCGTAGGTGATATCGAGCCGGCCGGCGATCTCCGCATTGGTCGCCTGGCCCAGTCGTTTGATACAGCCCAGGATGTCGTGCTGTGCGCCAGAAATGTTCGTCAGTTCGCCCATCAGCTTTGCGCCTCTGAAGAATGGATATTGTGCAAGTAATAACTGAATTGTATGCCGGTCGTGGAGATTGTCAAGTAATATCTTGTATAAATCGTATAATGCTCGCTCGCCGACACCCGCGGCCCTCCTACGTTGGCGTGGCGCGCCCAACGTCGTGTGGCGCGCCTGGGCGGATATGGGTTTACTACTGCGCGCTGCGCCGGCAGTAAGCATGGCGGCGCAGCGGGTAAGCGCCGGCGGATCTGCGGCTACGGGGCGCGCCAAACAGGCTGCGCCTGGCATGGGCGCGGTCAGCATTTTCGTTATATGGACGGCGGTAAATTTATCGCTAAACTAATCATACAACCGCCCGAACTGATCACTCAGCTGCTCCTGGTGCAGGCATGCGCCGGCGACTGGTGCTCACGCGGAGGGCCGGCACTCCAGCTTACTCAGAAGACATCCATAGGATTAAGTGCGCGGCGGCAGCGGCCGCCTTGGAGCCGCTGCTGGGTAGCGACAAGCTACCTTGGTGATATCAATTACAGGAAGAGGAACAATGTCCGAAGAAAGTATTCCTAGATTGACGAAGGCCGCAGTGCCGGTGCAAACCCATCTCTTGCGGAACAGCGAGCGCCTGGCAAAAGGGAAGGCTTTGCGCGAGATTGCTCCGTTAAGCGCCCAGGCAGAGTGGGTAGCGCCGGCCGGCCGCCCGGACCCGGTGGACATGCTGGTTGAGAGCAGCAAGGGACGTATTGAAGAGCTGCTCCCGATTCGCTACGGCCGGATGATGGCCAGCCCGTTCACGTTTTATCGCGGCGCGGCGGCCATCATGGCCTATGATCTGGCTCATACCCCTTCCACCGGCCTGAACCTGGTTGCCGATGGCGACTGCCACTTGCTGAACTTTGGCGGCTTCGCAACCGCGGAGCGGAAAGTAATCTTTGACCTCAATGACTTCGATGAAGTTACTGTCGCCCCCTGGGAGTGGGACGTCAAGCGGCTCGCGGCCAGCTTTTACATTGCAGGACTATCGAACGGTTTCGACCCGGCTGACTGCAAACAGGCGGCCTGGCTGGTCGCGCAGAGCTATCGCCGAAATATGGCCAGATATGCCGGCATGCCGGTATTGGAGGCGTGGAACGAGGCCATTGATTTCCAGTCCGTCATTGACGAGGGCATCAAGGACAAGGAAAACCGAAAGTTCTATTCCAAAAAGCTTGCCAAGGCTACTGAGACGAGCGCTCATGAGAAGGAGTTCGCTAGGCTTACCCACAGCGGGGGAGATTCGCCGCGGATTGTGGACCAGCCCCCGCTGATCTTTCACTTCGGCGATCAGCGCGATCAAGAAATGCTGGAGACCGCCAGGAAATCGCTAAAGGGTTACCGGCAATCGTTGCTCCCTGCCCGCCGGCTGCTTATCGACCGCTTCGAAATTGTAGATTACGCCATGAAAGTGGTCGGCATAGGTAGCGTTGGGACCGCCTGTGGAATCTTATTGATGATGTCCGGCGATGGTGATCCACTCTTCCTGCAATTCAAGGAAGCGCGCCAATCGGTCTTGGAGCCGTATTGCGGCGCCAGCCCCTTCGGCCACGCCGGCGAACGAGTGGTGATGGGCCAGCGGGTGATGCAGGCGGCGAGCGACATATTCCTGGGTTGGACGACGGGTACCGGCGTTGATAAACGGCGCTTCTTCCTACGCCAGCTCAGCGACGCCAAGATCAAGCCGGTGGCCGAGATGATGAAGGCGCAGAACCTGAAAGACTACGCTCGACTGTGCGGCCGGGCCCTGGCTCGCGCCCACACTCGCTCGGGAGATGCAGCGATTTTGACCGGCTACATGGGCAAGAGCACGGCCTTCGAAGATGCGTTGGCTGAGTTCAGCGTCGCCTACGCCGATCAGAATGGGCGCGACCATGCTGCCCTGCTGGCGGCCATCCGCGACGGCCGGATCGAAGCAAAAACGGACTAACCCGG
>CAYVQP010000068.1:0-22149 GCA_964452775.1 uncultured Ardenticatenaceae bacterium | reverse complement strand
CATTCCCACAACTCGGCCAAAAACGCCCGCAGCCAGGGGCAATACTTGCCGTCCGCCCCCGTCACCAGGCAATCGCGCTGCGAGATGTTCGGCCCAATCCACGTAATGTTCGGCCAGAACTGCATCACCCAAAAGAAGAGGCTGGCTGCCGCCTTCGGGGTCATGCCGGCGCTCTCCGCAAAGCCCTGCTCGTTCGCCACCGCCGGCAGGTCCGGCTCGTTCAAGAAGTAGGCCCGTCCGGCGTAGTCCCTCGGAATTGTCGCTATCCAGGATTGCAACACCGCCTGCGTGTCTCCCCACAGCGTGGGGTACCACTCGCACTGTACCGACGCGCCCGCGCCTTTGCGCGGGTCAAACGGCGACCAGTTCATAAACGCAAAGCCGTTCTCCAACTTCAGCATCTGTTGATGCCCTTTCGTCGCCAGGGCGGCAAAGTCGCTCGTCCCGGCCAAACCTTTCTTAGTCGCCATAGTATCGTTCCTCTGCCCTGCTGTGCCGGCCGCTCTCCACGCACGCCGCCAGAATCACCACCAGCGACACGCCGCACCACACACCGAGGCAGAACCAGACCACGTACATCACAGCGCCGCCCACAGGTCGTGCAGCGCCAAGATGGTACTCTCGCTGACCACGCTGTTCCATACCACCGCCCGTTTGATCTCGAACCCGCAATAGGTGTCGAGCGCAACCCCCTCGGCGACCGTCCGGCGTAGCGCCGCGCCAATCGCAATAGGAGACGTGTTGGCCCCGGTCGTGTCCATACCGCCGACCCGCTCCTCCCCGGACAGGTAGCCCGTATCGCCGCATAGCGCCATTGTGCCATTTATGACCGTGCCAACGCCGGTAATAAGTTCCCCGGCAACACCGTAGGCGCAGAGGTCGAACTCGCCGGCGCTGCGGTAGGGGTAAAGCGAGAATCGGGTATGCCCGTGCAGCGCGTCGTCGCAGCCCATCGCGCAGTGCGGCGGGCTGCCGGTCTCTAGAGCGCCCACATGCACCATCATGGAATTGTTCGCGCCGGACAACACAATCCCGGTGCTGAGCGCGCTCAGGTTCGTCCTGAACCCGCTCCAGCCCGTTCCCGAGGCCCAGGAGATCGTCGGCCCTCCGCTCTCCTTGATGGGCGTCAGGTCATACGTGCCGGGGTTCACCAGGTTCACATAGCTCGTCGCCTGGTCGGCCGCCAGCGCCGCCTCCCATGCGCCTATTGCGCCGGAAAGCGTCTCCCACCAGCTGCCGCCGGCCGGGTTGCCGACCAGCCGCTGGGCCACCCATAGTGGTGTGCCCGGCATCAGCTCACCTCGCCATAGGTCGCGTAACGCAACCAGCGTAATGTGTCCCCATCTGACGCTGCGTCAAACCACAGCGAAGCCAGTTCACCGACAAACGTCACCGCATCGCCCGGCTCCAGGACATAGCCGTTGTCGTCGGTCACATCGCCCGCTCCATCATTACCCACGAACACGTTCCCCGCGTTTGCCGGGTAGGCCCGTATGTAGAACTTGCCGGCCCCCAGGCCGGCGGTCCCTTGCACCGCCGTCCCCGCCGTTGTGACTGTTATCGCGCCGCTGTATGTCGTCATCTCTCTATCTCCTGTCTCCTGTCTCGTCTGTCCTACCTATCTCATCGATAAAACTGCCGCACATGCGCCTGCAGGCGCACCAGGTGGTCGTCATGTACAATCGTGCCCCACACCCCGAACAGCCCCACATCGCCGGCCATCCGCGATGTCGTGCCCGCCGACCCAATAAACACACCTATGTCTGCATCGTAAAGCCCCGACCCGATGCCGCTCGAGTTCGATACCGCGCTCCCATTCGCCCAACAACGAACATACGCGCCCGGATTAAATACCAGCGCCGCCACATTCCACGCATTCGCCGCATACCCCGCCGACACCTGCGCCGTTTTCGCTGTGGCGCCGTCCGCCGTCACCGTCGCCTCCACATTCCCGCTGCTATCTATCGCCAACTTGAACTTGTCCTTGCTGCCGCCCGGAAACGAGCCGCAAACATTCTTGCTCTGCAACGCGCTGGGCCGGAACACAATCAGCATCGTGCACTGCGCCAACGGCTCCACATAGTCGCCATGCGCGACCGACAAATACTGTGTGGATCCATCCAACGCAAAATACGGCCCGCCCCCGCCGGCCGTAAACAACTTCGGCGCCCCGGTTATCCCAATCGCCCCCGCCGCAATCTCCGACGCAGCCGTCGTCTCCGTCGTCACCGCGTACGCCGTCACCAACCGTGCGCCGGGAATCGCCAGAAACGGTTTCAGTAAATCGAAATTCAACGGTTGAGAGCTCAACAAATCAGACATAACTTCCTCCTACGAAACCGTCAATTCCGGCGGCGCAGTCACCTGCCCATAAACATCGCGCGTCACCGCCGGCTGGCTAACCGTCAACCCGCTGCCGGCATGGTAAAGCGTAAACGAATCCGCCGCCTGCCAGACATCGTTAACGCTGGTCGCCGTATACGTCCCCGCGCTCCCATCCGGCCACTTAATCGTTGACGAAACCACCAGCCCCGTAATGCTGCTGTGATAATTCGGATTGGTCCATTCCCACGCCCCGCTCAGCGCCCACTCCTTCAACCGCGCCGAAAACGTCGTCACGCCCAATATCGTCTGCAACCCGTTGGCCGCCGCAACCAGGTTCGTCGCCCCGTCCCCAACCTCCAACTCAGCTATAGTCCCGATCTCCGCCAACAGCTCCAGCAGCGCCTCCACCGCCGAACTGGGGCAGTTCGGCGCAGCCTCGGCAATCGCAGCTATAGGTCCTAACGCCTGGTCCAACTCCCCCAACGCGCTATTAAACGTGCTGGCGTTGCCCGGCGCGCCAACCGCAATGGGCGTAAAATTATCCACGCTCATCCACTATCTCCATAGACGTAAATCCTTGCCGGCCCGATATAACGCCTTCGCGATATTCGATTCATCCGGACTGTTCAAATCAATGCCGTCAAACGACTCAATCAACACCCACGCCCGGCTATGGTGCGCATTCACATCCGCCAGCACACTGTCGTGCGTGATCCTCTGCGCCCGCGCCTGATAGCGCGTCGCTTGCTCAATCCTGCCCATCCGCGATTGGCCGGTCACAAACGTGCGCCGCAACGGGTCGTTACTCAACTCAAACGTCACCCGCAACGGCGCGCCCGCGCTCAGCTCCTGCGCCACCCTCGTGGCCATAAACGCGCCCGTGACCTTCACCTGCAACTCCCCGTCCCCCGCGCTCTCCAGATACTCCAGGTCATACGTTTGTCCCGGATACGGATAAATCGGCAGCCCGACCACCTCTACCCGGTACGATTCAGCAATGTGCTCCGACCGGCTGCGCAGCCAGTTAAAAGCCGCATCCCGCAGCTGAATATCCGCCGCCCGCTTGCCCTCCGCATCGTCATACAAATAGCCGATCTCATTAAAAGTCACCTCGCGCTCAATCAATCCCCAACGAGCCGTCGCGCTGACATTCTCGATGTACGGCGCTCCCTTCTCCGGGAAATAATTGATCTCATAAACATCCACCCCCACCGCCAACAGCGACCGCTCAAATGGATCGTCAAACGGAATCACTTGCAACGTTTGGCGCGCCGGCCCATTGCCCGCGCCAAACGGATACAGCCGGGTCACAATCTCATTGCTATCCTCCAGCTTCTCCAGGCGGGCGATATACGCCGTCGCCCCCTGCACATCCACCGGCCCCGTCGCGCTGCGCAACGTAATATTGGCCCGGTCCAGCGCCGCATCCTCCCCACTGCCCAACCAGGTCACCTGCCGCACGCGATTGGAAATGCGAAACATCTCGCCCGACTGCTCCGCCACCTTATTCAGCGCCGCCAACACCGTCTCGCCCGAAAATTGCAGGTGCGATCCCGTCGTCGTCCCCGGCGTCGTCCCCGTCCCGTTTAGCGACCAGCCTGCCGGCGCCAACTCAATAATCGGCTGCAAATCATCCAACGTGCTCACATGCGAGAAAACCTCTACCTCGCACAGGTCGAAATCATCCAGATTCGCCGTCGGATGCATGCGCATCCAATACAAATTATTCGCCCCGCCGTCCGTTCGCGCGCCATGGTTCGTCTTCGTCCAACTCTTCTCTACCTCCTCATCCGCCGCCCAATTAATCACCCCCGTCCTGGCAAACGTCACCGCCCCGTTCGCCGTCGAATCCGTAAACGTCGTCACCGTTCGCCAGCCGAAATTCTTCCCGTCGAAATACTGCAGCTCCCACGTCGCCGCCCGCCCGTTGAAACTGCCGATATTCCCCGTATACGTGCGCGTGAAGTGAATCTTGACCTCGTAAAACTTCTCCTCGTGCCCGAAATAGAAATAATTGCCCGTATCAAAACCCCGCTTGCTCGGATCCGTCGGATCCGTCCCGTACCACTGCCGGTTGAAATACCAGCGGTCCATAAAATTCCGGTTGCACAATCCGCCCTGCAGCGCGCTTTGCGTCTGCGTCAAATCAACGTTCCACTCCTCCTCATACTCCGGCTCCGGGATGTGCCAATACACCATACTCGGCCGGCCTATCTGCAACTCGCTCAACTCCAATTCGCCCACCAGCCGGTAATTCAACTCATCCCCATAGCTCGGGCCGGAATACTCAACAAACGTCTCCTTGCCCCGGCTAAACACCCGCTCCCGGCGCACCAGCCCCACGCTCAGCAAATCATAGCCGTCCAATCGCCGCGTGTACGCCTTCAGGAAACCGCGCAGCTCAACAAACTGGCGGCGCGTGTCCGTCGCCGGGATAGTGCAGGTAAAACTCCCCACCCGGTTCAGTCCATTGTCATCAGTCCAACGCTCAACCGTCGTCACCGGCCCCGGCCCCACACGCAGCCCGGCCGGGTTATAGATATCCACATAGATATCTGTTCCCGGACTAGTACCAGGCATAGCGATAACTCCCGAAATACGTCTCGTGCATAGTGCCCGTCGACGTAATCACCACCCGGACCTCCCCCCCGCCCGGCGGGATATTAATCCAATCCCGAATCTTGTGCGCCGGCAACAGATTAAAATAGCGGTAATAATTCGTCCCCGACACCTTCACCGTCTTCAGCTTGAACTGCACCACCAGCTCATTCGGCGGCGTAATAGTATTCGTATACTCCCAGTCCACAATGCGCACGCCGTCCCGATCCTGCCACACGTGCACCCGCGTAATATCCGCCCCCACCGCCTTCACCGTCAGCGACCCATGTCCAAACGGCGCATTACCGCCATTCGCAACATTCAACGTAATATCGTTGGAGCCGGACAACGCCTCCGTCCCATCATCCAACATCACCCCGCTATCCAGCGTCCAGGCATTATCCGGGTCGTCCAGCATCACCCCCACCGTCTGGCCCAGCCAGACATCGCCCAGCAATTGAAAGCGCCACGTCTTCCGATGCCAGGCGCGCTGGGGCGTTGCCATGCCGGGATCCGCCAGCAACCGCGCCTCAATCTGCTGCGTGCCGCCCGTCAACCACTCGCGGGTCAGCAATCCCCGCGTCCCCAACATCGCCTTCAACCCCTTCACCGTCGTCTCCACCGGCGACGTCACCGTCGCCGTGTGGCTGACAATGCTGCCCCTCAATCGCGGCTGCGTTCCCCGATACCCCGTGCCGTACACATCCAACTCCCCGCCCACCACAGAGAGCACCGGCGCGTACACCTCGCCGCTCGTATCCGACTGCATATCGCCGGCCGGCAAATCCACCCCCGCAAACTTCATCAGCCGGTACGCCATCAGGGCAACTCCCCCTGCCGGCGCAAAGCCGCGTCAATCGCGTCCAGCAGCCACTGCTCCGACCCCGACGTCATCTCAATAGCCACCCCGATAGTCATCCCATATGGTTTGGCGGTCAACTCCGCCATCGCCTTATCCACCCGCCTCACATCATTCGTAATAATCTCCTCCGAATTAGTCACCCACGAAATCTCATGCTCCCCGGCCACCGCCTCCACCAGCCCACCCATCGTTGACAACGCTTGCGTCGCCGGCTCCAACGTCGTCGGCACGTTTTCAAAGGCGAGCATCGCATCTCGCGTCATCTTGCTCCCCGCCGTCTCCGCCGCCGGCACAGCCACGTCCCAGTTCTCCAGCTCCTTCCGGAAATTCTCCAACGCCAACTGCATACTCTCTACCGAGCGCCTCCCATCGTCCACCTCGCCCATCAGCCGCATCGCCTCCTGCCACACCAACGCATCAATCGCCGCCGTCCGTAAATCCTCGCCCGTCTTCCCCGCCGCCAGCCCCAACTGCGCCAGTTGTTCAATCGGCAATCCCAGCTCTATCCCCTCACCGAACAACATCTCCTCAATGTTCAGCCCGCCCTCGGTTCCCAGCGCCTGCTGGAACGCCGAAGCGAAAGAGCGCGCCGCCGCCTCGGCCGCTTCCGCCGCCGCCGCGTCCGCCGCCGCCTTCATCTCATCCTGTTGCGCCTGCCAATCCAGCATCGGTTGCATAGACCAGCCGCTCGCCGCCGACAACCGCTCAATCCGTCGCGCCTCCCGGCCGGGCGCAGCGCGTCGCTCCGCCTCCAGTTGCGCTAACTCCTCCTCAATCGCGTAGTGAACCTGCTTCGCCGCCGCTACCCCCTCATCCACCGCCCGCTGAATATCCGCCTCAGTTGGCTTGGCGGGTAGTAGCGGATTAGATAATTCGCTGCCAAAATCATTGTTCATGGTCGCTTGCAATATCTGAGAAACCAGAAAGCCACCCGCGCCCAAACCTATCCACGGCGCCGAAAGCAGGAAGCCCAGATTGCGAACCTTCTCCATGTTATCTTCGAGCCAACCCGAAAACCGGCTGCCCAGGATAACAGCGACTGCCAATGCCGAGGCCAGATTACCAAACCCCTCCGCCAGCGCGACAATGTCCTCGTCTTCGATACCGTCGACCACCCGGCCAAACTCATCGGCGACAGCGCCGGCCGCAGTCGCTATGCCGGGCGCCATTAGCTCTATCAATCGGGGCAAAACGTCCTCTACCAATTCGCTAAACGCCCCGACCACATCCTCTACCGCCGGCAACAACGCCTCCCCAATCGCGATCTTCGCGTCCAGCACCGTATCCTGAATCGCCCGCGTCGTGTTGGCAAAGCTGTCCGCCGTTTTCGCCGCATCCCCCATCGCGTCGCCGGCCTGTTGCACAATCGCAATCTGGAGCGCCTGCGCCCGCGTCACCCGATCCATCTCCTCCCCGGCCGTTATCAAGCCCTCCGCCAGCGCAATCGCCTGCAACGCCGACTCGCGCACGTCAATGCCATACTTCTGCATCGTCTCCATGCTACCCGCCAGCGCGCTCTGCATATCCAGAAACACCTGCGCCGGATCCTGGTTGAAAAAGCTGCCCAAATCCAGCGCAATTTGCGCCATATTCGCCGCGAAACCCGCCGCCTCTTCCTGGCCCATGCCCATGCTGCGCGTCATCGCCACAATGGTCTGCGCCCCCATCTCCAACGCATTCGCGCTCCGTCCCGTCGCCTCCGCAATCAGCTCCAACTCCTGCCGGAACCCCTCCGCCGCCGGCCCCAACGAACTGTCAATCAGATTCGCCGTCTCCGCCATGTTGCTGGCCAGACCAATAGACTCCAGCGTAAACTGCGCCAGCTCCTGCGCCGCCAGCGCCGCGCTGCGCGCCACAACCTCAAACCCCTGCGCCGCCAACCCGCCCAACATCGAGCCTAGCGCCGACCCCTTCGCCGTCGCCGCGGCCACATCATCGCCCGTCTGCCGGCTCGCCGCCCCGATCTCGCGCATATCCGCCGACACCCGGTCGAACCCCCGGCTAATCGCCTCCACAATGAGGTCTACATCGATGTCAGCCACAGATACAGCGTCTCCTCGCTCGCCGACAGCGCGCCCAGACCGCCCCTGACCCGCGCCGTCCCCGGCGCGCGCTCGCGCTTCTCATCGCCCCGCTCAATCGTCTTCCTCGCCTGATACACCGTCTCAATCGCCATCAACTGCACCAACACAGCAAGCGGCTGGTCAAACCAGCCGCCCCGTTCCGGCAACACGCCCCAATTTCGCCACGCCGACCAGGCGGCGTGTATCGCCGGCAACGGGCCGACCGCTACCTCTCGGCCGTCTCCATCAATTCGGTATCCGCTTCCTGCCCCTCCCTCCTCGACAAGAGGGGCGAGAATCCTTTTGGGACAGCGAAATTCGCCAGAAACAACGGCCCCACCACACTATTCACCCAGGCCAACACCGCCAACGGCAACTCCAACACATCCCAGCGCTCCGGCGGCCCATTCAGCCCCGGCAACTGCCAGTTATCCAGCAGCGCCAGATATGCCGAAAACTCCGCCGGTGCGCCGCGCAAGCCCGCCTCACGCGCCTTCGCCGCCGCCTCCGCGTACCGCTGCCCGTGCCGTCCCAGCCACACCGCCGGCGTCTCAATCCACACATCCGCCCAATCCGGCCACGGACACTGATGCCTCGCCGGAGATGCCGCCATTACACCGTCCCCCAGGTCGCCGTGCAGCCCACCGCCGGGCGCAGCGACGCCTTCCACTTCACCGCATCCGACACGCCGGCATCAACCACATACTGCGTGGTCATCATCAGAGAAAGCGTCAGCTTCGGATCGCCCGACGCCGGCGCAGCCCCGATGCCGATTGAAATCACCAGCGGATAACCCACCTGAGCCGCCGCCGCCGCCGAAAACACAGCGTGTGCGCCCGAGGTAGCAGTGTTATCAAACGACCCGGAGAGCTCCAGGTCCGCATTTCCCAGCCCCTTCACATACTCATGCAGCGTCGAAGCCAGCGTGCTCACATCCGCCGTGTCGTAGCTGACGCCGATGCCCCCGACACTATCAATGCGCGCCGTCACATTCTGGCTGTTGTAATTAATCGTCGTAAAAATAGAATGCGTTTTTCCTTGAGCCATCTTTTATCTCCTGCGTGGTCGCGTATCTAACCTCATAGCCGAATAAAATTCACCCACAACACCACATCCGTCCCGGCCGTCTTCGTCACTCTCACGCGCACGTAACGCCCCACAGAGCCGCTCGACATTTGCTTCTCCGCCGTCGTCACGCTCCCATTAGCCGCAAACGTCATCAAATTGCTGAACGAGCTATCGTTGCTGCTCTGCTGTACATCAATCGTCCAACTATTCGCGCCCATCGCGCCCACCGAGCGCACCACATGCAGCACAGCAATAGACCCGTTAGAGCTGCTCGCCCCCGCGTCCAGGCTAGCTAAATTGGTCGAACCGCTGTACGACGCGCCCGCCGCCAGCAACTGCCCCCACCCGGCAATCGCGCCCACCGCCGCCGAAAAATCCCCGCTACAAATCAGCGCCCCGTTCGGCGTCGCTTCCACCCGATAGCTGACCTGCTCGCCGCTATCAATGCTAAACGCCGGCGCGCCGATACTGGGCGCTTCGCCGATGCCAATCGCGCAGGTGCCAATCGCCCGCCCCTGCCCATTACACGCCGTGTGTACGCCCGGCTCAATCCCGTCCGCCGCCACCCGATTGTTGAAAACCGCCTCAAACGGCCCAAATCGTGCCGTCGCCAACCCCGGAATATACTCATGCAGACCGCTCGAAAACCCTTCCCCCGGCGCTACATCACGCTCTAACCCCACACCACCCACGCTGCGTATATCGCCGGACAGGTTTGCCCCGCCAACCAATATCCGCGTCCACCGGCCGTGCGTGCGCCCCTCAGTTACCGTCGTCGCCATCAGCCACCTCAATAATTGTCGTCCCGGTTGTGCTCTTAGCGATCATATTCCTCTACCAGAAATGTCAGCTCCTGCGCCAGAAACAACGGCATCGCCTCCGCCCGCTGGTCCGCCTTCGTATCGGGATGAAACACGCTGGCTATCTCGCTGCCGTTTATCTCGCTCACATAATGATGCTTCCCCGGCTGTATCGCCCGGTTATCATCACGAAACAGATCCAAAATCGCCTGCCGCAAATCGCGCATCGCCGGCAACGAAACGTGCCAATCGTCAAACCACACAAACACGATCACCGGGATACTCCACTCCGTCTTCACCCCGCTCGGCGTATCCTGCCGCTGCCGGAAACTACCGGCCGTGCGAATATTCGCATACGGCAAATTGACCGTACTGCCGTCCAACGGCCGCCAATCGTCAATCACCACATCCTCATCGGCAAACACCGCCAACTCGCGTAATCTCGCCTGGATGAACTCCTGCGTCTGCTTCTCGCTCATCTATCTCACGAAGTCGACTTCTGGGAGAAGTCCGACTTCTCCTTACCAAAACCTACCAGAACTGCCCGGCCCCCGGCGCGCCGGCCCCCGGCGCGCTCACTGCACGCACATACGCCTGCCCCAGCGCCCGTATCTCTCTCTGCGCCTCCGGCAACCAGCGCCGGTACGCCCGATGAGTGAACGGGTTCGCCTTCGTGCCGGGATGGCGCACGCTATAGAAGTGGTACTTGCCCGGCCCCTGCGGCCCCCTCTGCCAAAAGAAACGCAGCGGATATCCTGGCCCCTTCGGCCTAATCGTATGCGGGCGCGTACCCTCGACAATCCAGCCGCCCAACGGCTGTGGGATGCCAATCTCCAGGCGCACATCGCTATCCGGCAACTCCTCAACCCGCAACCGGATTTTCTCCGCGAAAGCGCCGCTTTTTCCAGGCGCCTCCTCCCTTAACATCGCCAGCAAGCGCCCGCCAAGCATCCTCATCCTGGCCGCCTGCTGCTCCTTAACCACCCGCTCGCCGAAACGAAAGCGAGCAACCAGTTCATCAGCCGGCGGATCCATGCGCGCATGAAACGACAACTCTGCCATCGCGCCCCTCAGCTATCCCAATCCTCGAACTGCGCGCCAAACGCAGCCCGCTGAAAAAGCGGGAACGTCGGGTTGCCGCGCTCATCCACGTCGCGGAAGGCCACCCCGCCCACCGCATCTCGCTCCCGAGCCGCCCCAATCGCCTCCAGCCCAACCGCCTGCGACTCCACGAATTGCCGCACATCGTTCAGGATAATGCTCGAACGCGAGCGCCCCCCGGCCTGCTTGGAATTCGGCCCAAACCGCCCACTGCCGTTAATGCCCGCCACAATATCCGCGCACTCCTCATGCACGAAAAAGGCTAACATCCGCAGCGCCCGTTCCGGCCCCGTCACCGGCGTGACAAACCCGTTCTGGGCCAGGATAGCATCCAGCACCCCGCTCACCTGGTCCACAATGCCCACCAGTTGGTCCCGCGTCGGCCGGGTCGTCGCGTCGAACGTGCCCCCGACATTCACATGGCGTGGAACCAGCGCCGCAATACCGTCTATCGTCCCGTAGCTGCCTTCGTCAGGATCCATCAGCTCAATCAGCAATCAATCAGCAATCAACCAGCAACCACACATCCACATTGTCGCCGGCATTCGCCTGGCTGATAGTAACCTTTATCCGGTCATAGATAGCCGCCGGCTCCAACATCGGCCGCGTGCCATCCAGCGTCGCCGCCGCTCCCGCCGTCGTATGCACCTGCAGGCGCGGATGAAACCAGCCGGAAGTCGCCGCGTTCGTAACCGTCAGAATAGTCAGCGCCGGCAACGATACCCCCGCCGTCGCCACTACCACATCCGTTGAACCCGCCGGCGGGCTGTCGTTATAGGTAATGTAAATACTGAGCACCTTACCGGCGACGACAACCGAATTGGTCTGGTTGGCCGTCGCGCTGCCGTCTGCACCCGCAGCAATCCCGGAATTGAGCGGCCCAACCAGCTTCATTCTTCCGCCCCCTTCGCGCCCTTGCGCCCTCCCGTTTTTGCCGCAGGCTCAGGAAGCACAGCAAAGACAGAGTCCGGGACCATGATCTCCAAAAACGGATGGCTCATCGCCTCTTCCTCACAGCCGGCCGGCACAACCCGCCATTCGTCTCGAATGTACTCATGCCCGCCGAACGCCGTTACCGTCATCCAACGAGAACTACCGCTAACCCGCGCGTCCATTAGCCGTAATTCCCCGTCGCCAGCGTCACAATGTGCGGCAAACCCGTCGCCGGATTGCTCACGCACACCTTAAACGCCGTCTTCGCCGTATCCGTAATGCTCAGCACAAAAACACCCGTCGCCAGCGTCTGCACGCGCAGATGCTTCTTCGCCGTCACCGCCTGCAACACCACGCCCGAACTCGTCTTCGCCTCCACATTGCCGCTGGCGGAGGTCGCCGTCAGGCCCGCGCCCGACGCGGCGTCCGACAGCCACAGGTCCAGCGTGAACACCTTCGCGATAGCCGCGCCGGCCCCGTCAACGACCGTCACCGTCACCTCGCACACATTCGACCCGCCGGCCGCCGGCGACAGCGTAATCCCGGCCGGCACACCGCCCGCCGCAAAACTGCCGCCCACAGACAACGCGCCGCTCACAGACAACGCACTCAGATTCGTCGTAGACATCTCGCTACCTCACGAATTCCCCTGAACGCACAATCTCCAATCGCCGTAGAAGATCGCCCCGCGCGCGTGCCACTTGTAATAGCGCGTACCGCCGCCCTGCGTCTCATCGTCCCAGATGACCAGCTCCGCCGGGAACTTGCGCATCTGCAGGCCGATCGGCTTCCGCCCCTGGGACCGGTCCACGACAAACCAGGCAGTCGTGTCCAGCCACCCGCCCGGCGCAACCAGATGGCTCGTGCTGCCCGAGTAAGGGTTAATCTCCCGATTGGCCGTATCATACGCCTGCTGATTACCCGTGATCTGCGCCGCAATACGCTCCAGATCCGGCGGCACAATCAACAGATTGTGATTCATCCCCACCGGCTGCCCCCTCGAGTCCCGAAACTTACTGGCCGCCACCTTCACCGCTTCGAAGTTGTCCAGCGACAGCCCCAGAGTCAGCGCGTTCGACTGCGCCGTCTGATACGCCGCGCGCGGGTCAATGTGCGCAGCATTGAAGAAACTCAGCCCGTCGTACCCCGCCCCATAGTTGGTCACGGCCTCGCCGGAATTCAGCGCGTGAAACGCCTTGTAATCCAGGAACTTCTGAAAATTGATCCCCGCATTCCGGCTCCACACCTCCAGACTGCCTACCCGGCCGTCATCCAACGCGTTATGCTCCACGCCGATAGTGATATCCCAATCCACATTGTAGACCACCAGACTGCGTTCCTCGCCGCCGACCACCGTAATCGGCCCGCCGGCATTCATCCGGTTAACCGCCGGCGCGCCCGTCCGCCCGTCCGTGCCGCCCGCCCCCTCCTGCCCCGCATTCTGCACCGGCCAGGGCGGATCGCCCATATCAGCGTAAGTCTCAAAGGCGCCGTCGCTGGGCATCTCATCCACAAACGCCGCCCGCAGCGGATTGTAACTGTTCAGCCCATTCAAAAATCCCGTGCGCACCCCGTGTTCCATGTGCGCTGCTACATCAGTTCGTGTGATCATCTATCTCTCTCCATCCCTTATGGCGCTTATTGCGGAACCATCCACGTGCGGCTGATGTCAATCCACACCAACCCATCCGACACACCCACAATCCGGCCGACGACGTAATTATTCGAGCTCGTCGTCGTGATCGTGTCATC
Organism: uncultured Ardenticatenaceae bacterium; assembly: GCA_964452775.1. Lineage (GTDB taxonomy): Bacteria > Chloroflexota > Anaerolineae > Promineifilales > Promineifilaceae > JACKCB01. Next base: position 8,647 of record CAYVQP010000068.1, on the reverse strand, counting down.
GTCGCTGGCATACGCCACCGCGCCGACATCCGTTTGAGCGATGGACCCCTGCGCAAAGCCCCAGATGCCGTTTCGCGCCACCGTCACCCACACGCTGCCGTCCGCCAGGTCGCTCGCCGTGACCTTCTTCTCCTCCATCGCAATACCGCCCGGCATATCGCCGGACGCGGCGTTCACGCCCGAGCCGATAGCCCGGAAGTAGCCGTCCGTATCGCTCACATCGCAAATCACCAGCGACCCCTTGTATACCGCGTGCGCCGTACTGCCGCTGGCAAAATTGGTATACCCCGCCAACGGCAGCTTGAACGTATCCAGCCCGCCCGCCGGCAGCTTCACCGGCCGATCCTTACTTACAGCTAAAACAGTCATCTCTCACTCTCCCAATTCACCATTCGCCATTACTGCCACTGCGACAGGTCATAATCGCCGATCTCGCCCAATCCGAGCACAGCCCCGTTCAGCCCGCTCAAATCTGCCAGCGTCAAGCGCCCGGCCGTCAGCGCCTCGGCGTAATACGCCGGCAACTGTCGCCTGGCCCCCTCCCGCCGGCCATGTCCGATCTCGCTGAACTCCGTCAGCCCGCCGGCCACAATCGTCTCCAGCAGGCCGCTCCAAAACGTCGCCTGCTCCGGCGTCAGCCTCAGCAGCTCATCACGGATCACATCCGCCTGCGCCGGAATCCCGCGCGGCGCATCCTGCGCGCCGCCCGTCACCCGCGCCGCCAACTCCGCATACTGGCCACGCCGCTGGATCTCCGCCAGCTGCATCGTCCAGCGCGTCTGCTCCTGGGCGCGAATGGCCGCAGCCAGCTCAGCGATATTCGCAATCTGCTGCGCCTCATCCACTACGCCAAACGCCTGCGCCAACTGCTGGTTCAATTCCGCCAACTGCGCCTGCACCCGCGCGCTCACCAGCCCCTCAAGTTGCTCTTGCGTCAATTCGATACTCATCTCATTCTCCTCTGGCCCGGGCCGCCGCCCGCGCCGAATCTCGCGCGTGCGATACACGCCCTGCGCCAACTCCACCGCCTCAAACAGCGGCACACCTCGCTCATCTAAAGTCGCCGGCCAATTCGTCAGACTGCCGCCACGAATGACGCGCGCCTCCAGGTCCAAAGTCGGCGAGAAATTCACCATGATCCGCTTGCTGAGCAGCTCTTCACCCAACTCAGTCCACTCCGCCGCCAGGAACACCACCGGCGTGATCTCGCCGGTGCTCGACAGCACACTGCCCGCCGTGGCCGCCACAATCCAGCCGGCCGCGTCCCCCTTATCATGCCGGCGCGCATCCACCGGCAATCCTGGCATCCCCCGCGCCTTGTAGTCCACGATCAGGCCGTTCGTATTGGCCGCAAACTGCGCAATATCCTCCGCCGTCAGCTCAATCTCCTGGCCATACATGTCCGTGAAAGAGCCGGCCGCCAGCCCAGCAAACGGCTGTCCCGCCCGCAACTGAAGCTCAATAAAAATGTCCATGCCGTCATCATAAACGACGGCATGTAACACGGTGTTACATTTTTGAAATTGGGGTAACGAATTTGAAGATTAAGGATGCCGCTGCCAGACCCCGCCTGCCTTCACAATCGGCACAACCCGGCTCGCCCGCTCCAACATCAACTCCGCCCCATGCCAGCTAACCCCCGCCAACTCAGCCACCTCCGCCGTCGTCAGCTTTCCCCCATCCGCCAGACAGAGCACAACCACCGCCACCCGCTCAGTCGTCGTCTCCGGCAACTCGTTTGTATTGGACTGGGAAGCCGCGCCGTCCCCGGCGTAATAATCTAGCATTGGTTCGCTCACAAACACCTTCCAATCACGCCCTTAATCTGCTACAATACCCCTATGGCAAAGAACGTTTCCCGCAACCGTAACGATTACCCGGAATCAACCCACCGGCACACCGCAGCTATGGCTAAGGTCTTCTATGATGGCGATATAGACGCCGCCTGGGAGGCTTTTTTTGATGCTGTAGAGGAAATGCCGGAGCCGTCCCCGCCGGAGAAAGACCCCTACCGGAAACGAGGCAGTCTTCAACTACGCCTTCCTCGCAATTAGTCATCCGGCAGGTCATCCGGGTAATTGCCATATTCACTCGATAACATCTTCTTTGTCCTCTGCTTGCGCTTCTTCCTCAGTGTAGTACCGCTTAATGCAATTGCAGTTGCTTCTGCATCGTGACCCTTCGCCCGGCTCTGGCAACGTCCCGATCGGGACCCTGCCCCGGGCGGCATAATTGACACAATCCTCACAACTCTCTCCCGGCTGAAGAAATCGCTGCTCATACCGATACTCACTCACCCGCGCCGCCGCCGTCCGGCCATCATAATACGACTTGCGCGCAGCGTTGCCATACAACCTCGCTCGCGCTGCAATCTGCGCCGCACTTAGCTTGCCCGCTTCAATCTCCTGCGCAAAGCGATTCAAATACTCATATTCCCAGCGCAGCCGGCCGCCCACTCGCCCCCAATCCGCCTGCGTCATCGCATCCCGCCCACCCCGGCCGGCCATCGCCGCAATCAGATGCGCATTCTTCAACTCCTGCGCCACTTCCCGCTGCCACTGCCCAATCGTTAACTGCCCGCCATTCAATCGCTCCGTCAGCCGGCCGATATTATTCGCCGAGTACTCTCCGTAGTGCTCTACCGCCCCCAGCACCCGGCTCTCCGCCACATAGCGCCCCGTCTCCCGGTCCCGATAACGCGCCGAGCGCCGGTCCCAAACAAAACCCTCATCTCCCTGCGCCAGCAGGCGCAGCCGCTCCACCAGCCACCCCGCTAACACATCCCGCAGCCGGACAGTCATCATGGCCGATTCAATCCCCTATCCTGTCCATCCTGCCCATCCATGTTTCACTCCTCATCCACCTCCGCCCGCAAAATCCCCGCAATCCCCGGCGCATTCTCCGCCGCCCACCGCTCAAACGAACGGAGCGCCCGCTCAATATCCTCCTCCGTAATCACCGCCCGCTCCGTCACATCAATCGCCTTCCCCCGTGGCCGCTTCCGAGGCGACTTCTCTCCCGGAGCACCCGGCGCCTGCCCCGCTGCCAACTCCGCCATATCTATCACCTCTCCCTCCTCGGTTTCTTCGGTTTCTTCGGTTTCTTCGGTTTCTTCCACCTCCTCCTCCGCCGTAGAAGCCGCCGTCTGCAGCGCTGGCAACTCCACCGGCAACAAATTCGTCGCCTCCCGAATCGCCAGCCAATCAGCATCGCCCAACGGCATAATCGCCCCAATCGCCTGCACAAACGCGCCCAACCCCGGCAAATCCATACCCTTCTCGATACTCGACACCCGCAACACCGGCCGGCCACTCAACTGCGGAAACGCAGCCGCATTCACCGGATGCTCAAACAACCAGCGCCCCAGCTGATCCCCCGCCTGCCGCGCAATCCCCGCCGCAATATTGTTGAAAATCCGCATCGCCAGAGACGACGCATCATCCAGCGCCGCATAACTGCCGCTGCCGCTCATCGTCGAGATGGCCACAAACTGCATCCCAAACAACGCCAACTTCAGAATACGACGGTTCTGAATAGCCGTCTCCAGCGCCTCCGCCGCGCTAAACGTCGAATCAACAATATTTCCATCCGTACCCGCCGGCCAGGCCGCATAACTCCCCTCCTGCGGCGTCATAATCGCCCGCGCCGCCGCCCTCACCCGCGCCTGGTCAAAATTCGCCTCCGTCACATTCACCTTCAAATGGCCGGCCGTGTGCTGAAAGCCAATCCCCTGCACAACTTCCAGCGCATACAACAATCGCTCCAACCGCCACAACGCCTCCAACGTCGCCAGCCCCTCCGGATTCGTACGATCGCCATACGTCACATGCAACAACCGCTCCATCGGCAACAACACCGGCGGATTCGGTATATCGTGCTGCCAGACGCCGTGCACCCGCCCCGTGCGATCATCCATGTCCCACCGCTCAAACGACGAATAGTCTCGCCACGCAATTCGCCGCACCCCGACCAGGCCGTCCCTCTCCTGACTGCGCCAACCATCATCGTCCGGCGCGCGCCAACCTTTCCGGCGCACCCCCGCCAGCCGCTCCCAAACCCCAAACCCAAAAAACGGCACCCGGGTCAGCGCCGTCTCCAGCCACTCGCTCACCCCGCCGGCCATATCCGCCAGCACACTATCGCCAAACTCCACTGCTCGCCTGTCATCGTCCGTCGATTGCTCCACCGTCGCCGGCGTTTCCCAGCGCAGCTCCAGCTTCCCGGCCAGCGCCGCGAAAAGTTGCCGCACAATCGTCGTCTCCGGATCGCTGCGCCAGATGCGACGATACAACGGCTCGCACGCCGGCCATTGCACCTGCGCGTGATACGCCTGCCGGATATAACCCGCATACGCCTCAATCCCCGTCGTGCCCAGCTCCTCAAACTCACCCGTTTGCCGCGTCGTTGCGCCATTCATCTGTCCAATCATGTCCACACACTCTCATACCCTTCAATATTCCCCAACTGAGCAATAGCCTCCCACGTCGCCCCACGACTCGCCAGCCGAGCAAACGCCCCGCTCGCCGCATCAATTGGGTCCGTGATGCCGTGCGGGAAACCCGTCAGAATCTCCAGGAAACGCGCATTCCACGCCCCCGCCACCAACCTCACATTCTGCGCCGCCGCCTGCGCCGCCAACGGCTCCGCCCGCAGCGCCTTCTCGCCCGTCGGCCGGTCCATGAACACCGTAAAGCCGGGATTGTTGGCGACCGTTGCCTGGGCGCTTTCCTTGCCCCCGCTGCCCGGCTCCTGTTCCACACCCGTCGGCACATGCCCATAGCGCGCCCTATCGGACTCAAGCGTCTGCGTGATGACCTTCTCTCGCGCCGGCGCTTCCCACTGCCCCATCACCACATCCACCACATAGTACACGCCGGCGCACACCGCCATCAGCACTCCGGCCGTGTGGCTGCCCGCATCCCGCGTGCCCGCCTTATCCCAATACCGGCAATAACTCACTTGCCCGGCCGGGACCGCCGTCACAACCTCAAACCACTCCCGCCGGAACATACCGCCATCCCGAACCCGCGGCTGCTGCTGATACAGCGCGCCAAAGAAGTAGTCGCCCACTCGCCGCCGAATGCGCTCCAGCTTCTCCAGCGGATAACGCGCCGGCGCAAGCGCCTCGCCCGGCCGCCTGAAATCCGGCTCCAGCGCGCAGCTCGCCGGATACGCCGGCCGCTCCGCCTCCTTAATCGCCTCATAATGCACAATGTGCCAGTTCTCCGGCTCCTCTTCTTCGTGGGCCAGGATGCGCCCGGAGAGGTCGTCTTCGTGCCAGCGGGTCTGCACAACAACTATCGCCGCCCCCGGCTCCTCGCGGGTCAGGAACGTGGACTGCCACCATTCCCACTGTTTCAGCCGTAGCGTCTCAGAATGGGCCTCCTCCGCGTTCTTCACCGGGTCGTCGATTATGCCGCAATGGAATCCCTTCCCCGTAATCGGCCCGCCCACGCCGGCCGCCCACAGCCCGCCACCCTGCCCCGTCTCCCAATGCCGCACCGCGTAGGCGGAGGGGTGTAGACCTCCGCCGGCTCGGGTGTAATTCTCGCGCGCATTCCGGCTCAACGTGTAAGCCAGCTCCGCTGCGTAGCTGGTGATGCCCACCCAGCGAGCCGGATAACGATACAGGTAGTAGGCAGCGAACAGCCGGCTGATCAGCTCACTCTTCCCGTGTCGGGGCGGCATGAAGACCATCAGCCGGGATAGCTCGCCGTCCGCTACCTTCTGTAGCACAGCCGCCAACTTCTCGACATGCGGATACCGCACAAAGCGCGGATTCACCTGGCTCACAAACTCCACAAACGACAACGCCGGCGCGCCCGGCCGCCCATCCGGCCCAAAATCGAACGGCCCCGTATCAATGGCCGGCAGCTCAATCGGCGTTAGCAGCGCGCTCAGTCGCACGAATCAACGCCTCAATCTTACGAAACGATTTATCCTGCATCACCCCATAAAACGTCGCCAACTCCGCCCCACTCTGATTCCGCAGCCAGGCCGGATTCGTCGCCTGCTCCGCGATAACTCGTAGCGTTCGCAGTTCCGTGACCAACAACTCCATCACCAGCGCCGCCACACTCTCGCCGGCCTCCTCTTTTTTTTGCGTTACATCCGTTACAAGCGTTACATCATCCGATGCAACGCTTGGACGGACTCCCAACGCCCGCCGCTTCCAGACCCTGGCAGTTCCCTCCGGCACACCATATTCCCGCGCCACCCACGCAGCCGTCTGGCCCGCCAAAAGCGCGCCAATCACCGCCGCCTTCACCGCGTCGCTATACTCTCGCTTGCTCACTGCCCGCTCACCGACACTGTAACATCCCGACCTGCGTACCGAAGTCCTTATACTTCATCACCAATGGACAGAGGATATAAGCGCTCTGGCCTGGCTCTAGTTGGATGTACAGCGGCTCCGGCGTGGGAGCCGGGGTCACAACTGGAACCGGCCCGGCAGTGGCCAGACCCGGCAGCAGCGCGACCGCCAACAGAATCAGCGCCAGGACCAACACTATCTTTCTTTGCATGGTATATCCTTGATTTCTTGCTCACACCACACACACAACCCCCCGCCCGGCGTGAGAATCGTACAACGCGGGCAATGCTGCCAGCCCGCCCGGTTCACAGTCGCCGCCCCATTGTCCGGCCGCTCTTGCCGCCGGCTCTCCAAGTATGCCAGATAGCACCGATTGCACCGTCCGTATTTCCACCGCTGTCTATGATGATACACCGCCCCACATTCTACGCATTGCAACAGCGGCGCATCATGCCGGCCCACCGGCAACGGCGGCCAGTCTGCCACATCGCTGTAAGTCTGCCCCGTCACCGCCCTCCAGACTGCCGGGCGTGACATCCCCAACTCAATAGCGATGCTGGCCACATCCCGGCCGGCGTGCGCTTCCCGCCGCGCCCAGGCAACTTGCTCCGCCGTCAACTTGCGCCGGCCCATCCGCCTACCAGCGTTGCAGCTCCCCGCCGTTGTCGCACGCCCGGCGGATAGCCGCTGCGTCGCTGCCGGGTTGCTGGTAAGTTGCAGATCCGCGTCCATCACAACGATGACATTGCTCCAGTCGGGCGTACCGGCATCCAACCACACATGCGCCCATTTACCGCCACCGCTATAGCCGTACAATCGCCCGGCACGACCATCCGGCGGCACGATCCGGATTTCGTCTTCACATCGTTTGAAGTCCGTGCTCTTTTCGTTCATTGCTGCACCCCATCCACTGCCAGCGCGCCGCCGACAACCATTCTCAATGCCGGGTAGTCACTCATAGCAACTAGCGGCCACCGGCCAATTTGCGATAGTCCGGCGCGCCGGACATATCCAGCATCATTCCCGCCGGGCACATCTGCAACAGCCGGCTCCAACACCGCTCACCCAACCGCCGGCGCAACGCCGGTAGCGTCAGGTTAGCGGTCAGCACCAAGGAGATGTCCTTTTCATAGCAGTAATTGATGATCCGGAAATATCGCGACTGAATCTCCTGCTCCTGCCTCTCCGCCGCTACGAACGGCAACGTGCCCTCTGTACCCACATCATCAATGACGACCACCGGACACCTGCCTACCAAATCATCTTGCACCCACGCGCCGGCCGGCGCCAGCGAATTCACCTTCGTCTCTACATCGCCCAGCGTCGCCATCAGCTCTGGCGCAGTGTAGAAGCGGCCGGCTGGCGCTACCGGCGTCCCGTCATCCAGCGCCATATAATGCGACCACTGGATAGCCCGCGCGATATGCGTCTTACCCACTCCGCAGCCCGTGCGGTTCAGGTCCGGGCTGCCATCCGGAAGAAACTCTGGCGCAGCGACCAAAACCAGGCTAACACGCGCATTCCCCTCGCGCTTTTCGCGCATCCAACGCCGCGCCAACGCAATCGCCCTCGCAGTCATCGGATGAAAGTCCGCATCCAAATCGCCCAGCGTATAGCGCTGCCGGCGCGCCGGCACGAACTCTTCCTCCCACTCATTCAGAGCGGAACCGCTCACATCACTCCCCTCAATCCTCGCCAGGCCCGCCATAAATCTCACGTCCATCGAACACCTCGCACACTAAGAGTTAGAAACGAAAACTCCTCAATACGCTCCATCGACCAGCTCCATCTCAGCCAGCTCATGGCCGCCGCCCACCATAGCAGGACTGGCTCTCGCCCTAGACAACTCCCCCAATAGCGCACTGGCCCTCGCCGGCGTAAGACCATCCGCTCGCATCCGGCCCAACGCCCCCACCGCCAGCGTTACAGCCGCCGCCACATCCCCGGCCGCCATCCCCAGGATCAGGCGCGCCGGTCGCCAGCAATCCCGCAGCGCATCCTCGCGCTGCAACGAAGTGCGCGTGCCCGGCCGCAGCCAGCCGGCCCGGGCGTAAAGCTCGCTCTCAAACCTAAAAACCCTAAGTGCGTCCGCCTCATTGCCATCGCACATTTCGAGCACCAAATTCCATGCCTCAATTTCGTGTGGCTTCGGCGCGCGGGTTTCCCCTTTCCTTTCCTTTTCTTTAATTTTCTTTTCTCTAATAGAAGGCAGTTCAATTTCTGAACTGTCGACAGTTCGAAAATTGAACTGTTCATAGTTCAATTTCTGAACTACCGGCAGTTCAATTTCTGAACTGTCCAGTTCAGTTTTTGAACTGTCGGATAGTTCAATTT
>CAYVQP010000067.1:20641-22343 GCA_964452775.1 uncultured Ardenticatenaceae bacterium | reverse complement strand
TTCGACAACCGAACCGTTGGCGAGGTGGTCGCGGCCGATTACCGTGCGGCGGACGTGTTCCAGCGATTGGGCATTGACTTCTGCTGCGGCGGCGACGTCTCCCTGGCCGAGGCGTGCCGCGAGCATGGGGTGGACCCGGCGGCGCTGGACGAGGAATTGGAACAGTTGGCGCTGGTTCCCGGCCGGGGCGAGCAGTATGACCAGTGGTCGCTGGACTTTCTGGCCGACTACATCGTCAACCAGCATCACGCCTACGCCCGCAAGATGACGCCCGTGCTGCGCGAATATGCCCAGACGGTGAAGCAAGTGCACGGCGAGCAACACCCGGAGACGATAACCATCGCCGAATTGTTCGAGAAGTTAAGCGGGGAGCTGGCCATGCACACGCAGAAAGAAGAGCTGTTGCTCTTTCCGTATATCCGGCGTCTGCTGCGGGCGCAAGCGGAGGGCAGCCGGCCGGTCGCGCCCCCGTTTGGCTCCGCGCGCGAGCTGATCGCGGCGATGGATGCCGAGCACGACGAGACGGGCGATCTGCTGGGCCGGATTGAGGCATTGAGCGATCGCTACACGCCGCCGGAAGACGCCTGCAACACCTACCGGGTGCTGTATGCCAATCTGGCAGCGTTCGACGCGGACACCAAGAAGCACATTCACCTGGAAAACAACATTCTCTTCCCGAAGACGGTGCGCCTGGAAGAGGAAGCGAGAGGTGGTTGAGATGGAACCTCGGATGGATTACGCGGCGGTAGCTCCCGGCGCAATGGCCGGGATGCGGGCGCTGGAAGGGTACGTGGGGCATTGCGGCCTGGAACGGTCGCTGATTGAATTGGTGAAGACGCGCGCCTCACAAATTAACGGCTGCGCCTACTGCATTGACATGCACACCAAAGATGCGCGAGCCATCGGCGTGAGCGAACAGCGGTTGTATGCGCTTTCCGCCTGGCGGGAGACGCCATTCTACAGCGAAAGGGAGCGGGCGGCGCTGGCCTGGACGGAGGCGGTCACCTTGCTGGCCGAGTCGGGAGCGCCGGATGAGGTGTATGAGCAGGCTTGCCGGCATTTCACGGAGCGAGAGCTGGTTGACCTGACCATGGCGGTGATCGTGATCAACAGCTGGAACCGGCTATCGGTCAGCTTTCGCACCGTGCCGGGGACGTACGAGCGAAAGTAGCTCGACCAAACCCCGCAGGTCTGTCAGACTAAACCCCGCAGGTCTTTGAGGTAAACCTCTGGAAGAGACCTGGGAGAGACCTGCGGGGTTTTTTTGGGGTGCGAGGTTATGAAGCAGGGTTCTTCTGTAAGCCGGCGACCACTTCCTTGTGATCCGCGGCGGTAGGGGGCGGGGTGACCACAAATAGGGTGACCAGTTGCGTGGAGGCGGTTACGCCGCGCGCTTCCCCGGCCGGGATGAAGGCGATGGTGTTGGGGGCAATGGCGCTCTGAGTGTCGCCGGCGGTCAATACGCCCTCGCCCTGCAGCACGACCAGGGTCAGGTCAATGGCCGGGCTGTGCACGGGGATGAACTGGCCCGGCTGGAAACAGGCCAGGATGACGCGGGTGCGGGCGCTTTCGGCCAGGGTGATCGGGTTGAATTGCTCGGGCCGGAAATGGACTGCTTGTTGATAGGGGGTGGCGAGGAACATTGTTTTCTCCTGTAGGTCGAGATTGCATCTCGACGCCCGATTTGGAAAATCGGGTTACG
>CAYVQP010000067.1:14466-20541 GCA_964452775.1 uncultured Ardenticatenaceae bacterium | reverse complement strand
GCCCGATTTGGAAAATCGGGTTACAAGGGCGGGTTAGGCGGCTGGGGCTTTTGCCAGGCGGGGTGAGAGCAGGTTGATGAAGATGACGCGCCAGCCCAGCAAGAAGGCGCCGCCCAGGCCCAATGTAATCGCGAAAAAGATGACGATGATGGTGGCCTGCCCGTGCAACCAGGCGCGCAGTAACAGCGCCAGGGGAGCAGCCACCAGCCAGGCGATGAGCGACCGGCTCAGAAAAGCCCGCTTGCCCAACTCCGGCGCCAGCCGGTAAGCGCCCATCAGGGCGGCAACGATTGTCCAGGGCAGGACCAATTCCAGGGTGGTGGTGATCAGCCGGGGCCAGGCAGACGCGCTGAGCATCCCGTGGTCGAGTTGGCCCAGGAAGACGAACAGGGTCAGGGCCAGCCAATCGCCGGCCAGCAACCAGCCGGTTTGCAAACGTTGTTGGTTAAACATACCTCTTTCCATGGTCACGAACTCCGCGGCTCTGCGCAGGCCGGCGGAGTTTCGTCATTGTAGGGTAAAGCCGGGTGGAAATACTTGATGCAGATCAAGGAGCGGCTGCCGTTACCCCCCTATTATGGTGGTAGTCGTGAATGAGAACAAACCCCGCAGGTCCTGCACCCTAAACCCCGCAGGTCTGTCAGACCAAACCCCGCAGGTCTGTCAGATGGACTTACTCTGGAGCAGGCCTATTAGAGACCTGCGGGGTTTTCATGGGTGCGGGGTTTTGATACGGAGTCTGGTGATGGATAACACCTTTCACATGTTAATGTCGGAGGAGCTGGTAAACACGGCCCTGAAAGAGGTGATTGACCCGGAGTTGGGCATCAACATCGTGGATCTGGGCCTGATTTACAGCCTGGATATCAGCGAGGATGGCCGGGTGCATATTGTGATGACCTTGACAACCCCCGGCTGCCCGATGCACGCGACCTTCCGAGAAGAGATTGAGTGGACTTTGTGGCGGTCGCTGCCTGAGTTACAGGGAGTGACCGTGGACCTGGTATGGGAGCCGCCGTGGACGCCGGAGATGATCACGCCGGAAGGACGCGCGGACCTGGGGCTGTACTGAGATGGATACGACGAAAGATGCGGTTTTCCGCGCTTTGCGGAAGGTGAATTACCCCGGCTTTTCCCGCGACATCGTCTCCTTTGGGCTGGTGCACGGGGTGCTGATGGAGGGCGCAACCGCCCGCATCGGCCTGGTGACCGCCCACCTGGACGAGGCGACGCAGCAAGAGATCGCCCGCGCGGCGGCCATTGCGGCGCTGGAGGTGCCGGGCGTAGAGGATGTGACCCTGCAAATCGGCTTTCCGCCGCGCTCGCAGCAAAAGAAGAAGGAGACGCCGGCGCCGCGGGCGCTCCCCGGCGTGGCCCACGTGGTGGCCGTGGCCTCCGGCAAGGGGGGCGTGGGCAAGAGCACCGTAGCCGTTAACCTGGCGGTGGCCCTGGCCGCGGCCGGATTGCGGGTTGGCCTGCTGGATGCGGACATCTACGGCCCGAACGTGCCGCGCATGTTGGGCGTGGACCGGCTGCCGCCCGGCCGGAACGGGAGATTGCTCCCGGCTACCGCGCACGGGGTAAAGGCGATGTCCCTGGCCTTTGCCGGGCCGGATCAGGGGCCGGCGATCTGGCGCGGGCCGATGATTGACAAGGCCATCCAACAATTCTTTTTTGACGTGGAATGGGGCGAACTGGATCTGATCGTGGTAGACTTACCGCCGGGTACAGGCGACGCGCAGTTGTCGCTGGCCCAGCGGGCGCCGTTGGACGGAGCAATCATCGTTACGACGCCCCAACAGGTGGCGCTGGATGACGCGGGCAAGGCGGTGGCCATGTTCCGCAAGTTGGATGTTCCCTTGTTCGGTCTGATTGAGAATATGAGTTATTTCCGCTGCCCGGCGTGCGAGGAAAAGCACTACATCTTCGGGCAGGGCGGCGGCCGGCAAGCAGCCGGGCAATGGGGCCTGCCCTTGCTGGCGGAAGCGCCCCTGGAGGCGGAGGTGCGCGCGGGCGGGGATCTCGGCCGGCCGGCGGTGCTGATGCCGGACTCGGCGGTGGGCGCGGCCCTGCGCGAGGCGGCGACGGCTCTCACCGAGCGCCTGGGAATGTTACAACCATTGCAATTCGCGGCAGAGGTCTGAGATGGAGACACCCTTAGTAAGCACGCCGAAGGTAACCCAGACGCAACTATTGGACAGATATGTGCTGCCTAAGGTAGCGCTGGTGGTGATCACCCTGGCCTCGCTGATGGGCGTCTGGCTGACGATGACCACCCACGGGGCCGGCAGTTGGCCGCAGGTGCTGACCCGCTGGGTGCACCTGATCGCCTTCGCTTTTCTGGCCGGGGGGTATATGTGGAAGGCGCTCTTTACCCGCCCGGCGGAGAAAGAGGCGCGGCAACCGGCGTTCACCGCGTTTGCCGCCGGCCAGTTCCAGCGCTTCCGCCAACTGACGCGGGTGGTGCTGCCCATCTTTGTGGCCGGCGCGGTGTGGGATATGCTGCGTTTTGCCGGTTGGGGCGTGGGCCGGCTGCTCTGGGCGGATCTGTTGCTGGTCGTCCTGCTGGCCTTGCTGGTGGGCCGCGATGCCTACGGCCGGCGGGCCAATGATGACCCCTTCGCCGAGCGACGCCCGGCAGCGGTGATACTGGGGCTGTTGCTGCTCTATGCGCTGGTGCAGGCCGCCTTTGACGTGACCCTGGGGCAGGGTGGAGCGCCGGGAGCGCTGCTGGTGCGCTGGCTGCACCTCAGCGCGTTCGGCCTGTGGTTCGGCGGGGCGGTGTGGAACATCTTCATCGCTGTGCCGGCGGCGCGCGGGGTGGTCTCCGTGCCGGTGGTCATCGCCGCCGGCCGGCAGCTAGAGCGCTTTCGCGTGGCGGTGCGCATCATTCTACCCACGTTGGTGATCACCGGCCTGCTGCAGGCGTATCCCTACGTCGGCCTCAGCCCCTCCGCGCTGGTGGCGACGAACTTCGGCCTGCTGATTCTGGCTAAGATGGCGCTGATTGTGCTGCTGGTGGTGATCTTCCTCACCTGCCCGCTGTGGCGCGCCTGCTCGCCCATCGCGGGCATGTGCAACCTGGAAGATTTGCATGGGACCGAGAGTGCGAGGCAAAGTTGACCATGACGATTGAGAGAGAAGAAGCGCTGGTGGTAGCCGAGACGCTGGACAATCGCGGCAGTGATTGCGCCTCCGGCTTTGTCAAATTGCTGGAGGCGATTGACGGGCTGGGGCAAGGCGAGGTGCTGCAGGTGTTGAGCACGGACCGGGCGTCACGCCGGGAACTGCGCGAGTGGGCCGGCCGGTCGGGCAATACGCTGCTGGAGAGTAGCGTCGCCGGCCCGTTCTGGCGACGCGAGTACCATTATCTGATCCGCAAGGGCGGTTGATAGACAAACCCCGCCGGCCTTACTTTCTAAGCTCGTTCTGCGACGAACGCCGGCAAGGCCTGCGCGGTTTTTGTATCAAACAATTGTAATTCGGAGGTTACACAAGATGGAACAGACAAATGTATTGGATATCCGGGCTATCCCGCCGGTGCAGCGCCACCCGCTGATCTTCCAGAGCTTTGATGCGCTGGAGCCGGGCGAGAGCTTTGTGCTGGTGAACGACCACGACCCGAAGCCGCTCTATTACCAGTTTCAGGCGGAACTGACGGACCAGTTCACCTGGGAGTATCTGGAGAAGGGGCCGCAGGTGTGGCAAGTGCGTTTGGGCCGGGCGAACACCCTTTGATCAGGCTCAAGCGCGCCTATGAGGCGCCGGGGCCGGAGGATGGTCGCCGTTATCTGGTGGACCGCCTCTGGCCCCGAGGCGTGAAGAAGGAGGCGCTGCAGCTGGACGGCTGGCTGAAAGAGGTCGCGCCCAGCAACGAGCTGCGCCGCTGGTTCGGGCATGACCCGGCGCGATGGGAGGAGTTCCAGCAACGCTATGCGGCCGAGCTGGACGCGCAGCCGCAGAACTGGCAGCCGTTGCTGGCAGCGGCGCGGGCGGGCGATCTTACCCTGGTCTACGCCGCGCGGGACGAGGCGCATAATGATGCGGTGGTGCTGCGCGGCTATCTGATGCAGAAGTTGGAGGAAGCGGGATAGGATGGAACAGGTCGCGACGCAGCAAGCGAGGATGCCGCAGCGCCGGGCGGCAAAGGGCCGCCTGCCGCTGATGCTGCTGGCCGGCCTGTCGTTGCTGGCCGGCTTGTGGGCGGGGTTGGTGCGCCTGGGCTGGCAGTGGCCGGCATCGGGGCTGTTGCCGGCCGGACAGCACGGGGCTTTCATGGTCTCCGGCTTCCTGGGCACGCTGATCAGCATGGAGCGGGCGGTAGCCCTGCGCCAGAACCAGCTTGACTCAGCGCCGGGGACGGGGCAGCCGCGCTATGACACCCGCCTGTACTATCTGGCTCCGGCGCTGGCCGGATTGGGCGCGCTGGCCCTGCTCATCGGGTTGCCGCCGGTGGTGGGGCGCGGGGCGATTACCCTGGGTTCGCTGGGCCTGTCGCTTATCTTCCTGGTCATCTACCGGCTGCAGCCCAACACCTCGCACGGGACTATGGCGGCCGGGGCGGTCGCCTGGCTGGTTGGGAATCTGCTGTGGGTGGCGGGCCAACCCATCAGCCGGGCCGTGCCCTGGTGGGCCGGCTTCCTGGTGCTGACCATCGTGGGCGAGCGGTTGGAGCTGGCCCGGGTGATGTTGTGGGGGCGGGGATCACGCCGGCTCTATCTGGCGGCGATTGCGGTCTTTGCCGCCGGGCTGTTGCTGACGCTGGTCCCGGCCGGGGTGAGCCTCGGCGTGCGAGTCGGCGGCGTGGGCCTGCTGCTGTTGGCCGGCTGGTTGTGGCGCTATGACGTGGCTCGCCGGACGGTGCGCCGGGCGGGATTGACCCGCTATATCGCTGCCTGTCTGCTGCCCGGCTATTTCTGGTTGGGGGTCGGCGGGCTGTTGTGGCTGATCTTTGGCGGGGAGTATCGCGCCGGGCCGTACTACGATGCCATGCTGCACAGCATCTTCCTGGGCTTCACCTTCTCGATGATCTTCGGCCACGCGCTGATCATCATCCCGGCGGTGATGCATGTGGCCGTCCCCTATCACCGCCGCTTTTACCTGCCGCTGGCGCTGCTGCACGTTTCGCTGCTGGCGCGCATTATCGGCGACCTGGCGTTGTTGCCGGAGCTGCGGCGTTGGGGTGGGCTGTTTAATGTGGTGGCTATCCTGCTGTTTGTGCTGTTCGTGCTGGCCCCCTGGTCGCGGTTCAGGGCGCCGGATGCGCGGGCGGAGTCGTCGTTGCCGGGGTAGTCTCCGCTGGAACGCGCCCTGGCCGGCCGGCGTTAGTTGGCTGTCGCCGGGCGTCGGCGAAAATTGGCAGCGATCAGGGGTGGCGGGCGCGCAAACCCGGTATGCTTCAAATGGGTCGAAATCGCGATCTGAATCTAGGAGGGTCAGCCCGCCCTTCCCGCAAGCGATCTAAATCCCCCTCCCAGGATAATTTTCCTCTCAGCTCCCGTATCGTTGCTTGTTCATAAATCTGGATCAACAGGCGCAGAGCCTCTTCCACCACTCCTTTTTTCGTCTCGATACCGGTCAGTTGCTGGGCGCGGGCTATTAAGTCGTAGTCGATCACAATACTTGTGCGCATCTCAAACCTCAGGCAATTTGTCAATGTGTATGTAACAGCACAATAGTGTGTATCGGAAAAATTGTTTGCCGGCCGCGATGACCAGGTCGCAAACAAAATGAGGTGGCCGGCCAGCAGGCGCTGACCGAACCACCTCTGGGGGGGGGAGCCATGTTCTATGATAGCCTGTCGTGGGATTTTGTCAAATCTGTCGCAGCATCGAACCCCGGCATTTGCCTGCGGCGGAGGCCGGGGTGTTGCCGGCTGGCGCGAATGGCGACCCGCCCTTTATCGCCCCGCCGGCAATCATTCGACCGGCGGGGTTCAATGGGAAATGGCCGCTGGTTGGCCGGCTAGAAGGCGTAGTCGGGGAGCTTGATCTCGTCGCGCAAGTCGCGGCCGACGAAGTAGTCCACAATAAAAGGAATGCGGAAAAGGCGGGTGACCAGGTTCCGCATCGCCAC
>CAYVQP010000067.1:3078-14366 GCA_964452775.1 uncultured Ardenticatenaceae bacterium | reverse complement strand
AGTCCACAATAAAAGGAATGCGGAAAAGGCGGGTGACCAGGTTCCGCATCGCCACGTTGTAGTTGTTTCTTGGGGCGAAGGTGGGCGCGAACTTGACCGCCGCCTTCTGTTTGCTGCGCAGGAAGGGCATCATGCGCTCCTGATAGCGGGCAAAGGCGGCGACGTGATCGCCGGCGCTACTTTGCAACTCGCCGGCCAGCGCATAGGCCTCGGCCATAGCCAGCCCCGTCCCCTCGCCGCCCAACAGGGAGATACAGGCGGCGGCATCGCCGATGAGCGCGACCCGGCCCTTCGTCCAGCTGTCCATGCGAATCTGGCAAACGCGGTCGAAGTAGAGTTCCCCGGCCTGATCCAGCTCCGCCAAAATTGATTTGCTCTCCCAGCCGGCATCGGCAAAGAGCTGGCGCAGCGCCGCCTTGCAGGCCTGCTCGCTGGCCGGCGCGCCGTTGGTCAATAGTTCGTCCCGAAAGACGAAGAGAAACAGCGTCCGGTCATCGTGCATGGAGAAGCGCGACAAATCGCGCCCCGGCGAGCCGTGGCTGACATAGACCAGTTCATCGCGCGGCCGATAACCCTCCGCCTCAAAGGCGGCCACGTGCAGGCCAAGCGAGAAGGCGAAGTCCGTCTCCGGCCCAAACACCAGCCGGCGGACGCGTGAATGCAGCCCATCCGCCCCGATGACCAGCTCTACCTCGCGGGGAGCGGCATGGTCAAAGCCAATCCGCACGCAGTCGCCGCGGTCGTCAATAGAGGCGATGGAGTCGCCAAAGATTGTCTCCACCCGGCCGGCCAGCGCGCCGTAAATGGCAGCGCTAAGGTCGGAGCGGCGCACGCTGGTGAAGCGGTCGCCGGTCAAGCGCCGGAAGACGGCGGAAGAGAAGCCGCCGCTCTTCCGGCCCTGCGCGTCCACATAGCGCACCTCATTGACCTGGTAGCCGCGTTCCAGAATCTGGGGCAGCAGGCCCATCTTCTCGGCGATGTCGTAGCCGATGCCCCAGAAGTCAATGACGTAGCCGCCGCTGCGCAATTGCGGCGCTTGCTCGACGAGCAGCACCTGGTGGCCGGCTTTGAGCAGCCAGTAGGCGAGGGCTGGACCGGCGATGCCGGCTCCATTAATGGCGATTTTCATGAGGTTCTCCTATTAGTTAGCGGCGGCTGGCCGGGCGGCCAGCTGCCCAAATCACTCCCCATCCTCTCCAACCAGGCCAGCCCGGTTCGCCGGCAAGCCTTCCAAGTCATCTTGCAGCGCCAGGGCGATGGCCCCATCCATGCTCAACTCACCGCCGGCCTCGGCCAGGATGGCTTCCCGGCCGACAAAGCTGGTGGGCTGGGCCGGCAAATTGTTCAGCGCAGCGCTCAGCGAGCGCAGCGCCGGAAAGTCGTGCGGCAGGCCCGGCCCGTTGAGCTGATAAATCTGCTCCGGGCGGACAAGGTCCTTCAGCCGGCGCCGGCCCAGGTTGAGCAAGGCAGCGTCGCCGGTGGACTTGATTACCCAGCCGCCGCGGCCCTCAATGGCCGCTCGCAAGATGGCGTCGTGCTCCGCCAGGGCGGCGCGCATCGCCTCCGGCTGCACTTCCCAGAGGCGGGTGCTGCCTTCGATGTCCGTGAAGAGGAAGGTGACGGTAGAGTCGGGCAGGGAGACCTGTTGGCCGGCGGTGAGGGTGGTCACAATCACCTCAGCGAAAGAGAGGGCGAAGGCATTATTGTACACCCACCAGGTTCGTTGCAAAAACCCGACTTGAGCGGGCACAGGGGCTGCCATATCATTCATCGATACGATGACCAGCGCGTTTTACCGGGAGTTGAAAGGGCCGGGGATGTGTATCAGCGTGATGAACCCGCCGCTGTCGAGAACTGACGCAACACTTCTCCGCCGGCGGTCATTTCCGTCTGCCGGGTCCAATTATTGGCTACATGATCGCCTTCATAGAAGACGCCGCCGCCCGACGCCCCGCGTTCAACGAAATTGTCCAGCACCAGCGTTTGCGTTCCGGCTTCTTCGTCCACAGCCAGCACCCGCACCCAATCAACGTGCGCCGTCCGGCCATCCCAATCTATCTGCGCTACTTCCACGCCCGGCTGCAACTCCTGCGCCCTTTCCGGCTCGACTGTCGCCGACGGCAATCCCAGGGCCGCGAACAACCCCAGCTCGCCGAAACTCCCAAAATCGAACAGCAGTGTCTCCGGCCCGGCGGCGGTCACTTCAAAGGCGCTAAACGGCGCATTCTGGAGGATCACCTCGCCGTCATGCCGGTAGAGCGTTACCGTTCGCTGGCGATTGTCCGCCGCATCTTCCAGCGACAGGCCGAAGTGATTGTGGGTCAGCAGGTAGCGGCCCTCGATAATCGTCCCGTGCCCCACGCTGCTGTCTTCTAACTGGTATTCGCCCAGACTATCCGGAGCGTAGATTCTCAGCTCCAGGCGCACCGTCACGGCCAGAATCGCGGCTTCCATTTCCTCACAGCGGGCCTTGTTCAGCGAGGCCGGCGCCGCGCAGCTCTCCGGGTCCAGGACCGGCGAAGGCTGTTCGGCCAGATCGTCGCGGTCAACTGTTGCAGAAGTTGGCAGCGCGCTCAGGGCTGCTCCAGCCGGGTCCTCGACCACAATCGTTTCGGCGGCGCACCCGGCGATGACTATCAGCACTGCTATTTGGAACATCACCATCTTGAAGGATTTCGCTGCGTTCATCGTGCCAACTCCTTGTCCTGGTGACCGGCCCTTGTCTGGGCCGGCCCCGTGTTTGAGCTGACATGAGCATCGCATTACGCCATAAACGGCCTGTGGGAAGGCTGTTTATGGAAATGGGAGGTGTGCAAACAAATCGCAAACATTTCCAAGAGTTTCGTTTGTGCGTGGTCTCGACAGGCCCCCAGGGCGCATTGGAGGGATGCGACAGTAATGCCGGCCGCCGCCCACCTCGAGAAAACGGCTCTGCGTAAACAATTTCGCTTCAAACGTAAACAAATCCCTCGGGCCGCCCGAATCATGCTAGAATGGGCGGCGTCACTGAAGCACTGCCGAGCCGACAGTTCAGCGCAGCCGTCATCCCATCATTGAGCTGTCCAGTTACGTCATCGAAAATTGAAGAGTTCCGGCCGATGCAGCCGGGTCGAAATCACATATCGGGAGGACAACCCATGACCATGCTGTCCCTGTCGTTACTCGGTCCATTTCAGGCAACCCTGGGTGCGGAGCCGCTCACCGACTTTCGCACGCGCAAGGTGCAGGCGCTGCTGATCTATCTGGCCGCTGAACCGCAAGCCCACAGCCGGGACTGGCTGCTCAATTTGCTCTGGCCCGGCTTGCCGGAAGTCTCGGCCCGCTCCAACCTGCGCCAGATTCTCTATTACTTGCGACAGGTGGTTTCCGAATCGGACGCCGCCGAACAGCCGGAGACATCGCTGGTAATCGCCAACCGGCAAGAAATCCAACTGAACCCCCTGACAGATGTAACCGTAGACACCCGCCAATTCTCAGCCCGGTTGCAGCAAAGCCAGACGCACCACCACCTGGACCTTTTTGCTTGCCGCGAATGCGCTCGCGCCCTGGAAGAGGCCGTGGCCCTTTATCGGGGAGATTTTCTGGCCGACTTTTACCTGGACGACAGCAATGAATATGAAGAATGGTCCCACGCCCGGCGCGAGTACTTCCGCCGGCAAGCGCTGGACGCCTTAAGCACGCTGGCCGCCATGTTCCTGCGCCGGCAGGAATATGCCCCGGCCCAGGCCCATGCCGAGCGACAGCTGGAGATTGACAACCTGCGCGAGAGCGCCTACCGGCAGTTGATGGAGATATTGGCCCGCACCGGCCGGCGTGAACAAGCGTTGGCAGTCTATGACAAGTGCCGCCGGGTGCTGGCTGAAGAGCTGGGCATGGCCCCCAGCACCCAGACCACGGCGGTATACGAGAAGATTCGCGCCGGCGATTTGCAATTCGAGCAAGCTTCCCGGCCAGGGGTGCGTGGCTATGAGTTGAAAGAGGAAATCGCTGAAGGCGGCTACGGAACCATCTACCGCGCCGTCCAGCCGGCTATCCAGCGCGAGGTAGCGGTGAAGGTGATCAAGCGCAAATACGCCAACGACCCGGAATTCATCCGCCGCTTTGAAGCGGAAGCGCAAATCGTGGCCCGGCTGGAGCATCCCTACATCGTGCCGCTATATGATTACTGGCGAGACCCCGAGGGGGCTTTCCTGGCCATGCGCTACATGCGCGGCGGCAGCCTGCTGACGGCGCTGAAGGCCGGCCCCTGGGACATCTCCCGCACGGCCGGCATGTTGGAGCAGATAGCCGGGGCGCTGGCCGTCGCTCATCAGCAAGGGGTGGTGCACCGGGACATCAAGCCGGGCAATATCTTGCTGGATGAGGCGGGGAACGCTTATCTGGCCGACTTCGGCATCGCCAAGGACCTGGCCGGCGAGCAGAAATTGACCGTCGAAGGGGCGGTTTTGGGGACCCTGGATTACACCTCGCCCGAGCAGATTGTCGGCGCCGAGATCTCGCCGCGGTCGGACATCTACAGCCTGGGGGCGGTGCTGTATGAGGTGCTCACCGGTGAGAAGCCCTTCAGCGACAACTCCATCGCCAATCTCCTTTATAGCCACATCAACGAACCGATCCCGCTGGTCGCCGCCACCCGGCCCGATGTGTCGCCGGAGATTGACACGGTGCTGCAGACCGCTACCGCCAAGCAGGCGGCCCAACGCTACGCCTCCGCGCTGGAGCTGGCGGCGGCCTTCCGCAATGCGGCCTCGGCCGGAGAGATGGTAGGCGATGGCCGCGCGTGGGAAACGCTGCCGGCGCTGGTCGAGATTTACAACCCCTACAAGGGGCTGCACGCCTTTCAGGAGGCGGATGCGGAGGACTTCTTCGGCCGGGAGGCGCTGGTGCAACAACTGCTGCGGCGGCTGGAGGTCGCCGGTGGCCAGGATAGTCGCTTTCTGGCTGTGGTCGGCCCCAGCGGCAGCGGCAAGTCCAGCGCCGTCAAAGCCGGGCTGATTCCCGCCCTGCGTCAGGGCGCGCTGCCCGGCTCCGAAAAGTGGTTCGTTACTGAAATGATGCCCGGCAGCAACCCACTGCAGGAATTGGAGTTGGCCCTATGGCGGGTGGCGGTGGACCCGCCGCCGGACCTGTTAGCGCCCATGCAGCGGGATACCGACGGCATTTTGCGTACCATCCGCCGCATCTTGCCCGCCGAACGCGCCGGCCGGAAGGCGTCACGTGACGGTGAAGTGCTTCCAAGCGGACCGCTCGGAAGCGGACCGCAACTACTGTTGGTGATTGACCAGTTTGAAGAGCTATTCACCCTGGTCGCGGACGAAGGCGAGCGGGTCTTCTTCCTGGAGAGCCTGCTGGCCGCCCTGAGCGCTCCGCGAAGCCCGCTGCGGCTGGTGGTTACCTTGCGGGCCGACTTTTACGACCGGCCGCTGCAATACCCGGCCTGGGGGCAGCTGTTCAAAGAGCATACGGAGATTGTGCTGCCGTTGAACAGGACGGAATTGAGCTGGGCCGTCCGCGAGCCGGCGCGGCGCATGGGTGTGCGCCTGGAGGAAGGATTGGCCGACGCTATCGTGGCGGATGTGGCCGACCAGCCCGGCGCGCTACCTTTGCTGCAATACGCCATGACCGAGCTGTTTGACGAGCGGGAAGGCCGGCTGATTACCCGCGCCGCCTTTGAGAAACTGGGCGACGTACATGGCGCGTTGGGCAAACGGGCGGAGGCGGTCTATGATGAGCTGGACGAGGCCGGCCGGCAAACGGCCCGGCAGTTGTTCTTGCGCCTGGTCACCCTGGGTGAAGGGGCGGAGGACACCCGCCGGCGCGTATTGCGCGGTGAGCTGGAATCGTTGACGGAAGGCGAGCCGGGCGCCGATGGCTCACTGACCTCGCCAGCGGGCGTGCTGGACCGCTTCGGCGCGGCCCGTTTCCTGACCTTTGACCGCGACCCGTTGACCCGCGCCCCGACGGTGGAGGTAGCCCATGAAGCGCTGCTGCGGGAGTGGCCCCGTCTGCGCGCCTGGCTGGCCGAAAGCCGCGACGACGTGCGCCTGCAGAGGCTACTGGCTCAAGCTGCCGGCGAGTGGCATGCGGCCGGTCGGGACACGGGCTACCTGCTGCGCGGCGCGCGGCTGGACCAGTTCGCCGGCTGGGCGCAGACGACTTCGGTGGCGCTGACCGCCGGAGAGCAGGAGTTCGTTGCCGCCAGTGTGTCCGCCCGTGAGAAGCGGTTGGCGGTGGATGAAGAACGCCGGCAACGCGAACTGCAGGCCGCTCGAGAGCTGGCCGAAGCGCAACAGAGGCGGGCTGAGGAACAGGCCAGCGCCGCCAGCCGATTGCGCCGGCGGGCCGCCTACCTGGTCGGGGCGCTGGTGGTTGCGGCGGTACTGGCCCTGGCGGCTATCGCCGCCGGCCGGCAATCCAGTCGAAATGCGGCGCTGGCCGCCACGCGAGAGGGGGAGGCGCTTGCCAATGCGGAGTTGGCCGCCAACCGCGAGGCAGACGCGCTGGCCAACGCCGACCTGGCCGCCACCCGTGAGGTAGAGGCGCTAAACAGCGCCCAACTGGCCGCCGAACACCAGGCCGAGGCGGAAGCGGAAGCCAACTTGCGGGCCACGGCCGAAGCCGTTGCCGTCGCTGAACGGCAAATGGCCGAGGAGCAGGCCCGGCTGGCGAGCTCGCGAGAACTCGCTTTATCTTCCCAGGCCAATCTGGACAGGGACCCGGAATTGAGCATCTTGCTGGCCTTAGAGGCGCTGGAGGTGGCTCACACCCGGCAGGCTGAAGAAGCGCTGCACCGAGCCGTGCAGGAGTCGCGGTTACAAAAAACCCTGGTCAGGCATGGCGGGTGGATGTTGGATATCGCCTATGCGCCGGACCAGACTTTCGCGGTCACTGTTGGAGACGACGGCGCGGCAGGCATATGGGACACGGCCACCGGCGAGCAATGGGCTGCGCTGGAGCTGGCAGGCATGGCGGACGCTTTTCCGGGTGAACTTACGTATGTGAATGCCGACAGTACGCAGCTGGCCACTCTGAGCCTCGACCCGGAAACCGGCGTCTACGTGGAAACGTGGGATCTGACCGATTTGCCGGGATCGGCGCCCCGGCTATCCCTGACCACCCTGCCGATTTCCTTGGCCGACCCTGGCCTCAATATCGCCTTAAGCCCGGACTGGCGACAGCTGGCGGTCGGCCATTCGGATGGCACGGCCGAAGTCTGGGACCTGGCTACCACGCAGCCAATCGCCGTTATTTCCGGTTATCAGGAATGGGTTGGAGTAGCCTTTACGCCGGACGGCCAACATTTGCTGACCGTGAGCGATGACGGCAGCGGCGACTTGTGGCGCATAACGGAAAGTGGGGCGGAGCGCGCGATCGCCGGCATTCAGCACGGCGGTCTGATAAGCGCCCAACCCGTCTTCAGCGCTGACGCATCCCTGCTGTTAACCAGTGGGTCGGTGCCTGGAGAAGTGATCCTATGGGATTTGCCTGTAGATGAGGGAACGGCGCAACCGCGCCATGCCCTGAGAGCCCTTGGTAACTTTGTTACAAACCTGGCCCTCAGCCGGGACGGCGAGAAAATGGCTATCACTTCACAGGATGGAGTAGCCATTGTTTATGACATCACGGGCGATCAGCCGGAAGAGCTGCACCGGGTGTTTGGACATTCGGGGACTATCCTGGACATTGAGTTTAGCCCGGACGGAGAGCAGCTTGGAACGGCCGGTTTGGATGGGACTGCCCGGCTATGGAATGCTTCCACCGCGGGTCCAGGTGAGTTGCTTGCAGCAAACTTGCCGGCGGGAAGAGCTACTGATATGGCTCTCAGTCCTGACGAACGGCTGCTGGCGCTCGCCTATGCCGATAGCCCGACCTGGCTGTTTGATGCCGCCACCGGCGAGCCTCTCTTCTCGATGGAGGGTTTTGCGGATCGCATGGTTGACGAGTTTTTCCGTGGGCAGTACAGTGTCTCCTTCTCTCCCGACAGCAGCCGGTTGGCTACAGGCGGGGCCGACGGCTTTGCTCATATATGGGACGTGGAGACAGGGGAGCGCCTGCTGGCCATTGACGCCCATGATCCGGCCGTTGCCACGGGCGGCGGTACCAGCTTTGGCGCCACGGCGGTCAGGTTCAGCCCCGACGGTTCCAGACTGGCCTCTGGCGGTTCGGACGGCTGGGTGCGTGTTTGGGACGCGCAGACGGGCGAGGAATTGTTCTCCTTCATGGCCAATGAGATCGGGGTGCGCTACATGGAATACAGTCCGGATGGCCGATTGCTGGCCACCGCCGGCGAAAGCGAAACGGCCAACATCTGGGATGCCCAGACCGGCGAAGAACTGCACTCCTTGCCGGGTCATCGAATACTGGTCTACCGACTTGCCTTCAGCCCTGATGGGAGCCTGCTGGCCACAGGAGATTATGGTGGACTCGTAAAAGTGTGGTCAGTCGCTACAGGAGAGGAGCAGTACACGCTTCCTTCGCAAGGCTCGTCGGTCTTAGGCATGCGTTTCAGCGCCGACGGCCGATATCTGGCAACCGGCGGCGGCGACGCCGTTCGCCTCTGGGATGCGGCAACGGGAGCAGAACTGCTGACGCTGGCCGCAGGGCCAGGCTCCGTTTTCTTTAGCCGGGATGGGACGCGCCTGTATTATGGCACATTCCCCAGCGGGCCGTATATGTTGCTTGCCCTGTCATTGGAGGAGTTGACGGCCATAGCTGAGTCCCGCCTGACCCGCGCGCTGGCGGACGAGGAATGCCGACAATACTTGCACGTGGAGGAGTGCCCGCAGCCGTAGCGTGACGAAGACCCCGCCGGCCCGGCTGCGTTTGCTCGACTCACCAATTGAGCAATTGCCACCCCAGCCAGAAGGCCCACACCGGATAGCCCAGGTAAGGCACGGCGATGGCGCTCATGAAGACGCTCCGGGGCAGCCGGCCGGTGGATCGCGCGACCAGGCCGGTTATGATCAGCCACGCGCCCACGCCCACAATCATGGCAAATGTCACCCAGCCCACCTGCTGTTCAAACGTCAACCGGCCGGAAACAAGGGCCAGTTGCAGCAGGACAACGGCGATCATGGCGATAATACCAATGACCGTGGCAATGGGGATGAGGGTGGGATGGTGCGGCCGGAGAATTCCATACAACACCAGGGCAATCGGGATGGTCAGCAAATACTGAATCGCAACGCAAATGTCGTTGATCCGCCCATAAGGCAGCCCCGATGCCGGCTGCGGCGAGGCGAACTTTGCGAACATGATCACGAGAAAGACAACGCCAATCGCGGAAATAACCCCGTTGACCATGGCCAGTGCGCCAACCGCGTGGATTGAGGAGTTAGCGGCCGCGTTAGTCGCAATATCGTCCATCATCATTACTCCATAACAGGCGGATAAGACGCCTCATTGGGTTGGGCCGGCCAGAGGCGGCAGGTTGTGCAAATAAGTATACATGGCCAATAGTTCGTCGTCGGTGGCCACTGCCCTCACCGTTGGCCAGGGCATCCTGGGTTCCGTGAAACCGCTCTTCAACGTAAGAGTGGGGACTTCACCGCCGCCGGGCAGCGTTCCGGTGTTAAAGAAGGTCATGAATTCTTCTTCCGTCCACTGGGGGATAATTTCGGTCAGATTCGGGCCGGGGGGTGGGCCGGGTTGGTTGCTCTCCGGCCTGCCCGCCAGCTCGGAACCATGACAATCCCGGCAGCCGATCACGTTTACCAGATATTCGCCATAGGCTGAGGCGTCGCTCAGCGGGGGCGCCGTCACATGCGCCACCGGCTGCTGAGCAACCCGGAAATCGGCCAGGTTCATGAAAATCGCGCCAAGCAGGTTTAGTTGAGTATCCGGGGTGGGTTCACCCGTAGCAGGTTGGGAGCGCAAGTAGGCGACGATTGCCTGGACATCCTCATCACTCAAATAGCGGAATTCAGTTGACGGCATCACCAGCAGCGACCGGCCGTCCTTATGAATTCCTTCTCGAATAGCGCGAATAATCTCACCATCCGTCCAATCGGCAATATTGCCGGATGGGGTAAGGTTTGGCGCGTACAGCGCGCCGATAGGCGGCATATCAAATTTCTCCCCGAAATTGCTGCCGGAGAGCGGCAGCTCATTGCCGGGGGAATGGCAGCTGGCGCAAGCGTTGGCCAGCCTTTCACCGCGGGCGATTTGCTCCGCCGTCCCAACCACCTGGATATCGGCGACGGGGTTGTCGTACTGCCGGTTCAGCTTGAAATAGCCATTCAACCCCAGTACCAGCAGCCCGGTCAATATAAGCGCCAGGAAGCCGGAGAGGATCGAGCCAACCCATTTCAGCCAACGACGCTGTGATTTCCAGGCCCGGATGGTCAAAAAGGCAAAAATCAGGATGAGAATAACCAGGACAGCGACGCCAACAATATCAAACATCAGATAGCCTCCTAATTGAGAAGCATTACATGCGCCGGCTCTCTACTTTTGCTCGCCAGACTAGCGATCATCACCAGCCAGGAAATGACCCCTCACAACTCCTCACGCAAACTCCGCAAAAAATCTGGTGATGTTCATTGCGCTACTCTCCTACCAGTAGGGCAATGCCAATGATGAGCGGCGCGACATAGTGAAGCACCGGATAGTAGATATCGCGCGGGCTGGCGATGGGCAGGGCAACCAGCCAGAACAGGTTCCAGATGATGGTGGCCCATGCTGCCCACCCGGCGACTAGCCCGGTGCGGAGCAGGGCTACCCCAAACGCTGCCTGTGCTAAAAATGCTACGACGACGAAAAACACGATTTGCGGGTAGACCCAGGCGCGGGTATGAATGAAGGTGGTTTCGGCGATTATCAGAACGGCCGTGCCCAGCAAATAGATCACCAGTGCCAGCGGCGCCAGGATTTTGTCACCCGCCTCGCGCAGCATACCCGCTAGCAACACAAATCCCATCGTGTTTATCAAAAGGGCAACGACGACGAAAACGCGCTCCCAAAGCAGATAACTGGGCGCCTCACCAGCCGGCCACTTCCATGTCGCTCTGCCCATGTAAAGAATGACAGCGACGACCACTACGATACCGCAAAGAATCAAAAGTACGGCCGTCACCCGGCGTTCAACTAACAAACTTTGTGTGTCCATTACACGTTTTCCCCTTTGTTGGTCGTTGAGGGCGGCGGAATCATGCCCAGCTGCTGCATGAGGCCAAACACGTCCGCCTCCGCCCAGTGTTCGGCCAGCCGGCCATCCGCAATCCGCCAGATGTCAATGTACGTCCAGGAGACGTGCTTGCCGGCCGGCGGGATACCCAAAAACATGCCTC
>CAYVQP010000067.1:0-2978 GCA_964452775.1 uncultured Ardenticatenaceae bacterium | reverse complement strand
ATGTACGTCCAGGAGACGTGCTTGCCGGCCGGCGGGATACCCAAAAACATGCCTCGATGCGTCCCCTCGCCGCGCATGCGGTGCGCCACCATGTCCCCTTCGGCGATCAGCTCCAGAGAGGCGGCCCGATGGTCTGGGAAAGCCGCGAACTGCATGGCGAAGAACATGCGCACCCCTTGCACGCCGGACGGCAGCCCGGCCAACGGGGTATGATCCACGAAATCGGGGCTGAACAGGGCCAGCGCCGCTTCTAAATCTCGGCCGTTAATCAGCGCCGCAAACTCCCGCACCAATGCCTTGTTTTGCTCAATGGACATGGCTGCACGTCTCTATATTTCCGGCCGGGTTAATGCCGGAAATACCTCTAGGCTGTCAGGCTTAGTCTGGCAGAGCGGGGGCGGATCGTCATGCGTGCGCGCACGTATCTGCGCACGTATGTTGCGAAATAAGAAACCTGGCAGGTCGAAGAGACCTGCCAGGTTTTCTCCCCTTAGCCTGGAGTATCTGCCGGGATGTTCTCCAGCGCCCAGCGCACGATCTGGGTGCGACTGGTCAGGCCCAGCTTGGAGAGGATGTTGGCGATGTGCTTCTCTACGGTGCGCTTGCTTAGCACCAGCTCGGCGGCAATCTCGCTGTTCGACTTACCCAGGGCGATCAGGCCGGCGACTTCACGCTCCCGGCCGGTCAAACCATCGTTCCGTTCATGGGCGCTACCGGCCGGCTTGCGGGACAAATCTTGGGCGTGCTGGATAGCCTCTTCAAGAGAGAGCGCCTGCCCGGCCATCTGTTCCGCCTGGAACGCAGCCTCTGTCAGCTGGTCGCGGGCGTATTGCAAATACCAATCAAACTCCATTTGCGTCGCCTTCCAGGGCGAGGGACGGGGCGCTTCAGAGGTGGCCGGCCGGCTGTTGATGGCCATGACGGCGGCAAGCAGGCGCGCGCCGGCAGCCGGCTGTCCGTCCATGACTGCCGTCGCCGCAAAGCCGATCAGACATTCGCTCATGCCCAGTCTGTCCTGTTGCGCCTGGTGGATAGTCATGCTGTCGCCAAAGAGGAGATAGGCGCGTTCCACAGCTCCCAGTCGCAAGCAGGCAAACCCCTGATTGCACAAGAACGAGGCCAGATCGCGCTCAGCGCCAAGCTCACGCATGAGCGCCGCGCCGCTCTCATAGGCTTTGGCTGCCTCCGGGTAATTCTGCTCAAGGCGGGCCAGATCGCCCAGGGCATTCATGGCGTGAGCGATCCGGAAGGCGTCGCCATCCTGCCGGGCCAGGGACAGCCCCTCATCAAGCAACTCCCGGGCAATCTCGTACCGCCCCAATTCGATGGCGGTTGTTCCCTGGGAGAGCAGGCCCATACCCAAATGAAACGAAGGGCCTGTCTGCCGAAAAATACGGACAGCTTGCTCTTCGATATCGAATGCCACTTGATACTCACCGGCTGCATTAGCGGCTGATGACAGGCCGCTCAGGGCAAAGGCGCGGACGGGGCTGTTTTCATCGCCGATACCCTCCGCTAATTCCATCGCCTCCTGCGCGTATGCTTTGGCGACTGGAATACGGTGCAGGAACATGGCCACGAAGACGGCAAAGACCAGGCTGTTCACATGGACTTCCAGCGAGACCCGCCCATCTACTTTGGCCAGCAGGCGGTCATACCAGGCCGGCGCTTCCTGCACATAGCCCGCTATCTCCCAAAAACGGACGAGTGAATTGGCCAGGCGCAGCCCCGGTTCAATCTGGTCGCTTTCCAGCGCCCAGGCCAGCGCCGCCCGCAGGTTATCATGTTCGCCGGCCAGCCAGTTGAACCAGAGCTGTTGGTAGGCCTCAAACTGCTTTGGCAGGGACTCCTCCGCGTTGGCCAGGAACAGCTGCAGGTGCCGGTCGCGCAGCCGCGCCGTTTCACCTGATTCCGCCAGTTTTTCCTGTGCGTATTCGCGAATTGTTTCCAGCAGCCGGTAGCGGGCCTGGGCGCGGCCGCTGGTTTCGGCCACCACCAGCGATTTGTCCACCAGCGAGGAGAGCAGGTCGAGGATTTGCGCCGGCTGCAACCCCTCGCCGGCGCAGATGGCTTCGGCCGCGTCCAGGGTGAAGCCGGCGACGAAGACGGGCAGGCGGCGGAACAGCGTTTGCTCGGCCGGCGTGAGCAGGTCATAGCTCCAATCCAGCGTCGCCCGCAGCGTGTGGTGGTGGGGTATCTGCTCCACCCGCTGCGCGGAGACCAGCAGGGAGAAACGGTCTTCCAGCCGGCCGGCAATCTGCTCCAGGCTGAGCACGCGGGCGCGGGCGCAAGCCAGTTCAATGGCCAGGGGGATGCCGTCCAGGTGGCGGCAAATGTTTGTGATGACGGCCATATTCTCCGCGCTCAGCCGGAAGCCGGGCGAGACAGCCCGCACCCGCTCCACAAAGAGGCGAATCGCGTCGTATTGCAACCACTCCGCCGGACTGCTCGCGTTGTCCGCATTGGATCGCGTTGCGGGGCGCTCCGGCGGCAAGCTGAGCGGAGGAACGTAGTAATTGGTCTCGCCGGGGACGGCCAGCGCTTCGCGGCTGGTGGCCAGAATGTGCAGTTGTGGGGCGTGGCGCAACAAGGTCTGCACCAGCGAGGCGCAGGCGTCGCTCAGGTGCTCGCAGTTGTCCAGCACCAGCAGCAACTGTTTGGGCTGCAGAAAGCGTTGCAATGATTCGATGACAGGTTGGCTGGCCGGCTCATGGACGCCCAGCGCCTGGGCGACGGCCTGCGGCACGAGGGCCGGCTCCCGAATCAACACCAGGTCAACCAGCCAGATGCCGCCGGCGAAGTGGGCGCTCATGTTGTTGACCGCGTGCAGGGCCAGGCGCGTCTTGCCGCAGCCGCCGGCGCCGGTCAGGGTGACAAGCCGGGAGGCGACCAGCAGGCGGGCCAGTTCCGCCAGCTCTTGTTCCCGCCCGACGAAACTGGTTAGCTGTATCGGCAGGTTTGTGGGGGCCATCTTGCTC
>CAYVQP010000066.1:10051-22821 GCA_964452775.1 uncultured Ardenticatenaceae bacterium | reverse complement strand
TATGATCTTGACATTCTTCTGGTTTGTGCAATAATACTAAGTGGCTCCCCCTGGAGGTGGATCTGTAGGCGCCAGCCTGCGGACCACCTCATTTCTTTTGCCTGCTTCTCGTCGCCACGAGAGGATATTTCCACCCGGTAGCCAATGCCCCTTGCACGAGGGCCCCTAGCGCAAGCCGGTCAGTTGGCGCGCGATGACCATGCGTTGGATTTCGCTGGTCCCCTCATATATCTCAGTGATCTTGGCATCTCGAAAATAACGTTCAAGCGGCATCTCTTTGCTGTAGCCCATGCCGCCATGTATCTGGATAGCCTGAGTAGTCACCCACATCGCCGTTTCGCTGGCAAAGAGCTTGGCCATGCTGGCCTCCAACGTGTAGCGTCCGCCACTTCTGGCCGAGGCCGTCTTGGCCAGCGCCGCCTGGTAGATGAGTAACCGGCTGGCTTCTACCCGGCACTTCATATCGGCCAGCTTCTGCTGGATCATCTGGAACTGTCCAATCTTTTGACCGAACGCTTCCCGCTCACAGGCATAGGCGATACTCGCCTCCAGGGCAGCAGTTGCGATGCCCAGGGCCTGCGCGGCGATGCCGATCCGCCCGGCATCTAACACGGTCATCGCAATCTTGAAGCCCTCGCCTTCCTTGCCCAGGCGGTTTTCGACCGGACATTCGTAATTGTCGAAAATGATCTCGCTGGTGGCGCTGGCCCGAATCCCGAGTTTCGGTTCCGTCTTTCCCCGCTCAAAGCCGGGTTTGTCCGTCTCGATGATAAAGGCCGTTACCCCACTATGCTGCTTTTCCGGCTGCGTCATGGTAAAGAGCACCACAATATCGGCATAGGGGGCGGAGGTTACCCAGGATTTCCGGCCGTTGATGATGTAGTGCGTGCCGGCCTCGTTCAGCACCGCCCGGCTGCGCATCGTGCCAGCATCGCTGCCGGACATCGGTTCCGTCAAGCTGTATGCGCCGATCTTCTGGCCGGAAGCAATGGCGGTCAGGTACTTCCGCCTTTGGCTCTCATTGCCGAACTTCAGGAGCCCGTGGCACACCAGAGAGTTGTTCACCGACATGATCGTTCCATGGCTGGCGTCCACCTTGCTGATCTCTTCCAACGCCAACACATAAGCCATGGTATCCATGCCCGCGCCGCCGTATTCTTCCGGCACTTCGATACCCATAAAGCCTAGTTCGCCCATTTGCCGGACGGTCTCCAGCGGAAATTCGCCCGTCGCGTCATGGTGTTCCGCGATGGGCGCGATGGCTCGCTGCGCAAAGTCGCGCGCGGCCTGCCGGATCATCTCGTGTTCATCGGTAATGAAATCTAACATCATCTTGCCTCGACTTGTCTGGCTGGTGAACAACTTGCCAACATCCATGGCAAGTTTCCAGCTCAATTGACACTATATTATCTCGTACGAATCCAACGTCTCCAGCAACGACCTGAAATCCGGCGGCGTGAGTTCGAAGCCCGAGCGCCAGCGTTCGCGTTCCGCCAGCCAATGCCGGCCATCCTTACCGGCGAT
The DNA here is from genome assembly GCA_964452775.1 of uncultured Ardenticatenaceae bacterium. Taxonomy (GTDB): domain Bacteria; phylum Chloroflexota; class Anaerolineae; order Promineifilales; family Promineifilaceae; genus JACKCB01. The sequence goes on along the minus strand of CAYVQP010000066.1, from coordinate 21,297 downwards.
GATCGCCGGGGGAATTTCCGGCCGGGTCGGCAAAGAGACACGGGACACCAACGATCTGTCATACACTTCTTTTGGGTCCAGCGGATGGAACTGCCAACTTGCCAGCAGCTTTTCTCGTTCTTTCGGTGACTCGAAACAGTATAGAATCAGCTTGCTCTCATCCTGCTGTATCTGAACCGCCATGCAGTACCAGCTGGAATTAACTCGCCGCTCGCGCCCCCCTCTGGGATAATCAGCCAGAGGAAACTGCCAGGATAGCAAGTGGATTGGCTTTTCCCTGGCAATGTGTGTCACTTCCGGCGACTGGCCGGCCGCTTCGATGCCGGAGCCACTTAACTTAACTACGCGCCCGCTGGGCCACGCGCGCCTGAACAGGGCCTCCACCAGTGCAGCAAAAAGGAGACCGAGGGGAATTGCCCCCAGGCAAGCCAGGAAGACCCGCGCATCTAACCCCGGCATCACCATCCCCAATAAGGCGTCCAGCAAGAAGAAGCCCAGGCAGAAGCCCACTAAGAGGACAAGCGGGATGGCAAACCTGATGGCGCTGTGTTCCTGGTCGACAAGGATTGTTGTTGAGGGCGGCGAGGATTCAGTCATCAATTATTCTGCGTTCAATCGCGGGCGTCTCGGAAGTGAGCGCCGGCTATGGGTAGCCCGGACACTAACGGGTATCTATTCTGCCACATTTGAGCGAGTAAGTCACTCGCCGCTGCCCGAACCCAGGTGTGCAGGCGGAGACATCGCCCGGAAACCCATCCCCGGCTGAGCGATGGTATAATCCCTTGCAATGGTTACGGTCAACTTCGCCGAGGTAGTGATCAATGTGGCTGCTCCCCTGCAGGGGACATTTCACTACCACGTTCCAGGCGACCTGGCAGACTTGTTACAACCCGGCCATCTGATCGAGGTGGAATTTGGGCCGCAACTGGCGCAAGGTATTGTTCTCCAGCTTACCGGCGAAGCCCCGGTGGCAGACACCAAGCCAATCATCTCAATCATCGAGGCCGAACCTGTCTTGCAACCCTGGCAACTTGCCTTGGGCGAATGGCTCAGCCATTACTACCTGACGCCGCTCAACAGCTGCCTGAGATTGATGTTGCCTCCCGGCTTGACCCGCTGGGCTGATTCCACCCTGGAGATCAACCCGGAATGGCAGGGGGCGGGCCGGCTGACCGGGCTGCAGCGACAGATCATCGATCTGCTCGAGGAACGCGGGGACATGCGCGGCCGGCAGTTGGAGCAAGCGCTCAACAAACAAGCCGGCGAGAAGGACATTACCAGGAGCAAATTGCAAAGTGTTATTGGCGATCTCGCCAGGCGAAACATTCTGCTGAAAGGCACAGTCCTGGACCCGCCGCGAGTCCGCCCAAAGCAAATTCGCAACGCCTCGTTGATCGCCGGCCCCCGGCGGATCCTGGCGGCGGCGCAGGAGTTGGGCCGGCCAAATAAGCTAGCCGATATTCTGCTCTTCCTGACTCAAGGCGGCGACCCCCTGCCGCTGCAACAGGCTGTCCTGGAGGCAACCGGCGCGACGATTGATCACCTTGTTAAGCTCGCCGAGGCCGGCCTGGTCGCCCTGCATGAGCAGGAGACAGTTATCGTCCCAGTTGACCACCGTGAGGCGCCGGAGAGTATTAAGCTGCAGCTACTGCGCCTTCCGGCAACGCAGGCGCAATTAGGTGCAGCGCTTGCCGCTGAGCTCATTTCTAGCGGCTTTGCCCGGCCGATCTCTGAGCCTGCTACTGTCAGTCTGGCTGTTTCACCTAACCGCGTCTTGCAAGAAATCTACCGGCTGCGCGTCGCCGAGATCTACCTGGCCATCCTGAATAGATTGGCTGAAGCGGCGCAGCCGGTCGCGATCAGTGAACTCTATGCTGAAACCGGCGCATCCCTGAACCATCTACGAAAACTGGCCGGGCTGGACCTGATTCGTCTCGGCGCAGAGGAAGTGTGGCGCGACCCGCTTGCCGACAAGGATTTCGTACCCAGCCTTCCTCCAACGCTGACTCCCGATCAGGCGCGAGTATGGGACGTGATTCATGCGACCCTACTGGAAATGGAACGCGACCCGTCGCTGAAACCGCCGCCGGTGCTCTTACACGGCGTCACCGGCAGCGGCAAGACCGAAATATATATGCGAGCGATTGACTTCGCCCTCGCACGTGGCCGGCAGGCCATCGTGCTGGTTCCGGAGATAGCGCTGACTCCTCAGACCGTGCGCCGCTTTGCGGCTCGTTTTCCGGGTCGAGTGGCAGTGCTGCACAGCCGGCTGACCGATGGCGAGCGCTATGATACCTGGCGCCGGGCGCGGTTGGGCCTCTTTGATATCGCCATCGGGCCACGCAGCGCGCTTTTTACCCCGTTAAGGAATCTGGGCATCATCGTTTTGGACGAAGAGCATGACCAGAGCTACAAGCAGTCGCCGCCGGTGCCGCCCCCCTATTATCATGCGCGCGAAACCGCCATTGCCCTGGCTGAGCGGACGGGCGCGTTAGCCATACTGGGCAGCGCCACGCCGGACCTGGTGTCCTATCACCAGGCGCGCGGCGGGCGGTTCCAACTGCTGGAACTCAGCCGGCGCGTGATGGGCCATCGAGATCGAATTGCTGCTCAGGCTGCCCGGCTGGAACGAACGTCGGGCTATCAGCAGGTAGAGGGGGACCCACAGGAGGCGTTGTCCATCCCCTTGCCGCCGGTGCAACTTGTTGACCTTCGCCAGGAACTCCGCGCCGGAAATCGCAGTGTCTTCAGTCGTAGCCTGCAGACCGCCCTGTCGGAAGTGTTGGAGCGCAAAGAACAGGCGATACTGTTCTTGAACCGTCGAGGTACCAGCACGTTCATACTTTGCCGGGATTGTGGTCACGTCTTGTTGTGTCCACGTTGCGACACGCCCTTGACCTTTCATCGCCCGCAACAATTGCTTGTCTGCCATCAATGCGGTCGCAAGGAGAAACAGCCCTCGCAGTGTCCACAGTGTCGCTCCCGACGGATCAAGTATTTCGGCCTGGGCACCGAAGAGCTGGAGGAGTTGGTCAAACTGCAATGGCCGGCCGCGCGGGTCGTTCGCTGGGATCGCGATACTACCGCCGGCAGAGATAGCCACGAGCAAATATTAGCCAGCTTTGTTCAACATGAAGCCGACATCTTGATTGGCACCCAAATGATCGCCAAAGGGCTTGATCTGCCGCTTGTGACCCTGGTCGGGGTTGTCTCAGCAGATGTGTCGTTGGGATTGCCGGACATGTTCGCCGGCGAGCGCACCTTTCAGGTGTTGACCCAGGTAGCCGGGCGCGCCGGGCGCGGGTTGCTTGGCGGAAAAGTGATCATACAGACTTACAAGCCCGAGCATTACGCCATTCAGGCGGCGGCCGAACATGACTTCGACACCTTCTACCTGGAAGAGATTCGATTTCGCACTCGCCATCAACTACCACCGTTCCGGCGGCAGGTCCGCTTACTTTTGGAACAGCCCAACAGCGAAGGCAGCAGGCGCTCTGCGGAGGATTTAGGGCAAGGGATACGCCGGCATGTGCAAGAGTTAGGGTTGGGCGCAACCGAAATCCTGGGTCCCACACCACCGTTTTTTGGTCGCATTGGCGGCCGTTATCGCTGGCAGATCATCATCCGCACCCCCGATCCGGCGCGGGTCCTGGCGGATTTTCCGATACCGCGCCCCTGGCAAGTAGACATTGATCCGGTTACATTTCTGTGACCGGCACGGCGCCTGTCGCTATGCCCACGGAGGCATTGCTGACCTGCGGGTTCCCGCATCTAATTCGCGCATGAACCGGTTGCTGATCGTCCCTAAACCGGAGTTGTAGAATGACCCACATTGAAGAATTGAGTGCGATTGCGGGAGTGTACATCGCCCGGCTGGCAGTATACGAAGATGACCGGGGCCGTTTCGTAGAGACTTTTCGCAAGAGTTGGTTCCCCCAGCGCAGCTGGCAGATGGTGCAGACCAATCGTTCAGAATCGAGGGCCGGCGTCCTGCGCGGACTACATTACCACTTCCAGCAAGTGGATTACTGGCACGTCGTCCACGGCCAATTGCGGGCTGCCCTCGCCGATCTGCGGCCGGATTCGCCCACGTTCCGGCAGACGGCGGTAGTGCCGATGGGCGGCGACGATCAGATTGGACTGTTTATCCCGGTCGGCGTGGCTCACGGCTTTGTCGCCGCGACCGACGTTGTGCTGACCTACATCGTGGACAATTATTACGGCGACGGCAGCGATGAATTCGGCGTCGCCTGGAATGATCCCGAGTTGTCTGTCCCCTGGGGCGTTTCAAGCCCGATATTGTCGGCGAGAGATCAGCGCAATCCCCGTGTGCGCGACATCCCTGTCGGACAGCTCCCCCGTCTGAATCGGTGAGTAGCCAAACAGATTAGCGAAACTTCTCCAGCAGAGATGGGCCCAGGATGAGCAGGCCGATCAATACCGCGCCGGTCGCCGCAATCAGCACTGCCGCAGCGGAGACATCCTTCGCCGCTTTGGCCAGCGGGTGGGGATCCGGCATAGTCATGTCCACCACCGCCTCTATGGCGGTATTCAGGAACTCCCCTACCCAGACAACCATAAAGGCAAGCAGGAGAATTGCCCAATCTCGCGCCGGGATGTGCAGCCACAACCCGAGGACAATAACTACCACGCTGACGGCGGCATGAATCTGGGCATTGGGTTGGGTGGAGAGCACATACCACCAGCCCTCAAAGGCATACTGAAAGCTCTTTGCCCGGCGTTGAATCTGCGGTTTGAGGCTACTCGGCGGCGGTCTCACCCGGCATAATCCCGGCATCAATGCCCAGTTGCATTAATATCTCCCCTTGCGTGGCCCACATCTCATCTCGCTCCGGTTCGGTGGCGTGATCGTGCCCCAGCAGGTGGAGCACGGCGTGTACGGTCAGCAACATCAGCTCCGGTTCCAGCCCATGCCCGCCTGCCTGCGCCTGGCGTTGGGCCGTAGGAACCGAGATAGCAATATCCCCCAAATAGGCGCCCAACTCACTTGCTTCCTCACCGGGAGTCGCGCCGGCCGAAAAGCTGAGCACGTCCGTCGGCTTGTCTTCGCCGCGAAACTGCCGGTTTAGGCGCTGCAATTCCTCATCATCGGTGAGCATTACGGAAAGCGCGCTGGGTCCCTCAACTCCCTCGTGCTGGAGCGTCCTCTGCACGGCTTCCACCAACTTCTCTACCGGAAGCGAATCGTCATCCGTATCATTGAATATGTCTACGGAACAGTCGCTCATATCGCCTCTTGAGAAGGCTTTACGGCGACCCGTTCGGTCTCTTGCGGGGCCACGACTACCGGCGTCCTTTCACCGGCTGGTAGGGCCGGCAACGTCGCCGGGGCCTCCAACTCCTCATTGCCCGGGTACTTCACCCGTACGTGGAAGCGACCCTTCAGCGTATCTACAAAAGAAGCCTTGGCTACTTCAATATCCCCGAGCGTGAGTCCCGAACAGGTCAGCTGCCCATGCTGCAAATGCTCTTCGACGATCTTGTCCACCAGCTTGGTGATGGCCTGTCCCGTATCAGGACGCAGCGCGGTAGAGGTAGCGTCAATTGAATCGGCGAGCATGACGATGCCGGCTTCTGGCGACTGTGGACGTGGGCCGGGGTAACGAAAACGACTCGTTTCAACCAGCGCTTCGTTGCCGCCCGCCTGATCCACCGCCTTTCGATAAAACGCATACACCAGGTTGTCCCCATGATGTTGGGCGATGAACTCCTGGATGCGATCGGGCAAGCGATACTCTCGAGCCAGCGCCAGACCATCTGTCACATGGGCAATAATGATTCGCGCGCTGACATAGGGATCAAGCGTGTCATGCGGATTGACGCCCTCCTGATTCTCAGTAAAGAAGGGCGGACGATTCAGCTTGCCGATGTCGTGATAGAATGATCCCACCCGAACCAAGGTGCTGTCCACGCTCTTGAGTCGTTCTGCGGCTTGCTCCGCCAGATTGGCTACCATGATGCTGTGGTGATAGGTGCCCGGCGCCCGCCGCAGGAGCTCGCGCAGTAGCGGATGGTCCAGGCGCGACAACTCCTGTAGTTGCAGGATGGTGACCACCCCGAACAAGCCACCCAGGAGATAGAGACCGCCCAGCGTAATGCCGGCTGAGATGAGCAACCCATTGATCAGGCCGTACAGTAGTAGGGCCAGCAACTCGGAGGCCCCCATCTCCGGCGCATAGCGAAATAGCAGGATGACAGTCACGTTGGCGATGGCCACAATCAGCCCTGCCCTGAAGAAGGCGTTGATCCGGCTGACATCACGCAATGTGAGCACTGCAAAGGCCGGACCCACGGCCGCAAACATGGCCACTTCCAGCGACTGCCCGCTGTTGTAGGCCACCAGGCCGGCCAATACAAAGGTGACGAACAGGGCCAGCCGCAATCCATAAATGCTGGCCAATATCATGGATAACGCCGCCGCGGGAAAGAGAAATGTGAGATCCCCCGGGGCAAGTTGGACCGCCTTCGCCCCGGCCACGAAAACGAGCAACAACAACGCAAAAATCAACAAATATCTCAGCGAATCGCGACTATCCGTCTGGAAGCGATACCAGAACGCGCTCATCAGACCCACCGCCAGCAGGGAGGCGACAAAGATACTGGCCAGCTCGATCCAGCTCGTTTGGGCCTGGAGCAGCCCCAGCCTGGAGAGCATTTCAATGTGATCATCCGTAACGGTGTCTCCAACGCGCAGGATCCGCTGACCCTGCGTAATTGTCACCTGTCGCGGTTCCACAGCTTCGGCCACTTCCCCGCGTCGTGCCGACGTGGCTTGTTCATCAAGGAATGTATTCGGCACGATCAGGCCGGCGGCGAGATTCGTTACCACAGCCTCCTGGATCGGATTCAGGATGATGCTGATTCTGGTATGCACGGAGTCTCGGGCAGTCAACAAGTCGCTGCCGTTGTCGCGAATTTCATTGCGCAATATACCGTCAACAATCCTGGTTACATCGGACTTTACCGCCGCCCATTCGGACGCGGAAAGGCCGAGGACCTGCTCCGCCATTTCAGGCGTGAAATCCATCACCTCGATGGCGGTGAGATAACGAAGTTTGGTCTCCTGATCGGTCAGGGCATCGGCTCGCACGACATCAATGTAGTTGAAGACGTCCTGAATGAGGTTGATTTGCGTGCGCAGGATACTGAGATCAATTCCGGAGTAAATATCCGGCACGGCCGCCATTGCCTGTTCGCGCGCTCGCTGGGTCTGGACTTCGCTAACATAGGATACCGAGAAGGGCGCATCGACATCCTCTGCTGCCCGATCGCCGGCCACCATGGAGAGGGTGCTGCCCACGACCACGTTGATTGAAAAGACCAGCGTAAACAGCACGGTCATCAGAATCGTGAAGATCCACAGCCGGCCATTGCGTGAAATGGTTGGCATCAGTTGCCTTGGGTTACGTCCACGATCTTGGCTGAGTCCAGCCAGCAGCGGCGAAGATCACTACTGCAGGAGATCACGCACGACTTCGCTCACGACTTTGCCGTCAGCTCGTCCCTTGACGTGGGGCATCAATGCGCCCATTACCCTGCTCATGTCCTTCGGCCCAGTCGCGCCCTGCTCGTCAATGATCTGCCGGGCAAGCCGCTCGATTTCTGCGCGTTCCAACATTGTCGGCAGATACGCCTGGATTATTTCCAGTTCGCCCTGTTCAATTGCTGCCAGGTCGGCCCTTCCCGCCCGTTCGCTATCGGCGATGCTCTCGCGGCGCTGCTTGGCCTGCTTGGACAACACAGCCAGGACTCCGGCATCATCAAGAGTGGTGCGCCTGTCCACCTCTTCCTGCTTGACCGCCGCCAGGAGCAGACGCAAGGTATCTCGCCGGGCGTCGTCCTTGGTCCGGATGGCCGTGTTCATGTCATTCTGCAAGGTTTCTTTCAAGCTCATTCCGCAGTCTCCAAAGCACATTGTAGCATTGGCGCTAACACAGAGGCAAACCGTCACCGGCAGCCTTTCAGTCATATGCCGGCAGAGGCGATTTTACTCGACCGGCAAGCTCGCCCCGTGTCGCAGGATGGTGTACAGATTCAGATCCCCTTCCCGGCCATCGCTGCGAAACTGATCGATTACGGTCAGGCCGGACTGTTGCGCAAGCCTCGCCGACTCAAATTCGTCAATCAGGCAGACGTAGCGCCGGCCGGGCGCACCCCGTTCCCAATTCAGCAAGTAGTCGCCCTCTTCCAAGTCCGTCGCCGCCATGCCGGCCTCCGCCCAATCCACTATCTTTCGCCGCTGGCGATCGTGGTCCAGAAACTGCCAATTGGCCAACACGAGCACACCGCCAGGCTCCAACCGCTCGCCCATCTCGGCGAGTAGACGGGCGCGATTCTCCCGGCCAGGAATGTGCTGTAGCGTGGAGATACAGGTCACAGCCGGATGATGCCCAAGGCCTCGCAACGCTCCCGGCTGCGAGAAGTCAATTTGGAAGAATTCACCCGCTGTCGTCCGGCCCGCGCGCTCAAGTAGGGGTGCGCTGAAATCAACGCCGCAATACCTCTCGATCGCGGCAACGGAGTGCAGATAACGTCCTAACCGCCCCTCCCCACAGCCAATGTCGAGCAGGCTCCGGCATGGTCTGGGCAGATACTCCCTGATACGCGCAAAGCCCGGATGAGCGTAATCCCGGCTTTCGGCAAAAGACGCGGCTAATTCATCATAGAAGCGACGATTCAAAGCCAGCAGTTGCGCCGCTATCTCCGGCCTCACGACTCTTGCCCTTCAGCCCGCGCCCTGATCCGGCGGCCGTTTGTCACGAACCAGCGCATGCCGCTGTCTTCCTGCACCCACAGACCGGGCGGTTGATCGGCGACGACAATCCCTTCTTGCCAGTGCAACGGGCCCGTCTCGCCCTGAAAAGCTATTTCAACGCGGTCGCCCACTTGAAAGCGTTCGTTTAATCTCCGGGCCATGGAGTTCGTTCACTATTCAGCTATGAAGGGGTATCACGTTTCCGATCGCGCCAGATCGCTTAACCTCTGCAGGCGCTCCGGCTCATTGACTTGATGCCACGGGTCGTTGCCAAGCAGAGCATACGCTTTGGCAAAATAGGGTCTGGCCTCAGGGACCCGGCCCAGCGTGAGCAAGCACTCAGCGATATCCTCATACACATAACCATCCTCGCTGCCGGCATTCAGCCACTCCTGCTCAAGCTCAGCCAGTAGCGTCAGCGCTAGCTCGATTTCTCCAAGCAGCCGCCTGGTATGCGCGACCGTCCAGTGGGCGATTCGCAGCGGTCCCGCCTCGCCCTTTTCAATGCGAAAGGTCACTCCCTTCTGAAACAGCTCCAGCGCTGTCTCGTAATCGCCCATGTCAATGTAAGTCCAGCCGGTATTGTTGTATAGCGCGCCCAGCCAGTCACGCGCGCGTGGGTCCCGGCTCGCCTCCGCCATTGCCATCGCCCGCCGGTTCCAGCTCAACTGCTCCTCAACGTGAGAGGCGATGCCCAGCATGTGCGCCGCATCAACCGCATAGTAGTCCAGCCCCTCTCGCTGCGCGGTCTCCAGCGCTTCGCTGAAAGGACCTATGGCCTCGGCCTGTCTGCCGGCTGAACTAAAACTGCGTCCTCGTTCAAGAAGGTAACGAACTCGGATCAACGGCGTTGCCTGATCCAACTGCTCTTCGACCCGATCCAGAATTTCGTGCGCCTGATCAAACAGCAGCCGCAGGCTATACGTGCGGGCAATCTGGGTCAGGATTTCCACCTGCAAGAGGGGTTCGTCAACCTCGGCAAACAGAGCCCGGAATCTCGCCTCACTGCCGGCTGGATCGGCAAAATCCCACAGCGAATCAAGATCAGGTTGCTTGTTTTCCGCCACGTTCTTTACCAAAGGGTTGGGATTCCAAAGAGACTCTGGAGATGCCTGATCAAAACGAAGACAGTGACTCGCGCCCGGGGGTGGACAGGCGGGTAATGCGCGCCTACGCTGCGAACCTGACGCAATGTTCCGGCCCAGGCAGGCAACGCGCTGGACAGCACACCATTACGGTTCCAATACAATCAGGTCGTCGAAGATAGCCCGCACCCCGGGACGGCCAAATGTCCCGGCATCCAGCGCCACGCTTCCCTGACTGTAGCCGGTATCAGTCAGGGCTGCCACTTCCTGACCATTGACCGCAAAGGTCAGGTTTTCGCCAACTGCTTCCACGCGCAACCGATTGGTGGCGCCCAAACCCTGATTAATCGCCGCCGCTTCTTGCCAGCCATCCGTCAGTCGCGTCCATGCCCCTTCTCCGTCATGGCGCTCTACGGTGAACAAGCCGGCGCCCGTCAGCTCAAAGCGATAGAATTGATTCGGGCCGGTGATGCGGAAGAGAACGCCATAGCTGTTAGCCGGATTTCCCTCCGCCAGAGTCGCATTGACTTCGAGCACAAAGTCCCTGAACGATTCGCCATCCAGCGTTGCATATTGCACGGTTTGCGCGTTGTTGACCCCGATGACCAGTTGGTCGCCCATCAGAGCTGACCAGGCCGCCTCATCTTCTTCAATTCGCCAGCGCCCGCCTTCGCCGGGGGAAAATGAGTCGCTAAAGATCAATTCGCCGCCCGAACCCGGAAGAGAAAGCGCATCGCAGGCGACCAACAAAACAAGGGCCGCTGCCAGCAATACGACCGTGAGCAGCCGGCTCATGGGGCGGTCACCCGCATGTCCGAGAATCGGACCTGCAGTGTTCCCGGCTGAAACGTACCTGCTGACAGGCCGACATCGCCGCTGGAAAATGCAGTATCCGTGATCCGCTCCAGTTCGATTCCGTTCACCCCTAATGCCAGTTCATTCCCCACGCAGGAGACCTGCAATTGGTTAACGGCTGTCCCCTGGTTGATTAGCTCGCTGGGCGTGTACTCCCCGCCGCCGGTGAGATAGGTAATCTGATCGCTCCCACTCTGATAGCGACCAATCGCGTAATAGCCATCGCCGCTGATCAAAAAGATGTAGTAGTTCTCGCTATCCTGATAACGACAGATAACGCCGAGTGCATTGTCGTCCGGGCCGGTGAGCACCTGCGTATCCACCGTGATAACGGTATCGTTGAACGTTTTGCCCGGATTGGTCCACCAGATTTGTCCCGGCTGGCTGGTGGTGATGAGCAGGTCGCCGTTCGCCAATTCCGCCGAAGCGCCGCTCTGCTCATAAAGCGCCCAGCCGCAATTTTGTTCGCCGGAGAAGTCGTCGGCAAACAGCGCGCCATTGCCGGTGCAGGCATCCGGCTGAGCTTCCGC
>CAYVQP010000066.1:0-9951 GCA_964452775.1 uncultured Ardenticatenaceae bacterium | reverse complement strand
ATAGGCAATGTTCAGTGTACCCGATGTGTCGGGTTTCGCACAGCGCCGGCCAGGAATGTAGCGGGCGGGCAGATCTTTCCCCTACGCTTGAGAGTCCCAGAGCGGTTCAGCCATGCCCCGCTGCCGGTTTTCATAGCGCGCCATCATGAAAAGCGCGTCCGACAACCGGTTGAGATACGCCAACGCCAACGGTGTTACCTCCTCAACGCGCGAAAGGGCCGCTACCTCACGTTCGGCGCGCCGGCATATTGTGCGCGCCAGATGCAAGTTCGCCGCCCCGACTGAGCCGCCGGGCAGAATGAAATTCTCCAGGTTACCCAATTGGAAAGTGAACTCATCAATTAGGCGTTCAAGACGATCGATATGTCGGGCCTCGATGCCGGGCAGCTCAAGTCGCTGCCGGTCCTCCAGCGGAAAACTGAGGTCCACGCCCAGGTGGAATAGTTCATTCTGCACACCGTTCAGAAATTCCGGCAGAATCTCACTCAGTCCATGAGCCAGGGCCACCCCAATAGCTGAATTGAGCTCATCCACCGTGCCGTAGGCCTGCACGCGCAGAGCCTCTTTTGGCACGATTCGACCTCCCCCCAGCGACGTACTACCTTCATCTCCCTTCCGGGTATAGATGCGAGTTAATCGTGGCATACCACTTTCCTAATTGACGTGCCCGAGTCCGGCCAGGGCGTCTGCCACCGTCAACCAGCCGCGTCCCGGGAACAAGCGGGCAATCTGCGGCGAGAAGAGCGGCGATGCGCCCAGCATCTCATTCGCCGGCCCCGTGGCAATTATCTCACCATCGCTGACGAAGGCCACCCGGTCGGCCACCTGGGCAGCCAGTTCCACGTCATGAGTGACCAGCAGGATACCCTTGCCGGAATCTCGCCATCTCTTCCACAGGGTAGCCAGTCCGTGCTTGGCGGACGCGTCAAGCCCGCGAGTCGGTTCGTCCAACAGCAGCAACCGCGGTTCGGTGATCATCACCGCTCCCAGAGCAACCCGTTGGCGTTGCCCGACGGAGAGGTCGCGCGGATAAACCTGGGCATAATCCTGCAACCCCAACTCAGCCAGCAACTCGGCCATAGGCTCATTCTTCTTCCCGTTGGGCAGCAGCCCGTGATTTCGCAGCGTAGTTTCCAATTCTTGCTCGACGCTTTCCGCAAAGAGCAAGTCGTCCGGGTTCTGCGGTAAATATGCCAGATCGCGGCAGATATCGGCCACGTCCCGCCCGGCAGTAACGCGACCCTTGACAAAGATCTCTCCTCTGTTGGGTCGCAGCAGACCGGCAATGCAGCGTATCAGGGTTGATTTGCCGGATCCATTGCGGCCCATCATCACCACGATCTCCCCCGCCTTTACCTGCAGGTTGACCCCGTTTAGAACCGGCGCGCGGCCATAAGCAAAGTGCACTCCACGCACGTCTAGCATCAACTCTCCCGCCGCCGGCTCGGACCTGCGGCCGGCCTTCCCGTTGGCCGGTAGGCCCTGGACGAACTGGCGGGCAGCTTTGACGGTCAGAGGAATGGGTCGCCAGCCGAGTGCGCGACCCAGCTCAGCGACCGGGGCCAGTTGCGGCATTTGCGGCAGCAGTTCCTCTGTAGGGCCGTCGAGCAAGATGCTCCCCTGTTGCAGGTAGATGATTCGATCCGCATAGCGCACCGTCCGCTCCAGCCGGTGTTCCGCCAGCAGAATGGTGAGCCCCAGGGTATCATTGAGCCGCACCAACGTGTGCAGCAGCGATTCCGCGCTCTTTGGATCCAGTTGGCTGGTCGGCTCATCAAGCGCCAGAATCTCCGGCCTCAGCGCCAGCACAGCAGCTATGGCCAGTCGTTGCCGTTCGCCGCCGGAAAGCTCCCGCAGCGAGCGGTTACGCAGGGGGCTTAGCTCAAGCAGATCCAGCACTTCCTCGACTCGCAGGCGCATCTCCGCCGGCGGAACGGCGGCGTTCTCCAACCCGAAGGCAATCTCATCTTCCACCCGCTCCATCACCGACTGCGCCTCAGGATTTTGAAAGACAAAGCCCACCTTGCGGCTTAAGGTCTGGGGGCCGGCGACAACGGCATCCAGCCCGGCGACACTCACGCTGCCATTGATCGTCCCGCCCGTGAAGTGGGGCACGACGCCGTTCAGCAGGCGCAGCAGAGTTGATTTGCCCGCCCCTGACGGCCCGCTGAGCAGGACGAATTCGCCGGATTCGACATGCATGGACACGTCCCGCAAGGCGGGAGCAGAACGGCCAGGATAGTAGTAGGTGATACCCGCTATCTTAATCATTGCCGCCTGCATTGGGTGCTGCACCCGGCATCGTATGGGTCAATCATGCGCATGAGGTCTCCTCACCGTGTGACCAGCCGGTTGCCCACAATCGGGAAAAGCAATAGTAGCAGCGACAGCCCGATAGCGGGTTGGAACGGCGGCCATGTAAGTTGCGGGTAAGTTTGATAGCCCAGGTCTCCGGAACCCATCCACAGATATTGTGCTGCGAATACCACGAGGGGACATAATGAGGCCGCCACGAACAGGGTGTCATCCACTCCCCACGCTCGCGGGCGATAGGTCGTGTACTTCACCTCCCGTCCGGCCCGCCGGATCAGAGTCGCCAGGAGCAGAAAAGAGAGGGCCAGCAGCAGCCAGCCGGGCCAGCCGATCCACAGCGCCATGCCCCAGCCGGTGAGCGCCAATATCAGACCGGCAATCAGCCCGCCCTGCCGGGCCAGACCATGTTCCCGTGTCGTCGGGGAGCCATATCCCCGTGCGACCATCACCTCGGCCAGCGTCATCGCGCGCTCCAGACCGCCAATCAGAAGGGGAATGAGAATGGGCTGCCAATCGCGAATCCCGGCGAGCCGATGGCCCCGAATTGCCTGCGCTTCCCGAATGCGCGCCAGGTGCCGGGTTGTCTCCGGCACATAAGTCAGCGCGATCAGCAGGACTACGCCAAGCGAGTTAAACGCGCGCGGCGTCAGGCGGACCATCTCCCTGATGGGAACACAACTATTGATCGTAATGAACACAGACAGCAGAGCCAGGATCGCCAATCCATTGATAAGGCCCGCCATCAACGCCTCCAGAGTTATAGCGCCCCCAACAAGCGGCCAGGCAGCCGGCAGCCGGAATAGCTCCGAATCTCCGAGATGCACAAAGAGGACATTGAACAGCGCCGAGAAAAGCAGAACCAGCACTGCAAACCGCCAAAATGAGAAGGTCAGAGCGTTCGTAGGCTGAGCGCAGCGCTCCGCCACTATGCGGGAGACGCACAACACCGTCAGTAAGTAAATCGGATTCCGGCTGACGGTCGCCAGGCCCGCCGCCACGAGCATCCAAACCAGCCAGGCGCGGACGTCATACCGGCACATTGCCGCCAACCCTGTTATCACCGGCTCCGCTTCCAACCTCGAACTGCAGCCGGACCCGAAAGCGAGTGAGCGCCCGCACCGCCGGCAAACCCAACACCAGCAATAGCACCACATTGCCGCCGGCGCGGAAGAGGTCCCAGAGAAGCGATGTCGCCAAGTAGAAAGCCCCAAAGCGCAACAACGCCTCGCGGATGCCGTTTCCCGGACTCCAACTTTGCGCGACGGGACCAACCAGAAACGGCCAGAAGTAGAGATTGATGATCACGCCATAGAATATGCCGGAGAAGACGCCCATCAAGAGGAGCAGCGCCAATTCGCGCTCCGGCCGGCCAGGGTGAGGCAGAATGCCGGCTAGCACCCCCAACCAGCCGGCGACGAACATCTGGTAAGGCAGCCACGGGCCGACCCCTCCCGTGATCAGGGCCGAGACCAGCAGCGTCATCACCCCCATCAGATATCCAAAGCGCGCGCCGAATACGTAACCGGCCAACAAGATCGGCACAAAGACCGGAGAGAAGCCGCCGGGACCGGGGATGCCGGTCTCCAGAAACCTGAGCGCTGCCGCCAGCGCTACCAGTACTCCCAACGCCGCCACCATCTTCGCGCTCACCGCCTGACCCTGCAATTCAAACAGGAGCGCCAGCAGGCAGAGGAAAATAAGCGTCAAGGTCATGATGCCGGCGTCCGCGGCGTGCGCCGTCGTACCTCCGTCCGGCGACATCAGGTTCCCGGTAGCGGGCAGCAAGAACGGGTAGAGAAAAGCAGCCACTCCAATCAGCCCGCTCAGCAGATAGATAATCCCGGCCAAGCGCTTACTCAATTACCGACTACCTTTCGCCGCCCCAACAGCGCCCAAGCCAGCAGACCAAGCAGGATAGCGCCCGCCAACACATAATAGAGCCAGCTGACGCTGCCTGCATCCTCGCTCTCCGCCTGCTGTGCTGCCGGAGCATTTGTTGCTGCCGGCTGGCCGGGCGCGCCGCCGGCCGGAGATGCCTCAGATTGCCCGGCAAGCTCCGCGGGCGCACATATCTCGGCCAGAGTGATGTCGGGCGGCGCGATAGCCTGTGTCACGGAACCCGGCCCCCATGACCATCCATCCACATCACCCGGCTGGACAAGATACTGGCTTGCCCCGGCGGCGGAATACTGCCATTCACCTTCCAGTAGGTGCCAATAGGACCAATACTCACAGTTGTTGCCGCGGCATTGGCAGAAGCAATTGGTCGCCGGGCAGCCGGTTTCATCCAGCCGGCAGACCGCATTTCCCAGGCCGGCGGCATTCGCTTCAATCGCCACACCGGAGCGGCGTAACAGCTCGTAGCCGCTGATCTCCGGTTCCGTCAATTCCACGCAATACTGCGCCGTCTGCCCTTCTCCATAGGAGATGACTATGCCGGCCCGATCTTCCTCCTGGGCCATAGCCGCCCCAGCGCCGGCTGCCAGGGCGATCACCAGGATCAGCGCGGTCCAGCTAACCCGTCGCATTTCGTCGAAACCATAAGATCACCGCCAGCGCAGCAACGCCCGCCGCAACAATTAAGAGCCAGGCCAAGATGGGAGAGACAGCAAGCGCGTTGGACTGCTCATTCGCTCTTTCCACATCACTTGCCGGCGTTGCAGTCTGGGTGGCCGGCGGCGCGGTCGCGCTCGCGGCCGGCGCTGCGGTCTGCGTCGGTTCCAGGGTGAGGGCCGGCGCGACGGTAGAAGTTGGTTCGGGCGATTCGGGCGGCGCGGTCGCTTCTTCCTCGGCTTCCGCAGTCGGCTCAGTTGTGGCCTCGGCCGGCGTAGCCGTTTCATCGGGCTGCGCCATGACCGGCTCACCCCATACCGGATTCTGCATCAGGAGGTGAATGGCGTCGGTGGTGCCGAAGGGATCACTGCCGGGGCCGAACAGGTTGGGCCAGCAGCCATCTTCCCCCTGCTGCTCCAGAATGCTATCTGCCGGGGTCTGAATGGTTCCGCTGACTACGACGCTCCAATCAGGGGTGAAGGGATTCTGCCCGGCCAAAACCAGACCTTGCACGACCTCCGAGGTGGAGCTTGGGCTTGCTTTTTCGGCGAAGCCCCAGCCTCCATCGGCCAACTGCGAAGCAGCCAACAGCTCAATCAGGTTCTCGGCAGGCAGATTCTGCAGGGCCAACACCTGCAACGTGCTGCCGTTGGCATCAGGATCGCTCCACCCTTCCGCCGGCGTGTTGGTTACCAGCCATTCAATTGCGCTCGGGTCCGGCGTCTCCCCGGCAGACAGCAGGCCGAGTATGGCCTCATTGTGTCCGAACGGCCCAAAGCTGGTGTCGTCATATTCGCCTGTCGGGGAAAGGTAGTTGGTGATGCTAATTACCAGGTTCGTTCCGGCAAAGTCGGCCGGATCGCCCCGGGAGGCAAGCACACCTTGCACCACCGTACCTGCCCGGCCGCCGCGCCCGCCCGCCAGGTAATCCGGCGTCAATTCGGCCAGCGACTCCAACGGCGGCCGGCCGGCGATCTGCCAGGCTTCTCCGTTTGGATCCTCGCCGGACACGGCTATTGCTGACATGGCGCGGGCTGTGCCGCCGGCATCTACCCCACCGCCGGCAAAGCTCTCCCAACCACCAGTCGCCGGGTCTTGCAGCGTCGCCAGGCAGGCCACAGCCATACGCGCCGCTTCAGATCGTCCCGCAAACGGGTAGGGCTTGCCGGTCAATGCCGGGATGGACTGCACCGATGAGAAGAAATCATTAAGGCGGCCGGAGCCAAAATCAGCCTGGAACGCGCCGCTGACATCCTGCCACGCCAATAGAGCGGCAAGCGGGGAAACGCCGTTCTGGGCGAAGGAGCTCTCCGAAGTGTAAAAATCCTCGCCGAGTGCGCTCAATGCTTGCACTGCCAGGGCGGTGCTGTTGGCGCTCGCCGGCAAGCCCGGTCCATAGGCCCAATCCCCTTCCGGCAACTGGCTGCGAGCCAGAAAGTCGCGAGCGGCGACGATCTCGGGATCGCCCGGCGCGCTGCCGGAAGCCAATAGCGCCATAGTCGCCATAGCCGTACCATCAGTATTGCCCTGCGTACCGAAGCCATCATCCCATGAACCGGCCTGTTCGCCATCCGGCAACTGCAATCCCACCAACCACTCCCGAGCGGAAGGGGGCGCCGGCTCGTGAACGGCGCTCAACGCCAGTAGAGCCAGCGACTGGTTGTAGGCGTTGCTCGCTCCAAGCTGGCCGGTGGGTGAAAGCTGAGCGGTCAGGCTGATCACCAGGTTGTAGCCGGCGAAATCGCGTGGATCTTGATTGGCCGCTGTCAGCGCCAGTAACAGTTTTCCGGCGCTGCCGCCATCCTGGCCGGCATAAGCGGCGACCGAGTCCGCATTGTCGCGCAGAAAGTCAATTGGGGTGGCCTCGCGTCCGGGAAAGGGCCAGGCCGGGTTGTAGCCGGATGCCGCTAGAGCCAGCAGCGCGTCCACCGTGCCGGCGACATCCGACGGGGCCAGGTCAGCGCCGCTGCTGAACGCTGTGTACCCCCCATCGCTGTTCTGATGGGTCTGCACTAACCAATTCACAGCCTCGGCAAGTCGCTGTCGTTGATCCGCTTCATCTGCTTGCGCGAAGGCGGCGCCAAAGCTGAACAAGAGGCCCAGCGCCACGACTAACCCTACCCCCACGAAATAGAGCCCTGCCAGGACCATCGCCCGGCGTAGTCTGATTGTCGCCACTTCAAAATCCTCCAACCACACACATTGGTCCTCTCGCCAACTCCGGACAAAACCTGCAGGTCTCTCACAACTCCCTCGTTGGGCAACTTCGTTCGGTGAGAGCTGCAAGGTTTCCGTAGAGACCGGCGAGAGAACCGCTCATAGCGCAGGAAAGTGGCAACAAAAAACCCGGCGCCGAATTGACGACGCCGGGTCGAGAGCAGTCACAGGTGAGATGCCTGTCAAGTCCTCAACCCTTACCCGCGCGGATCGATACCTGTTCGTGGCGGGCGGCCTGACTTGGGATACGCCGGCTTCCAACTACGACACGTAGTGGCCGCACGACCCCATACAGTTGCGGGGACAGCACTGGACTCGCACCAGTTTCGCCATTATGTCCTGCCATCCGGGGCAAAGGACACCATGAACAATCGGTCAAATTGTTAAGACAACTGCACGCAGTGTAGCAGACCGGGCGCGGGCGGTCAAGGTATCCAGGCGACAAAAAATTAGTCCGCCATAAGCACCGCGTGAAACGGTTGACTTGTCAACCATCTGTGATATACTCTGCCCTTGTCGATGCGGGGTAGAGCAGCGGCAGCTCGTCGGGCTCATAACCCGGAGGTCCTTGGTTCGAATCCAAGCCCCGCTATCAAGTCAGGCTCTGGTGGTTTCACCAGGGCCTTTTTCTTTGGCTGAACCGCTCACAAGGCGGAGCGAATTCAGACGCGCTGGCTTGCCAGGTTCTCCATTTTTTCTGCCAGGGCAAAGTCCAACCCGGTTATAGCCCCGGCATCATGCGTCCACAGCTCCACTTCCACCCGATTCCAAACATTACTCCACTTCGGATGGTGATTGAGCTTCTCGGCTACCAGCGCCGCGCTGACCATCCAGCCTATTGCTTCGACGAAATTGGCAAATTTGTAGCTACGCACCAGTCTACCCTCGCTAACCTTCCAGCCGGGCAATGTCTCCAGTAGAGCCGTAATTTCCTCATCGGACAATGGTGTTCGATTCATGCTGTGTACCCACTGACTAAATGGTTCGTTCGCTAACTACGAACAAAACCCCGCAGGTCTTTCACAGGTCACTCGCAGGGCAAAATCATTCGGTGAGACCTGCGGGGTTTCTGTAAAGAGTTAGTGAGAGAACCACTAAATTGCACCTGACTGGCCGGCGCCCTCGCCCTAGTTGATGACTTCCTCGATATCGAAGCGACATGTCGCAGCTCCGGTAGCCCGGCAGGCGCGCTCGGTTACCTGGAAAGTTTCCGGCGGCTTTCCGCTCGCCCAGGCTGTTGCCTGCTGCAGGTAGCCCGCATATACATCACACACCGGCTCCGGACTCACCCGCTCAAAGGCTGCCGGTGAGCGTGAGTCCGAATAGGACCAGGTGTCTTCGCTGCGTTCCACGCCTACCTTTGCTGCGGTGAAAAGCTCTTGCCGCCCGGCGGCCACCGCCTCAAGCACCAGCCGCCGGCGCATGTCCGCCGGTAGCGTCTTCAAGGCAATAGCGGCCAGTGGGTCTATCGGCGGAGGATGCGCCTGCTCCCATTGAAAGCTGACTCGCCCGATACGGCGCATGGCGCTTCGGTGCGCCCGGCCGGTAATCGTTTCTACCGCTACCATCAGGGCGGCATACTCCTTCAGGCTCAAGTTGCCGGCCAAATCATCCGGCGGCGGCGCGTCCTTCAGGCGCTCCAGTCCCGCCCGCAGAAGCGCTGCCTGCAGTGCGTGTTCGCCCAATACGCTGCGAATGCCTTCCATGAGCTGGCGCATCAGCGCATTGGGACATCTGGAGTCAGACACCGGCACATCGGGCATAATTGTTCCACACTACCTAGAGGTTATAGGTCCAGACCGGGTATCGGTTCCCAATCGGAAAGAAGCCGAACTTAGCATACAGCCGATGCGAAGGCAAGTTGTCTATCTGCGTGTTGAGCGTGATCCGGGTCAGCCGGCGATCCCAACAGCTCCTGATCATGTCAGCCAGTAGGGCGCTGCCAACCCGCTGACCCTGCGCGGCCGGATCGATTGTCAGCCGTACAAGATGAGCAGATAAGCCTTCCTGCCCGAGCACGCAGTACTGGAAGCCGGCCAGTCGTCCCTCGATCTCCGCTACCTGGAAGCTCAGCGCACTCCTGAAGCTCCGCCGGAGGCTCACCTCGCTGTGACGCCAGATAGGTTCAAATGCCGCCGCCTCGATCTGAACCAGCGCTGGAAAGTCGCTCGCGTGCACCGGCCTGATCCGCAGAGCCGGATTGGGCGTCAACTGCGGAAGCACATCATCCTCCTTGGCGTATGATTCGATCTCTGAAGATTGTCGTAGTCGCAACGCCGGCAGCCAACTAACCGGCCAGTCATGGGGTTGCAGCCAGGCCACAGTCGCAACTCCTTGCTCGTATGCAGCATCCAGCGCCTGTTCCCACATTTGCGCCAACAAGGACTGTGCATTGCGCGAATGCCTGATTGCGGCAACCCGTACCCAGGCAGCCGGCGGTGGGTCCGGCACCGCCGCCAGACAGCCGGCAAGTTCCCCATCCTCGTCTTCGGCCAAGACAAAGCCGGCGCTGCCCAGCCAATCAGCCGGCAAGCGCCCGTCCACGTGCCAGTGAGCGTAGACTGCCGACTCCAGTAGGCGGGTGAGCGCCGGAGCGTCCGTATCTTTGCTCGCCCGGATATGCAAGTTTGCTAATTCCACAGGCGTATTGTACACTACAACGTTTACATTAGAAGGCAACCGTGGTGTGAAACTCACGGAACTCGATCATACATTCGGTATATCTCATACAGCCGCCAAGCATGAAAGATCGCGATAGCGTCTTGCGGACCACACTGGCAAATATCCAGAAGCGATTCGGGGATGGCGCGGTAATGCGCCTGGGAGAGGCCACCCACCTGAACGTCGAATCTATCCCCACCGGCTCGC
>CAYVQP010000065.1:19136-22911 GCA_964452775.1 uncultured Ardenticatenaceae bacterium | reverse complement strand
AAGACGCGAAGAGCGCGAAGAAAAGCAAGAAAATTCCTCCTTCGCGCCTTCGCGTTAGAAAAGGAAGAGTAGTATGCTTTCCGTATGGGGCTTTGAGTGAGATAATGTAACCGGAGGGTAATATGAGCAAGAGCGCAGAAGAATTGAGCGCCGAAGTCGTGGACGCGGCCTTTAAGCTGCACGTAGCCCTTGGCCCCGGCTTGCTGGAAACCGTCTACGAAGCCGTCCTTTGCAAAGAACTTGAGCGCCGCGGACTGCAAGTCGAACGGCAGAAGCCCATCCCCATCCACTACGCCGGCTTGCGCTTCGACGAAGGCTTCCGCGCCGACCTCCTGGTAGAAGATCGTCTCCTGGTCGAGCTGAAATCAGTTGAAACGCTCCAGCCCCTGCACGGCAAGCAAGTATTGACTTACCTGCGCCTCATGGACCTATCCCTTGGCTTGCTGATCAACTTCGGCGCGCCCACATTCAAAGAAGGTGTGCGCCGGATCGTAAACAACCATCCCGATGTCGTCACTGCACGCCTTCAGCTGGCCCTGGGAACGGCGGACGACATCCCGGCTGACGGCCGCAGCCCCTCACCGGCTTGACCTCCAGCTTGCAACAGGGATAGCATGAGCGACGACACTCGGGAGCAACTGGCCGCGGCGCTGTTTGACATCGGCGCAATCCGGCTGGGCACATTCACCTTGCACAGCGGGGTCAAATCCCCCATCTATATAGACATGCGCCTGCTGGTCTCCCACCCGGCCGTCCTGCGGGCGACGGCGGCCGCGTATGAGCCGCTATTGACCGAACTCGACTTCGACCTGCTGGCCGCCTATCCCTACGCCGCGCTGCCCATCGGGGTGGCCATTTCGCTGGCGACGGATCTGCCCCTGATTTACCCGCGCAAAACGGCGAAGAGCTACGGCACGGGCAAGCTGGTGGAGGGCGAATGGCAATTGGGCCAGCGGGCGGTAGTGATTGAAGACCTGATCACCAGCGGGGAGAGCATCTTGCAGGCCATTGCCGCGCTGAAGGCTGCCGGCCTGACCGTGACCGATGCAGTGGTGCTGATTGACCGCGAGCAGGGGGGTAGCCGGGCATTAGCGGAACTGGGCTACACCGTGCACAGTGTGATGTCCATGTCCTGGATGCTGAACGCGCTGGAAGGGCTAGAGCGGATCTCGTCACGCAAGCGGGCGCGCGTGGCCCGCGAGCTGGGGCTGGAGTAGTCTTGCTCAGAAAACCGCTTTCAGGCCAAACCTGAAATCGGATTGCTGCCGGGCTTTATCTGTCAGCGAAAGACACCCGCAGATGTCGGCGAGCGCATTGGCTCCGATAATGGTAGTTCACTCGTCGGGCCAGCGGCTCCGCCAGCGCGAACGGCTCTCCGCCAACCACGCCTCGTCAAGGTCATCGCGATTGGCCCAAAAGCCAAAGGCGCCTTCAGCCGGCGATGATTGGAAGGCTTGGGAGCGTCCGGTTGACAACAGCTGCTCGTACCTCCCTATGCTCAGTATCACCGCCACTGGCTGGCCTCTCCGCTGTACGACAATCGGTTCATCGGTTCGGCTCAGCTCCAGCAGGACGCGGCCGAAGCGATTCTTGGCTTCCGTTGAACTGACAATCCTCATATCCATCATCGCATCGTCTAGCCAGTGTGCTTCGCTATATGAAGCATAAACCCGGCCGGCAGGTTTGGCAATCGTCAAAACAAGGAAACCGCGCAGGTCGCCGGCGCTCCACGATGGACCAGGTGAAGAGCCGCGAGGCCCGGCCACAGAACTTGACCATGTACCAGACCGGCTAATGGGATAGAATCGCAGCGAGTTCCCGCTCAGGTGGCTGTTGGCGGGAACGGCGGATTGGAGGAAGTGTGAGCGACCGCATTCGAGTGGCCTTAGAAATCGGACCAAAGGGTAAGAAAGCGGCGGCGGTGGCCCCGGATTGGCCCGGCCTGGAGCGCGGGGCGAAGAGTGCAGAGGAGGCAATCGAAAGGCTACGTATTTACTTGCCGCGATATTCGCCCGTGGCAGAGCTGGCCGGAATGAGCGCGGAATTTGACGCCATCAAGGGCGCCGACGTATTCGAGCAATATCCAGGAACCGGCTCAACCGACTTCTGGGGTATTTCATTCGCCTTTTCCAGCATAGACAAGCAAGTGATGCCGGCGGACGAAATGGAACGCGAGCTGAAGCTGATGCAGGCCTGCTGGGCGTTCTTTGACCTGGTGCGCGGGCGCGTGTCGGCTGAAATGCAGAAGGGCCCGCGCGGGGGCGGCCGGGACCGAGACCAGATCGTCCGCCATACATTTGCTGCGGAACTGGATTGGGCGAAGATGGTTGGCGTGCTCACCCCCGAAGGTGCGATGCTGACCGGCGAGGGGCTGAATGCGCACCGGGATACCCTCTGCCAGGCAATACGGGAGTATCACGCACAGGGCAAGTTGGCCGGCAAAGTCGCCAAGTGGCCGCTGCGCTTCCTGATCCGGCACACTGCCTTTCACACTCTGGACCATACCTGGGAAATGGAGGATAGGGACCTATCCGCGAAGGAAGCGTGAACAGGTAGCGCCATTGTCTACGCAAGAGCTGCCAGGTTTTCGAAAACCTGGCAGGTCTGACTAAAGGAGCGCCGCCGCCGCTTCCTCAATCGCGGCCAGGTGGGCGGCGGGCGTTTGCAGGCCGGCCCCCATCGTATTTAGCGAGAGGTGCGTCGCCCCAAGCTCCTGCCAGCGTTCCCGGCCGGCGCGCCAGCCGTCGGGGTCCGGCCCGCGATATTGCATCCGCGCGTCAATGCCGATGTCCTCCCGGCTGCGCCCGGCGGCGGCCAGATAGCGGTCCAGTTGTTCGAAATGGGGGACGGCGTCGGCCGGGGAGCGATAGGTGGGCAGCCAGCCGTCCGCCAGCCGGGCCACGCGCTGCAAGACGACATCCGCGTGCCCGCCCATCCAGATGGGGATGGGGCGCTGCAGGGGCAGCGGGTTCAGGCCGGCGTCCGGCAGGTCATGCCAGCGGCCGCGATAGTTGACCAGCGGCTGCGTCCACAGCAGGCGCAGAACCTCGATTTGCTCCTCGATGCGCCGGCCGCGGCGGTGAAAATCCTGGTTCATAGCCACGTACTCCGTCTCATTCCAGCCGATGCCCACCCCCAGCCGCAGCCGGCCGCCGCAGAGCACGTCCAACGTGGCGGCCTGCTTGGCCACCAGCGCCGTCTCCCGTTGGGGCAGGATGAGCACGCCCGTGCCGAAGCCGATGCGGCTGGTGTGCGCGGCCATGAAAGTAAAGAGCACGAACGGCTCCAGGAAGGAGTGCTGGTAGGTGTACGGGCCGCGCCAGCCGCCGGGGCGATCCGGATTGGCCCCCAGGATGTGGTCGTAGGCGACGATGTGCGCGAAGCCCAGCGCTTCCGCCGTCTGGGCGTAGTCGCGCACCGCAATGGGGTCGTGGCCGAACTCGGTTTGGGGAAAGATGAGGCCGATTTGCATGGAAGATACTCCTATTACTGTGACCGGCGCTTGCCCGGCGGCTCAATCAGGCCGAATTGGGCCAGCCTGGAGGCCCAACACCCCGCAGCTGCTGACCGGCTCCAGGGCAGGCGGTGCATAGTCAGCCGCACCTGCGGGGTTATCGTAACGGATATGGCGCAAAAACCACTTACGGTGCGACGCTAAACAGCCGCCAATCATCCGGCACTCCTTTCAGCGTGTAGACCCCCCGTTCCACGAACTGGATGCCGGAGCCGGCCACCAGGTCCTTAACCGTGCGCGATATCCACACTTCGCCGCCGC
>CAYVQP010000065.1:11915-19036 GCA_964452775.1 uncultured Ardenticatenaceae bacterium | reverse complement strand
GTCGTCAGGCGGCCAATCAGCGCGTCGTGCGCCTCCAACAGGTCGCGCCAGCGCCGGTCGCCCAGGGCAGCCAGCCGGCGGGTGGAGTCCACGATGTCCGTGAAAAGCACCGTCGCCAGGATGCGGTCGCTCTCCCTGACCGGGCGCACGCCGGTGAGAAACGTCTGCACCTCGTCAATGAGCGCCTCCGTGTCCCCGGTCCAAATCAAGTGGTCCTCGCCCGGCAACTCGACGAACTTCGCGCCGGGGATACGCTCGGCGATGTAGCGCCCCTCGCCAACCGCCGCATCCCGGTCTCCGCTGCGGTGCAGGATGAGCGTAGGCGCGTGAACGGCGGGCAATACATGGCGCACGTCTATTTCAGTGTTCCAGCGGGCCAGTTCCAGGGCCGCGCCGGGGCTGGCGCTGCGGCGCAGAAAAGCGCTCCACCATTTCCGGAAGCGCTCGTCGTCCGCCTTGCTCGGAGCCAGCGACTCCAGGTCCACCACGTCTCCCCACCCGGTTTCAATGGCCTGGAAGAACAGTTGTCGCTGCTCCGGCGTGGGCGCCCAGGGGTAATCCGGGGACCAGACGCGCTTGGCAAAAACGCCCACGCCGATCAGGGCGCTGGTGCGCTCGGGGTAGGTGGCGGCGAAGAGGATGCACATGCTGCCCCCTTCAGACGCGCCCAACAGGGCCGCCCGCTGCGAACCGACGGCATCCATCACCGCCCGCACGTCGTCCATGCGCTGCTCCAGGGTGGGAAAGCCCGGCGCCCGGTCGGAGAGGCCGGTGCCGCGCTTGTCGAAGAGAATCAGCCGGCAAAAGGAGGCCAGCCGGCGATACATGTGGGCCAGACTCGGCTCCTCCCAGGCGTATTCCAGGTTTGAGACCCAGCCGGGGACCAGCACCAGGTCCTGCGGGCCGTCGCCAATCACCTGATAGGCGATGTTGACATCGCCGCTCTTGGTATATCGAACGACAGGGGTGTTCATTGCCATCGCCTCCTCCAGGCCGGCGCGAGCATCCGCCGCCCGCGCGCCAGGATAATGTTGCCCGGCTTTTGCGAAGTTGGCAACCTTGGCGAACGGGCAACGCCCCGGCGCGCAATCTCCACTTTACAGCCGCGCGCCTTTGGGCTACTCTTTTTGAGTTGTCGCCAGGATGCTGCGATGACCAGATAGTCTGCCGGCAGGAGGCAAACCCATGGCCAGAGGTTACTTTATCATTACGGACATCTCCGGCTACACCAGCTTCATGACCCAATCGGAGTTGGAGCACGCGGTGGAGATTTTGCAGTCGCTGTTCAAGGCGCAAATGGAGCAGATCAAGCCGCCCTTCATCATCTCCGGCTTCCGCGGCGACGCCATCTTCATGTATGTGCCGGAGACCAGCTTCATTCAGGGGCAAGTCCTGTTGGAGGCGGTGGAGAGCCTCTACCTGGCCTTCGCCTCTACCCTGGAGCAGATGCAATATCGCACTACCTGTCCTTGCCGCGCCTGCCGGGAGATGGGCACGCTGGACCTGAAAATGGTGGTGCATTACGGCAGCTACGTGGTGCAGCAGTTGGGCGACCGGCAGGAGCTTCAGGGGGCGGACGTGATTGTGCCGCACCGCATGCTGAAGAATCAGGTCATCGAGCGAACGGGCATCCACGCCTACGCCCTGTTCAGCCGGGCTGCCGTTGACGCGTTGGGCCTGGCGGAACTGGGCGTGGAGTTGCACGAGCACGTGGAGGAGTTCTCCGGGGTGGGGGAGATGCAGATGCTGGTCTATGACCTGAGCGCAGTCTGGCAACGAGAGAAGGCGCGCCGGCGCAAGGTGGTGCCGTATGAGCAGGCCTGGGCGAAGGCGGAGGTGGAGATTGCCGCCCCGCCCGTGCTGGTGTGGGATTACTTCACCAAGCCGGAGCTAAAGATGGCCATGGCCGGCCTCTCCTTCATGGAGCGCACGGACCAGCGCGGCGGCCGGCAGGGCGTGCAATCGGAGTTCCATTGCGCGCACGAGGGGTTGGAGTTCAGGTACCAGATTGTGGACTGGCAGCCGTTTGATTACTTCACCGTCCGCCAGACCGACAGCTGGTCCAACCTGGAGTATCACGAGACTTATACCTTCACGGCCACGCCGGCCGGCACGCGCTTCGCCGCTGCCACCGAGGAGCCGGAAGGGGAAAAGCCGGCGGGGATGCATGCCGGCTACCAGGGCGGGTTAGACCAGGTCTTGGGGCGGATGAAGGCCTTCATCGAGAAAGACATCTCGCCCGGTTGAGCCGGCTAAGATTGGACCAAGCTACGGTAATCTCCGGCCGCTCGCCACCTCATACAGCGGCAGCAACGCCTGCATTACGTCGGCTATCAGCGTGGACAATCGCACCCCGGCTGCTACAGCCGCATTCCTGCCCATCTGCCCCAAGATGTATAGCTCAACCCACTGGTCCTCCGGGACCGCCGCCAGCCGCTCTAAACGACTGCTGAGGGGCGTTGAGCGCGGGTTCTCTTCCGGCCACAGCGACCTGGCCCCGGCCCCAAGCCCATTGCTGAAGTGAAAATGCGTCGTCTCACGGCCGGCGAAAGCGCGACCGATACAATGGAGCTGAAGAGCTTCTTCCGCGCTCGCCAGTTGCGCCGCCAGCGGCGAGCCGGGATAGAGGGCGGACATCAGGCGCGGCCAATCCCAGGTGTGGCCCATCGGCCCGGCGTCGCGCTCCACATATAGCCCGTAATAGATACACTGCTCGTCCACTTCCAGGGTGAACTTCGCCTTGCGCACGCCGAGCTCGTAGGCCGCCATGCGGTAATCTTCATGATGCGTCAGGAAGGCGACCGGCCAACCGTAGATCGCCCAGGAGACGAAGGCGTAGCCCGCTCCGGCGGCAAGTTGATGGGCTACCTTGCCGGCCAGGCCGCGGCGGCTGCGCCACGTTGTTCCGGTGGTGTCCAGGCTAAAGTCGGCTGCCCGCAGGCCCGTGAAATCAACCCCATAGCCGGGTTGCAGGCGTTCCCGCTCCTGCGCCACAGTGCGCTTCTTTTCCAGCGCGTCCCAGTCCATGTTCCGCAGGATGCGCTCTTGTGCTGATAGTCGCAGGACTTCTTCCTCGCCGCTTTTCTCGTATCGCACCCGCAGCAAATCCTTGCCCGGCTCAATTGCGGTCACTTCATACAAGCCTAGCCGATTCTCATATGTTTTACCTATCTCGAACCGGTCGTAACCTTCCATCATACCTCCGCTAAATACCAGCATTATGTCGAGTCGTCGCTATCGACCGGCAGCGTCCGGCGCACGTAAGGAACGTGCAACAGCGAGGCGGCCTTGTGGCGGGCGCGGCTGCCCCGGCGGTCGTAGCGGCTGGTGGTGGATGGGTCGGCGTGGCCGGCCATCTTCTGCACCGTGACGATGTCCGCCCCGGCATCCAGCAGGTCGCCCACGTATGTGCGGCGGAAATCATGCGGGGAGAGGCGCTCCACGCCGGCCATCCGCGCCCGCTTGCTGAGCATGTTGTACACCGCCTGGTCGGTCAACCGCTGGCGGCGGTTGCGATTGCCGATGCCCCAGAAGAGCGGCCCCTGGTCGCGACGGCGCACGCGCAGCCAATCGTTCAGCGCCGGGCGGGCGCTGCCCAACGGGACGGCGCGCTGCTTGTTGCCCTTGCCGCGCACGCGCAGCTCCGGCTCCTCCTCGCGCTCCAGGTAATCCTCCAGATTAAGGGCCACCAGCTCCGCCCGGCGCAGCCCGCAGCCGTAGAGCAGAGAGATGATCGCCGCGTCGCGCACGCCGAGCGGCTTCTGCTCGCACGTGTTCAGCAGGGCCACGATTTCGCCGGAGGCCAGGGCGCGGCCGGCCGGCAACGTCTCGCCGCGCACGCTCTCCGCGCTGGCCGCCTTGTGGTAATCCTCCGCGGACATCAGCCCCAACTTCCAGGCCGCTTTCAGCACCCCGCGCAGGGCGGATAGCATGCGGTTGGCGGTCGTATGCGCGTAGCGCTCTTGCAGCACGCTGCGCACCGCCTGGGTATGCTGGAAGCGCAGCCGCTGCCAGGGGATGTCCCAGGCCGTAACCTGCTCGTCGGAAGTGAGGATGCGGGCGACGGCGTCCAGCGCGCCGAGCATGGTGCGCCGGCTGTTCGCGCTGAGGCCGGCCAGGTAAACGGCCACCGGCTGCTCGTCGAGGGCGGCGGTATCGGCGGTGATAATCGCTGTGAAGGCCGGGCCGGTGGGCGATGGAGCGGCGGGCGGGTCGGTTTTCATAACTAGAGAATAGCACAATCAGGCAAACAAGAAACCCCGCAATTCCCCTGACCTGCGGGGTTTTCTTCACCTGACCTGCGGGGTTTTCTTCAACCCCGCAGGTCTCCCCGATCCTCACCCAACAACCTGCGGGGTGTCGAAACGTGTCACATCTTGGGACATTTTGAGGGACACCCATTGACCCCAAAGAGGCCGGAAAACTCCTGATAATGGAAGCGTAGTCAGTCCGGCGGACCAGGCCGGGCCTCAGAAATCAGGCATACATCCATTGCACCATTTAAGGAGGAAAAGAACATGAAAGCCAGGCATCTCGTCATCGCGCTCATTCTCTTTGTGGCCCTCGCCGGCTGCCGCTCCGCGAAAGCTCCGGCAGTGGTCGTTCCTGAGGGCGCGCAAGCCGGCGAACTTACCGGCATGGAGCCATGTGAATACCAGGGGGCGACCAGCAAAACAAAATACGCGGCAGAGTGCGGCGTGCTGGTCGCGCCGGAGAACTGGGACAAGGCCGATTCACGGCTGATCGCCCTGCCCGTGGTGCGCATCCCGGCGACCGGACCGGAGCCGGCGGAGCCCATCTTCTATCTACAGGGCGGCCCCGGCGGGCCAAATCTCGTCTGGTCGCCGCCGGCCTGGCTGCTGGCAAAGCACGATGTGGTCATGGTGGGCTATCGCGGCGTAGAAGGCACGGTGACCCTCTCCTGCCCGGAAGTGAACCGGCTGATCAAGTCGCACTCCGGCAAAGATGTGTTCAGCGAACAGGCGCGGGCAGAGTACGTGGAAGGAGTGGGGGAGTGCGCCGAGGCTCACCGGCAGGCCGGCGTGGACCTGAGCGGCTACAACATTCCCGGCGTCATCGAGGACATGGAGGCGGCGCGCAAGGCGTTTGGCTATAACCGCATCAACCTGTTCAGCGAGAGCTACGGCACGCGCCCGGCCCAGATTTACGCCTACATGTATCCGGACAGCCTGCACCGCCTGGTGCTGGTGGGCGTGAACACCCCCGGCCACTTCATCTACCGGACGGAAGACTTTGAGGGCATGTTCGCCCGCCTCAACGAGTTGTGCGCCCAGGACCCATCCTGCAGCAGCCGCACGGACGACCTGGCCCAAACCATCTACGAGGTCAACCGGAACATGCCCGAGCGCTGGCTGTTCTTCAAGATTGACCCGGACACGGTGCGCCTCAGCACCCATTTCATGCTGATGTTCAACAAGAACATGCCGGCGTTGTTTGACGCCTATCTCTCCGCAGCCGAGGGCGACCCTTCCGGCCTGGCGATCATGAACCTGATGGTGGGCCTCATGATTTCCGACGATGTGCCCGTGCTGGGCGATCAGTTCAGCAAGGGCGGCACGGCGGACCTAGAGAAGTACGCCGGGTTGGAAAGCGTCGGCCTGGGGGATACGGTGATGGGCGCGCCGCTGTCAGAGTTCATCTGGCCGATGTCCGTGGAGTGGCCGCTGGAGCTGATCGCGCCGGAGCTGCGCGAATTCCAGGAGAGCGACGTGGAGATGCTGCTGGTGAACGGCACGCTGGACTTCTCCACTCCGCCCGGCGCGCTGGACGAGGCCCGACCCTATTATCACAACGCGCAGATGGTGCTGCTGCCCGAACTGAGCCACACCGAGGATGTGTTCACCTTCCAGCCGGCGGCCTTCGAGCGGATGATCACCCGCTATTACGATGCCGGCGTAGCGGACGATTCGCTGTATGTGTATGAGCCGCTGTCCTTCCAGCCGGGTACTAGCCTGACCGTGACCGCGAAGCTGTTGGTGGGCGGTATGGTGCTTTTGCCGGCGTTGCTCCTGCTGGCGGTCGCGCTGGTGGTGTGGCGTCTTCGGAAGCGCCGGCAGGCGGTCCCGCAGGCGCGGACTCCCGGAAGTATCGGTGAAACGGGGATAGCAGGCATTCCGGAAACGTCTTAGGAGACTACAGAATCCCGGAAACTCAGAAGTTTCCGGGATTCTGCAAGGAGGTCACCATGGAAACCAGTGTATATTCCAATGCAATTCTGGATACTGGGGGGCAGTATTCTCTGGGCAAGATTCTGGGCATCTGGGCGCTGGCCGCCGGGCCGATGTGGCTGCTGAGCTGGGTGATCTTCCCGGCCATCTCGCCCGACTTCAGCGCGGACCCGCTCGGGGCCGGGGTGACGCGCACGCTACTGTTGACGGCCGGGCTGGTCTGGCTCTTTGTGCTGACCCTGATCATCGTGCGCCGGGAAGAGGGCGACCTGCGCTGGGCGACGCTGAAGCGCCGGCTGCGCCTGAACGCGCCCCGCGACCCGGCTACGGGCCAGGTGCGCCGCCGGCTGTGGCTGTGGCTGATTCCGATTGTTGCCGGTGGAATTGTGTGGGACGTGGCCCTTACCCCGGCGGTAAACGGCGGGTGGGTCCGGTTGCTGCCCTTTTTGGCCGAACCCGCCGGCTATGATGCGAGTACGCTCTTTGAGTCGCCGGAGTTACTGCAGCGGCTGGTAGGGGCGTGGTGGTTCCTGGGGCTGTACGTGGTGATGTCCATCTTCAACGCCGCCCTGGGAGAAGAGTTCCTCTTTCGCGGGGTGCTGTTGCCGCGCATGGAAGGGGTGTTTGGCCGCTGGTGCTGGCTGGCGAACGGCGTCCTGTTTGCCGGCTATCACCTGCACCAGCCGTGGACGATAGCCGGAAATGTGGTCAGCGGGGCGTTGTTCCTGGCCTTCCCGGCCTGGCGCTTCCGCAGCACCTGGATGGCCGTCGCCGTGCACTCGGTGCAGAATGTGTTCTTTGCCATCTTGATATTGGGGGTCGTGCTGGGATTGGCGTAGGCGGCTGGGCGCGCACAGAATCCCGGATTCTTCCGAGAATCCGGGATTCTTGCTGGTGGCGTAGGCGGCCGGGCGCGCACAGAATCCCGGATTC
>CAYVQP010000065.1:5299-11815 GCA_964452775.1 uncultured Ardenticatenaceae bacterium | reverse complement strand
ATGAAGGCGGCGGTGACGGACAGCACTGTTTCTGCGCTGATCAATGAAATGGTGCGGGAGCAACTGGCTGAGGATGTCGAGGACTTGAGGGAGGTGCGCGAGCGCGCCGGCGAGCCGGTGATCAGCTACGACGAACTGCTGGAGGAACTCCGGGCGCATGGCAAAATATAGGATCGTCTTCAGGCGATCCGTCACGAAGGACCTGCGCCAGATCCCCAATCAGGACGTTCAAAGGATATTGAAGCGAATCAAAGATCTGGCTGACGAGCTCAGGGGGCCGGGCGCGGAAAAAGTCACTGGGGAGGAGGTCTACCGCGTCCGGCAGGGAAACTGTCGCATCCTGTATGCCGTTGAAGATGACGTTGTCACGGTGACGATTGTCAAGGTTGGGCATCGGCGCGAGGTTTACCGCTAGAGGCATCCGGCCAACGCAACACCTGCCGGCAATCGAATGCACGGCAGCGTCAGGCGCGGGTTACCAGCTCCTCCAGGGTAATTGTCCCGGCCAACCCCCGCGCCGCCTCCACCATCTCCGGCTCCAGCCGCTCCTCCAGCTCACTTTCTAGCCGTTGCGCCGCCTCCCTGGTCCGTTGGTCGCAGGCCGGATGGTTGAGGACGAAATAGGTCGTGGTCAGGGCGGACCTCAATTGTTCGTCAACCGCCGCCCGGCGCGTCGCCCATTCAGCCAGCCCGGCCAGCGTCGCCATGACTGCGGGCAGCGCCTGCATCTCCCAGGCCATCGTCAGCCCCTCGCTAAAGGCGGCGCGCGCGCGGTCAAACTCGTTCAGGGCCAGCATGGTCGCGCCCAGGAAGTTCAGCGCCTGCAGCAGGCTCCAGTGCTCGTCGGTTTCGCGCGCCAAAGCCAGGCTGTCCAGGAAAAGCGAGGCGGCCTCCTGGTACCTGCCGGTTTCGTGGGCGAGATTGCCAAGTTCGCGCAGGGCCATGCTTTCCAGCCAGCGATCGCCCACCGCCCGAATGAGCGCCAGGCTTTCGTACAGGTAATCGCCGGCCACCTCAAAATCGCCCATGGCGCAGCAAGCGCCGCCGAGGAAGTGCAGAGCGCCCGCCAGCATGCGGGAGTCGCCGATAGCGCGAAACGAGCTTACCGACTCGACCATCTGCGCCCTGGCGGCTTCGGGGGCGCCAAGCGACAGGTTGGTCAGCCCGATG
Source organism: uncultured Ardenticatenaceae bacterium (assembly GCA_964452775.1). Classification (GTDB taxonomy): domain Bacteria; phylum Chloroflexota; class Anaerolineae; order Promineifilales; family Promineifilaceae; genus JACKCB01. Next base: position 10,645 of record CAYVQP010000065.1, on the reverse strand, counting down.
TTGGTCTGAGCCATGGCGGCATTCCAGGGATCCTGGGTCTGCAGCGCGTAGCGGTACATTTCCTGGTAGAGTTCACGCGACCGGCCATAGTTACCCATCAGTAAATCCAGCGCGGCGGCATGCTGCAGGGCGTCCACCAGAAAACCATAGGCGCCGGCCGCCCGCAGCACATCCAGGTTGGCCGCCATATGCCGGGCGGCCCCTTCAAAGCGACCAAGGCGCAGCAAGAACCACCCTTCCTGAGCGCGCAAGTAGGCGTGCAGGGCCGCGACGTCCAGCTCCGGCGTGTTCAGGGTCGGAAACCTGTTCGCCAATGTGTCCGCCGCCCAGCTGAAGGCGGTCAGCGCCTCCTGAAACCAGCCGCGAATTTCGAAGAAGTACCACAAGGCGCGCACCGGCCGGTGGATCAGCGCCGGATTGCCAGAGGCGACGGTCTGCAGCCAGGCGCGGCGAATGTTGCCGGCTTCCGCATCCAATTGAGCCAGCGCATCGCGTTGGCGGGCGCTCTTCAACGTCCCTTCCAGCCCGGCAACCAGGGTCAGGTAGTAGGCCCCGTGGCGGCCGGCGACCATTCCCTCCTCCTCAGTGTCTTCGGCCAATCTCTCAGCAGCGTAACGGCTCACCAGGTCATGCATCATGAAGCGGCCGTCGGCGGCGCGGCGCAGAAAAGAGTTGGCCAGCAGGGAAGAGATGAGCGGCAGCTCTGCGCCCACCACCGCGCTCGCCGCCTCCCGCCGGAAGCCGCCGCGAAAGACGGAAAAACAGCGCAGCGCGCGTTGTTGCTCTTCGGTGAGCAGCTTCCAGGAGTGGTCAAAGACCGCCCGCATGGAGCGCTGCCGGGCCGGCGCATCGCGCAGCGTGGTGGCCAAAATGTCCAGCCCACGCTCAATCTCGGCGGCGATTTCCTCGCAGGATAGCACGGGCGTCCAGGCGGCAGCGAGTTCAAGAGCCAGGGGCATGCCCTCTACCAGCCGGCAAATCTGGTTGATAGCCGGGAGGTCGCCGTCTGACAGCTCGAAGCCGGCGCGAGCGCGGCGGGCGCGCTGCAAGAAAAGCTGCACCGCGCTGTATGCTTCCAACCCGTCCAACTCATCCGCGGGCGGAACCGGCAAGCCCTGCACCTCGAAGTCCCATTCGCCGCGCAGTTGCAGTCGTTCACGCGAGGTGACCAGCAGCTTGAGGCCCGGCGATTCTTCCAGAATGTGGGCCAGCAGTGCGACGCCGTCCAGCAGATGCTCCAGGTTGTCCATGAAGAGTAGCACTTGCCGCGACTGCAGGAAGGTGACCAGTTGCCGCTGAGGCTCGGCGGATCCGGCGAAGTTGATGCCCAGGGCGCGAGCGATGGCCGGGGCCATATGCTCGGGGACGGCGACGGCTTCCAGCGGGGCGAAGAACACCCCGTCAGCGAAGTGGCTCCAGACGCTGCAGGCGGCTTCCAGCGCGAGGTGGGTCTTGCCGATGCCGCCCGGCCCGACCAGGGTCAGCAGCCGGCATTCGGGGTTGCGCAGCAGGTGGACGAGCGCGTCTAGCTCCGCCTCGCGGCCGACCAGGGGAGTGGCCGGAGCGGGCAGGTTCCAGACCGGGGTGGGGCGCGCCGGACCAGGCGGCGCGGCGATGGGCGGCGGCGCGGCGCTAAACGTTGCCGGGACCGGCGACCCCAGGCGGGCCGTCTGCCGGACGCCGCGCGCCGCGTCCACGAAGGCCGGCTGCTCTTCCGGCGAAATGCGCAGGCAGCCGGCGAGCAATTCGGCCAGCAGCCGGGAGGGGCGGCGCTCGTCGGCCTCAATTTTGCGCAGGGCGGAGACGGAGCAGCCCGCGCAGCCGGCCAGCTCCGCGCGGGTCAGGCCCAGTGTGGCCCGTCGCCGGCGCAACCATTCGCCAAAGGAAGCAAACTCCTCCATAAGCATATTAAGCAAGAAGCTGCACCCAGTGTCAAGTACTCATACCCCGGAATCCCGGAAACTTCTGAGTTTCCGGGGTTCTAATATCCTGGAACAGCTGCAGCGATGTGCTATCATACGAGCATCCAGCCTGGGACCAATCCCGCAAACTCGTTCAGGCTACGCGGTGTGAAGGACGACAGGCCACGGGAGAGTGCTATGCCAGCCATTACTTTGCGCGCTCACTTTGACGGAAAGCACATTCAGCTCGATGAGCCATTTGAGTTGCAGCCGGACACCCCGTTGTTGGTCACGGTCATGCAGCCGGCCGGCGCTGAGCATTTGGCGTGGGCGAAGCTGTCCATGGAAGGGTTGGCCGCCGCCTATGGCGACGCCGAACCCGATTATTCATTGAGCCGGCTTAAGGAACGTAATCCTGATTATGAAGGAGGGTGACATTGTTCTGACGGCGCTTCCGCAGGCAGATGGCCGCCTGAAGAACCGGCCGGCGCTATTACTGCGGAAACTGCCGCCGTTCGATGATGCTTTGGTGTGCGGGGTCAGCACTCAACTTCGTCAGCAAGTAGCCGATTTCGATGAACTCATTGTTTTCGGCGACCAGGACTTTGCCTCAAGTGGCTTAATCTCGGATTCTCTAATTCGCCTTGGCTTTCTCGCCGTGATCCCCCGAAACAAGATAGTTGGCACTATCGGCTCGGTCTCCGTTGAGCGTCACAGCCGATTGTTGCGAAACCTGTGCGCATTCCTGGTCAGCAAATAAGGTCAGCCCGGAATCCCGGAAACTTCTGAGTTTCCGGGATTCTACTCGTTCTACGCCAGCGCAATCCCCGCTTCGTCAAAGCGCTCCTGAATCAACAACAACATGCGCGGGCGCATCTCGGCGGCGCTGCCGTGCCGGGCCTTGGCCAGCAACGTCAACTCCGTTTGCTCCGCCATCAGGCCGGACTCGCTGATTATCTGCCACGGTTCCAGCAAGTTCGGCAGCAGTTCCTCCGCCTCCTCGGCCAGGGACTCCAGCAAGGTCAGGGCGCGGTCCAGGTCCTGGGAGTGAATCTTGATACTGATGTTGGCGGTCGAAAACCGGCCCCGGCTGTAATTGCGGATGACCCGGATCTCCCCATTCGGCACGGTCAGCGGCTCGCCCGTCGGCGCGCGAATGACCGTGGTGCGCAAGTTAACGGCCTCAACCACCCCGTCAATGTGACCCCCCGGCAAGCCGGTAAAGGAAACCTTCTCCCCCAGGTCGAAGCTGTTCTCGAAGATGAAGCCGATGCCCGTGAGCAGGTCGCTGACCAGCGGTCGCGCCCCCAGGCCAAAGGCGGCGCTGAACAGACCGATGACCCACAGCAGGGTCGAGGAAGGCACAAACAGCGACAGGCTGAGCACCGTCGCCACTCCAAAGGCGAAAAACGTAATCACGTTCGCATACAGGCCGTGCAGCGTCTTCAGCCGCTCGTCACTGGGACGCTTGCCGCTTCGCCGGCCGAGATGGACAAAGCGGCGGGCGATCCGGCCGGATAGGCGCGAAATGATCCAGGCCGCTACAAAGAAGACGAGGATCAGCAACAGATAATGCCACTTAAAGGTTTCAAAGGAGATGGTGATGGAATCGGGTAACATACGGTCAATCCATTTTCAGGACACGCGACGAAATTGGCCAATGACGGCGACGGACACTATCATACCTCAAAGCGTCGCCGCCAGACCTGCCAGGTTTTCTTGAACCTGACAGGTCTTCAAGATATCGGAACCTTTCCGGCGCGACCGGCGTCTATATAGGTGATGGATGACCGTCTCCTGAAGGAAACCGAGGTGAAAAAATGAAATACCTTCTGCTGCTCTCTCTCATTGTTGGATTGCTGCTCGCCGGCTGCCAGCCAGGCGGCGAAGAACGCGGCACGCCGGCCGTGTCCGCCTCGGCGACGCCCACCGCCGGCCAGGGCAGCGCGCAAGATAACGTCACTCGCACGCCGGAACTGAGCGGCAACGCGGGGCCTACGCCGCAGTTAACCACCGCTGTGGCCGTGACATCATCCCCGCCGGGTGCATCGGACGAGGCGACCGCCGGCGCGACCGAAGCGCCTGACCCAAACCGGGCGACTGCCACGCCCTCCCTGTCAAACAGCGGCGGGGGAGGGACGGAAATGCCCAATCCCAACCTGGCCACCCCCACACCCGTCTCTGTCGCCGGCCAATTGATGAATCCCAGCCAATTGCGCTACGTGTTGCTGGACGCCTACCCCAACTTCTTCTACTGCGACCCAGACTACTTCCCGGTAGCAACCGCGGACGAGATGGGCCTCGCGCTGAGCCGCATCAAAGATGTCCAGGCGGACGCGGAGGCGTATGAGGCGATTCTGGCGCACCTGGGGCTGGCCGGCATGACCGAGTTCACCAATGAGCAGGTGCTGCAAATCTATCAGGAGTACAAGCGGCTGAACGCCATTTCGATGGAGCGATCCGGCAGCCAATACTTCTTCCAATTGCGCACTCAGGAGAGCGAGTCCGAGGGGTACACCGTCTCCGGCCACATCAGCCAGCTCGGCGAAATCACGGTGAACAGCGAGGAGCCGACGCCGCCGACCTGCCCCATTTGCCTGGCGGCCGGGACGCTAATTGAGACGCCGGACGGGCCGGTAGCGGTGGAGAAGCTGCGCGCCGGCGACGCGGTGTGGACCCTGGATGCGCGCGGCCGGCGAGTGGCGACCACCGTTGAGCAGGCCGGCTGGGCGGCAGTCCCGGCGCAACACCAGGTGGTGCATCTGTTCCTGGCCGACGGGCGCGAGTTGTGGGCCTCGCCGGGCCATCCCACCGCAGACGGCCGGCGACTAGGCGACCTGCGCGCCGGGCAACGGCTGGACGGCTCGCTGGTGGTTTCGGCCACCCTGGTACGATACGTCGGGCCGGCCACCTACGACATCCTGCCGGCGGGCGCGACCAGCTTCTATTGGGCGAACGGAATTCTCCTGGCGAGCACCCTGCGGTAAACCAGGCTTCCCATCGAATCGCGGAAACTTCTTCCTTCTTAAACCCCGCGTGTTAAACCCCGTAGGTGGGCCGGGTCCGCGTCGTGGAGACGCCCGAAGCCTTAGCGGCCCACCTACGGGGTTTTCTTGGCGTAACCCCGCAGCGTCTCCCCCAACCCGGCGGAAAGCGAGTATTGTGGTTTGAAGCCCAACTCCCGTTCAGCCCGGCCCGTATCCAGCAGAAAGTCGGCGTTCTGCAGCTCGACCCCCTGCACGGTAAGCGCCGCGTCCGCCCCGGCGACAATGGGCCGGAGCAGCGGGCGCAATATGGCTCCGCCGTAGCGCGCAAACGCCATGGACGCCGCCGGTGAGACGGGCACAATGCGCGGGGCGCGCCCGGCCACCTGCCGGTAGGCGGCGACGAAATCCGCCAGGGAGGTCGGCCGGCCCGGCCCGGCGTTGTAGATGCGCGTTCCCTC
>CAYVQP010000065.1:0-5199 GCA_964452775.1 uncultured Ardenticatenaceae bacterium | reverse complement strand
GTCCTCCGGCGTGGGAATGGGCGCGTCCGGGGGGTACACGGAGGCGGAGCCGGCGAAGGCGAAGCAGCGCACGCCTGTCTGCCGGGCGGCGGCCAGCAGCGCCTGGGTGTAGTCCACGTTGGTCTGCTGGTAGAGGGCGGGCAGGGCGTCGCCCTCCTGGTAGGATTCGAAGGGGGCGTTGCTGGAGAGGGCGGCGGCGCAATGGAAGACGTAGTCCACCCCGGCGACCGCTTGCTCCAGTAGCCCGGCCTGCTCCCACTCGCCCTTGAGCAGTTCCAGCGGCCGGCCGGCGAGTTGGGCGCTGTTGCTGCCCGGCCGGACCAGCGCGCGCACCTGCAGGCCGGCGGCGAGCAGTTGATCAGTCACCGCCCGGCCGAGCATGCCCGTCGCGCCGGTGACCAGGGCGCGCGGGATTCCGCTAGGGCTGGTCGAGGTCCACCCCCAACCCCTGCGCCAGCCGGTTCACCGCGTCCCGCACCTGGGTCATGATGGAATTGAAGCCAAGCTCGGCCAGGGGGACGGTCACGGGGAAGTCCATTTTGACGGGCACCATGGTGTTAATCGGCACGTCGCTCTGGATGGGCACGTCCACCAGCAGGTTGACCGGGATCTCCATCACCACCGGCACCTGCTTGCTGATCGGCACGGTCACATTCAGGTTGACGGGGATGTCGGTGACGATGGGGATAGGCACCGACGCGCCGGCGAATGGCACGTTGACGATGGTGTTGATGTGCATCACCTCGTCTATCGGCACGTCAATGGTCTCGCTAAAGGGGATGGTCGTGTCTACGGGCACCAGGGCGTTAATCGGCACTTCGAAGGTGTCGCTGAAGGGGATGGTCAGGGAGAGGGGCAGCTGCTGGTCTATGACGATGGGCACCTCCAGGCTCTCCTGTAGGGTGACCTGGTCCAGCACGCCGGCGACTTTGCGTACTTCCTCCTGAGCCTTGGCGCGAGCGGCAATGAGGCCGGCGAACAACAAGAGGTTGAGCGTCAGGGAGATGAGGGCGATGATCCATAGCGCGATGTAGTGCCAGGCTTGCCAGGGTTGTTTGTTGTTGCCGTTGCCGTTGCCGTTATCCATTCGCGAAACTCCTCGGGTCAATGAGTGTAATTCGAAATTTCATTTCGAACCCGATTTGGAAAATCGGGTCGTCTTCTGTAATTCGAAATTTCATTTCGAACCCGATTTGGAAAATCGGGTTACATGCGGCCGTTTTGGAAAATCGGGTTACATGTGGCCGATTTGGAAAATCGGGTCGTCTTCTGTAATTCGAAATTTCATTTCGAACCCGATTTGGAAAATCGGGTTACATGCGGCCGATTTGGAAAATCGGGTTACATGTGGCCGATTTGGAAAATCGGGTTACAGGTGGCCTTTAGCCGGTCTGCGTGTTCCAGTAGGGTTGTCCCTGGGCAATTGAGTAGTAAATGGCAACCAGCCGCTCAATGTAGTTTTGCAGGTCGTAGCGGCCGGCTAACAGGGCGGACTCGTTGCGCCAGTGGGCCAGCTGCTGGTCGTCCTCGCGCAGGGCGCGCAGGGCGGCGGCGAACGCTGCTTCGTCCGCGGCTGGAATATAATGCTTGTGAAACAGGCCGGCAAATTCCGGCCGGTCGCGCAGCACCAGGGGCAGGCCGGCGGCGGCCGCTTCCAGGGCGGCGTAGCCAAACGTCTCCTGGTGCGAGGGGAAAACGAAGGCGTCCGCCAGCCCGTAATAGTCGGGCATTGCCTCGAAGTCCATCATGCCGGCAAAGGTCAAATTGGGCGGCGGCTGCTCCATCAGTCGGGTCAGGGCGCTGTATTCGGCGGTGACCCGGCCAAACGGACGCCCGCCCACCCACAGAAACTTGTAGTCGGGCAACGACTCGGCCAGCCGGGCGAAGGTGCGCACCCCCTTGCGCGGCTGCACCTGGCCCACCCCCAGGACGACAAAGTCATCCGGCCCGTAGCCCAGCCCCTGCCGCTTCTCCTGCCGGTCGCGCAAACCGCGGCGAAAGAAGTCGCGGTCCACGCTGTTCGCCAGCACCGCAATCTCCCGGCGCACGCCAATCGCCCGCAACTCGTCCCGGACCGCCGGCGAAACGGCGATGACCAGCCGGGCGCGGTTGTAGGCCAGGCGCATGTACAGGCGGGAGAAGTGGTAGCATAGCCGGCCCAGATGCACGCCGCCCAGGCAAGTGCCGGGGGTGACGTGGGCGGAGACGACCAGCCGGTCGCCGTTCCGCCAGCTTTCCAGAAGGTAATCCGGCCCGACGGTGTGCGCGTGAACGACGTCCGCCGGCGCGGAGCCATCTTCAGCCAGGCGCACATCGCTGCGCCCGGCAAATGCCTGCCGCAGCTGGCGCACGGCGGTGGCAATTCCCGTGGCCTGGGCGACAAAGGCCGGCTCGGTAAGCAGCCGCACAGTCAGGGCGCCATCTGGCGCGTTTGCCGGCGCGCTCATATGGCGGCTACGCTTCCTTGCGGAACAAGTAGCGCCGGTAAATCTTTTCCCGCCGGGCCAGCGCGCCGTAAAAGAACTCCGAGCCCTGCACGCCGGCAAATTCACGGAAGGTGCGCCGCAAGGGCCGGGGCACGTAGTGATGGATCAGCCGGCTGCGGCGCTCGTGGTCCAGGTCCAGCGCCTCGACTACCTGTTGGGTGATGTCTTCCTGCTGCAACTGGTGCAGGCCGGTGGCGGCCAATTGCGCTTCCCAGGCCGGCAACTCCTCCTGCGTGCGGATGTCCGCGTAGAGAAAATGGCCGCCCGGCCGGAGTACGCGGCGCACTTCGGCGAAGAAGCGCTCGGGGTGCGGGTAGCAAATGGAGGACTCCACGTTGAGCAGGGCATCAAAAGCGCCGTCGGGGAAGGGGAGGGATTCGGCGTCGCCGGCTTCAAAGCGCAGGCCGGGAACGCGATAATACTCCCGGCAAAAAGCGACGGCGCTGGCGGCCATGTCCAGGCCGGTCAGCGAGCGGGGCCCCAGGTAGCGCATGACGTAGGAAGCGCCGCCGCCCCGGCCGCTGCTCACCTCCAGCACATCCACCCCGAACAACTCGACCGCGCTCGCCACTCGGTGGTAGAGCTGGATGCTGTAGCGATGCTCCTCATCCCGCGGCTGCAGCTCCAACGGCTCCGCGGCGTGGTAGCCGTAGTTCATGAACAGCATGTGGCTGCCCGAGTCGCGGGTGGAGATGTAGTTGAACCAGCGCCGGCTGGCGTAATAGCCGGCGCTGGGGAAGATGCGGTTGAAAGCGTTAACGGTGGTGCGTAGCAAGGGTCATCTCCATCCACATCCATTTTCCCGGAAACTCAGAAGTTTCCGGGAAAATCAACTGAGTTCCAAGCTATTTTCCCGGAAACTCAGAAGTTTCCGGGAAAACTAGGGGCCTGAGTTTCCGGGAAAATCCGGCAAATTCAAGGCGCAGAAACCGCCGCCGGCGCCAGCCCGGCGCGGGCAAAATAAGCCAGATACCGGCCCATCAACTCCGGCCCGAGCGGGGCGCAGCGCACATCCGTCTCCGCCAGCCCGGCCAGCGTGTTGCCCGCGTCAATGGCCGGCATGTAAATCTGGCCACTCTCCGTCTCTTGCAGCAGCGGCAAGAACGCGCCCCACTCGTCGCCGCCCAACTGCCGGGCCAGGGCCAGCAGCCGGTCGCGCCACTGCTCGTAGGGGGCCAACTGCAGCGGATAGCCCTGCTCGACCGCCCAGGCCGCCAGCTCACGATAGGCCCAGCGCTGCGGGTTCGCCAGATGGAAAGTGCTGCCGAAGGTATCTTCCCGCAAGGACAATTCCACGATGGCCGCGCTGCAATAGTCCACCGGCGCAATTTCGACCTGCACGTCCAGGTCCGGCGCAGCGCCCAACAACAGGCAGGCGCGGACGATGGTGCTCATCATATCATCGCTGTTAGTGATGCCGGTGAGACTGTGTCCGCCCACCGGCCCGGGGCGATAGACCGCCGCCGGGACGCCGCGCCGGCCGGCCTCGCGCACCAGCTCTTCGCCCACCCACTTGCTCTGGGCGTAGCCGCCGAAGGGCGCGCCGTTGGCGACCAGGTCCACATCCTCGCGGTAAACGCGCCCGTCGTCATGCGCGCCCGTGTGCAGGACGGAGAGGGTGCTGACGAAGTGCACCGCCTTCAGCCGGGCCGTCGTCGCCAGGCGCAATATCTCGGTGGTGCCCTGCACGTTGACCTTCTTGTGCGTTTCGTAGGGGTAGACGAAGTTGACCATCGCCCCGTTGTGGTAGATGACGTCAATCCGGCCGGCCAGCGCGGCAAAGTCGGCCGCGGACAGCCCCAGCCGCGGCCGGGCCAGGTCGCCGGGCACGAGCGCCAGCCGCTTCAAATAGGATTCGTCCCACAGTTCGTAGCGAGCCAGGTTGTCCCGCAGGCGCTGTTCGGCCTGGGCGGGGCCGGCGGCGCGCACCAGACAGTAGACCCGCGCGCTCGTCCGTTCGAGCAGTTCCACCAGCAGGAATGCGCCCAGGAAGCCGGTGACCCCGGTGAGCAGCACGCTTTCCGGGTTGGTCAGGTTGGCGCGGGGCAGGTCGCCGGCCGTGATCGCCGGGTCGAGCCTGGCGTCCGCCAGCAGCGTCTCCAGGGAGACATCGCCAAAGAGGCTCTCGCTGCGGCCGGTTGCCTGGGCGGCGGCCGGCCGGCGGGCGGCGTCAATGGCCTTCACCAATCCGGCCACGGTGGGCTCGGCGAACAGGTAGCGCAAGGGAACCTGCACCCCGGCCCGCTCGTTGACCTGGAAGATGAGCCGGGTAGCCAGCAGGGAGTTGCCGCCCAGCTCGAAGAAATTGTCGTGAACGCCGACCTGCTCCAGCTGCAGCACCCCCGCCAATAAGCCGGCCAGCTCCACCTCCAGCGGGGTGCGAGGAGCGACATAGTTGCGGGCAAGGTCCGGCCGTCCGGCGGTGGGCGCGGGCAGGGCGCGGCGGTCTACCTTGCCGTTCGGCGTCAGCGGCAGGGTCGGCAGGGCCACGAACTGGACCGGCAGCATGTATTCCGGCAACTGCTCGCGCAGGAAGTCGCGCAATTCGGCGGCGGCGGGCATCTCCATCCCCGCCGGCGGGACCAGGTAAGCGACCAGCCGCCGGTCGCCGGGCTGATCCTCGCGGGCCACAACCACGTTCGCGCTGCCGGCCGGGTGGCGGGCCAGCGCGGCCTCAATCTCGCCCAATTCGATGCGGAAGCCGCGAATCTTC
>CAYVQP010000064.1:16052-22948 GCA_964452775.1 uncultured Ardenticatenaceae bacterium | reverse complement strand
TGGGCGAGTTGTTCGCGCAAGGCCAGGCGGACGGCCGCCTCGGACCACTGCTCCGGCTCGCCGGCTTCCGCAGCGCTGACCACGATGGTCAGCTCCCCGCGCACCTTGCCTTGCTCAAAATGGCGAATGGCGGCGCTCACCGGGCCGCGCCAGATCTCCTCGTGCAGCTTGGTCAGCTCGCGGCCGACGGCGATTGGCCGGTCGCCGCACACCGCCAGTAAATCCTCCAGCAAGGATAATAGCCGGTGGGGAGCTTCGTAAAGCACGAGGGTGTAGGGAGAGTTGGCTACTCCGGCAAGGGCGCTGCGCCGGGCCGTTCGTTGCCGGGGCAAGAAGCCCAGAAAGAGGAATTGGTCCGTCGGCAGGCCGCTGCTCACCAGGGCGGTGATGGCGGCGGTCGGCCCTGGAATGGGGGTCACCGTAATCCCCGCAGCGGCAGCGGCAGCCACCAGCCGGTAGCCGGGGTCGGAGAGGCCGGGCATGCCGGCGTCGGAGACCAGGGCCACATCACCCTGGGCCAGGTGAGCCACAATCTGGTCGGTCCGCTCGGCCTCGTTGTGTTCGTGATAGCTGAGCATTGGGGTGGCGATCTGAAAGTGCTTGAGCAGCCGGCCGGTATTGCGGGTGTCCTCCGCAGCGATGAGGCTGACCTCGCGCAGGATGCGTAGCGCCCGCATAGTGATGTCCTCCAGGTTGCCGATGGGCGTTCCAACCAGATAAAGCGCGGGCATAAGCCACTCGGCGGGCGATCAGCCGCCCTGATCCAGTTGCAGGACAATCTCAGCGTTGGCCCGCAGCTCGACGACCCAGGCCTCGAAGCGCTCCTGCAACAGCCGGGCGCGGGCGTCAGCGGTCAGGGGGCGAGCGGGGTCCAGGGCGATCAGCTGCACAATGTAGTGGGTGGTGCGGCCGCTGGCGGGATCGGTGACGCTGATGATCGGGCTGAATTCGCCGGGCTGCAGGGCAAAGGCGGCGGCCTCGACTTCAGGCACGAACAAGGTCCCGGCGGGGAAGTAGCCCAGATCGCCGCCGTCCTCGCCCGTGGCGCGATCCAGCGAGTGGGTGCGCGCCAGGGTAGCGAAATCGGCCCCGGCGGTCAGTTCGGTGACCAGCGTCTGCGCCAGGACCAAATCGTCTACCTGTAAATAACGGGCGTGCGCCTGGGGTGCGGTCGCCGGCACATCGGCGGTCACCAGGGCCACCATCTGGTCGAGCAACAACTGCTGGGCCACAATTTTTGCCAGATCCTCTTCCGTCCAGCCGTTGGCCTGCAGCCAGCTGGTGTACTCCCCTGCGGCGCCCGATTCGTCCGCCAACCGGCGCAGCTCGGCCATCTCGGCGGCGATCATCTCGTCGGTCACGCTGATGCCGCGAGCGGCGGCGGCCTGGGCGATCAGCTTCTCCTCTACCAGCCGGTCGAGGATGAGCGCCCGCGCCTGCTCATCGGTGAGCGCCGGGTCGAGCACGCCATAGAAGCCCTGTTCCCGGCCGGCGACGGCCGCGTCCAGCTCCGGCAGATAGATAGGCTCGCCATTCACAAAGGCCACAACCGGGATGGCGATGGTTGGAGTTGGCGGGATCGGCGTGGGGGTTGGCGCGGCGATGGTCGCCTGCACGGCGGTGCTCTCTATCGCCGCGAAGGGGGTCCCGGCTAAGGGGGTTGGGGATGAGCCGGCCGGCGGCTGACCATTTCGGCAGGCCGTCAGCAGAAACAATAGGAGCAGCGCATAGGCTGCTTGCCGGTAGTGATTAAGCATCAAGGGTCGCTCTGTGAGATCTCTCTTGAGACCTACGGGGTGTTCTGATTATAACCGGTGCGCGCATCGCTCACAATTTGGCCACGCTTGATGACCACGTCTACCAGGTTCACCCCGTACTGATAGCCCAACCGGCGATAGTCGGAGACGCTCAGGATCAGCAGATCCGCCTGTTTGCCCGCCTCCAAACTGCCGACTTCCTCCCCTCGCCCAATCGCATAAGCGGCATTGAGGGTGGCGGCGGCGAGCGCCTGCGCCTGGGTGAGACGCAGGTAGCGGCAGGCCAGGGCGATCATCATCTGCATTGATTCACACCAGCTGGTGCCGGGATTGCAGTCGGTGGCCAGGGCCAGCGCGCCGCCGGCCTCCAGGACCTGCCGGGCCGGCGTGTATTCCTGGTGGGCCAGGCCGAAAGGGGTCCCCGGCAAAGCCACCGCGATCGTCTCTCCCCGGCCCAGAGCGAGAATGTCCGCCGGCGGCGTCTTCACCAGGTGATCGGCCGACACTGCGCCGAGTTCCACGGCCAGGCCGGTCCCGCCCAGACCGACAAACTCGTCGGCGTGCACCTTCAGCCGGTAGCCCATCGCCTGCGCCGCTTCCAGTATGCGCCGGGTCTGCGCCAGGTCAAAGGCGCCGGCCTCGCAAAAGACATCGCAGAAGAGCGTAACGCCGCGCGCGCGCATCCAGGCTGCGCCGGCCGGCAACATCTCGTTGATGACCTGCTCGACGTATTCATCGGTGCGCCCGGCGTACTCGGCGGGCACGGCGTGAGCGGGCAGGAAGGTGGGGGTTAGTTCTATTGGCTGAGCGTCGTTCAAGGCCACAATAGCATCCAGTTGCTTCAATTCCGCGGCGCTTTCCAGGCCGTAGCCGGTCTTGGCCTCCGCGCTGGTCGTGCCGTAGGCCAGCATGCGGCGCAGGCGCGGCATGTTGTCCTGCACCAGCTCGTCAAGTGAAGCTTCACGGGTGCGCCGGACGGTGGACATGATTCCGCCGCCGGCGGCCATAATATCCATGTAGGTCGCGCCCGCCAGCCGCATCGCAAACTCGCCGGCCCGGTCGCCGTACCAGGGCAGATGGGTGTGCGGATCGACGAAGCCGGGGACCACGCAGCGTCCGCCGGCGTCCAGCCGGGCGCTGCCGGGATAGCGCGCTTCCAGCTCCGGCGACGGGCCGGCTTCGACGACCAACCCGTCCTGCACAACCAGGGCGGCGTTAAGCATAATGCCGAGATTGCCCAGGTGCGAGCCGCGCTGCGGGCCACGTTGGGCGGGCACGGTGCAAAGTTGGCCGATGTTGTGGATCAGCAGTCCATCATTCATTGCATTGTCCCTCAATCAAAAGCCGCTGAATCCGCCGGGGCCGCGTTGCCGGCCGGCGCTTCCCTTATCCAGATAACCAGGATGATGATGGCCAGCGAGGTGATTAGCGCGGAGGCCAGACTGACGCCGGGCAGCCCGAATCGCTCCCAGACGAGAGGGCCGGCCAGCGCGCCGCTCATCCGGCCGGCGCTGCCGGCGGCCAAGGCCATGGAGAGCAGCACGGCCCGCGCCTGCGGCAGGGTCTCGGTCAGCAGCGGCAGGCCGCCCACGATGGTGATTTCGAAGCCGACGAAGAGTAGAAAAAGCATAGCCAGCACAGAGGCCAGGCTGAAGCCGGCCAGCGGCAGGAGCAAATAGCAGAGCATCGTGAACAGCGCCGTGGTGATGACCACCGGCCGCTTGCCGAAGCGATCAACCGCCAGGCCGGAGGAGGATTCGCCAAGCAATTCGGAGGCGCCGATGACGGCCGCCGCTAACCCCAGGCCGGCAAAGCTGAGGGCAAATTGGCTTTCGATCCATGAACCGAACACGATGAGCAGTAATTCATTGGCCCCCATCATCATGAATAGGTAGGCGCAGACTGCCCAGATGATGGGCTGTTGCCGGAGCAGAGTGCGCCGGGAGCCGGCGGCTGGGCGATGGTGCGGGGCTGGGCGATCGGGGGGCATGACCAGCCAGAGACATAGTGTGGCTATCAGGCCGCACACGCCCAGCCAGAAGAAGGGCGCAGACCAACCCTGTCGCTGCATGGTAATGCCCAACAGCGGCGCGCCAATCAGCAATGCGCCGGACCAGGATAGCTCCAGCACGGAGAAGACGCGCCCGCGATATTGGTAGGGCACGGTATCGGCCAGGTAGGACTGGACGGCAGGGTCGTAGATAACCTTGGCGATGCCGGTCAGGATCAGCGCGCCGGCCAGGAGCCAATAGGTCGGACGCAAGAAGACGGCGTAGTTGCCGGCGGTGAAGATGATCAGCGCCAGCATCAGGGTGATGCGGCGGCCCAGGCGATCGGAAAGCGGTGCAAAGAGCGGGCTGGTGAGGCCAACCGCGCTGCGCAAGGCAACCAGCCGGGAGATGTCGGTCAGGGAGACGCCGGCCCCGCGCGCCAGGGCGGGGAGGAAGGGGTAGGTGAAGCGCAGGGCGGTGTTGATGACCAGCCGGCTAAGGGTGAAGACGGCCAGGCGCAGGCCGGCGGATTTCTGCAGTCTGTCGCGAGGCATGGGCGGAAGTTTAGCCGAATCTCAGGTGACAGGCACGCCTGGCCATTAGGTGACAGGCACGTTCGGAAGTGCCTGTCACCTGGAAGGAGGGTAGCTGATCCGATAGATGAGGCCGCCGCGATCGTCGCTGATGTAGAGCGCGCCGTCGCTGCCGACTGTGACGCCGACGGGCCGGCCGCTGATCGCCCCGTCATCCGCCAGCCAGCCGGCGGCGAAGTCCTCCACTGGGCCGGCCGGCTGCCCATCCTCAAAGGGCAGACGCACCATTTTGTAGCCGGTGGGCAGGCTGCGATTCCAGGAGCCGTGGAAGGCGATGAAGAGGTCGCCCTGGTATTCGGGCGGGAAGGCGTCGCCGGTGTAGAAGGCCAGTCCGAGAGGGGCGGAATGGGCCTGCATCTCCACCACCGGCGCGATCACGCCGTCGCAGTCCCCCGGCGCGCCCAGGTTCGGGTCGAGGATGCGCCCGCTGTGACAGGCCGGCCAGCCATAGTCGCCGCCGTCCTTGATGATGTAGAGGGTTTCCGGCGGCAGGTCATCGCCCATCAGGTCGCGGCCGTTGTTCGTGGCCCATAGCTCGCCGCTATCAGGGTGCAGGGTAAGGCCGACAGCGTTGCGCAGGCCGGAGGCGTAGACGCGCTCGCCGGCCGGCGGGAGCGGGTCGTAAACGACGATGGCGGCGCGGCGCGGGTCCTGCTCGACGCAGACATTGCAACTGGAGCCGATGGAGACGACCATGCGCCCATCCGGCTGGAAGAGCACGGTGCGGGTGCTGTGGTGTGCGCCGGGCAGGGCATCAGTGAGCGTGCGGCGCTCGTCCGCCACACCGTCGCCGTCTGTGTCAATAAGCTCGATAACGCCGGTAGGCACGGCCGCATACCAGGAGCCGTCACGATAAACGAGGCTGTGAACGCCGTCCAGATTCTCCGCGAATACACGGATGTTGTCCGCCCGGCCATCGCCATCGGCATCAGGCAGAGCGACGATGCGGGCATTGCCTCTATCGGCGACATAGAGGTCGCCCTCCGGGCCGAGGGCCATGAAGCGCGGGCCGCTCAGCCCCTCGGCAAAGACGTTCGCCTCGAAGCCGGGCGGGACGGTCAGCTGCTCGGCCGGGCCGCCGCTGCCGACAAGGCCCAATACGTTCACCTGGCTGGTCAGGCTGCGGGCGAGGAGGAAGCCGGCGATGACGATTATTCCAGCAAGTATCGCGGCTCCAATTAGGCAACCACGTTGTCTGGACATTTCTCGCGCTCCTTATCTGCTTCTCTTGTCCAGCCTTTACGGAAACCCCGCAGGTCAAGCTCGCGCCGCGATGGGCCTGTGAGAGACCTGCGGGGTTTTGGGCTGGATTTGCTGCCATTGTAGAACCAATCGCGAAATCGTTCTACAATCGTGCCCCAGATGAGCTATGTGTTGTTCCCCGGCAGACACCTGCTGAATACCGCCTATCAGGCGCGCTACCTGACCGGCATCCTGCAAATGCCGCCGGAAGCGTTGCCCTTCCTGGACGGTCAATCGCCGGCCATCAGGGAACCGATTGACCAGATTATTTTTGCGATAACGTCGGCCAACCAGGAGCATAGCCGCTACAACCCGATCCCGTTTCACGTGCGGGCAATCGGGGTGGATCGCTTTGCGCGCAACCTGGAGCTGACGTTGGGGATCTGCTACCAGATCATCGGCATCCCCCACTACCGGCCCACGCCTCGCTTCGCGCGCTACACATTGCAGGAGATCGCCGAGCAATGCGAAGGGAACCTGGAGCTGGCGCCGGAGAATTGCGTGGTGCTCTGCTCGACGGAGGCGCTGATCGCCCAATATCGGGAGCTGGGGTTTGCGATACTGCCGGCCGAGTTGGGTGAGCCGGAGCCGGCGCCCTGGACGCCCATGCGGCTCTTACAGCATTTCGTCTCTGTGGGTGAAGGCTGGCAACATGATCCCACTTTGCGCCGCGAGCTGGCCCCGGCGACTTTTGACCTCTGGCAGGACTTCCCGGATGTCCCGCGGCGGGTGTTGCGCCTGTGGCGCGATCCGCTGCTCAATGAGGCCGGCAGCCTGACCGACAACCGCGACTACGGAGTTTATGCCCTGGGGATGAGCAACCAGGAGATCATCAACGTCAAGTACGCCGATATCCGGGAGAGTTTGCTGCCGGGGAAGATCGTGGATGAGGGCTGCGCGGACGGGGCGCTGCTCGCCCTGGTGGCCCGTGACTTCCCTGATTCGGACCTGATCGGCATCGAGATCACGGGCGAGTTCATGGCTCGGGCGAAAGAGCGACAGCGGGCCGGCCATTTCGGCGGATCGTTCGTGCACTTCCACCAGCGCAACATTCTGCAGGAGATCTTCGAGCCGGACTCGATTGACACGACTATCTCTAACTCCACGATTCACGAGCTGTGGTCTTACGGCGACGGCGAGCGCACGGTGCGGGAGTATTTCCGGCAGAAGTACGCGCAGACCAGGCCGGGAGGCCGGCTGGTGATCCGCGATGTCGTCGGGCCGGCGGACAAGGGGCAAGAGGTGGTAATGCGGCTGGACCGGCTTGACGGCGACAATGAGAGGGTGTTCCAGGAGTATGCCGGGAGTGAGGA
>CAYVQP010000064.1:11945-15952 GCA_964452775.1 uncultured Ardenticatenaceae bacterium | reverse complement strand
GCCGGCGAGGCGTACATCCGGCTCTCGTTACAAGACGCGGCAGAGTTCATGAGCAAGAAGGATTACGTGGAGAACTGGCGCAGCGAGATGCACGAGCAGTTCGCCTTCTGGGATTTTGTGGAGTGGAAGGCCGCGCTGGCAGAGGCCGGCTTCCGCGTCGTGGAAGACCCCAACGCGCCCAACCGGGGATCGCGGATCTACACCAGTGCCTGGATTGCCGGCAATCGCTGGCAGGGGCGGGTAGCGTTGTTCAGGCAGAGGGCCGGTGAGCTACAACCGCTCCCCTTCCCGCCGACAAACATCGTGCTGGTGGGGGAGAAGCCGGGCAGAGGAGGCCCTGAAAACGATTGAACGAACCGGCTCGACCGACGCTGCGTGACCCGGCCATGATCAAGACGGCGGTCTATTATGTCGTATTCCTGATCATCGGATTGTCCGCCGCCATCATGGGGCCGACGTTGCCCTGGCTGGCCGATAACGTCGCCGTTCCGCTCAGCCAGATCAGCATCTTGTTTTCCGCCAAGTCGTTGGGCGGGCTGGTGGGGTCGGCATTCGGCGGGCGCCTCTTTGACCGGCGACCGGCGCACCCGGTAGCCGCCGGACTGCTGTTGATTATGGCGATCACCCTGGCGCTGATTCCGCTGGGCCGGCAACTGTGGGTGCTGGCGCTGATCGTCTTCGTGCTGGGCGTGGGGGATATCACGCTGGACCTGGGCGGCAACACGCTCTTGATGTGGGTGCACGGCAGCCGGGTAGCCCCATTCATGAACGGGCTGCACTTCTTCTTCGGCGTGGGCGCGTTTCTGGCTCCGGTGTTGGTTGCCCAGGCGATCTCGGCCGGGTCTGTGCAGGCGGCGTACTGGCTGTTGGCGCTGATCGTCTTGCCGGTCGCCATTGTATTGCTGCGCCTTTCCAGCCCCACAGCGCCCAGGCGGGAGGAGGCGACCGTTGATGGTCGGGAGGTGTCGCGGCGGCTGGCTTTTCTGGTGGCCCTCTTCTTCGTGCTCTATGTAGGGGCGGAAGTCAGCTTTGGCGGCTGGCTCTATAGTTACGCGGTGGCGCTCGGCCTGGCGACTGAGGTAGGCGCGGCTTATTTGACTTCGGCCTTCTGGGGAGCGCTGACCATTGGCCGGTTGCTGGCGGTGCCCATTTCTACTCGTGTTGGGCCGCGCTATATACTCCTCGTCGCACTGCTCGGCTGTCTGGCCTGTCTGGGGACGATTCTCCTGTTGCGGGAGTCAGCGCTGGCATTGCAGGTTGGCGTGTTCGGGTTGGGCCTATGCATGGCCCCGGTCTTCCCCACGATGCTCAGCTTTGCCGAGCGGCGGATGGCGATCACCGGGCAAGTGACCGGCTGGTTTTTCGTCGGCGCGTCGTTGGGCTCGATGATATTACCCTGGATTAGCGGACAGTTGTTCACCCGCTTCAGCCCATATGCAGCGATGGCGGCGATTGCCGGGGCTGTGTTGGGGGCATTTATCGTTTACCTGGTGCTGACGGCCTTCTCGCAGCGCAAGTACACCGGGCTGAGGCAGGAAGCAACACCATTGGAGCGTCTTGTATGACCGAGAAGATCATCTACTCAATGCTGCAGGTGGGCAAGATCGTGCCGCCCAACAAGCAGATCCTGAAGGACATTTCGCTCTCCTATTTCTACGGGGCGAAGATCGGCGTCATTGGGCCGAACGGCGCGGGCAAGAGCACGCTACTGCGCATCATGGCCGGCATTGATAAGGAACATCTGGGAGAGGCGATGCTTTCACCGGGCTACGCGGTGGGCTTCCTGGAGCAGGAGCCGCAGCTGGATGAGAGCAAGACGGTGCGTGAGATCGTCGAGCAGGGCGTGCAGGAGATTGTAGATGTGGTGCGCGAGTTTGACGCGATCAATACCCGCTTCGCCGAGCCGCTCTCAGCGGAGGAGATGGATGCGCTTCTCGACCGGCAGGGAAAGGTGCAGGATGAGCTGGACCGGCTGAACGCCTGGGACCTGGACAGTCGCCTGGAGCTGGCCATGGACGCGCTGCGCTGCCCGCCGGGGGACACGCCGGTGCGGGTGCTGTCCGGCGGCGAGCGGCGGCGGGTGGCGTTGTGCCGGCTGCTGTTGCAGGAGCCGGATATCCTGCTGCTGGACGAGCCGACCAATCACCTGGACGCGGAATCGGTCGCCTGGTTGGAGCGCCACCTGCAGCAATATCAGGGCACGGTTATCGCAGTGACGCACGACCGCTATTTCCTGGACAATGTGGCCGGCTGGATCCTGGAGCTGGACCGGGGCCGGGGCATCCCCTGGAAGGGCAACTACTCCTCCTGGCTGGAGCAGCGACAGGCGCGTCTGCAGCACGAGGAAAAGGCGACCTCGAAGCGCGAGAAGACGCTTGAGCAGGAACTGGAGTGGATCCGGCTGACCCCGAAAGCACGGCAGGCGAAGAGCAAGGCGCGGATCACCTCCTACCAGCGGTTGCTGGACCAGGACACGGAGAAGGCCAGCGCGGAGCTGGAGATATACATTCCGCCGGGGGATCGGCTGGGCGATGTGGTGCTGCGCGCTGCGAAGGTGAATAAGGCGTATGGCGACCGGCTGCTGGTAGAGAATATGACCTTTGACGTGCCGCCGGGGGCGGTGGTCGGCGTGGTCGGGCCGAATGGGGCCGGCAAGACGACCTTGCTGCGCATGATCGTGGGCCAGGAGACGCCGGATAGCGGGTCGCTGGAGATCGGGAAATCGGTGCAATTGGCCTACGTGGATCAGAGCCGGGACACGCTGGACCCCACGAAAAACGTCTGGGAAGAGATTTCGGGGGGACAGGATCATGTGCAATTGGGCAAGCGCAGCGTCAATTCCCGGGCATACGTGGCTCGCTTCAACTTCACCGGCAGCGACCAGCAGAAGCTGGTCGGCGCGCTCTCCGGCGGCGAACGCAACCGCGTTCACCTGGCGAAGATTCTGCGCTCAGGGGCCAACGTGCTGTTGCTGGATGAGCCGACAAATGACCTGGATGTGGATACGCTGCGGGCGCTGGAAGAGGCGCTGAACAACTTTGCCGGCTGCGCCATCGTCATCAGCCACGATCGCTGGTTCCTGGACCGGGTCTCGACGCACACGCTGTCGTTTGAGGGAGATAGCCAGGTGTTCTGGTTCCCCGGCGCATGGAGCGAATATGACGACGATCGCCGCCGCCGGCTGGGCGACGATGCGGATCGACCGCACCGGATTACCTATCGTAAGCTGCGGCGAGATTAGGTACTAGACTCCTTGCGCAAAAGCCGCCAAAAGTAGAAGGCAAAGAGGGGCATGCCCACCAGCATCAGCAGGGCGATCACGGAGGTCAGCGTAGGTACGAGCATGGTGAGCGCCCCGACCAGGGGGAAAAGCAGCATCAGACCGGCTACCAGCCAGTCCAGCCGGCTTTCACGCGGCAACGCCAGCCCGAAGGCGTATAGCGCGGCGTAGGCGGCCATCCACTTTAGATTGGCGGCGATGTAGAGCGCCGGCAAGGGTAACTCGCCAACGGATGTTTGCACGCCCTGTTGCGCCAGGGTAGCAAAGCTGATGAAGACGGCGTTCTCCGTGGCATCAAGGAACGCGGCCAGGCCGCCGGCTGCCAGCCCAATCACCGCCAGCGCCGGGCTTTGCGGGGCAGCCAGCGCGTAGAGCGCCCCAAACACGAGCAGATAGCTGAGGATAAAGAGGGAGTCGGCAGCGAAGAAGCGCAACATCGCTCCCGGGTAGCTGTTGATCACGGCCACAATGTCGCCGGGCGGGGCAGCCGGAAAGCTGGGCTGCAGGATCAACGTGGGGCCGGCAGCCGCCTGTGACAGGGCGATCAGGATCATGGCCAAGGTGGCTGCCAACGCTGCCACCATGCCGGCGCGTAAGGTGTGTTGCATGGAACCCTCCTGTCCTACGGTTTCGCGAAGGGTCGTCTCCTCCGCTGTAAGTCGAAATTCCATTTCGACGCCGATTTGTAAAATCGGGTTACGAATGTAAGTCGAAATTCCATTTCGAC
>CAYVQP010000064.1:0-11845 GCA_964452775.1 uncultured Ardenticatenaceae bacterium | reverse complement strand
TCGACGCCGATTTGTAAAATCGGGTTACGAATGTAAGTCGAAATTCCATTTCGACACCGATTTGCAAAATCGGGTTACGACGCCGATTTGTAAAATCGGATTACGACGCCGATTTGCAAAATCGGGTTACGGATTCTTCGTCCATCCAATTATGAAAGTCGGCACTCAGGACAGTTGACAACTCTCGCCGGCGATGTATCGTACCATAGTGCAAATTCGCTGCACGCATAACGTTGGAGGGATTCGATGACAGAGGCATCCGGAGCTTCTTCCCGGCACAGCAACGCCTACAACATCTTCATTCTGGTGCTCACCCTTCTCTCGCTGGGTGTCATGGTGGTGATGCTCTTGCCGCTTTCGGACACGACCATTGATTTGCTGCAAGTCTATGACAACGTCATTTGTGTCATCTTCTTAATTGACTTCTTCATCAACCTCAGGTCGGCTCCCACAAAATCGGAGTACTTCATCAAGGAGCGTGGCTGGCTCGACCTGATCGGCTCAATTCCGTCCTTCGGAGTAGCGTTCAAGTACTCCGGCCTCTTCCGCCTGGCCCGCTTGAGCCGGCTGGCGCGCATCGCGCGGCTGATGCGCGGCAATAACAAAGAGGACTTGGTAAAGGATATCATTGAGAACCGCGGCAGATACACGGTCTTTATCACCATCCTGTTGAGCCTGCTGGTGCTGACTGTGGCCAGTGTGCTGGTGCTACAATTTGAGAGCAAGTCGCCGGATGCGAACATCGTGGACGGGGGAGATTCCCTGTGGTATTCACTGGTAACGATCACCACCGTGGGTTATGGCGACCGCTACCCGGTCACGCTCTGGGGACGGGTCACGGCATTCTTCATTATGGTCATGGGGGTGGGACTCATCGGCGTTCTCGCCAGCATTCTCTCCAGCCTGCTTGTCGGCTCGCCGCCGGCGCCGGCCGCGGAGGAAGAGCCGGTGGTCGCCTCGGCCGCGATCGAGGCGGACATCGCCGCCATCAAGAACGAGCTGGCGGCCCTGCGCCGGCTATTGGAACAAAACGGCGCATCAAATGATCCTGGTTGAGTTGGCCGGCTGTGAAAATGCCATGCGCCGGCAGTTAGACTTCAAAGCGCTCTGACTATGTCAAGTTATCCACTAATTACCGGAGAAACCGCCCTGCTGTACACAACTTTTCCACAGGGCCGGCAGTCCGGATTCCCGGAACTTCCTTTCCATACGAGATCTGGTTCGTCGCCAAGGGTCCGGGAATCTGCACGCTATGGCTTCAGCCGGAAGCGCATGTAGTCCAGCTGCTTGGTCGGCACACCCAGGGCATATAACTCCGGCGTCATCTGGCTGCGGTGTTCGGTGGCATGGTTCACCAGGTGTAAGAGAATGTCCAGCCTGGCCAGCGTGAAGCCGTTGCCGCGGGTGTTGCGATACTCGACATCGCGATCCAGGTCATCCTCGCTAAGTGACGCCAGGTAGCGCTGCCAACCGGCGCGCACGTCCAACCATTGCGCCTTGACCGCAGCGAAATCCGCGAAGGCTGCCGGGTCGAGCATTGCCGTTGGGCTTACGCCTTGCAGGCGTTGCAGCCAGATCCATTCCGCAGTCAACCCATGTACGGCCAGCCCGTGCAGGGACCCCCAGAAGTAGGGACGTGCTGCTTTGTATGGCTCATCCGGCAGTTGTTCCAGGCTGGCAAAAACCTCATCCCAGGCCCAGTTGTTGTAATCATAGAGGCGCTTGACGATGTCCAGGTTCACGCTTAATCCTCCCAGGTTATTCAGCCTACTTCATTCAGAAAAGAAAGGATCGCTTCGGCGACGGCTTCCGGCTCCTCAAAGGTCAGCAGGTGGGTGGCTTCCGGCAGTTCGAAAAAGCGCGCCTCCGGCTGCAACTGCTGCCACAGCTGCCAGGCGGCCGGGGCCAGCGTGTCGCTCTTTCCCGCGCGCACAGCGATAGTCGGCACGCGCAAACGGGTCACCTGCTCCCAGACATCCAGGGGTGGCCGGGTGTAGATGGTCGCTTCCCACTCGCGAGGGTAAGCGAGTTCGGCCGAACCATCCGGCCGCTCGCGCGTGGCCGCCTGGACATAGTCCATCAACACCTCGTCAGAAAAGCCGCGGAGGGCGCCCTTGGAACGAAAATGCTCGTAGGCATGCCGGCGATCGCGCCAATGCGTGCGCCGTTTGGGGGCGTCCCGGACAAACGCCGGCCAGGCAAGCTGCCCGGTCGCGGTTTTCGGGGGGTCCGCTTCTACGATGCCCGGGTTGGCAGCCAGCATGGCAAGAAGGTCCGGCGGCAGGAAGACCGGCTCGATAAGCACCAATTGTCGGAAAGATGCCGGGCGTTCGATAGCGGCGTACAGGGTGGCGACCGCGCCCAATGAATGACCGACTCCGATCACTTGCCGCAGCTCTTCCTGATCGCAGAAACGAACCAGGTCATCGCCAAAGGTGCGAAAGTTGGCGCCGGCATCCGGCAGCGCGCCGTTCCATAGCGGGCGCGGCAACATCGCCAGCGGGCGATATTGCCTGGCCAGGTAGCTCAGAAAGCGGCGATAGCTGCCCGGCGGGAAGCCGTTCGCCGGCGCAAAGTGGAGCAGCGGGCCGTCGCCGCCAAATGAGACAGATGGGATGTGAAAGGTCATTCTCAGCGATCCTCTTCGCCGGCGCGCAGGACGATATTCAGCAGTTGCCGGGTCAGGTCCTTGGTGTTTGCTTCAATCTCGCCGGGCGGCCCCACGCAAGCCGGACAGCCGTCGCGACAGCGGCAGTCGGCGATCAGCTCCCGCGCCGCCCGCAGGAGGTCGTGGTGCAGCTCGTATAGCTTCTCGCTAAAGCCGACGCCGGCGGGAACCGTTTCGTAGATCACCACCGTCGGGGCGCGAGTCAGTGGATTCAGGCTATCCGCCACGACCTCAATATCGCGCGGGTCGCTCATCAGGAACAACGGGGCCAGGTTACGCAGCACATAGCCCAGTCCACCCAACGCCGAGCGGCTGCGCTGGCCTTCCTCCGCGCGTTGGTGGCAGCTCGGGCAGAGAGTGACCAGGTTGTCAATCTCGTTGGCATAGCGGTAGTTTTCGTTCTCGCCGCGCACATAATCGAAGTCGCGGAAGGGGCGAATGTGGTGCACGTGCAGGTCGCCGCCGCTTGCGCCGCAGACCTGGCAACGAAAATCGTCGCGTTCCAGCGCCTTGCGCCGCTGCGCCGCCCAGTTCGGGCCATAATCGTTGGGCCTAAGGAGCACTCCGGCGGCGAACAGCCGTTCAGATAATTGTTCGCCGAAGATTATCCAGTAGCCGGAGGTGTCTAAAGTCATGGCCGGCAGGTCAATTTCGCCAAATCCAAGGGTTTCGTGGGAGTAATGCTTGATCTTGCGGTAGCTGGTGGCCTTGGTTTCGACGCGCACATCGCCGTGCGCGCGCAGCAAGTCCCCGTCCATGGCCTCGTCCACGGCGGCCAGCCGGCGCACGTTGCTACCCATGCTCGCCCGGGTGTAGTAATCAACGTCAACCGGGCGCACGGCGGCCAGCCGGTTGTCCCAATCCAATTCTTCAACCAGGTAGCCGCGGGCCAGGTGCATGTAGATTGCGCCCTCGTAAGCCAGCAGGGGCACGCTGGCCAGGTCTATCTCGCCGATGACTTGCGGCTGCGCGCCGCTTACATCCTGGATGATCACGGTCTCATCGCCGCCGGTGCGCAGGGAGACGCGATTGGCCGGCGCGCCGTCGCCCAGCCAGTGATATTGACCTCTGGTGGCGTGCAAGTCTCCTTTGGCCGCCAATTCCTCCAGCAGATCGTCCACCGCCCCGTAGGCGCCATATGGCTCCCCGGCTCGAAAGGGGATCTCGAAGGAGGCGCAGGCCACATGACGGGCCACTATGCGCGGATTGTCGGGGTTGATTAGGGCGTGCTCCGGCGAGCGGCCAAAGAGATAGCGCGGATGCTGGCAGATGTATTGGTCAAGGGGGTTGCTGCCGGCGATTAGCATTGCTGCCGATTCGGCCGCTCGCCGTCCGGCTCGTCCGGCCTGCTGCCAGGTGGCGGCGATGGTGCCGGGATAGCCGCACAAGACCGCGGCGCTCAACTGGCCGATGTCCACCCCCAGTTCCAGGGCGTTGGTGGCCACCACCCCGCGCAGCGCCCCGTGGCGCAAGCCCTGTTCGATGCGCCGGCGCTCCAAGGGCAGGTAGCCGCCCCGATAGCCGGCCACGCTGTCCGGGTCCTTGTCCATCTCCACGAGATCGTCCTGCAGGTAGGTGAGCAATAGCTCCACCGTCTGCCGGGCGCGAGCGAAGACGATGGTGGGCACATCTTCGGCCAGGAAGGCGGCGGCGGCATCTTTGGTCATCAGCACCGTGCTGCGCCGGAGGCCCAGCTCTTCGTCCACCATAGGTGGATTGAAGAGGATCATATGGCGTTGGCCGGCCGGCGCGCCGTCGAGTTTGTCGTCAATCAGGGTGACCGGCGCTTCGATCAGCCGCTCGGCATGCTCCTGCGGGTTGGCGATGGTCGCCGAACAGCAGATGAACTGCGGGTCGCTGCCGTAAAAGCGACAGATGCGCCGCAAGCGGCGGATGACGTTGGCTACGTGGCTGCCGAAGATCCCTCGATAGGCGTGGATCTCGTCCAGCACGACAAATTGCAGGTTGCTGAATAACAGGCGCCAGTTGGGGTGGAAGGGAAGGATGCCGGAATGCAGCATGTCCGGATTGGTGACCAGGATGCCGGTTGACTGGCGTATTTGGCTTCGTTGAGCGCGCGGCGTGTCGCCGTCATAGCTATGAACGGGGATGCGCAGCCGGCCCGCCTCCACAATTGCCGCCGTTTCATCAACTTGATCATGGGCCAGCGCCTTGGTGGGAAAGAGGTAAAGGGCGCGCGCCTTTGGCTGGACCAGCAAACGCTGCAGGACGGGCACGGTGTAACACAACGATTTGCCGGAGGCGGTGGCCGTGGCCACGACCAGGTTGTCGCCGGCGGTTGCGCTGTCAATGGCCGCCGCCTGGTGCGCATAGAAGGCGCGGATACCCCGCCTGTCCAGGGCGGCGAGCAGATCGTCTGCCAGGGCGGATGCCGGCCCGGCATATAGCCCCGGCCGGGCCGGCATCCGCTCCCAGGCGACGACATTGCTCATGAAGTCGCGATTCATGCGCAACGTCTGGAGCACTTCGCTCAATGCGGACAGATTCATCTTACGCCCGCCCTGGTTGTCGAAAGTCCCGGAACTCCGGATTCATAATATCCACCGTTGATTGCCAACCAGTATAGAATTATATAGTAGTTGTAGTAGGGGCTGTGCAAATGTGAACAACTCGTCGCGACCCCGTATATGCGGGGTGTTCGCCCCGCCAAAGCCTTGTATCTGGCGGCGCTGCGCTTCACCTCGGAGAGGTATCTTGTGGATGAGCACGGGGCTTTGTGGGGATAGTTTTATGTCACCACAAAACGGCAGATCGGCGGCTGGCGTGCTTCGGCCCGCCATATGTGGGGCCCCAATTCACAGTGCGTCAGCTATGTGGCGTCATTTGAGGATCCGAACCACAAAGTGGTTTTCCACCGTTTCCCAGAACTATCCCCATTTCTGAGCGCGCTTATCCACATTTTGTTAATGGGGATTGACCTGCGCCAATCCGGCAGATCAGTTGTACTCCGGCATCATATGTTGCGCATGCCAGTGTTGTCGCTCCCAGATATGGGAGCGAAGGACAGGCTGCGCTATGATTGGCGACGAGTTCCAGAATTGGCCTGTGGGTAGTTGTGGATAGCGACCGGCTTTAACCCGGCGTCAATCGCCAAGTATGGGAAGCGGATGGAAACAGAGGACAGGGCCATGCAAGAGCAATTCAGCCGGGCATTGTGGCGCCTCTACCGCCGGCCGGAGCGCCCGGAGCCGTGGTCTACCGGCGGGAACCTCCCCTGGAACGAGCCGGCCTTCTCCGAGCGGATGCTGCGCGAACACCTGGACGAGGCGCATGGCGCCGCATCGCGCGTAGCCTCCGAACGCCGGCTGATCCTGGACTGGTTGGAGAATCAGTTGTCCCTCAAGGCGGGCGGCCGGGTGCTGGACGTGACCTGCGGGCCGGGTTTGTACGCCGTCGAGTTGGCCCGGCGCGGCTGCGCGGTGACGGGTATTGACTTTGGGCCGGCAGCCATTGCCTTTGCCAACCAGCTGGCCGGCGCGGAAGGGATGGCGGAACGCTGCTGCTTCATCGAAGCTGATGTGCGCGCGGTGGACCTTGATCTCCTGCAGCCATTTGATGCCGCCCTGTTCCTCTACGGGCAGTTGGCGGTCTTTAGGCGCGGTGAAGCACAAGCGCTGTTGGCAGGAATCGCCCGGGCGTTGCGGCCGGGCGGTCGGCTGGTGGTCGAACTGCTGAACAAAGCGCGCTGTGACAAGGGGCCGCACTCGTCCTGGTGGTTCACCGATGACCGCGGCCTCTGGGGCGACCGGCCGTTCGTCTGCCTGGGCGAGCGACAATGGTACGAGGAGGAGGCGATGTCTCTGGAGCGCTACTACGTCTTGCACCTGGAAAGCGGGCAGATGGACGAGATTGGCCTCTGCGATCAGACCTACGAGGTGGAGGAGATGCGGCAGATGATGCTGGCTGCCGGCTTCTCAGCGGTGACGGCCCATGGCGATTGGGCCGGCTTACCCCTCTATGACGCTCGCGAATGGGTCGTCTACGTGGCGGAGAAGTAAATGGCTGCGGACGAGGCGTCACTGCACAAGCCGGCAAAGCCCCCGCTCAGTCACGAGGAACTGCGCGATGTGATTGACCTTGCTCTGTGGGCCGGGCAGATGTTGCTTGAGTATGGGGCGGAGACGCAACGGGTAGAGGAGACGATCCACCGGCTGGGCACCGGCCTGGGCCTGGACTGGATGGACATCCTGGTCTCGCCGAACGCGATCGTCGTCACCACGATCAGCGGCGAGGAGTTTCGCAGCAAGGTGCGGCGAGTGGTGCGCATCGGGGTGGATATGACTCGCGTGACGGCGATCAACGCCCTCAGCCGGCATGTGGAAAGCGGTCACCTGGATCGGGCGCAGGTGCGCGGTTATCTACAACGAGTCAGCCGGAACAGCCCACACTACAATAGCTTGCTGGTCGTCCCGATGGTAGGCATAGCCTGCGTCGCTTTCGGCGCGTTGTCCGGCAGCGATTGGCAGGCCGCGATTGTCATATTTATCGCTTCGACAGCCGGCCTGCTGTTGCGGAACGAGATGATGAGCCGGCAGGTCAATCCCTTCATGTTGGTCGCTATTACCTCATTTGTGGCCAGCCTGATTGCCAGCCTGGGCAGCCGGCTGGCCGGAAGCGAAACGGCCGACATCGCCCTGGTCAGCTCGGTGCTGCTGCTGGTCCCCGGCGTCCCGCTGATCAGCGCCGCGGCCGACATGTTGAAGGGACACATGGTGACCGGCATGGCCCGCGGCCTGAACAGCCTGCTCACGTCGCTGGCGATAGCCCTGGGGATGATGATGGCTCTGTGGCTGCTGGAGGGCATATTACCGTGAGTCCTACGGAGCTGGCCCTGTCGTTGTCGTCGGACTTGCTCTGGTCGGCGGTAGCGGCGCTGGGTTTCGCGCTGTTATTTAATGTGCCGCGCCGGGCGCTGGCAGCCTGCGCCTTAGGAGGAGCCGCCGGCTACCTGTTGCGCACTTTGGCGCTGATGATGGGGGCTTCCATCGTGCCGGCTACCTTGTTGGGCGCAGCGGCGATCGGCTTCTGGGGGGCGTTCGTGGCCCGGCGTTGGCGTATCCCGAGCGCGGTGATCACCGTCAGCAGCGCCATCCCGCTGGTGCCGGGCCGGCTGGCCTTCGAGACGATGATCGGCCTGTTGAGCGTGGCCACCACCCTGCAGGCCAGCACCGCCGAGCAAACGGTGCAACTGGTCGAGGCCGGGGTCGCCGCGATCACCATGTCGCTGACTTTGGGGGCGATTGCGTTGGGCATCGCCCTGCCGACGTTCTTGTTCAGGCGGCCCAGGCCGGTGGTATAATTCGAATCAGGACAGAGGTCTTGCATGGACACAACCGTGAACGTCCGCGAAGCGAAGACGCACCTATCGAAACTGCTACGGAAGGTCAAGAACGGGGAGCGCATAGTCATCACGAAGGCAGGAAAACCGGTGGCTATGTTGGCATGGTGCTTGCTTGCGCCCGGTAATGATCGTAGTGGTAAAAGGCAGCGACGACCAGGGCATGGGTGATGCGGCCGGAGCGGATAAGTTCCGGCGCTTCATCCAGATCGACCAGTTCCACGCTGATGTCCTCGCCAAAGCCCAACTCCTGCTCGCCCGCCGGCCGGGCATTAAGCGCCAGGTAGGTGGTGCAGCGATTGTTCTGGATGGCCGGGTTGGGCTCGACGACTCCCAGGCGGATCCATTGTTCGGCCGTATAACCCGTTTCTTCGCGTAGCTCGCGGGCCGCCGCCCGAGCCGGGTCGCGCTCCTCCCCATCGTCCACGATGCCGCCGGGGATCTCCAGCGAGAGCGTCTCCGAGCCATGCCGGAACTGGCGGATCATGACCACCTGCCCCTCCGGCGTGACGGCGATCACGTTCACCCAGTCGTTGCTCTCCAGGACATATAATGTCTGCTCCTCCCCGGTGCGGGGCGAGCGGCGCACGTCTTCGCGCAGGCGGAAAACGTGGTAGTCGGCAAGTTGCCGGCGAGACAAGAGCGGCCAATGTGCGGGCATGTGAATAACCTGTGAAAAAACATCCACAGAACAGCGTGTTCTGTGGATAAAGTCTGCGAGTTTAGCGGTTCTCTCGCTAAGTTTTCACGGAAACCCCGCAGGTCTGGCTGAGTATGCTCGTCCTGCGATAAACCTGGTGAAGACCGGCGGGGTTTTGTCCTCAGTCAGGGAGAGTGCCGTTTAGCGGATATCTTTGTACACCCGGCCGTCTTTCATCACCAGCGAGATGTTGTCGGGATTGGCCAGCGCGCGCAGGTCGGCCAGGGGGTCGCTCCTGGCGATCACCACATCGGCCAGTTTGCCGGCTTCCAGCGTGCCGAGGCGATCCTGCCAGCCCAGACATTCGGCGGCGAGTCTGGTCGAGGAGACGATCACGTCCATGGGGGTCATGCCAACGCCGGCCATCAGGGCCAGCTCGCGCAGGTTAGTACCGTGAGGGACGACCGCCGCGTCCGTGCCCATGGCGATGCGCACTCCGGCCTGGTACGCCCGGCCGATGTTCGTGCTGTGGATCTCCAGCGTTTCGCGCGCCTTTTGGATGACCTGGGGCAGCAGCGCGCCCGTAGCTTCCGCCGTCTCCAGGACGCCCAACGGGGCGACCAGGGTGGGCACCAGGAATGTTCCTTTCTCGACCATCATCTCAATCGCTTCGTCGTCCAGGTAGATGCCGTGCTCAATGGAATGGATGCCGGCGGCGACCGCGTTCTTGATCCCCTCCGGCCCCTGGGCGTGGGCCATGACCTTGATCCCGCCGCGGAACTCGCCCTCCTGCACCATGACGGCCAGCTCTTCGCGGGTGAACTGGGTGAACATGGGGTGATCGGTGGGGCTGGCCACACCGCCGGTGGAGCAGACCTTGATCACGTCCGCGCCGGCGCGCAGCACTTCGCGCACCTTGCGGCGCACCTCTTCCACGCCGTCGCAGACCAGGGACGCGCCGGGATGGCCGGGGTATGTGGGGACCAGTTGCAGGGCCAGGCCGGAGGGCATCCAAAAATCGGCATGCCCGCCGGTGATGGTGAGGACGGAGATGCTGATTTGCATGCGCGGGCCGGGGATGAGGCCGCGCTCGACTGCGGTTTTCACCCCCAGGTCGGCCCCGCCGGCATCGCGCACGCTGGTGATGCCGGCCTCCAGGGTGCGGCGCAAGAAGCCGGCCGCCTCATAGAAGCTGAGCGAGAAGGGCTTGCCCAGGCTTTTGGCGAAGTCAACGCCTTCAAACATGACGTGCACGTGGGTATCAATCAGGCCGGGGAGGATGGTCCCGCCGCCGGCGTCAATGCCCTCGGCGCCCGGCGGGCGCGGTACAGCGGTGGCCTTGCCTACCTGCCGGATACGATTGCCCTCGATGACCAGCGCGCCGTTGGCGATGGGGTCGCGGCCGCTGCCGTCAATAATTGTGCCGTTGTGGATGTAGGTGGTCATAGGATGTCTCCGTTCGCTAATAGGTGACTGTCACTTTCTGAAGTGACAGTCACCTCATGTCACAGTATATTGCCCGCAGCCGGGCGTGATGTCAAACGCGGGGCAAGCATGGAAGTGGGGAATTTGGCGCTTGACCTCCGGCGCTGATGCGCTAGACTGTGAGAAGCAATTGTGCTGCGCAGGTCTTGTCACCGGCTGCATGGCTAGGGCTTAAGAGCTGGGAGGGAAAAATGAGTAAGCGTCAGGGGTCATTATTCTCGCTGGCGATCATTGGGATCGCGGTGGTGGGGTTGGTTGCGGTAGTTTGGGGGAGCGCGCCGCCTGGGCCGGAGGCGAACAACGAGAGCTATCTGCCAATCGTGGTGGAGGATCTGCCGCCGATTATCCCGGAGACTACGGAGGTGCTCACCGAGGAGACCACCAACCATCTCACCGAGATTTCGGAGGACGGCGCGCTGTTCACTTTTGAGCAGATGACGCCGGAGCTGGAGGAGCTACAGCCGGGGGATGTGATGGTGGCTGATGTCAGCGAAGCGGCGCCTTACGGCTTCTTGCGCATGGTCAACAGTGTCTCGAATGTCGGGGGAGAGGTCATCGTGGACACGGAACAAGCCACGTTGGAGGACGCCATCCAGCAGGGCAGTCTGCGCCTGTCAAAAGTGCTCACGCCGGGAGACCTGCAGAGCGCGACGACAACGCCGGGGGTGAGGTTGATGTCGGGTTCCGGGCCGACCATCGAGGATAGCTTCTTCATTGAAATCGAAGACGTTGTGCTTTACGACGAGGACGGGAACCTCGGCACGACCTATGACCAGTTACAGGCCGACGGCAGCGTGGAGTTTGCGCCCAGCTTTGACCTCAACTGGGATATCGAAGACTGGACCCTGCAGCAACTGGAATTCGTCTTCGACGTGACCGAGACGGCGGAACTGGAATTCACGGTGGAAGTGGATGTGCTTAGCCTGGAGGCGTCCTACCTGCTGACCACGCTGAATCTGGGGACGATTACGGTGTTTGTGGGGCCGGTGCCGGTGGTGTTTCTGGTGCAGATGCCGGTGTATGTGCGGGCCGATGGAGACGTGACGGTCGGCATCACCACATCGGTAACGCAAGAGGCGACACTGACCGCAGGTTTACACTATGAAGATGGGAACTGGGATCCCATCTCCAGCCTGGAAAACGATTTTACTTTCGAGACTCCCTCGGCCAGCCTTGAGGCGACGCTGAAGGGCTATCTAGACCCGCCGCTAAATCTATTGCTCTATGGGGTGACCGGGCCGTATGCCGGCGTCAATCCGTATCTGGAACTAGAAGTGGAGCCGCTGGAAGATCCGTGGTTGACGCTGAGCGCCGGGATTGAGGCGGAAGTAGGTATGATAGTAACTGTCCTGGGCCATTCCTTGGCGGATTACTCAGCAGTGGTCCTTGGATACGAGATAGTCTTGCTTGAGTTGGGAGATGATCCACCGCCCGTAGGGGAGATGGTTTACGTCCCCGCCGGCGAATTCCAGATGGGCTGCCACCCGGATCATAACGGCGGCTTCAACTGCTATGATGACGAGCTGCCATTGCACACGGTCTATCTGGACGCTTATTACATTGACACGACTGAGGTAACCAATGCGGAGTATGGGCAATGCGATGCGGCGGGGGCGTGCGACCCCCCGTACTACTCCTCGTCCTACACGAGACCTTCTTATTACAACAACCCGGCCTACGCCGACTACCCGGT
>CAYVQP010000063.1:15036-23247 GCA_964452775.1 uncultured Ardenticatenaceae bacterium | reverse complement strand
GCTCTCGCGGACCTACGGGGTGTAATTCATCCCGGCAACCCGGCCGCCTCCATCAGCGCCCGGCGGACGAAGACGTGGGCCATCTTCTTGCGATAGCCCAGGGCCATGTCCGTGTTGTCCATCGGTTTCGCCAGCCGGGCCGCTTCGCTCGCCGCCGCGTCGAGCAGCTCAGCGGTCAGCGCCTGGCCGATCAGCGGCGCGACCACCTCATCCGGCAGCAACAACGGCCGCGAACTGACCGCCCCCAGCGCCAGCCGGGCCGCCCGGCAACGCCCATCCGCCCCAATCTGCAGCGCCGCGGCCACGCCCAGCACCGGGAAGTCAATCGCATCCCGCCGGCGTAGCTTCCAATAGGCGCAGCGCCAGCCCGCCGGCGCGGGCAAATGCACCGCGGTGAGCAACTCATCCGCCGATTTGGCCAGGTAATGCGCCCCGTCCTCCCGGTACAGCTCCTCCGCCGGCAGCAGGCGCCCGCCATCCGGGCCGGCCAGGCGCACCACGCCCCGCAGGGCGATGACCACCGGCGCGCAATCGGAGGAGGAAACAGCCAGGCAAATCGGGCTGCTGCGGGCCACCTGGCAGATCGCGCCCCCCAGTTTCATGCAATAACCCAGCGCCTGCCGCCACTCCTCGCTCTGGTCATAGTAGTTGCAGCGCGTGTCCAGGCAGAGGTTGCCGCCTAACGTGCCGCTGTTGCGCAAGGCGGGCGAAGCGGCCAGCCCGGCCGCCCCGGCCAGCGCCGGATAGCGGCTCGTCGTCAGCGGGTGGCCGGCTACCTGGGCCAGGGTGGCGGTGGCCCCGATGGTCAGCCCGCCCTCCCAGTCGCCTTCGCCCGGCGCAATCGTCGCCAGCCCCTCAACCCGGCTCAGGTCAATGATCACCTCCGGCGTGAACTGCCGGCGCTTCATCTTGGGGAAGAGGTCCGTGCCTCCGCCCACGTACATCGCTGCGCCCCCATAGCGAACCTTCAGGGCCACCGCCTCCGCCACGCCGGCCGGGGCGTAATAGTCAAAGGGCGCCAGCCGAATCATCGCCGCCCCTCCGCGGTCACCCGCGCCGCCGGCGGAAAAGCGACATCCGGCAGGCGGGCGGGTCCCACCCGCGGCGACACGCCGCGGCTCTTCCGCGCCAGGGCGGCGAAAATCTTCTCCGGCGTAATCGGGACCTCGTCCACCCGCACCCCTACCGCATCATAAATCGCGTTGGCCACCGCCGGCATCACCGGCAACAGCGGCCCCTGTCCCGCTTCTTTCGCCCCATACGGCCCTTCGGGATCAATCGTCTCCACCAGGAAGCTCTCCACCTCCGGCATGTCCAGCATGGTCAGGCTCTTGTAGTCGAGCAGGGAAGGGCCTTTATGCAGGCCGCGGCGAAAGACCTGCTCCTCCATCATCGCCTCGCCCAGCCCCATGTAAACGCTGCCCTCCACCTGGCCGATGACCGCTCGCGGGTTCAGGGCGCGGCCGATGTCGTGCGCCAGCCACAGCTTCTCCACCCGGTAGAAGCCCGTCTCCACGTCCACGTTGACCCGGGCCACGCAGGCGCTGTAACTGTACGCCGGAGATGGGCCGACGCCGGCCCCCTTAAAGCGACCGCCGCGCCGGGGCGGCGTGTAGCTGCCCACCTCCGCCAGCGCGCCATAGCGGGCCTCCGCCAGTTGCACCGCCTCGGCAAAGCTCATCAGCGGGGACGGCCCTTCCTCGGCGTGAAAGACAAGGCTGTCGCGGATGAAAAGCTCCTCGGCGGGCAGGCCCGTCTCCTCCGCGACGGCGCGCCGAATCTTCTCGCGCAGCGGGCCGGCCGCGGCAATGGCGGCGTTGCCCGTCATCAGCGTCACCCGGCTGGAGTAGCTGCCCAGGTCCACCGGGGTCAGGTCCGTGTCGCCCGTGTAGGCCACCACATCCGCCGGGCGCACGCCCAGCTCCTCGGCGACAACCGCGGCCAGCATGGCCGTTGACCCCTGGCCGATATCCGTGCTGCCGCAGAAGACCGTCACCCCGCCGCCGCGGTCCACCTTGATTTGCACCGCTGAGTGGGGCATCTTGTTCCAATAGATGGGCAGGCCGGCCCCGCTCAAATAGGCGCTGCAGGCCAGCCCCAACCCCTCGCCGGCCGGCAGCCGGCCGCGCAGCTCGCCAAAGCGGGAGGCCGCCGTCACCTGCTGAATGCACTCCCGCAGGCCGATGGTGGTCACCGTCAATTGGTTGATGGTCTGCGTGAAAGGGGGGTGGATGTGCCGCAGGCGCAGCTCATCCGGCGCAATGCCCAGCTCCTCCGCCATCTTGTCCAGCTGCACCTCCAGGGCGAAGCGCGGCTGCGGCGTGCCGTGCCCCCGCTTCGGCCCGCAAGGGGGCTTGTTGGTGAACACGCGCACCGCCTCAAACTTGTAGTTGGCGATGGGGTAGGTGACCGTCTGCAGCGCGCCCGTGTAATAGGTGGAGGCGACCCCGTAGCTGCCGTACGCCCCGCCGTCCAGGTAGGAGCGAAAATGCATGGCCGTAATCGCCCCGTCGCGGGTCATGCCCGTCTTGATCCACATCAGCACCGGATGCCGGCCCCGGTGGGTATAAAACACTTCCTCCCGGCTGAGGATGATCTTCACCGGCCGGCCGGTCAGCATGGCCAGCTTGCACACCACGATCTCGTGCGAAAAGGGGTCCGTCTTGCCCCCGAAGCCGCCGCCGGGAGGCACAGCCACCACCCGGATGCGGCTGCGCGGCAGTTGCAGCACTTGCTCCAGCGTGCGGTGGACGTAATGCGGCGTCTGGGTGGACGACCAGAGCGTCAGCCGGCCGGCGGCGTCATATTGGGCCACCGCGGCGTGCTCTTCCAGGGCCATGTGGGTGTTGCCCTCGTAGTAAAAGAGGTCCTCGCGCAGCAGATCCGCGGCGGCAAAGCCGGCCTGCACATCGCCGAACTCCAGGGCGACATGCTTGTGGATGTTGCCGCTGTCCGCGTATTCATGGAGCTGCGGCGCGCCGGGGGCCAGCGCTTCCTCAATGGACATCAGGGCGGGCAGCGGCTCATACGAGACCAGGATGTCGCCCAACGCCGCCGCCGCGGTCTCCGGGTCAAGGGCCGCTACCGCCGCCACCGGGTCGCCGGCCATGCGCACCCGGTCAACGCACAGCGCCTCCTCGTCCTGGCTGACCGGCAGGATGCCGAACTTAATCGGCAGGTCGCGGCCGGTGATCACCGCCAGCACGCCGGGCCGGGCCAGGGCGGGGGCCGGGTCAATCGCGCGGATCAGGGCGTGCGGGTGCGGGCTGCGCAAAATGCGGGCATAGGCCATGCGGGGCAGGGAGATGTCCCCGGCGTAAATCGCCTCCCCCTTCACCTTGGCGGCCGAGTCGGGCTTCATGCCCGGCTTGCCGATCACGTTCAGCGAATCGTCCGGCCTCTCCATCTACGCTACCTGCGGAACTGCGGCGTCCGCGGCGGGCATTTCCGCCATCACGTCCGCCGCCAGCTCGACGGCTTCGATGATCTTCTGATAGCCGGTGCAGCGGCAGAGATTGCCGCTGAGCGCCCGGCGGATCTCCTCGCGCTCCGGCGTGCTGCCCGGCCGGCTCTCCAGCAAGGCGGCGGCGGTAAGCAACATGCCGGGGGTGCAATAGCCGCATTGGGCCGCGCCCAGCTCGGCGAAGGCGGCCTGCAGCGGGTGCAACTCCTGCGGGCCGGCCAGCCCCTCGATGGTGGTGATCGCCTTCCCCTGCGCCGCTACCGTCAGAGTGAGGCAGGAAAGGTGCGGCCGGCCGTCCAACAAGACCGTGCACGCCCCGCACTCGCCGCTCTCGCAGCCGTGCTTGGTGCCCGTCAGCCGCAAATCCTCGCGCAAGGTCTCCAGCAAGGTGTGGTGCACCGCGCTCCACAGCTCGTGCCGCTCTCCGTTCACCTGCAATTCCACCAGTTGTTTCATCAATCAACGATCCTCAAGCGGCGCTCTCCCCGGCCGCTATCCAGCATACTCTTTTTCCGTGCGATAGGCCATGCCGTGCAGCTCGGCCACCGGCTCGCCGCCCTCATCCGCCACCGTGATCCGGTAGAGGCCGGTGCGATAGGTGACGTGCACCTCCACCGCCTCAGCGACCAGCGTCGCCGCCGGCCGGGGAGAGCGGATGAAGTGAATATCCATGCTCAGGGCGACCGCCACCCGGCCATGCGCGTTGCAGGCGGCGGCAAAGGCAAAATCGCCCAGGGCAAAGATGGCTCCGCCGTGGGGCATGCCCAGCCCATTGAGCAGCTGCGGGGTGAGCGGCATGACCGCCCGGCTGTAACCCGGCCGGATGTCCGTCAGCGTGATCCCCAGCAGGCGGGCAAACTGATCCTGCTCGCTCATCCGGCGACCGGCGGCAGCGGCGGTTTCGTCGTTGGTCATCGGCGGGCGGCGGGCAGGGTTCAGCCGGCCTTGTACAGATTGCGCCGGTCAACCACCCGCTTCGCCTTGCCCTCAGAGCGCTCTATGGATTGCGGGCCTAACAGCTTGACATCCACCTTGATGCCCAGCGTGTGCGAAAGCTCCTCTTCGGTGACCTCGCGCAATTTGTCCAGCGCGTCCGTCTCCACCGGCTGGAAGTACTCATGCCCGGCCTCCACCCAGATTTCGAGCCGATCCAGCTGGTCGCGCGGCCGGTCAATGATGATCTGGTAATAGGGTTCAAGCCCTTCCACGTTCAGCAGCGCCTTCTCGATCAGCGAGGGGAAGACGTTCACCCCGCGCACGATCAGCATGTCGTCGGATCGGCCGCGGATCTTCTCCATGCGCACGCTGGTGCGCCCGCAGCTGCACGTTTCCGGATGCAGCACGGTCAGGTCGCGGGTGCGGTAGCGAATGATGGGCATGGCCTCTTTGGTGAGGGTGGTGAAGACCAGCTCGCCCTCCGCGCCGAAGGGCAGCGCTTCGCCGCTTTCCGGGTCAATGATCTCCGGCAGGAAATGATCCTCGTTGACGTGCAGGCCGTTGCACGCTTCGCACTCCACCGAAACGCCGGGGCCGATGACTTCGGTCAGGCCGTAAATGTCGTAGGCCTTCAGGTTCAAACGCTCTTCGATTTCGGCGCGCATCTGGTCGGTCCACGGCTCGGCCCCAAAAATGCCCACCCGCAGCTTCATGCGCCGGCGGAAATCCACGTTCTCCGCCGCCGCCTCTTCGGCCAGGGTCAGCGAGTAGGAGGGAGTGCAGGTGAGCACCGTCGCCCCAAAATCCTCCATCAGCATGATCTGCCGCCGGCTCAGCCCGCCGGACATGGGCACGCAGGTCGCCCCCACCTGCTCGATGCCCAGGTGAAAGCCGAGGCCGCCGGTAAAGAGGCCGTAGCCGTAAGCGTTATGCACCACATCATCCGCGGTGACCCCGCAGGAAGTGACCGTGCGGGCCATCACCTCGCCCCACAGCGCCAGGTCGTTGCGCGTGTAGCCGCCGACCGTGGGCTTGCCCGTTGTCCCGCTGGAGGCGTGGATGCGGGCCACCTCGCCGATGGGCACCGCGAAGTTGTCGAAGGGATATTGGTCGCGCAGGTCCTGCTTGGTGGTGAAGGGCAGCCGCTGCAGGTCCGCGATGTCCTCAATATCGTCCGGCCGGATGCCCGCGGCGTCAAATTTGCGCTGGTAAAGGGGAACGCGATGATAGACATAGCTGAGCAGCCGGCGCAGGCGCTCGCTCTGCAGGCGGGCGCGCTCGGCCCGGGGCATACATTCGAATTCAGCGTTCCAGATAGGCATGGGATTCCTCTCCTTTTACAGGGCGGCCGGCAGCGGCCGCGGCATTTTTCACGCCGGCCCGCCCCCCAGGTAGGCCTGTTGCACAGCCCGATTCTGCAGCAGCGCCGCCGCCGAAGCGCCCAGCACGATGCGGCCCGTCTCCAGCACGTATCCCCGGTCCGCGATCGTCAGCGCCGCCCGCGCGTTCTGCTCCACCAGCAAGATGGTCACCCCCTCATCGCGCAGATTCTGAATCGTGAGAAAGATCTCGCGGATGAGCAGCGGGGCCAGGCCGAGTGAAGGTTCATCCAGCAAGAGCACCCTGGGCCGGGCCATCAAGCTGCGGCCGATGGCCAACATCTGCTGCTCGCCGCCGGAAAGCGTGCCGGCCAGCTGTTTGCTGCGCTGCTCCAAAATGGGAAAGTGGCCGTAAATGCGCTCCATGTCCGCCAGAACCTGCCGCCGTTCGCCGCGGCGCAGGCGCAGGTAAGCGCCCAGCTGCAGGTTGTCGCGCACCGTCAGCCGGCCGAAGATCTGCCGCCGCTCCGGCGTCTGGCTGACCCCCAGGCGCACGATGCGTTCGGCGGCCAACCCCTGGATTTCGCGGCTATCCAGCGTCACTTTGCCGGAGCGGGCGGGGACGATGCCGGAAATGGTGTTCAGCAGGGTAGACTTGCCCGCCCCGTTCGCGCCGATCAGGCAGACGATCTCGCCCGCTTGCACGGCCAGCGACACGCCCTTCAGCGCCTGCACGTGGCCGTAATAAGTGCAAACGTCTTCCAGGGAAAGCATGCTCAAACCACTCCATGAGCGGGCAACGGCGCCTGCCAATCCTGCCCCAGGTAGGCCTCGACCACGTCCGGCGAGGATTGCACCACCGCCGGCACGTCATCGGCGATCTTGGAGCCGTAGTGGATGACCAGCAGCCGATCCACCAGGTTCATCACCAGGTGCATATCATGTTCGACCAGCAGCACGGTGATGCCCTGCTCGCGCACCCGGCGGATCAGGTCCACCAGCGCTTCCGCCTCTACCCGGGTGAGGCCGGCCGCCGGCTCATCCAGCAACAGCAACCGCGGGCGCACCGCCAGCGCGCGGGCGATCTCAACCAGCCGCTGCTGGCCGAAGGGCAGAGCCGCCGCCGGCTCATCCGCCCGTTGGGCCAGGCCGACCAGCTCCAGGCAGGCCAGCGCCTCATCGCGCCAGCGCGCTTCTTCCCTGGCGGCGCGGGGCAGGCGCAGGGCGGCGGACAGAAAGCCGCTGCGCCCGTGCCGGTGGCAGCCGACCATCACGTTTTCCAGCACCGACATATTGTCAAAAATCTGCAGGTTCTGAAAGGTGCGCACCAGGCCCATGCGTGACACCTGCGCGGCCGGCCGGCCGGCCAGCGAGCGCCCCTGGAAATAAATCACGCCGTCATCCGGCCGGTAAGCGCCGGAGAGCAGGTTAAAGAGGGTGGTCTTACCCGCCCCGTTCGGGCCGATGACCGCCACGATCTGCCCGTTCTCCACCGAAAAGGAGACGTCGTTCACCGCCAGCAGGCCGCCGAAGCTCTTGCGCAGCCGGCGCACATCCAGCAACGACTCAGTGGGCATCGGGTCGCCTGTCCTTCACGCGGGCCGCCTTGCCCTCCGGCCGGGGGAGGGAGCCGGGCGGCACGCAAACGAAATCGGCG
Organism: uncultured Ardenticatenaceae bacterium; assembly: GCA_964452775.1. Lineage (GTDB taxonomy): Bacteria > Chloroflexota > Anaerolineae > Promineifilales > Promineifilaceae > JACKCB01. The sequence goes on along the minus strand of CAYVQP010000063.1, from coordinate 15,872 downwards.
CGCAGGCCGATCATGTCGTGCAAATCAACGTTCAGCCGGCCCGGCAAGTAGGCGGCGGCCGGCTGCTCCGCTTCCAGGGTGATGCAAATCTGGTCCGCCCCGTTCACCCGCTCGATCTCAATCAAATAATCGCTGCCCACCTCCGGATACCGCAGCAAGACCGTCTCCACCTGCCGGGGATAAAAGTTAATGCCTTTCACCTTCAGCATGTCATCGTTCCGGCAGGCGATGCGGTCAACGCGCATGCCCGTGCGCCCGCAGGCGCACGGCTCCCGGCTGATCACCCGGCTGATGTCCCGCGTGCGAAAACGAATCAAGGGCAGCGCCTGGCGGGTCAGGGTGGTGATCACCATCTCGCCCCATTGCCCGTCCGCCACCGGCTCCACCCCGTTCGGGTCCACGAACTCCACCAGGTAGTGATCTTCCCAGACGTGGATGCCGTTGTGGTAAGGGCAGTCAATGCCCATGCCCACGCCGCCCGTCTCGGTCATGCCGATGATGTCAAAGCTCTCAATGCCCATGCGCTCTTCCACCCGCCGGCGCAGCTCGTCGCTCCACATCTCCGCCCCGAAAATGCCCACCCGCAGCCGGGCGTCCCGCCGGAAGTCAAAGCCCGTGGCCTCGGCGACCTCAATCAGGCGCAGCGGATAGGAGGCGATGGCCGCCAGGGCGGTGGTCCCCAGGTCGCGCATGAATTGTAGCTGCAGCTGGGTGCGGCCGGGGCCGATGGGGATGACCATGATGCCCAGGGCGTACGCCCCGTGGTGAAAGCCGAAGCCGCCGTTAAACAGGCCGAAGGAGGGGGTCACCTGCAACACGTCCTGCGGGCCAAGCCC
>CAYVQP010000063.1:2926-14936 GCA_964452775.1 uncultured Ardenticatenaceae bacterium | reverse complement strand
GCTCCAGCGTCTCCCGCAGCCGGCGCAGTTGCAGGCCGGCCAGCTCTTCGCGGGGCATGCACTCCTCCTGGGGCTGATAGCCGGGCGCGATCACGGCGGAGACTCCCCGAGCGGCCGTTCTCCCACCGCCGGCCTCTCGCTCACCGCCGGCTCAAGCGGCGTCGCTTCTTCCCGGCTAGTCTCCCGGCGGCGCGAACCCGCCAGCCGTTGCCGGACGGCCGTGGCCAGCCCGACAAACAGCCCTTGCGGAGAAAGGATCATGATCAGCATCAAAATCAGGCCGAAGGCGATGATCTCATGCTCGCCGGAGGCGTTGGGCACCAGCATCTCAATGAAGGCGTCCATGTTCTGCTGGATGGCCAGGATGGCCGCCGCCCCGAAGAGCGCGCCCCACACGCTGGCCAGGCCGCCCACCACCGCCATGACCACCACTTCGATGGAGATGACCACGCTGAAAGAAGAGGGGCTGATGAAGCCCAGATAGGCGGCGTGCAGCCCTCCCGCCAGCGCGCCATAGGCGGCGCTGAGGGCGAACACCTGCGCCTTCAGCCGGCCCGCGTCTACGCCCAGCGCTGAGGCGGCGACCTCGCTGCTGTGCACCGCGCGCATCGCTCGCCCCACGCGCGAGTTGACGATGTTCAGCGATATCGCCATGATGGCCAGCGTCGCCGCCCACACCAGCCAGTAGTAATGAATGTCCTGCTGAAATGTAAAGGCGCCGATGCTCGCCTCCGGGATGCCGCGCAGCCCGGAAGGGCCGCCCGTCCACTCGACCTCCTGGGTCAACACCAGATAGAGGATGACGTTCAGGCCGAGGGTGGCCATGGCCAGGTAATGGCCGTGCAGGCGAAAGATGAACAGCCCGATGAGCAGGGCCAGCAACAGGGCCACCACCACCCCGGCCGCGATGGCCGGCAATATGGACAAACCGAAGTGCGTGGCCAGGATGCCCGTGGTGTAGGCCCCCACGCCGAAGAAGGTGGCCTGCCCGAGCGAGATCTGGCCGGTGTAGCCCATCAACAGGGAAAGCCCTACGGTGAGCATGGTGAACTCAGCGACGATGACCATCACCGTGAGCACGTAGTCGTTGGCGGAGAAGAAGGGGATCAGGCCCAAAAACAGGGCAGTGACCAGCAGGGCGATGGCGTTCGGGTAGCGCTGAATGAAACCCGGCAATCTCACGAACCGGCTCACAATCCGCCCTGCTCGCCCGCCCGGGAGAAGCGCAGCCGGAAGCCGCTCACCCGGAAGCCGCTCATGCGCAGCGCCAACACAATGAACAGGATGACGAACGAGATCGCATCCCGGTAGCCGGCGGACAGCCAGCCGGCCCCGAACTGCTCCACGATGCCCAACAGCAGGCCGCCGGCGACCGCCCCGGCCGGGTTGGTCATGCCGCCCACCGCCGCCGCCACAAAGCCCTTCAACGACAGGGCCAGCCCGCGCTCATACACCATAAACGTGGTCGGGGCGATTACGATGCCCGCAATGGCCGTGACCGCGGCGCTGAGGCCGAAGGCGATCAGGGCCATGCGCCGGATGGGAATGCCCATCAGCCGCGCCGCGCCGGGATTGACCGCGCAGGCCCGCAGCGCCTTGCCCGTGACCGTGTAGTTGAAGAAGAAGTAAAGTATCGCCAGCAGCACGCCCGTGACCACCACGACCCATAGATTCTGGCGGGTGATCACCGCTCCCAACACCTTCAGGGGCGCGCCCTCGCTGAAGGCCGGCAGCCGGTAGGGGTCCGTGCCCCAGACCAGCAGGGCCACCCCGCGCAAGACAAAGGCCGCCCCTACGGTGATGATGATCATGCTCAGGATGGAAGGATTGCGCGCCGGCTGAATGCCCAGCCGGTAGAGCGCCAGCCCCAGCAGGGTGGTGATCACGACCGCCAGGAAGGCCGCCAACACCAGCGGCAGGCCCAGGTCCAGCTGCACGTTGCCGCTCAACAGGTTCACCCGCTGGTAAAGCGAGATCGCCAGGAAGGCTCCGTAGACCGCAAACTCACCTTGAGCGAAGTTGATGATCCCCGTGACGCTGTAAATGGTGACAAAACCAAGGGCGATCAGGGCGTAGATGCTGCCCACAACGATGCCGGAGATGAGGAATTGAAGGAATTCGCCCTGCAGATTCATGCGCCGTTCCTGATTTTCCCGGAAACTCCTTCACCTTTCATTTTCCCGGAAACTTCTTTACCCAGTTTCCGGGAAAATTTCCCGCAAAGTTTCCGGGAAAATTCTTCGACCCAGATTTTCCCGGAAACTCCTTCACGTTTTCCCGGAAACTTCTTCACCCAGTTTCCGGGAAAATTTCCCGCAAAGTTTCCGGGAAAATTCGCTGACCGATTTTCCCGGAAACTCATCCATCTTTTCCCGGAAACTTCTTTACCCAGTTTCCGGGAAAATTCTTCTCAGAGTTTCCGGGAAAATCACTGACTGCTCCAACCCTATTGGGAAGTGGTCGCGTACTCATCCGGCGGCACAAAATGCCACTGGCCGTCTACGATCTGCACCAGCACCAACGACTCCTTGCCGATGCCGTTGTGCTCCGTGGGGGAGAGGTTGAAGACGCCGGAGATGCCGGCAAAGTTCTGGATGCCTTCGATGTAGTCGCGCAAGGCTGCCGGGTCCGGCCCGACCGCCTGCAACGCCTGCACCGCCCACTGCATCCCATCCCAGGCATGGCCGCCGAAGGTGCTCGGCGTGCCCCCGGTGGCGGCGGTAAAGTCGGCAATGTACTGCTCAATCACCGCCTTTTGCGGGTCGTCATCCGGCAAATCGCCGGCCACCAGCAACTTGCCGATGGGGAACATCACCCCTTCCGCCGCCGGCCCGGCCAGGTCAATGAACGCCTGGTTGCCGATGCCGTGATTGTGCAGAATGGGGATCTCCAATCCCAGGTCGCGGAACTGCACCGTCAGCGGCGCGCCTTCGCCGGGGGTGGCGTGCACGATCAGCGCTTCCGCTCCCGAGCTGGCCACGTTGGTCAACTGGGCGGAGAAGTCCGTGTCCCCCGGCTCAAAGGTGCCCGCATAGACGATCTCCAGGCCGGCATCCGCCGCTACCTTCTCCAGGGCGGCGATTGAGTCCGCGCCAAAGGCGTTGTTCACCCCCAGCGACGCGACCTTGGTGATCCCCTGCGCCGCCAACCAATCCGCCTGCACCTGGGCCACCGGCAGGTTGCTCTGCGGCGTCTTGAACACCCAGTAGCGCTCCGCCACCGGCTCGATGATGGCCGATGAAGAGGCAAAAGAGATGAAGGGGATTGCCGCCTCGGTCACCGTGTCCACCACCGCCACGCTGGCCGGGCTGCCCGTGCCGCCGACGATGATGTCCGCTCCCTCTTCAATGAGCCGCTTGACGATCAGCACCGCCTCGGTCGCGTCCGAGCGGTCATCTTCAATGGTCACCTCCAAGGGGTGCATCAGGCCGTCCGGCCCCATGATCCCGCCCGCCGCGTTGACCTGGTCGGCGATCATCTGGACGGTGTCGCGCTCCGGCACGCCCAGCGAGGAAGCCGGGCCGGTTACGGAGACGAAGGCGCCGATCTGGTACGGCTCGCCTGCCGCCGCCTCTTCCGCGGCGGCTTCTTCTTCAGCCGCGGCTTCTTCTTCTGCGGGCGCTTCTTCTTCCGTCGCCGCCTCTTCCTCCGCCGCCGGCTCAGTGGCGGCAGGTGCGGAAGTTGCCGCTGCCTCCTCCGTGCCCGTGCTCGCGCCGTTGCAACCCACGGCCAACAAGCCAATCAACAAAACGACCAATATCCCGACAGTAAATCGCTTCATCACTTCCTCCTTACTCACACTGCTTCAATAAAGGCGTTCCAATGGGCCGGGGCCGATTTTGTCCGGTCGAGCTATCGCGCCGGCGGAGGCGCCCCGCTATCTCCTGCCCGGCGTGGCAGTTGGGAACGTGCAAACATGTCTCATTTGTTGTTTGCAGCGTCACGAAAGTGAAGCGCATTCAAGTATAGCGGAGTCAAGGCGCGCTTACATCGCACCTAAGAGTGATAAAAGAGTGATAGATCACTGATTACAGGGGCTATCCGGGTCGTTTGCCGCCGCCAGGAGCGAGGCCTCAACGTCCCGCAGCAGGGCATCCGGCTCATCCCGCAGTCGTCCGGGCCAGCCGGCGAGGGTCTCCTGCAGCCGGCATAGCCCGCGCTCGCGAATCCGGCCATACCCGCGCGCCCAGACGGAGAGCCGCGCCATCCGGCAGGCCAGCTCATAGTTGACCGCCGCCGCGGCGACCGTGGCCTCCAGCCAGCCCTCTATCGCCCGCTGTTCCTGGGCAAAGTTCAGGCTGCGCGGCCGCCAGCGGCGAAATCCGGCCAGCATGCGCAGCGCCAGAAATCCCCAGGGGCTGGAGGTGGGCCAGACAACCGGAAAGGCGGCCGGCGAGGGGCCTTCGGAGAGCCGGCGGGCCAGCCGGCCGGGCAGCAGGTCCGCCGCCTGTTCCAGCGAGGGGGTGAGGTAATCAGCGACGCGCACCGGCTCGCCCGGCGCGGCCCCCAGCTCGGCGCGGATGCGGGCCAGCCGGCCGGGGCGGGTCTTCAGCTGCGCCACGCGGGGCAGGTCCTCATAGCTCATCCAGGCGGCAAGCGGCCGGGCCACTTCCGCGGTCAGCCGGTAGTCGCGCCCCGCGCCGCCCGCCTGCCGGTCCGCCGCCAGCGCCGGCTGCAATCGCTCCAAATAGCGCCGGGCGTAAGCCTCGTCCTGATAATCCACCAGCCGGGCCAGGGCGTGGCCGAGCAATGGGCGCAAGACGGGCGGAAAATCATCCAGCGCGCCGGCCAGCGATGGGGGAGGGGAGTCGTAGCGCGTGGCCGGCCCGTGCAGCGTGGGCCGCTGTCCGGCGGTTTGCAGGCCGAGGGCAAAGGCGTTCAGATTGGCGGACACGGCCAGCCCTTTGGCTTCGATGGCCGCCTGAACCGCGGCCGGCTCGATGGGCAGCGCCTCGCAGGCCAGCAGCGCGCCCAAAATGCGCGCGTTCAGCGGCGCGCCCGGCTGCTCCGCCGGGTCAACGAGGATGAGCCGCCCGGCGGCGTCCGCCGTCGCCTGCAACATCGCCGGCAAAGACAGCGCGCCGTTCCCGGCAATCACCTTTTCCGCGGTGCTGTAGATGCGCGCGGCGCTGCAGATCACGGTGGTGCGGCCGGTGATGTAGCCCGCCGCCAGCGCCCGCCCGGCCTCGGTCGGCTCCAGGGCCAGGAAGACATCCACCATCCCCGCCGAGGGGTAGGGGCAAAAGACGGGGCCGGCCGGCGCGTCCGGTTGGGGCAGCATCTCCACGTAGTAGGTGGTCGCCCCCGTGCGCTGGGCCACGCCGGGGATGGATGTGGCCTGGACGGGGTAGCCGGCGCTGTAGGCGGCCTCGACCAGCCAGTCAACCAGGACCCCGCCGCCCTGCCCGCCGAGCGCTCCGATCAGGATGGCCAGCGGCGTCGCGCTCATCAGGAGCCTCCCAGCAGGCGCACCAGCCGCTCGCCGAGGCCGGCCGTGATCCGCGTGAAGGCGGACGGATTTTCCAGCCGGGTGGCGCGATAGAAAGAGGGGCAGAGATGATCGGCGTGCGCCGCTGAGCCGCACAGCCCGCAGCCGACGCAGCCGGCGTCAACGTGGGCGGTGGGGCCGTTCTTCAGCGGATCCGCCAGCGGGTTGAGGGTCAGCGCCGGACAACCGCTGAGGCGCATGCAGGCGTGGTCGCCGTTGCAAACTTCATCGTCCACCCCGAAGCGCACCGTGGTCACCGGCCGCCCCTCGCGGCGAGCGGCGGCCGCCAGGCGGCGCTGCCGGCGTTGGCGGGCGAGCATACACTCTTCGTCGCTGATCACCACCCGCAGGTGCGGGCCGCGGTCATCCAGCGCCTCGGCCAGCACGCGCATCGTCCGGCGCACGTCGTAGGCGTCCACCCGCCGCACCCACTGGATGCCCATCCCGCGCAGCGTCTTTTCGATGGAGACGTTGGCCGGCCGCCCCCAGGGAGTAGCTCCCGTGGAAGGGATGTGCTGCTGGCCCGTGGCCGAGGCGTAGCCGTTTTCGATGATCACCAGCACCGCGTCGTAGCCGTGCCAGTAGGCGTTCAGCGCGCCCGTGACCAGCCCGTTGTGCCAGAAGCCCCCGTCGCCCATGACCACGATGCCCGGCTGCCCCAGGGCCGGGCCGACCGCGCCGTCGCTGGCCAGGCTGAGGCCGTAGCCGAGCACCGTGCTGCCGATGTTGAAGGGGGGCAGGGTGGCAAAAGTGTTGCAGCCGATGTCCATCGCCACGTGAAAGGCCCCCCGTTCCCGTTCGAGCAGCTTCAGGGCGGTGAACAACGGCCGCTCGGGGCAGCCGGTGCAGAAGCCCGGCGGGCGGGGCGGCGCCAGCAGCGGCAACGGAATCGGGTTCGCTCGCCTGGGGGCCGGCGCGGGGGCTTTCCGGCCGGGCAGGGCGCGCTCCACCCATTGGGCCACGCCGGCAAATACGACATCCGCGGTATATTCGCCCCCTTCCGGCAACAGCTCCTTGCCCTGGATGCGCACGCCAAGCGCCTGCTTCTGGGCGATGGCCCGAATCTCTTGCTCAATGAAGGCCGGCTGTCCTTCCTCGACTATCAGCGCCTCCTCCTTATCTTCCAGGAAGGCGCTGATCTCTTCGGGGACCAGGGGGTGGACCGCGTTCAGGACCAGCAGGGGCAGCTCGCTCGTCCCGTAAAGGTCGGCCAGCCCCAGCCGGAGCAGCGCGCGCATGGTCACGGGATACATGCCGCCCTGCATGATGATCCCCGCGGAGGGGATCCGGCCGGGGAAGTGCTCGTTGATTTCCTGCTCGACGATGAAGCGGCGGGCGGCCGGCAACCGCTCGGCGACTTTGGCCCGCTCCTGCACATAGGTGGACGGGGGCAGCACGATGCGGCCGTAGTCGCGCCGGGCCTCCGGCAGCGGCCGGCGCACGCCGAAGGGCGGCGGGCAGTTGTCCTTGCAAATGAAGCTGCCCGTCATGTGCGTGGCCCGGATGCGCAGCGAGAGCATCACCGGCAGGTGGCAGGCCTCGGAGAGGTCAAATGCCCGCTCGACGAGGTCCACCAGCCGGGGCATGTGCGGCCGCGGATCGAGCAGGGGGATGGCCGACTTCAGCGCGATGGCGTGGGTGCGCTCCTGAATGACGCTGGCCCCTTCGCCGTAATCCTCGCCGACGATGATCAGGCAACCGCCGTTCACGCCGGCCGAAGCCAGGTTGGAGAGCGCGTCCGAGGCGACGTTGCTGCCGACGATGGACTTCCAGGTGACCGCTCCGCGCAACGGGTAATGGATGGAGGCCGCTAACAGGGCGGCCGCCCCGGCTTCATTGGCCGACGCTTCCAGCTGCACCCCCAGCGGCTCCAGGACCGTCTGGCGGGCGTCCGCCAGCACATCCATCAGATGGGAGATGGGCGAGCCGGGGTAGCCGCCGACGTAAGCGACGCCCGCCTGCAGCAGCGCCTTGGTCAGGGCCAGGATGGCCTCGCCGTGGAAGGTCTCTCCCGCGCCCAACTGCAGCTTGCCCACCTCCGCCGCAAAAGAGCGTTCGGTGTTGCCGGTCAATTCAGAGCGGCGGTCTCGCTTCGACATGACAAAAAACTCCTGCTCAGTTCCAGCCCGGCCGGCTGCCGGGTCCGGCATAGCCGGGGGTGCGCGCCGGGGTGCGCTTGAGGGCAAAACCCTGGGTAAAGGCGGCGCGGGTGATAATAGTGAACTTCATCAGCCAGCCGCCATACAGCGCGCCCAGCGCCGCCAGGAAAATGAGCGCCTGGGCGATCACCGGCTGCACCGTCCCGAGCGCCAGCCCGATGACCAGCAAGGCCAGCGGGAGCAGGTGGCCGGCCACGACCAGCCGCCGGCGGATGGCCGTCAGGGCGACCACCGTGCCCGTCGGCGCGCCGCCCGGCGCGGAGAGGGCCCTATAGTAAGCGCGCCAGACAAACAGCCGCGCGATCGCCAGGATGAGCAGCGCCAGGGGCGACCAGAAGCCGGCCCCGCCGAAGAATGCGGCCACCATGGCGAACAGCGCGCCCCCTTCCACCAGGCCGGTGACGAAAATGAGCGGCACGATCAGGGAGATGCGCCAGGCGGGAATGCCGCGCGCCGCGTGCAGCATGTTCGCCTGGGCCAGCAGAAAGGCCAGCCCGATCAGGGCGGCGAAGGCGGCCACCGGCGGCAGGCGAAAGACGATGCCGATCCCCGCCAGCAGGAAGAGCGGTAGGGCCAGCAACGCCTCGCGGGACATCCAGGAGGTGCGCGGGTTCAGGATGACGAACATCGCCCGCCAGCGCCGGCCCAGCTTCAACCAGACCAGCAGCATGCCCATCGCCAGGAAGAACAGCGCCAGGTAGCCGCCGCGCGTCAGCCAGGCCGGATCTTGCCAGCCGGCTACCGCGGTGAAGAGCAACAACCCCGCGCCCGAACCGCCGCAGATAAACTGCATGCCGGCCCGCCAATCCCACGGTTTCTGTTGCCTCGGCTCAGCTACCATTTTTCATCTTCTCCCACAGGAAAAAGAAGCCGGGGTCCGCCCCCAACTCGTCGTGCATCTGAAAATGTTCGTTTTCCGCCAGCAGCCGCGAGACGTTGCTCTGCGGGTCATCCAGGTCCCCGAAGTGCAGCGCGTCCGCAATGCAAGAGTTGACGCAGGCGGGGGTGACGTCCGGGTCCACGCCCGGCGTCAGGCCGTTCTGGCGCGCGGCGTCTATCCGCTCCACGCAAAAAGAGCACTTGGTGGCCACCCCGATGCGATAGGGGTCAAAGCGGGCCGATTCGTTCTTAATCGGCGTGGACTCAAAGGCGTAATGGCGCTGAGTCACCTTGAAGCGCGCCTGGTAGGGGCAGGCGACGATGCAGTAGCCGCAGCCGATGCACAGGTTGTAGTTGATGTCCACGATGCCGTCGTCCCGCTGGAAGGTGGCGGTGGTCGGGCAGACGTACATGCAGGGCGGGTTGGTGCAATGCATGCAGCCCACCGGCACAAAGGTGCGGGTGACATCGGGGAACTCGCCCGATTCCATGTCCAGCACCGAGCGCCATTGCACTTTGGGCGGGGTGGCGTTGGCGTGCCGGCAGGCGGCGGTGCACGTCTGGCACCCGACGCAGCGGCGCAGGTCGGCAATCATCACGAAACGGGTCATTTGCGACGGCCTCCGGCCGGCTTCACGGCCACGGGCACAATGTCCGCGCCTGAGCCGGTGGAATCTATCAGGTCCAGGATCATCGGCACCAGCGGGTTCATGCTGGGCACGTGGAACTCCTTGGCGACGGGCATCGCCCAGTGGTCAAACTGGCCGATCATCAGCACCGTGTCCGGCCGGACCCCCTGGCGCAACACCGCCGGCCCGCGGGTGGCGCGCAGCGCCGAGCGCACTTCAATCAGGTCGCCGTCCTGGATGCCCAGCTTGCGGGCCACGCCCGTGTTGATGATGATCCCCTTGTGTCCCTTGACGTTGTTAGCCATCTCCTTGGCCAGCGGGATAGCCATGTTGGAGCCCCAGGAGTATTGCATGCTGCGCGCGGTGAGCAGCCAGAAGGGGTAATCTCCCGCCTCTACGTTGAAGTGCTCGGCAATCGTGCGCTGGATCATGCCCGGCAGGTCGTGCCACATGGGCAGCGGTTCATACTCGGTCAGTTGCTTGTCCCACCAGGTAATGCCGTGTTCGTGCAGCCGGTTGCGCAGTTGCTGCCCGACGCGGAAAAGGCGTTCCTGGTAGGGCATTTCGAAGCGCAGGCCGCGGTCAACCATCGCCGGGTAGAGATACCACTTGGAGCGCGGGAAGGGCTTCACCTTGAAGCCGTGCTCGCAATACCAATCAAGCCCCTCGTTGAGGTGGTCGTCGCCCAGCTCCGCGCTGGCCGCCCGGCAGACGGCATCCCAGACAGTCTCGACCGAGTGGACCTCATTCAAATCCAGCGAGTAGTTGTAGCCCTCGCCCTCCAGGACCACGCCCGTCGCGCCGCGATTGATCGCCATGTTGTACTTCGCCAGCAGGCCGGTGCGGCGGGCCAGCTCGGTGGCGATCCAGGTAAAATCGCGCGCGTCTCCCTGCACCTCGCCCACCGGCTGGCGAATGGCAAAGCCCTGATAATCCCAGAAGTACTCCTGATACTTGGTGCCGCCGACGCGATAAAGCTGCGTCCCTTCCAGGTCCGTCGCCTCCGGCAGCAGGATGTCCGCCATCCAGTTGGTCTCGTCGTAGGTATAGGCAAAGCCGACCACGAAGGGGAAGCGGGCCATTGTCTCCGTCAGCTGATCATTGTCCCAATAGGAGATCGCCGGGTTGGTGCGATAGAGCATCCACACATCGGGCATGGTCGGCTGCGGGAAGTTTGGGAAGGGGGCGTTCTGTTGCATCCAGGCGAGCACGGTGGGGCCCAGCGCCTGGCTCCAGGGAGAATTGGCGGCCAGCGGGATGAGCGTGCGGTAGGCGTGGCGCACGGTGGGCGCGGCGATCCAGTCGCTCTTGCCCGTAGGGTTCCAGGGATATTCCATGAAGCCGTCCGGCCCGGGGATGACGCTCAGATGGCGATCCTTGGCCGGCCGGTTCAGGCGCACCGTGGTGCCGATGGTCCCGCCGGGCACGTCCAGCGCCCCCACCAGGCAGGCGAGCAAGGTGCGCCCCCAGGAGCAATCGTAGCCGCCCCAACCGTTGGAGACGGTCTTGCCCAGCACCACCGCCACCGGCCGGAGCGGCAATTCCCGCCCGTCTACCAGGGTGGTGGCCCCAATCTGGGCGTGTTCCAGGTATTCGCGGGCGATGCGCCGGATGGCGTCCACGGGCACATCGCAAATCTGCGCCGCCCATTCCGGGGTGGAGCCCTCTTCGTGGGCGACGAGCTTGCTGAAGGCGGTCACCCCCTCCACCTGCTGATAAACCCACATCTCGTCGTCCGCCCCGACCTCAATGGCCGCGGTGACGAAACGCCCTTCCAGCGCCGGCCGGATGCCGGGGGTGTCGAAGGGCAGGGCGCATTCCCCGTCCAGGTCCCACATCAATGGCTTCCGGCTCTGCGGATCGCGCAGGTAGTAGCCGTGCGGGCCGACCAGGTAGGGGGAGCTGGTCATGTTCAGCAAGAACTCAAGGTCGAGCTGGTCGCGGGGCGTTTCGTGTAGTAGTACGTGCAGCAAACCCTTAATGAAGACGGCGTCCGTCTTGGGCCGGATGGGCACCCATTCCGCCGAGCAAGCGCCCGTAACGGAGAGATGCGGCTCTATCTGCACGCGCTTGATGCCCTGCTGCACGCGGGCGTCCGCGTGGCGGCGCACGCCGCACACCCCGCTGGAAGCGTCCAGGTTCGCCCCGAAGGAGAGCACGTAAGTGGTGCGGGGGGTGTCGGAGGCGACGGTGAAGGCGCGGTGCCATAGCTCGCCATAGAGATGCTCGGAGTGGTAGCACTTCACCCCCTGTCCGCTGCCGAAGCTCATATCCACCGGCCCCCAGGCGCTGAGGAAGGCGGGGAACGTGCCCATGTAGGCGATTGCGGTGCCGGCGCCGCCAAAGCTGACCGCCAGGCGGGGATAGCCGGAGTCGTCGCGCAGGCCGAGGGCGCGCACGCCGTTTAGCTTTTCGGCGATCAGGTCTAAAGCCTCATCCCAGCTGATCGGCGTAAAGCCGGGATCCTCGTCTCGCCCCTTGCGCGGGTTGGTGCGCTTCATCGGCGACTGGATGCGGTGGGGATTGTAAAGCTTCTCGACCAGACCGTACGCCTTGACGCACACCGTGCCGTCCGCGGGATGGATGTCCGCGGCGGTGAAGTTCGGCTCAACCTCCGTGGCCACCCCGTTCTGCACCTTGACCGTGAGCAGGTCCGGCCCGGCCACGCACTGGTAGCAATAGGTGGGCACTCTTTTGGCAGGTTTCGTAGATTGGTTAACACTCATCTGACGTTCTCTCTCCTGTAAGTCGAAATTTCATTTCGACGCCCGATTTGGAAAATCGGGTTACGGCTGGCCGGTGACGTTCTCTCTCCTGTAAGTCGAAATTTCATTTCGACGCCCGATTTGGAAAAT
>CAYVQP010000063.1:0-2826 GCA_964452775.1 uncultured Ardenticatenaceae bacterium | reverse complement strand
TGACGTTCTCTCTCCTGTAAGTCGAAATTTCATTTCGACGCCCGATTTGGAAAATCGGGTTACGGCTGGCCGGCGGCGCGCTTCTTGACCACCCGGGCCACTGTGCGGGACACATCCACAATGAAGCGCACGTGCCGGCCGGCGGCGATCGCTTCGACGGGGTCGCGGCCCGTGATCTCAAAAACAGCCCGCCGGCCGTCCAACTCAACGAGGCGGGCCTCGATTTCCACCCACATGCCCGCCGGCGTGGGGGCCAGGTGGTCCACTTCGACGCGCATGCCGACGGAATCCTCGCCTTCGTCCAGATGCTCCAGGAGCAACTGCCGGCAGCAATTTTCGATGTCGCGCACCAGCTCGGGCGTAGCGTACACTCGCCCGTCGTCGCCGAAGAAGCCGATGGTGCGCCCTTCGTCAATGTTAAAGCGGTTACGGCGCTCAAGGCCGGTGGTCAGGCTTTGCTTCATAGTTTCTCTCCGAGGAAGGTGTGTTGGCCGTTGGCCGGCGTGAGGTGCAGGTGAAAGTCAATTATCATGGGGTGACCACCGAGCGAATGCCGCGCCCGGCGCGCAGCGCGTCCAGGCCGGCGTTAATCTCCTCTAAACTGAAGCGGGCGCTGACCAGCTCCTGCACCTTGATCCGCCCCTGCCGGGCCAGCTCCAGCACGCGCGGGTAGTCAACCGGCCGGCAGCCGAGTGAGCCGATGATCTCCATCTCCCGGAACATGACCTTGCCCAGGCTGAGGGTGATCGGCTTTTCGCTGAAGCCGACGACCACGAAGCGGCCGCCCGTGCGCAGCGAGTTAAAGGTCTGGGCCTGAGTAATCGGGTTGCCGATGGCCTCGAAGCCGATGTCCGCCCCGCCGCCGGTCAGGGTGCGGATCTCCTTGTCAATGCGCTCGAAGCGGCCGGCGTTCAGGGTCGTTTGCGCCCCCAGCCGGGCTGCCCAATCCAGCTTCTCGTCGGCGATATCCACCGCGATGACCTGCGCGCCGGCGGCCGCCGCTATCTGCACCAGGTTCAGGCCGATGCCGCCGCAGCCGAAGACGACCACCCGGTCGCCCGGCCGGACCCGCCCGCGGACGACGACCGCGTGATAAGGGGTCGTGGTGGCGTCGGCGATGATTGCCCCTTCCACCAGCGGGATCTCCGCCGGCAGGGCGAAAACATGCCGCGCCGGGGCGAGTATGTACTCCGCGTAGCCCCCGTCCACGTGGTTGCCGAACATGACCAGTTGCTCGCAGATATTTTCGCGGCCGGAGCGGCACATGGCGCAGGCCCCACAGCCATAGACCGCGGGCAGCAGGACGTTATCCCCTTCGCGCCAGCCGGCGACCTCGCTGCCCAGGCCGGCGACCACCCCCGACACCTCATGCCCCAAAATCAGCGGCGGCTTCTTGAAGGTCGGCGTGTCGTGATCAATGTAGTGCAGGTCCGTATGGCACAGGCCGCAGGCGGCCACCTTAATCAGCAGCTCGCCCGGCCCCGGCGTGGGGGTGGGCCGCTCCTCGATACGCAACGGTTCGTGGGCCGCGTAAAAAACGGCTGCTTTCATCATTCCTTCCTCTGTAACTCGTATGCCGATTTGAAAAATCGGGTTACGGGACCAGCACTACGCCGGGCCGGCGCTCTCCCGCACCGCCACCACGACCGCAGCGGCGGTGTCTCCAGCAGCGCAGCCGGTGAACAGGCCGTAGCCGCCGCCCAGCAACACCAATTCTTCAATCAATTCAATGACCAGCCGCAAGCCGGTCGGCCCCTGCGGGTGGCCCCAAATAAGCGAGCAGCCGTAATTGTTCATGCGCTCCAGGGGGATATCGAGATCCCGGCTGAGCACGCAGTCGTTGACCGCAAATGGGTTATGCGTCTTGATGGCCGCCATCTGCGACAGGGATAGGCCGGCATGCTGCAGAACCCGGGCGACGGCGGGAGTGTTCGCCCGGGGCATATAGCCGCGCGGCGCGCGCCCTTCCGCAAAGGCGATCAGCTGGATCTCAATGGCCGGGTCCCGGCTCAGCCGGCCGGCCTCCTCTCGATTGGCGAGGATCAAGCCCGCGTTGCCGTCGGCGGGATAGGTCTGGCCGCCATAGGTGACCGTGCCGCCGGCCAGCACGGGCTTCAGCCGGGCCAGGCTCTCGGCGGTGGTGGGGAAGACCCCCTCGTCGCCGGCCACCTGGGCGGTCACCTTCCGACCGCTCGGGTTGACCGCGATGGGGGCGGTCATGTAGCGGCGTTGGAAGGCGGCCTCGTTCGCCAGCGCCTGTTCATATTGCTGGTGGCGCAGCAGCACAATGTCGTGCTGTTCGCTGGTGGAGATGTGGTACTCGCGGGCGACGTTTTCGGCGGTCTCGATCATGCTGACCCCGGCCAGCGGGTCGCAGTTAAAATTGTCCCACACCCAATCCTCGGTGAGCGGCCGGCCGCCCGGCGCGGCCGGGTCCGGATAGACCAGATGCGGGCCGTTGGAGGTGCGGTCGGCGGCCAGGCAGAGAATAACGCCCGGCGCATTGCTCTCCAGCGCGGCGGCGGCGCTGCCCAACAGGCGGGCGGATGTGGCGCACGCCTGCGAGAGGGTGGGGCCGGTGATGTCGTCCGCCCCAATCAGGCCGGCCACCCAGGGAGCGCCGTAAAAGGCGCCGCGCGAAGGGACGGTGTAGCCCAGGTATAGGGAGGTCAACTGCCCCGGCTCAATCTCTCGCTCGGCCAGGGCGCGGCGGGCGACATCGGCGGCAAAGGTCAGCGGATGCAGCGCGGCGAAGGAACCCTGCCACTTGCAAAATGGGCTGCACCAATAAGCGCCGTATGGGATGTAGCTGTTTTGAAAGGTCAT
>CAYVQP010000062.1:6238-23492 GCA_964452775.1 uncultured Ardenticatenaceae bacterium | reverse complement strand
CGCCGGCTGGCTGGGGGTAGTGCTCTTCGGCTTGCTGGCGCTGCTGCATGGGCAGATGGCTCTGTCGGAAAGGAAGAAGGCATAATCTATTGGCGTTGTCGTCCGGGACCTTGAGGCTGACCGTTGGCTGGTCATGTTTACATTGGACGCAGTTCTCGAAACGGCGTTTGTAGTCGAGAACCCAGAAAGCTATCTGCAATCCTCGATGTTCGAGAGGCTGGGTACGCTTCGCGAGGTATATGATGAATCCTGATCAGCTTGAATCTCTCCTAACCGCATTTGAAACGGACGTCCGCTACCCTGACTCAAACGGAATGGAGCATCTCGACATGCTATTGACGAGGAACAGGCTTGAGAATGAAAGGAAGCTCTTGACTGCTGGTCAGTTAAACCGTTTGACTGACGCCGATCGTATGCTGACCGGCATTCTCGATGCGTTCGCGGCAGCAATTGGGGAGATTGGCGACCTGAGTGATTGGCGCGAGGCGTAATAGCCCACCGGCAACCCACTGGTGGTGGTATCTGGATGTAATCTCCGCAGCGTGGCCCCGCCAACGCACAGAGCCCAGTCATCAAATCGCAGACGCCTGAACACGCACTTGCTCGCGTCAACTAGAAATGCTTTCGCGGCGGCCAGGCGGCTGGCGCCAGTTAGGTTCGCCAAAGACCGTTTTCGGCTCAGTTCTTTGCCGGCCCCTCAATGACTCCGTCAAGTTCCGCATACAACCTACGCCAATCGTACAGCCGGCCAACCCAATGCCGGGCGTTGCGGCTGATCCCCTCGGCCATCTGATCGTCCGTCAATAGCGAGACCACTGCCTGGGCGAACGCTTCCGGCTCGTCCGCCAGGAGGTTGGTTTGGCCGGGCCGGATGCTCAAACCCTCAACCGCTGCGCGGGTGGCGACCACCGGCGCGCCGCGCAGCCAGGCCTCCAGGATGGCCGGGACGAGCCCGGCCGGCTCCACACAAGGCGCGATGAAGACTCGACTTTGCCGCCAGAGCGCCTCAGGGTCAAACGAAGGGCCGGCAATGGTCACCACCCCCGGCGGCATAACGCTTGTGCTCACCAGCAGCTCCATTTCCTCCGGCGGATGCGGGCCGGCAATTGTGAGTCCCGCTTCAGGCAGGCGGGCATACACCAACGGAAGTGCCCTGCCTATGAACCATGCGGCCGCGGCGACGTTCTGCTGCCGGCTAAAGTCAGCCAGGAAGAGGATGTTCGGCTCGCGCTCAGCCGGCGACGGGCCGGTCCAATCGTCCGCATCAGGGTCTATGCCGAGGGGCAGGATGGTGACCTTGGCGGCGACTGCCTCGGCGTCTTCCGGCGGCAAGAGGTGCAGCAGAGCGCCCTTCTCTTCGGCTGAGACGGTAAAGACCGCATCGCAGCGGCGGCAGAGCATCGCTTCATAGGCGCGCAGCCGCTCTACCGGCCATTGTAGCCGCCAGCGGGTAAGACCGCCGGAGAGGCGGTGCTGCAACTCAGCCTGGCGATGGGCGACGGGAAAGGCGTCCAGCGCCAGCCGCGTGCGCCGACCGGGGATCTCGTCTGCCAACAGCGCATAGGGCGCCATCACCGTTTGCTGAGCCTGGATCAGGTCGAATGTCTGCTCCTGAAGCAGCCGGCGAACCAGCCGCTCCATCTGCGGGCGGGCCGGGTGATCGCCGCCGGAGGGATGCGGCGCAACGATTGCGCGCCAGGCGCGCCTGCCAGGCGTTGCCGGTTGCTCGACGAGTTGCAGGCTTTCGCACAGCGACTGCAGGTGGCGCAAGTGGCCGGCGTCCGGATTGGTACCGTGGAAGCTGACCAGCGTGACGGCGTGCCGTTGGGCCAGTTGGCGCAACAGGTAGTAAGCGCGCAGCCGCCCGGCGGTGGTGGCCGGATAGGGTAGGCTTTTGGTCAGGAGTAGGACGCGCATCAGGTAGGCATTGGCGAAGGCCTAGTCAACGATCGGCAAACCGGCGGCCTGCCAGTCGCGGATACCCCCCTGCAGATTGATGACTTCCTCCGCGCCGAGAGAATGGAGGACGCTTGCCCCGATTGCAGAGCGGTTGCCGGTGCGGCATTGCAGGACAACCCGCTTGCCGTGCAGGAACTCGTTGGCGTGCTCGGCGAGATAACCCAGCATGACGTGCTGCGCGCCGGGGATGTGTGCTTCCGCGTATTCCGCCTCGCTGCGCACGTCCAGCAACAGGTAGTCGCCGCTGAGAATCCCGGCCGCTAGCTTGTCCGGCGTGGCCTGTTCATAGCTGCGTAACTGCACGCCACGCCCGGCGAGCGATTGCAGGACGTCAAGTTCGAAGTAGCCGGCGATACTGTCCGCGCCAATGTACTGCAGGTCGCGCACTGCCTCAGGGAGTTGGTCGCCGTCCACCAGCAGGTAAAATGGGCGATCATAGTCCAGCAGCCAGCCGGCCCAATGGGACAGTTCTTGCAAGGGGATGTTGATTGTCCCCGGCAGGTACTGGGCGGCATAGGTGACCGTTGGCCGGGTGTCCATAATTTGGGCCCCTTGCGCGGCCAATCGCGGTAGCAGTTCGGCGGGCAACTGCGCGGGCAGCGGGCGTCCGCTGACCAGCGCCGGCCCTTCCTTGTTCACTCGCTTCATGACCGCAAAGTAGCGCGGCGGCTCCGGCTGCTCGTCCAACAACCACGCCACAAAGTCGTCCTCGTCGGTGAAGGCCAGCGCTGGGCTGAACAGCTTCTCGTAGCCGGCGGTGCTGGAGGGAACGGCGCCCAATCCCTTGCCGCAGGCGCTGCCCGCGCCGTGGGCCGGCCAAATCTGCCAGTAGTCGGGCAGTTGCTTGAAGCGCTGCAAGGAGGCAAACATTTGCCGCGCCCCGAGCAAAGCCGTTCCGCTGATGCCCGCCGCCTTCTCCAGGAGGTCGGGCCGGCCTACTGCGCCGGGAAAGACGAAATCGCCGGTGAAGACGCCCATCGGCCGGTCCGCGCCGGCGCTGTCCGTCAAGAGAAAGCTGAGGTGTTCCGGCGTGTGACCGGGAGTGTGCATCGCTTCCAGGATGACGTTGCCTACTTGGAAGCGGTCGCCATCTCGGAGCAGGCGATGGGGCAGATTATCCAGGTAGAGATACTTCCAACTTTCGTCGCCTTCATCGGAAAGGTACAGGGTGGCCCCCGTCTGGACGGCCAATTCACGGGTGCCGGAGACGAAGTCCGCATGGATGTGGGTTTCCGTGACCGCGGTGATGCGCAGGTCATGGCGTCCTGCTTCGCGCAGGTACTGCTCGATATCCCGCCCGGGGTCCACGATGAGCGCCTCCCCGGCAGCCTGGCAACCTACCAGGTAGGAGGCGTGAGCGAGTTTTTGGTCGAAGAAGTAGTGGAGTAGCATGGCAGCGACCTCCGTGTGTGGTACTCCTGCGGTTGCTCGCAGCTGTCCAAATGGGGATATATTACGCTTGTTGGACGGGCGATGCCAATGGCGGCGATGAAGCTTAACGTCTGCCGGAAGTTGAACTCCTTGTATCGCACTCAGGTATAATGGCCGGCGATGAGCAAGTACATTCTGGTGGTGGACGACGACCGGCTCTTGCGCCGCAGTTTGAGCCTGCTGCTGCAGCAAGCCGGCTACCAGACGGGCACGGCGGCCAGCGCTGAGGAGGCGCTGGAATCTGTTTCACGGGCGCGGCCGGACCTGATCCTGCTTGATGTGGGCCTGCCGGGGATGGACGGGCTGCAGGCGCTGGCCCGCCTGCAAGGCGATGACGAGATTCCGGTGATCTTCGTCTCTGCCCGCCGGCGCGAACTGGACACCATACTGGGGCTGGAACTGGGGGCGGACGGCTACATCACCAAACCGTTCAACCCTGACTTGCTTCTGGCTCACGTGAAGTCCGTGCTGCGCAGATCGGAGCGGCAGCAGAAGAGCGACGCCCGGCCGGCCCCGCTGGTGGTTGGTGATCTGACCATTGACCCGGCGGCGCACACGGTGCTCTTGGCGGGCCGGCCGGTGGAGCTGACCGCTCGTGAGTTCGCCCTCTTGCACGCGCTGGCCGAACGGGCCGGACAGGTGGTATCCATTGATACCCTGCTGACCCTCGTTTGGGGCCCCGAATTTGCGGGCGAGCCGCAAGCGGTCTATGTGCACATCCGTTGGCTGCGCGAGAAGTTAGAGGAGCAGCCGGACAATCCCCGCCGGCTGATAAATGTGCGCGGCGCGGGCTACAAGCTGGCGCCGGTGGAGTAAGCGTTGTTCAAGTCGTTGCGCAGCCGGCTGACCCTCAGCCATCTGATACCCGTGCTGGTCGCCGGCCCGCTGATGGCCTTGGCGTTGCTGATTACGATCGAATCGCAACTGTTGCTGCATGACCTGGCCGGCGACCTGGAAGCCCGGGCAGTGACGATGGCGCAAACCGCGGCCGGCCGGCCGGAAGCATTTGTCCACGCCGATTCGGCAGAGGCGTTATTGGCGGAGCTGGTCGCCTCGCCGGACACCGCGCTTTACCTGTACACGCCCGCCGGGGCGCTGATTTCGTTGCGCAGTGCAGAAAACGAGCTTCCCCCAATTGCGGCGGATGACCTGGAGCAAGTGCGGGCCGGGGAAAGCACGATTGAAATCCGCTACAACTTGATTGAGCCGACCATCGTCGTGCAGACGCCGGTGATTTCTCTGCAGGATGAGCTGCTCGGCATCCTGGCGGTCTCCGAATCGGTGTATGGGGCGGCGTCCAGCTTCCGGCAGTTGCGCTGGCTGGTGCTGGGCATGGTTGGGCTGGAACTGCTGGCCGGACTTGTGCTGGCGTCAATTTTGGCGGCGCGCATGTCCCGGCCGATTGTGAGCGCCGCCCAGGGGGTAAGCGACATCGCCGAGGGCCGCGACTTCACGCCCTTACAGCCGGCCGGGGCGACCGAACTGCGCCAACTCTCCAGCTCGGTGAACTTGCTGGCGGAACGGCTGGACGCGCTGGAGGAGATGCGCCGGCAATCGTTAGCCAACGTTGTGCACGAGATCGGCCGGCCGCTGGGGGCCATCAAATCAGCGGTGCATGTATTGCGCCAGGGCGCCGGAGATGACCCGGCCCTGCGCGAAGAGCTGCTCAGCGGCATCAATGATGAAATTGACCGCATTTCGCCGCAGCTCGATGACCTGGCCCAGTTACATGCCCAGGTGCTTGGGCGCACCGAACTGCACTTGCAGCCGACGGAGATCAGTAAGTGGCTGCCGCCGGTGTTGCTCCCCTGGCGGGCGGCGGCGCTGGAGAAGGGGCTGGAGTGGCGGGTGGACATTGCGCCGCAGCTGCCCCTGACGGCCCTGGACAGCGAGCGGATGGCCCAGGTGGTGGGCAACTTGTTGAGTAACGCGGTTAAGTACACGCCCGCGCCGGGATTAGTTGCGGTGGAGGCGAAGGAGGCCGGTGGCGAGACGCTCATTTCGGTATCCGACAGCGGGCCGGGCATCGCCGTGGAAGAGCAAGTGCGCGTCTTTGAGCCATTCTTTCGCAGCGCGCGGGAACGTCGCTTTCCGCAGGGGCTGGGATTGGGATTGCCGATTGCGCGGGAGTTGGTGGCGGCGCATGGCGGCCGGCTGGAGCTGGAGAGCGCCCCGGGAGCGGGCAGCCGGTTTACCATATACCTGCCGACCGGCGACGAATGAGTGCGGCCGGGGCGGTCAGCCTATTCGCTGAGCATCACGTAAAAGAAGTCGCGAACTGAGGCGCGCAGGAAGCGGTCGGGGTCGCTCTCCATGCCCTCGTCGAAGAGTGGCCGGGCCAGCAACTCGTCCCCGGCTTGCTCGATGGCGGCGAAATGCACCCAGGTGGGATTGATGTCCAGGAGCATCCCATTATGCACGCCGGCGGCCTGCATGGCGGCGGCCAAAGACTGCATGCTCAGGCTGGGACCGGCGAAGTAGTAGAGCACGTCGCCGGTGGCGTCCATGCCCAGGCCGGAACGCCAGGTCACGATATCTCCATTGATATTGCCGCCCCAGGTGGTGATTGAGCCGTTGTACACCCGATTGTTCACCTGACCGTCGTCAATGATCATGCGCGCATTCTGACGCCACGCCTCGTAGTCGCCGTCCGGGTCAATGTCGTCGCCCCACACGCCGATTTGCACCCGGCCATCGGCGCTCATGGTCACGGTGGCGAAGCCGGGCTTGGGCGGCAGGGCGGCAACATTGCCGGCCATGGCCCCATACTCGCCATGCGTGGCCATGAAGCCGCCGTTAAAGGTAGCCAGCAAGGCAGCGGATTCCAGGTCCGCGGCCGGCATTAGGCCGCTTCCGCCGGGGCCGCCGGGCAGGCGCGGCTCCTCTGCGCCCAGGACGTAGTGCAGGCGCGTCCGGCTGAGGTCAATGGCGACTATGCCGACCACCGCATAGGGACGCTCCGGGTCGGGTAAGAGAAAGGTGCGCAGACCGACGACCTGTCCATCCGCGCCGGTGAGATAGGGCTGCCAGATTCCTTCGCCCTCAGCGCCGGCCAACGCGGTAAGCTCGGTTAGCGACCATTGGGGCATTGGCGTTGGGGTCTCCGTAGCGGCCGGTTGCGGTGTGAGCGTGGGCGTCGGGCTTGCCGGGGCGAGCGCCGGTAGGGTGGATGCTGCGGTCGCGCCGGGGAGGGCGGTGGGCGCGGAGATCGTGGCCGGCGTTTCTCCTGTTGGGCCGGAGGTAGGCGTCGCGGGCGAACCGGCGGATGGCGCGAGCGACGTGGCGGGCGGTTGCCAGGGCAGCGCCGTAGCGCCCAATCCAAGCTGGTATTGCAGCCGGCGCGCGCCATCCTGCACGGTAAAAACGATGGTCTCGGCCTGGGCGACCGCCTGGTTTCCGATCAGCCGGCGCATGGGGCTGGCCGCTCGGGCGCCAAGTTCGGGCCAGGTGCCAAGCACCGCCGCGCTGGTGGGAAAAACCAGCAGGAACAACAAAGGTAGGGCGATGAATAGCCGGCGTCGTTTCATTATGTCATCCCGATCACAGCGCCGGGAATCGTAGCACGGTTCGGGCGAGCCGGCTACAGACCCGGTAAGCAGCATCGCTTGAGGGCCGCGGGCGTGCGCTCACGGGCGGTTCCTCTTACCAATAGGGTCAATTCGGTGTACTATTCGTGACAATTTGGTTGCGAGCGAACCATTGGGAGGCAGATAATGCGCATGTTCACGGTTAATTTCACGGCAAGCTCTAAGGCAGCATGGCAGAAGGTGATGGCGGGCGGCGCGTTGTTGCTGCTGGTGATAGCGCTTGCCGGGTGCAGTGATGTCGCCCGGCCCACGCTCGCGCCGGCCGCCGCCACCCAAGCAGGCGCTGCTGCCCCAACGGACATGGCGACGGCTGCTCCGCCGGCAACTGCCGTCGCGGCGACCGGCGAGACACCCGAAAGCACGCCCATGCCAAGCGGGGTCGCCGCCCCGGTTCTCGACCCGCAACTGGCGGCGGAGCAGCCAGGGGCCGCCGCGATTGCGCAGGGGCTAATTGGCCTGCCCATCGCGAACTTCTTTGACCAGTCGTACACGCAACTGCTGCTGCGTGACCCGGAGGCAATAACTGAGCTGGGCCTGGACGACTACTATGGCACACCCGGCGACCAGCTGACTAACATTTCCGACGCGTACATTCGCGAGACGCAGGCGTTGGAACGCTTCACTCTGGCGATCCTGCGCAGCTACGACCGCGAGACGTTGACGCCGGAGGAAAGGCTATCCTACGACATCTACGACTACTACCTCGACGACCTGGTGCGCGGTCACGAGTTCATGTACTATGACTACCCGGCCAGCTACTTCATCACCAGCGAGCACATCATGTTGCAGCAGTTCTTTACCGAGCTGCACCCCCTGGCGAGCCGGCAGGACGCCGAGAACTATGTCGCTCGCCTGGGTCAGGTGGGAAGCAAGTTTGAGCAGCTCCTTGCCGGGCTTCGCATCCGCGAGGAACTTGGGATCATCCCACCACGATTTGTCTTTGAGTGGATGTTGCCCTCCATCCGGCACACGGTTGACAGCGCCGCGCGCGACAACCTGTACTACACCGCCTTTGCCGAAAAGTTGCCGGCAATCGGCGAGTTGGATCCCGCAACTCAGGAGCAATTGCTGGCCGAGGCGGAAAGCGTAGTGGCGACTTCCGTGATTCCGGCTTACCAGGCGTTGGCCGGCTACCTGGAGGAGTTGCAGTCCCAGGCGAACGACGACCTCGGGGTGTGGAAGCTGCCGGACGGAGAGCGCTACTATGAGTTTGCCTTGCGCCGGCACACGACGACGAACCTCAGTGCTGCGGAGATTCACGCCCTGGGCTTGCAGGAGCTGGAGCGCATCCACGCCGAGATGCGCTTGCTATTTGACGAGCTGGGCTACCCGGCGGATGAAAGCCTGCCGGAGCTATACGGCCGGGTGGCGGTAGACGGCGGTATGGTTTATGGCGAGGAGATCCTGCAACGATACGAGGCGCTCATTGCGGAGGCGCAGGCGAATCTTGGCGATGCCTTCGACCTCATCCCGCAAGCAGAAGTGGCAGTAGTGGGCGTGCCTTCAGGCGGCTACTATTTGCAGCCGGCCTTTGACGGCAGCCGGCCGGGCGCCTTCTACGCGACTTACACCGGCAGCGAGGCCGCCTTCGTCATGCCGACCCTGGCCTATCACGAGGCCGTGCCGGGCCATCACTACCAGTTGGCGTTGATGCAGGAGATGACGCAACTGCCGGAGTTCCGCCGCGGGGTGATCTTCACCGCCAACGTGGAGGGTTGGGCGCTCTATGCCGAGCGGCTTGCCACGGAGCTGGGCTGGTACGCGGACGACCCCTATGGAGAGCTGGGCCGGCTACAAGGAGAGGCCTTCCGCGCCGCCCGGCTGGTGGTTGACACCGGCATCCACGACCAGCAATGGAGCTTCGACCAGGCGGTGGCGTTCATGGTGGAGAACACGGGCCTGCCGCAAAGTATGGCGGAAGGGCAGGTCGCCCGCTACGTTGTCTGGCCGGGGCAGGCAACCGCCTACATGGTGGGTATGCTGGGCATTCTGGACGCCCGCCAACAGGTGATGGATGCGCAGGGCGCTGACTTCGACCTGAAGGCCTTTCACAACCTGCTGCTGAGCAACGGCAGCATGCCGTTGGCGGTCATGGAAAGTCTGGTAGCCGAGTACATCGCCTCGCTGGACAAATAGGCGGCCGTTAAGGGGTCGCGGTCGGCTCGGGTGTGGCGCTGGCTTCAGGCGTCGGCGTCCCGGCCGGAGTGGTCGCCTCCTCCGTGGGCGCGATTGTACCGGCCACGGGAGTCGGCGTCGCATCACCTTCCGCCGTTGCTTCCGGCGTGAGCGGCCCGGCAACTTGCAGGCCTTCTTCGTCATTCAGGCTGTCGCCGACCAGCAAGCCGGCCAAGAGCACATCCAACCGTTCCCAGGCCAGCTCCAGGTCGGCCGAGGACTCGCTGATGTTTTCCGGCAGGCCGTCCAGGGCAAGCTCCAGGCGCACGCGCAGGGAGGCCAGCTCCTCCGCCGGGACCAGGGCCGCTTCCTCACGCTCCAGGCTGTCCAGGATCCGTACCGCGGTGGTGATGTCGGCGGCAGCCAGGCCGGCGTTGCCTTCAAAGAGGCGGATGCGGGCGCGTGAGGTCAACTGCCACACTTGAAACAGCAGCAGCACCTTCTGCATGCGCTCCAGCTCCGCGCCGGGGTCAATGATCGCTTCCTCCAGCCGGACCGCCTCGTCCTGCAGGAAGGCGACATCGCCGGCGACCTCATCCAGCGAACCGCCGATTTCATCGGTCGCGGTGCGGTTTTCGTTCAGGTCTTCCTGTAGCAGGAGCACGCCGTCCGTCAGGGCGGCGACTTCAGTCGAAATGGTGGAGCTATGGCTCAGTAGCTGGTCGCTCTGCGCCCGCAAGGCTTCCACCAGTTCTTCCTGTGCGCCCAGGTCGGCGGAAAGCTGCTCCATGCTCTCGGCGGTGCGCGCCTGTTCCGCGGTGATCACTTTCATGCCGGCTTCAGCCGTCGGCGCGGCGGCCATCAGCGCGTTCGTCTCTTCGCGCAGCAGGTCCACGCGCTGCTCGTTGGCTTCGATGGCTCGCTGCACGCTGTCGAAGGAGCGGGTCAATTCCTGATAGGCAAGGTAGCCGGCGTAGGCCAGCGCGACCACGACGGCCAGCCAGAAGACCAGCTTGAAGAAGCCTTTTAGTAATGCGCCGAATCCGCCGCCGGAACGATTGGTGTCATTGCTCATGGTCAGGAAACCTCGTTAGTTTGCTGTCTTCCCGATTTGGAAAATCGGGTTACGTTTTTGCTGCCCGATTTGGAAAATCGGGTTACGTTTTTGCTGCCCGATTTGGAAAATCGGGTTACATATTTGCTTCCCGACTTGGAAAATCGGGTTACGAAGCCGGTTGGCGCCCGGCGCTTATGGTCCAAATGGGGTGGCCGAGGGGCGCGGGGTGCGCGTGGGCATGGGCGTGCTGGTCGCCGGCGTTTGCGTTCCGGCTGCATCGGGCGTGCCGGTTGGCGTCGGGCTGCTGGTGGGCGTGACCGTGGTCGCCCCCGGCGTCTCCTCCAGCGAAAGCAACAGCCCGCGCATGCCGTCCAAAAAGCGCTCGAAGCCGGCAGCGGCAGCGGATAACGCGTCAAGCTCCTCGCTGAAGCGGCCGGTCTCCGCCGTGAGGGTGGCCACCGCTTCACCGACGCCCTGAAGGTCGCCATCCAGCGTTGATTGTTGGGAAGCGACCGTGGCTAACTGCACGGTCAGCGTGGCCGCCTGACTGCGGGCAATCTCTACCTGGCCGGTCATGCTTGAGATCTGGGTGGCCAGGTCGTCTTGTTCGGCGGTAAGCGACTGCAGCTCAGCGGCCGTGCGTTGCTGCGAACTGGCGACCTGCGCCTGGTCGGCGAAGGTGAGGGTGCCGTTCACGGCGAGAAGAAAGAACAGCGCCAGCACCGCGCCCATCAGCGCCCCGGCGGCTGCGCTGAGCAGGTACCCCCAGAAGAGTAGCGGCGAACGGGCCGGGCGGCCCTCACGAGTGACCGCCACGACCGGCGTTGGCTGCTCAGGGCGGGCAGTTGGAGCCGCGCCCGCAGCGCCGCTGCCTGGGACGCGTTGCGCTGCTGCAGCTGGTTGTTCAATGGGTTCCGGCTCCCGCTCCGGCTCTTGCTCCGGCATGGCCAGCACAATCGGCGGCTGTTCCACCGCTTGCTCCGTGACTTCTTCCGCTTCCGGCGGCTGCTCGCGGCCATTCGCCGATTGTCCGGGCGGCGGCGCGTCAGGGGTTTGCAATGCAGAGGGAAGCACGGGAGACGCGATGGGATCGCCCGCCGGCGGCGCTTCTTCACCTTCCCGGCCGGTGGTAATGCGGTCGGAAATGTCATTCACCATATGGATGGAGATGCCTTCCACCTCGACCAGTTCAACGACGTCCGCAAACGGCCGCTGCTGCTCGCGATAGGCGATGATGCGCTCGGCCAGAGTCTCGCCGATGCCAGGCAGCCGGGCAAGAGTCTCCAGGCCGGCGCTATTGATGTTCACGCGGGATGTGGTCATATAGTCAGTTCCTGTGGTTGTCGCCGGGCAACCCTATCTGCCTTGATTGTATCCACTTGGGGGTTTTATGGAAACTTCAGGTTGGGGGCGCGAGCGCAGGTCGGGATACTGACTATCGCGGCCCGTGGTCGCAGGATTCACGCGTTCGCCGGGCGAGTCAGAGCCGCGTATGCGAGATCGGAAGCGCTGACCGCGACTTAGAAGGGCGCGTCCCCGGCCAGGCGCTGGTGCCAGTCACGCAGAAACCCCATCGCATCCTCGTAGCGGCCGGCCGGTAACTCCTTGTAGGAGACAATCGCGAAGCGCCGGTACAGCTCCCCATAAACTCCGCCGTACTCATTTCTCCCCGAACGCTCGCTGACCTTCATGGCTATCGCCTTTACCGCCTGGCTGATCTGCATCGCTTGATCCGGCGTGACGAACCGGCCGGGATCGCCCAGGACGGCCTCAATGTTCTCCAGCCTCGCTTCGTGGCTGTCCAGGCGGGCTTCCATCAGTAGCTGCTGTTCCGCCAGGCGCATCATTGCTGCCGCGAGGCGATAAGCCTGCGCCGCCGGACTGTCCCCGGCGAGCAGCTCGCTAAAGTTGACGCCCGTGGTCAGCCGGCCGCTCTGGAACGCCTCCCACAGCACATCGGCCGCCTCCCGCTGGTAACGCTCCATCTTTTCGCGCAGTTCCGGCTTGATGCTGCTCACGCTCACCCCGGAAAGCCACAGAGGAACCATGTCGGCGCGGAGCATGTTAGTGCGTTGTGGACCGCCGCCGCGCCCGTCGGGAGCCGGCTCCGTTAAGATGGTCAGGGTGCGATAGGCGCCGGCAAGTATCGCATGCCGGTTGATGCGCTGTTGCTGCCCGCGCACGTTCAAACCCAGCGCGTCGCACATGTGCTTCACGGCTACATAAATGCGGCCGTCATCCTGCACGGCGACCAGCTCGTCGCCGTAAAAGTCCACCGTTCGAGGTTCGAGAGCATTTGGCATGCACGAATGATCCTCCAAACGGCGCAGGTTGGCAACAGTAAGCAAGCAGTAACGCCACGCACCTGGCCGGCGAATTGCGCCCGGCGTTGGTGAAATTCATGTTGCGCGACGTTGCACGACGTGGTAGTATAGCGTCCCGGTGAATTGTTGAAGTTGCTCAACAACATCCTCAAAGTGACGAGTGAAGACACCGGCATGCAAGTAATAGTCATTTCCCACCTGGGCGCTCCGGGGTGCAAACATCCCCGGGGACGAAACGTTTCCGACTTCCAGGACCTGATCCCATTTTCGGGATCAGGTCTTTTTTTATGTCTGCCGGCTGGAGACCTGCCAGGTTTTCGAAAACCTGGCAGGTCTTTGGAGCTTCGATGACCATAAAGCTTCCCGGTCTCATTGATGGCCACACCCATTTGCGCGTCCCCGGCGGCGAGCACAAGGAGGACTTCGCCAGCGGCACCGCGGCGGCTCTGGCCGGCGGAATCACGATGCTGCTGGCCATGCCCAATACCAATCCGCCGTTGACCACGCCGGAAGCGTTGGAAGGGGCGCGTTCGCTGGCCGTGCGGGATGCGCGCTGCGATGTGGGGCTGTACGCCGGGGCCAGCCAGGAGGACATCTACTGCCTGCCCTTGCTCGCCCCGCTTGCCGCCGGCTTGAAGATCTACCTGAACGACACTTTCGGCAAGTTGCGGGTAGAGGAGTTGACCACCCTGCGCGCCTGCTTCCGGGATTGGCCGGCGGAGAAGCTGATCGCCATGCACGCCGAGAAGCAGAGCGTGGCGGTAGGCATCGGGCTGGCGGCAAGCTACGCCCGGCCGGTGCACTTCTGTCACATCAGCCGGCGAGAGGAGATTGAGCTGATCGCTGACGCCAAGATGCGCGGCCTGCCGGTGACCTGCGAAGTGACCCCGCACCATCTGTTCCTGACCCAGGCGGATTTTCAGCGATTAGGGCCGCTGGCGGACATGCGGCCGGTGCTGGGCAGCGAGGACGATGTGCGGGCGCTGTGGGAGCACCTGCCGCAAACGGTGGACTGCATCGCTACGGACCACGCCCCGCACACCCTGTCCGAGAAGTGGAGCGCGAACCCGCCGCCGGGAGTGGCCGGTTTGGAGAGCTCCTTGCTGCTGATGTTGACGGCCGTTGCGGAGGGCCGGCTTTCGCTGGAGCGCCTGGTCGAGCTAATGCACATCAATCCGCGCCGCATCTTCAAGCTGCCGGAGCAACAGGATACCTGGGTGGAAGTGGATGAAACCGCCGAGACCATCATCCGAAACGAGGGCATGTTCAGCAAGTGCGGCTGGACGCCGTTTGATGGCCGGGTGGTGGTTGGCAGGGTGGAGCGGGTGGTGCTGCGCGGCCGGCCGGCCTTCGAGGATGGCCACGTCCTGGCGCAGCCCGGTTCCGGAGTTGTCCTGTGATGCTGAGCAACTACAGCGGCGAAGGAGGCTCAGGTGGACAGTAGTACGCTGCCGGCAGACCAACTCGCTGCCCCGGCGCGGCGGGCGCAGGCTGGAGCAGGCATTACCCGGCTGGACGACCTGGCCCGCTTCAGTGAAAAGGAGATTGCCGGCTTGAATGGCATCGGACCGAACGCGCTGAACACCTTGCGCAACGCGATGGCAGCAGCCGGTCTGGCATTCGCCGCGACTGATGATTCAAGATAGGCCGGCGTGTTGACGCTGAGCCATCAAGAGCAATTACCCAATAAGGAGAGTAACGATGACCACAGAAATGCTCCGGCCCCTGTTTGACCTGGAGAACGCACATAACGGCAACGGGAAGGACCACAACGGCACAGGCCGCATAGCCGGCTGGGATATCCTGTCCGTAGCCCAGTTTGACCCGGATATCCTCGACTACATCTTCGCCCGCAGCCGGGAGATGCGCGAAGTCGTGCACACGGTGGGCGGCGTGGATCTGCTCAAGGGGCGGGTGGTGGCCTGCCTCTTTTATGAGCCGAGCACGCGCACCAGCGCCTCGTTCATTGCCGCCATGGAGCGATTGGGTGGAAGCGTCATCCCGATTACGCAGGGGGTGCAGTTCAGCTCGGTCAGCAAGGGGGAGACATTGGCGGACACCATCCGCACCCTGGAGCAATATGCGGACGTGATTGTGCTGCGCCACCCGGAGATTGGATCCGCCAAACTGGCGGCAACCTATGCGGACGTGCCCGTGATTAACGCCGGCGATGGGCCGGGCGAGCATCCCACGCAGGCCCTGTTGGACCTGTTCACCATTCGCGAGGAGTTGGGCCGGCTGGATGGGCTGAAGGTGGCGATGGTGGGCGACCTGCGCTACGGGCGAACGGTGCACTCCCTGACCGAGCTGCTGCTGCATTATGATGTCAGCCTGCGCTTCGTCTCGCCGGAGATACTGCGCCTGCCGCTGACCACGATGAATAAGGTGATTGACGCGGGGGTGAACGTGCGCGAGACGCACGATGTGGCCGACGTAATTGAGAACGCCGACGTGCTTTACGTCACGCGGGTGCAGAAAGAGCGCTTCAGCGACATGGCGCAGTATGAAGAGGTGAAGAACCAGTACGAGATCACGCCGGAGCTGATGGCCCGGGCAAAGGAGAAGATGGTGGTCATGCACCCGCTGCCGCGGGTGGGCGAGATTCATTACGCGGTAGACCCGGACCCGCGCGCCGCCTACTTCCGGCAGGTGAAGAACGGCATGTACGTGCGCATGGCGCTGCTGGCCGGGGTGCTGGGGAAGGCATAGCCGGCTGGCGGAACAGAATCCCGGAAACTTCTGAGCTTCCGGGATTCTTCAGCGCGCACACATTGTAAAGCCGGCAACAACCCACGCTGCCGGACATGCTACAATTCCCCGTGACGTGACCAGCCTCGCTGCCGGCCGGGAACTCTCTGCCCGCACTGGCTAAAATGGCGCACCATCGCCGGCAGCCAAACCATGCGCCGCAAGGGAGAACAAATGAAACACAAGACCCTGGTATTCAGTTTGCTAGTGACCATGTTAGTGGCGGTGATCGTAGCTCTCAGCCTGTCAAATAGGGCGCTTGCCTAGGTAGATGCGAACGTCTCGCCTTCCAGCGCGGAAGAGGGCGCTGCCCTTGAAGCGCCGGAAAATCCACCGGAATCGGGAGCGCCGGAAGGCCTCACTTCGTGGCGTGTGGTAGGTTCGGCGTTGAAGCCGCGGGAGAATGACGTGAACTACTTGGTCGGCGGCCAGGGTGGATGTGTTTATGCCACTGCCGGCTTCTCCTCTACCGTCTGGAATATCCCGGTGCAACTACCGCAGGGAGCGTTGGTCAACTCACTGCGCATGTACTATGACGATACGAGCGGGAGCAGTAGCGATGGCTTCTTCACCGTGTACGACCTGTATGGGAACATAGTGCAGGAATGGTATGTCGGCTCTCTGGGTGCGTCCGGCACCGGTTTCAATGATACCCTGGAGATAAACCACACGATTGACTACAACCTCTACTCGTATGTGCTGAACTGGCGACCGAATGTTACCGGCTCAACTATGCAACTCTGCGGTTTTCGGGTTTTCTACACCGCGCCTCTGTTCGGGGCCGGCTTCGTACCCGTAGTGCACAAAGAGAACCCGTAGTCCGGCTTGTCGTTTGTGCGGGCGGGCCTGCCGGCGCTGCTGCCAGGCCCGCCCGGCTGGTTCGGAGCGCCAGTCGCCGGCGACAGCCGGCAGTGCTGCAGTCTTTCTGGCGTGGGATGAGCCGCTTGACAGAGCGGCCAGGGTAAAGAAAATTGGGGGCAAAGCATTGACCGCTGGATTGTTTGAGGCGAATCCCAAATGTGGCAAAGATTGCAGCAGTTTGCAAAGAAGAGTTTTGACTACCTGGGCGTATTGAAGAGCACGGGCAGCCCTCCGCCGGCGAATCTGGCGGACGCGTTGCGGCCCGATCCCGAACAATCGGTGGGCAACAGGCCGCAGCCGGTCAGCCGGAAGGTGTCCCTGATCATCCACAACCCGCGCGTGCCCTCCTTTGGCGGGCGAAGGCTGAATGATGTGCTCGGCTGGAACGACCCGGACGAGTTGTGCAAAGGGTACATTGCTGATATCAAGGAAATCAGCTACGGCTACGCCAACTACGAGATCGTGGAACGCCAGGACGTTGACGGCTTTCCGCGCAAGGCGGACAGCTTTCTCTACCGGGCGGATGACTTCGTGAAGGCGTGGCAGGCGCAGAAGGGCTTTCACCAGCCGGATATGGTTGACTATCAGGCTTTACTGCGCGACTTCAACATGGTGGACAAGGTAAATTCCGGGGCGGTGGATGAGTTCTGGCTGTTTGCGATGCCTTATGCCGGCTACTACGAATCCATCATGGGCGGCCCATATCCCTTCTGGTGCAACGCGCCGCCGCTTGAACAGGGGACGCAGGGCGCGCGACGACGCTTCATCATCATGGGCTTTAACTACCAGCGAGGCGTGGGCGAGATGCTGGAGGCGTTCGGCCATCGGGCGGAATCGCTGATGCGCTACACCTACCGGAACAGCCGCGGCGAGGGCAATCTGTGGGAGAAGTTCGCTCGCTACGACCAGACGCATCCCGGCGGCGCGGAAGTCGGCATCATGCACTTCGCCCCGAACAGCACCCGGGACTACGAGTGGGGGAGGCGACAGCAGGTGGTCAGCCGCTGTGACGACTGGCTCAATTTCCCTAATCTGACCGGCAAGAGCCGGGTGGTTGATTGCGATGAGTGGGGCGACGGCGATATCCGCAAGCACCACAAGTGGTGGTTCAAGCACCTCCCGCACGTCACCGGCTCGTCCGGCGGGATCGCGTTTAATTGGTGGCAGTACAT
>CAYVQP010000062.1:0-6138 GCA_964452775.1 uncultured Ardenticatenaceae bacterium | reverse complement strand
GTAAACCGGCCCACCTCAACATCACCCAACGCCCTCTTCAAGTCATCACGGAAGAGTATCACCGCCGTCCCGCGCACGCCAGAACCTAGAGACACCTCCACCGGCTGGAAGACGGACTCATCGGCCAAAATACGCATCGGCTGCGGAAGGCCGAAAGGCGCGACCGCCCCGCGAGTGTAGCCCGTAGCCGCCAGCACCTCTTCTTCGGTGGCGGTGGTCAGCCGGGATAGGCCCAGGTAACTGCGCAACGACTTCCAATTGACCTGCGCCGGCCCGGCGACGAGCACCATCAGGAACTGCCCTTCCGCCAGCCGGAAGACCAGGCTGCGGATGACTTGCTCCGGCTGCTGCCCGCGCTCCTCCGCGGCCTGCTCCAGCGAAGAGATCGGGCCGGCATGCGTGAAGAGCCGGTGCGGGATGCCCATCCGGCTGAGGGCGATGGAGACGGGCGGATCCGTGGTCATGCGCCGGCCGCCATTACGGTCGCCACGGGTATCGCCCGAAATCCGGCTCGCGGCGTTCATTATAGGCGTTGCGACCCTCCTGGCCCTCTTCGCTCATGTAGAAGAGCATCGTGGCGTCGCCGGCCAGCACCTGCAAACCCGTTTGACCATCCAGTTCGGCATTCAGTCCCGCCTTCAACATGCGGATGGCGATGGGACTCTTCTTAAGTATCTCCCGCGCCCACTGGACCCCTTCCTCTTCAAGTCGCTCCAGGGGCACGACCGTGTTCACCAACCCCATCTCCAGCGCCTCGCGCGCGTTGTATTGCCGGCACAGGTACCAGATTTCGCGGGCCTTCTTCTGCCCCACGATGCTGGCCAGGTAGTTTGAGCCGAAGCCGGCGTCAAAGCTGCCCACAATCGGGCCGGTCTGGCCAAAGACGGCGTTCTCGGCGGCGATGGTCAGGTCGCAAATGACGTGCAGCACGTGGCCGCCGCCGATGGCGTACCCGGCCACCAGGGCAATCACCGGCTTGGGCATGGTGCGAATGACCCGCTGCAGCTCCAGGACGTTCAGGCGGGCCACGCCGCGGTCATCCACGTAGCCGGCATCGCCGCGGATGCGCTGGTCGCCGCCGGAGCAAAAGGCGTAGACGCCATCCTTCGGCGAAGGGCCGTTGCCGGTGAGCAAAACCACGCCGACGGAGCTGTCCATCCACGCCTCGCGAAAGGCGGCGGTCATTTCGTCAATCGTCTTTGGCCGGAAGGCGTTGCGCACATGCGGCCGGTTGAAAGCGATGCGCGCCATGCCCTCCGCCTTGTGGTAGGTGATATCCTCATATTCCTGCGCTACTTGCCAATCGATCACTCTAAACTCCTTATCTAAAGGTGCCGCACTCGCCTCAGCACGCGGCTGGTCAACTGCTGGTAGTGGGCGGCATCCATGTCGCCCGCGGTGCTCACTTCAATTAACATCGGCTCCGCGCTCTGGCGAGAGATGATCAACGCCTCGCGAAAGGACGTAATCGAGTCCCCGCGCACATATTTCGCGCCGAACATGGCCGCCGCGTGGGCAAAGGCCAACCCATGAGGGACGATGAACAGCTCGCTAAACTCCGGCGCGTAATCGCGCACCGGCAGCCGGCGAAAGATGCCGCCGCCATCGTTGTTCAGCGCGACTATCGTCGCCTGCAACCCGTGCCGGCGGGTCAGAAACAGCGCGTTCAGGTCGTGATAAAGGGTAATATCGCCAAGCAGCGCGGTAACCGGCTTGCCCGAAGCCGCCGCCAGGCCCAGCGCTGTGGAGAGGTTGCCGTCAATGCCGCTCGCCCCGCGGTTGGCAAATACCTGCAGCCCGCGCTCGCGGGGCCGGCCAAACTGGTCTATGTGGCGGATGGGCAGGCTGTTGCCGGCGAAGAGTAGGGCGTCGCCGGGTAGGGAAGCCAGCACGTCCATCACCGCTCCGCCGTCCCACAACAGCGCCGGCGCCTCTTCCTCGACCGCGCTCCAATAGGCGGCCTCCACGGCGGCAAAGCGTTCAGCCCAGCGCGAAGGCGTCTGCGCGCGCTGCCTGGCCGGCAATTGCGCCCGCACCAGCCGGCAGAAGGCGCTCTCGTTAACCTGCAGAAAGTGGCTGACCGCATGGGTGTCGTCGGCCCAGACGCCGTTCTCGCGCACGTGGATAACTTGCTGCGCCGGCCGTCTCTCCAGGAAGCCGGCCAGCTGCTTGGAAGTCGGAATGGCGCCAAAGCGGATGACCAGCTCCGGCGCTTCGAACTCCGGCCCGCCCGGCCTCAGGAAGCCCTCGTAGCCGGCAATCAGCAGCGGGTTGTTCGCCGTCCAGGGGCCGAAGCGCAAGCCGGAGAGCGGGTCGGCCAGCAGCGGGAAGCCGGTTTCCTCGGCCAATCGCAGCGCTTCCAGGGGAAATTCGTCGCCGGGACAGCGTGGGCCGCAAATGATCAACCCGCGCTCGCAACGCCCGATCAGCGCCGCCAGCCGGCGACACTGGTCAGCCGTGGGCAGCAGCGCGCCGCGCTCGATGGCGACAACGGGATCGCCGGCATAGGCCATGTCCTCTGCCCTATCCGGCTCAAACGGCGGGCGAAAGGGAAAGTTTAGATGCACCGGCCCCTTCACGATGCCGTCAGCCACGGCCACCGCGCGGGCGGCCAGCGCGCGCAAGTTACGTATGGCGGAGGCCGGAGCGGCGCTGTCCGGCAGGGCGACGTCCACAAACCAGAGCGGCTGGTCGCCGTACAACTTCAGCTGGTCAATGGTCTGATTCGCGCCGCTGTGGCGCAGCTCCGGCGGGCGGTCAGCGGTGAGGAAGATCAGCGGGTGCTGCGCCATGCGCGCCTCGATGAGCGCCGGAAAGTAGTTGGCGGCTGCGGTGCCGGAGGTGCACAGCAGGGCCACCGGTCGCTGCGTGGCCTGAACCATGCCCAGGGCGAAAAAGGCAGCGCCGCGTTCATCCAACAAGACATAGCGGGGCAGCTCCGGCCGGGCGGCAAAGGCCAGGGCCAGGGCCGTGGAACGGGAGCCGGGCGAGATGCAGACGGCGCTCACTCCGGCGCCAATCAGGGCATCAACAAAGGCTGCCGCCCAAATGGGCGCCGGATTGGGGGTCACAATGCTCATCTCAACTCCACCCGTTGTTGTTCCACGCCCAGCGCCCTGAGCATCGGCTCAAACTTCAGCGCCGTCTCCTGCCACTCCCGCTCCGCGTTAGACTCGTCCACAATGCCCGCCCCGGCATAGAGCCACGCCCGTCGCTCCTGCGCCACGGCGGAGCGAATGGCCACCGCGAACGCGCCGTCCAGCTGCTGGTCAATCCACCCAATCGGTCCGGAATACCAGCCGCGAGTGAATGGCTCCTTGCGCTGGATGTACGCCATGGCCGCCTCGCGCGGAGAGCCGCCCATGGCCGGGGTGGGATGCAGCAGCTCCACCACGGGCAGTACGCCGTCCGGCCTGATAAGCTTGCCCCGCACGGGGGTGTACAAGTGTTGGATGTTGTGCAGCCGGTAGAGGCCGGGCTGGGGAGAGATGTCCAGGCCGGAGGTGGCCAGGGCCAGCCGTTGCAAAAGGGAGACGACCACAAATTCATGCTCGCGGCGATCCTTGGCGCTGTGAATAAGCTTCTGTCCCAGGGCGGCATCCTCGCGCGGGTCATCGCTGCGCCCAATTGAGCCGGCCATGGCCATGGTGGTCACCGTCGCGCCGTCCACCCGGGCCAGCAGCTCCGGCGTGGCCCCGAAGAGGGCGTGATAAGGGCGAGGCTCAAACAGGAAGCGGTAGCAGTCGGCATACCAGCGGCCGAGATAGTCGAGGGCGCTATCCACATCCACGCGGCCGGCAAAGCGGGCCTCGCAGATGCGGGAAAGCACCACCTTTTTCAGGTTGCCGGCTTCAATTTCCGCCCGCGCATCCCGAATGATCTCCCGCCAACTCTCAAGGGAGAGCGGAAAGCCCACGGAGAGCACCTCGGGCAGCTCCGGCGAATCGTCCGGCCGCGCCTCGGCGGCGCGCAGGGTAGCTTCCTGTAAGGCCAACGCCTCGGAGAGCTGCTGCAGCGTCTCTGCGGGATCGTCGCCGGGGGCCAGCAGGGCGTTGATCGTCAGCCAGGTCTCCGCCTCCTGTTGTACGAACTGGTAATGCGGCAACACAAAGTGAGCCGGGTGGAAGGCGGCCCAGACGTTGTCCGGCACAAAGTCGCCGCGAAAGGCGAAGCCGCCGAACAGGCGCGGCGCGGCCAGTCGGGGCGTGCCCTCCGGTACAACCGCATCGGCGAACAGACTGCGGGCCATTTCGTGTATGTGCCGGATGCGCTCGCCGCCCCAGGCCAGCAGGTTCACCGCCAGTCCACAACCGGCGTAAATAATGCCGTCGCGCGCATCCTCCCAGAAGAAGCGCTCGCGGCCGGCCGCCTGGCGCAGGAAACTCTGCACGGTCAAGCCGTCGCAGCGCCGGCTGAAAGCGACCAGCCGGCCGTCGGCCGACGAGCGATAGGTGGGACCCGGCGAGAGCGCCGGCGACCCGGCCAACTCCCAATCTTCAGCCGGCGGGGGAGGGAGTGTTCTCGACATAGCCCACGCTTTGCAGCAGCAGCGGCACCAGCGCATTCAGGATGCGGTCCGGCTCCGGTTCGCCGGTGTACACCCAGCTGATAATCACGTTGTAAATGGCCCCCATCCAGGCCGCCGAGACCACCTCGACATCAACAGGCGAGATGTCGCCGACCTCTACCGCTTCCAGCAGATAGTCGCCAATCAGCCGGGAGAAACGGTCATTGACCTCCAATCGCTTGGATTCGAAGGTGCTGCCCAGCCCGACGGCCTGGACCAACATGATCTTGGCCGGGCGGCGATAGCGACTGAAGGTGGAGAGGGTTTCCTGTAGGGCGACGCGGACGCGGGCCATGCCGGGCGGCTGGCCGGCAATCGCCGCCCGCACCCGCCGCTCCAGCAGGTCGGCAAACTGGTCGACCAAAGCCAGGAACAGACGCTCCTTGTTGGGGAAGTGGAAGTAGATGGCGCCCTTGGAAGTGTCGGACTGGTCAACAATCTCGTCCAGGCGGGAGTCGTGATAGCCCTTGTCCGCGAACACGTTCAGCGCCGCTTCGAGGATGCGCTCGCGGGTGCCCTGGGGATCGTTGTTAATTTTCAGCTCGTCCATGTCGTGAAGCCTCAAGCAAAATCGGCAGCAGACCGACTGGTCAGTCTACTCGAAGCTTAACACAGTTAGGCGAGTTGTCAACGACGACCGCATCACCCGACATGGCGAAAGTAGCCCCGGCATCCTTGCCGGGTCTTCCGCGCTCGCCCGACATGGATGTCGGGGCTACGTTGTGGTGGCTTCCACGCTCACCCGACAAGTATTTCGGGGCAACGGTGTATTGTTGCCGGAGGCATATGGATTGAAAGGCCGGCGAAGCTCCGTTACGTTCCCGGCTTTGGCTGCCGGCTCCTCTTCACCGCAAGGAAAACTATGAACCCGGCCGCGAAGAGGAACGGCAAACAGAGGCAGGCCAGACAAAGTTCGTACAACCAGCGGTCGTAGTACTCCACCTGGCGATAGGTGGCGTCGTCCGGCGCGAGTTCGAAGCGGATATCGTCGCTAAAGATCGTGGTATCCCAAACGACCTCTTCGAACTTAGTCAGGAACTGCTGCCGGCCGGCAAATGGCGCCAGCGGCGAAGCGGGGCCGACGCTATCGGGGGTCAGCCAGCCGGCGAAATCAGGCTGCAGCCCCGGCATCAATGTCGCCAGGCTGACCCGATGGTCCGTAAGCACGTAGAGCACCAGCAGCAGGCTGTTTGGCGACAGGCCGGCCGGGCGGACGGGATAGATAATCTCATCCGAAGCGAAGCTCATCTTCACCGGGTCCAAGCGGCCGCCGAGGCCGGGTGACGCTGCGTCCGGGGCGATGCGCATGGCCACGAAGTACCAGCCCATATCCACGTAGGCCTGCAATACCGTGCTCACTTCCTCCGGGAAGTTGAAGCCGTTTTCGTCCAGCCAGGCGGCCAGCGCGCCGGCATCGGTGGCGGCGAGCGTGGCCACGTCCAGTGCGCCTAACTTTTGCCGGTTGAGCACCGAGACCGGCGGCGCTCCCGCGCCTACACCTTCGCCCGTCGAGCCCGCCAATGCGATGTTGGGGAAGAGCTGGTACCGCGGCTTCAGCTCCGGCTTCGTGT
>CAYVQP010000061.1:13618-23950 GCA_964452775.1 uncultured Ardenticatenaceae bacterium | reverse complement strand
CCATCTCGACCGCCACTCCAACGGCCATCTATCTGCGCACAGTTTACCGCACACAGCCCGGGCGAGAATCAACCATCTGGGCAGCACACCACCTACCCAAATGGTCAGGGCGTAAGCTCAGAAGCGCCCCCAATACCTGTGGAGTTCCCGGCTAACCAGCGATTGAGCCGGCCAAAGCCTGCAACATCATCCGAATCTGTTGCGCGTGCCCTTCCGTCCGGTAGTACGAATGCACTTGCTGCCACTCCTCCCCCGCCGGCGTAGCCTGTTCATAGGTGCAGCCCACCAGCTCAATCACATCTACCTCCGGCTCCGGGTCCGCCGGCGCGCCATTCGCCAGCGCTTGCCGGCAGCATTGCTCCAGATAATCGAAATAGGCGATGTTGTCCTGCAGCAGTCGCGGCCCGCAACTGGCCGGCGCGTGGCAGTACAGCGCCTGCTCAGCCCCCAGCGCCGCCAGCCGGGCCAGCGAGGCGCGCATCTCCATCAGCGAGGCCGCCTCCTGCGCGAAGGGAAAGGGCAGTTCCGCCGCGTCCCCCGCCAACAGCGTAGCAATCTGCGGGATGTACAGCGAAACGTGATCCGGCGTGTGGCCCGGCGTGTGCATCAATTCCAGCGTCAGGTCGCCGCCATCAATCGTCAGCCGCTCGGAGAAGAGGAAGTTGGGCGCGGTCAGGGTCACCCCGGAGAAGTGGGCCGGCTCTTCGCGCTGCATCTGCAACAGATATTCGGCCGCCCGCAGACTACGGAAACGCTCCGCGCACAGGTGTTGTCCGATGATCGGCGCTTCATACATCGCCCCCGGCCCGAACAGCTGATTCCCCCAACTATGGTCAAAGTCGGCGTGGGTGTTGATCACCAGCAGCCGGCGACCGTTCGGCCGGTGCGCCCCGGCCAATCGCAACATCTTCAGCGCCGTCGCCGGGTTGAGCATCGTGTCCACCACCACCGTGAAGCGCGCCGTCAGAATGACGAAGCACTGCACCAGCGTTCCATTCCGGCAGACCAGGATGCGCTCGTCCCAGCCGGTATTGTGCTCCAGGGTCACTTCATTGGTATAACTCATGGCGGCTTCCTTACGCAGACTACAGGTGACGGTCACCTGGGCAGGATAATAGCTTGAATTCCCAGGAGGTGCGAATGCCGGCCCGCTACACCCACACCAACATCATCAGCGCCGACTGGCCCAGGCTGGCTCAATTTTACGAAAGCGTCTTCGGTTGCGAGCGGCTCCTGCCTGAGCGCCGGTTGTCCGGCGATTGGCTGGCAGCCGGGACCGGCGTGCCCAACGCACAGTTGCAGGGGGCGCACCTGCGGCTTCCCGGCCACGGCCCGGACGGCCCCACTCTGGAGATTTTCACTTACAACGACATAGCTGACCGGCTGCCCCCGGCTGCCAACCGGCTCGGCCTCGGGCATCTGGCCTTTGCGGTGGACGATGTGGCCGGAGTCGTCGGGCAGGTGCTGGCTGCCGGCGGCGCGCAGGTGGGGGAGGTTGTCTCGCATGAGGTGGCCGGGGTGGGCCGGCTCACCTTCGCTTACGTCACCGACCCGGAAGGAAACATCATCGAGGTGCAACATTGGGGAGAGTAACGTCCTCCAGGTCCGCCGGCAATTCGCACACGACACGAGTGTGGCGCCGCTTTCCCCAAAACGGGTAAAATTACGGTAGCGGCAGGGATACTCACGTAGCGGAGGAACCATCATGTCTCAGTTGAAGGATCGAGCTCCGGGCAATCGGACCATCGGGTTATCCGATGCGGAGCGCACTCGCTTCCGCAGCGGGCTATTGACCCTACACGAGCCGGCAAGCATCCAGCAGGTCCTCGACCGCACCATATGTCAGGATGTCTTTGAGGTCCTCGACTGGCTCCCGCCGGCTTCAGTTGACCTGCTCTTTGCTGATCCTCCCTACAACATCGCCAAGTGTTTTAATGGGCGTTCATTCTCCGCCGGCGCCCTGGATCGGTACGAAGAATGGCTGGATAGTTGGGTGCGCAAGCTGCCCCGGCTGCTGAAGCCTACCGCTTCAGTGTACATTTGCGGCGATTGGCGCTCGTCGGCGGCCATACACCGGGTTGTGCTACGCTACTTTGTCGTGCAGAATCGCATCACCTGGGAGCGCGAAAAAGGGCGCGGCTCCAGGTCCAATTGGAAAAACTGCTCAGAGGACATCTGGTTCTGTACCATGTCCGGCGGCTACGTGTTCAATGTGGAAAACGTCCTGCTCAAGCGCCGCGTCTTGGCGCCATACAGTGAACAGGGCGTCCCAAAGGACTGGACCGAGAGTGAGGGCGGCCGCTTCCGGCTAACACATCCATCAAATCTCTGGAGCGATCTGACAGTGCCGTTCTGGTCCATGCCGGAGAACACTGAGCATCCTACCCAGAAGCCGGAAAAACTCCTGGCCAAGGTAATTCTGGCCAGCTCGAACCCTGGAGATCTCGTTCTGGATCCATTCGTTGGTTCCGGAACAACCTCCGTAGTGGCGAAGAAGCTCGGCCGGCGCTATGTCGGTGTTGAAATTGACGAGGAGTACTGCTGCCTGACGGAAAAGCGTCTTGAGTTGGCCGATTCGAATGGTGCGATTCAAGGCTATACCGATGGCGTCTTTTGGGAGCGCAACAGCCTGGCTGCGCGGAAAGGAGTCACTCCGGCAGAACCTAACTCCCGGCCCAAGCAAGCCAAGCTACTTTAAGCGATTGGTCCCGATGAGGAGCCGAATCTTTTCTTCGCCGGAGTACCAGAGAATCGAGTATGACGTGCTTGAACTGCTCAATGCTCAGCACGACTTTCTGTCGCCACATACTCTGCACAGCACCCGAGCTGCGGGCGATGCCATTGAACGGATCATCGCTGACTCGTTTCATACGGTCCTGGGCAAATGGTCCACCGGCTACTCATCACAGTTTGCCAGAAGGGCAATGGCCGACATCGCCTTCACAGCCATAGACGGCTTCTACTACGTTATCGATGTCAAGACCCACCGCACCGACACAAGATTCAGCATGCCCAATCTGACTTCTGTCGAGAGACTGATGAGGTTCTACGAGGACGACAGCAACTACTTTGCTCTGCTCCTGGTTAGCTATCAGATGGACAGCTCAGGGGTGTCGTTCACTGAGGTCCGCTTTACGCCAATCGAGTTCCTTAGCTGGGATTGCCTGACCATCGGAGCATTGGGCTGGGGACAGATCCAAATTGCAGACGCGAATAGAATCGTCATGAGTCCCGGGCAATCTCGCAGGAAGTGGGTCTTGGAGCTATGCGACGTATTACTGGAGTTCTATCCCAAGGAAATCGGCAAGATTGCTGCTCGCATCGAGCACTTCGAGAAAATGCGCGACACATGGCTTGCCAGGCCCGACATGTAGCTCGAATACCTATGACTCCCAGCGCGCTAATCTCATGGCAACCAGCGCCATCAAGGCTATAATCCTCACAAGAAGGCAGGGCGAGCGTGAACGAACAAACATACGGGCGCTACCAGATCATCCGCGAAATTGGCCGGGGAGGGATGGCCATCGTCTACCTCGCCCGCGACCCGCTCTTCAAGCGTGACGTGGCCCTCAAGGTCATGCCCTACCACTTCACCCAGGACGAGAAGCTGCGCGCCCGCTTCGAACGCGAGGCGCAGACAATCGCCTCCCTGGAACACCCGGCCATCGTGCCCGTCTACGACTTCGGCGAGGAGCAGGGCCAGCCCTACTTCATCATGCGCCATATGCTCGGCGGCACGCTGATTGACCGGCTGGCCGGCGGCCCATTACCCCTGGAGCAGGTCGGCTCAATCCTGCAGCGCATCGGCGCCGCCCTCGACCATGCGCACTCCCTCGGCGTCGTTCACCGCGACCTGAAGCCGGCCAACATCCTCTTTGACCAGTACGGCTTTGCCTATCTGGCCGATTTCGGCATCGCCCATATCGCCGAACAGACCGGCCTGACCGGGGCCGGCCTGGTCGGCACCCCGGCCTACATGAGCCCCGAGCAGGCCCAGGGTGTGCCCGTAGATGCCCGCACCGACGTGTACACCCTCGGCCTGATCCTCTTCGAGATGCTCTCCGGCAAGCCCCCCTTTGAAGCTGCCACCCCCATGGGCGTGCTCTACAAGCACGTCCACGAACCGCCGCCCCGGCTGCCGGATTCCGCCCGCGAACTGCCTCCTACCCTGGACGGCATCATTCGCCGCGCCCTGGCCAAAACGCCGGGCGAACGATACGGCGCGGCCGGCGAATTGACCGCCGCGGTGCAAAGCGCCCTGCAAGCCCCGGCCGGCGCGCCCCCGGCGGCAACCAGCGCCGCCACAGGAATGCCTGACGCCGCCAATGTGGTTGATACGGCCGTGGGCGCGAATGACAACACCGTCCTGCTGCGGGAACAACCGGCGCGCCCCACGGACGACGCCACAGTCGTTGAGCGACCCATCACCCCTCTCCCGGCCCAGGGCGCTCCCGCCGCCGCCGGCGGCTCCGCTCCATCGCCGGCCGGAGCTGCGGCCGCGAGCGCGATACCCTCGCCGGTTGCGCCTTCCGCCCGCGGCAAGCGCCGGGTCGGATACGGGGTCGCGCTGGTGGCCGGCGCGCTCCTCCTCGTCTGCGCCGCTATTGTCCTGCTGTCGCTCGTCGCCGGCCGGGATTGGATAGCATCCGCGCTCGGCGACGGCCAGTCGGCGCCGACGCTTGCGGCCGGGACCGGCGCGCCGGCCAATCCCCAGACGGCCCTCTCTGAAGAGATTGAATCGCTGTGGGACGCCGGCTACCGGGTGACCAGCCTGGCATATGGCGACAACTCCTGGGCGGCCATTCTCTCCCAGGGCGCGCCCCTCGGCCGCCAGGCGTGGGCCACCACCCGCGAGTTCCCCGGCGACTACATCGAAGGACGCTGGGACGAGGGCTTTCGAGTCACCAGCCTGGCCTACGGGGCCGGCCTGTGGGCCGTCATCGTCTCGCAAGGCTCGCCCTACGGCCGGCAAATCTGGTTGACGCGCAACGACTTTCCCGGCGAGGAGATAGGCGAGAAGTGGGACGCCGGCTACCGGGTGACCAGCATGGCCTATGGCAACGGCGTCTGGGGCGTCGTGCTCTCGCAGGACAGCCCCTACGGCCGGCAAATCTGGGCCACGCGCACCACCTTCCCCGGCGAGTTCATAGACAGCAACTGGGAAGCGGGCTATCGGGTCACCAGTCTGGGCTACGGCAACGGCGTCTGGGCGGTGGTCATGTCCCAGGATTC
Organism: uncultured Ardenticatenaceae bacterium; assembly: GCA_964452775.1. Classification (GTDB taxonomy): domain Bacteria; phylum Chloroflexota; class Anaerolineae; order Promineifilales; family Promineifilaceae; genus JACKCB01. The sequence goes on along the minus strand of CAYVQP010000061.1, from coordinate 18,718 downwards.
CCCCTACGGCCGGCAAGTCTGGGCCACCCGCAGCGACTTTCCCGCCGATTACATTGAGCAACAAACGGAAGCCGGATTCGCCGCCACGGACATCGCCTTTGGCAAGGATGTTTGGGCCATCGTCATGTCCCAGGACACCCCCTACACCCACCAGCTCTGGCGCATACGCAACAATTATTGAGTCGTGGACGCCCAAAGAAAAACCCCGCAGATCTTCTGCGACCTGCGGGGTTTGGTACATTTCCAGGTCCCACTAAAGCAACAGCAAGCCCAGGCGCGTCGCCTTGACCACCGCCTCCGTCCGGCTTTGCGCGTCCAACTTGCTCAAGAGCGCGTTCACATGGAACTTCACCGTGTGCTCGCTCACCCCCAGCTCGTGCGCGATCGCCTTGTTGGTCAACCCCTCCGCGAGCAGGCGCAGCACCTCCTGTTCGCGCGCCGTCAGCTCTCCCGCGGGCAAAAGCCTCGGCCCTTGCCCGACCGCGTTCACCGCTGCGGCGAAGTCCGGCTCAATCACCCGCAAACCCTGGACAATTGCGCTCAGCCCCGCCCCGATCGCCTCCGGCCGGCTATTCCGGTCCAACAACCCTTCCACGCCCGCCGCCCACACGTCCGCCGCCAGCTCCTCTCCCGGCAAGAGGGCCAGAACGGGGAACTGCAAGTCGCCCAGCATCTCCGGCGGCTCGCCCACCTCCCAGCCCAGGTCCCACAGGATGACGTCCGGGCGATAGACGGGCAGGAGCAGCGACAACCCATCGTCGGCGGCCGCCTGCCCAACCACCTGCACGTCCGGCAACTCGGCCAGCGCCGTAGCCAGCCCGGCCCGGGCCAATGGATCGCCGGCGACGATCAACAGCCGGATGTCGTCCATCAGCCAGGCCTGCCGGGTTTCTAAGAACCTGGCAGCTCTTCAGTCGCCTGCATGTGCATCCGGCAAAAATCAGAGCCGGGCTGCGCCCGATTGCGGCATTGCGTGCCCGTCAGGGTCACTGCGTGGCAGCGTTGGGTCATGTAAGGCAACGGCGGGGCGGGCAGTTCCTCCACCGAAATAACGGGCGCGGCGTCGCCGGCGGCCGCGCTCTTGCTCGCGGTCGCCGTTTTGCTCTCGGCCATTGCCTTTCCCGATGGCGCCGGCCCGGCCCCATTGCTGCCCTCCACAGTGTGCACCAGCTCCATCAGCTCGGCAAACTCCTCGTGGAATGATGAAATGATGCGTTGCGGGTCCGGCACCAGTCCGGCGTCCGTGCTCACTCCCAGCCACACCCTGTCCGCGTAGCTGATAATGCTGACCCCCAGTCCCAACTGGCCCGATTGCGGCACCCAGAACATCAGGCTATCCATCTTGCTGCCGCCGAAATAGATTGGCTCGCGCGGGCCGGGCACATTCGTCATTACGCCCGTCGCCTTCGTCCCGAAGATGTCCAGGGCCAGCTCTTCCAGTTGCCCCGGCACGCGCCCGAAGATATCCAGTAGGCCCAGCACCACATAGGCCTCCGGCGATTCCTTCAACGCATCCATGCGCCGCTTTAGCTCCACCAGCCGCTCCAGCGGATCGCCGATGCCCACGGGCAAGGAGAGGAACACCAGCCCGAACTTGTTGCCCAATTCAATCGGCCCATCCAGCGGGCGCAAATTGACCGGCACCAGGGCGCGGAAGTTGACCCCATCCACCGGCTGCCGGCGCGCCAACATGTAGCGGCGAAGCGCCCCGGTCATGGCGGTCAGCAGCACATCGTTGATTGTCCCGCCGGTCACTTTGCCCACCGCCTTCACGTCCTGCAGGGAGAGAGGCTGCGACCAGGCCGCCTTCTTGATTACGCCCAACTCGCCCTTGAAAATCGTGCCCGGATCCGGCCAGCGCAGCACCAGCTTGCCCAACGACGTCGCCCCGCTGACCCCCAGCCCGGCCAACCGGGTCAGCCGTTCCCGGTCTCCCAGCGCCTGCAGGCCGTCTTCCACGAAGCTCTGCGCCTGGTTCAACGCCACTCGCGCCGAGCCGGCCATCGTCGCCAGCCCGCCGCCATGCGCGCGCCGGCCTTGGTGTTCGTTGGCAATCTCCGGCTCCGGGCTGTTATCCGTCATGGACAGCATCACCCGCATCAAGGCAATCCCATCCGCGATGGAGTGATGCAGCCGGCCAAGCAGCACGGACCCGCCGTTGTAATTCTCAATCAGATGAAATTGCCAGAGGGGCTTGGTGTAATCCAGCGGCGTGCTCATCAGGTTGCTGACCACTTCCTCCAGCGCCGATTGGTCGCCGGGGGTGGGCAACGACATGCGGTGGATGTGCGCCCGCAAATCGAAATTGCGGTCCACTACCCAGCGCGAGGGGCGCATGGGCAGCCGGCTGTGCACGACCCGCTGGCGGAAGCGGTCATAACGCAGGAAGCGCTCGCTCACCACCCGCACCACTTGCTCGTAGCTGAGCGGGTCTGAGAAGATCATCACCCCCGTGATCATCATCAAGTTGGTTGGTCGCTCCATGCGTAGCCAGGCATTGTCTACGCCGGAGAGGATTTCGCTTTTCGCCGCCATTTCAAACTCCTCTGAACACAGGCCCCCTGGGCATCCGGGACAGCCAATTTCATCCCGGCCATGCCATTTTGCTAGATTATAGGGCAGGAAAGATTGGGATTCAACCCGCCGGCGAGAAGAGTACCGGGCGATGCCCTCTTCCATACTCCCCTGGAGTATTCACGCACGCGTTTGGGGGCATGCCCGGCCGGGGCGGCAGGGTCTAATCCGACGCGCTGAAGAGGAGGTTGAACGGCGAGTATCCGCACCGGTACAGCGGATCTGAGCGGCCGCAGCGAGTCAGCTCCAGTTTGTGCGCCAACTTGGCCGCCACCTGCGCATAAGCCGGGTCGTGGGCCAGGTTGTCCATCGCGTACGGATCGCGCTCAAGGTCGTACAGTTCGCGCTCGCCGGTAGTCGTGTACTCCACGTAGCTCCATTCCGCCGTGTGCAAGGACTCATAATCGGGGATGAGCGCCCCGGTCGCGTTAGCCAGCCATACCCAGTGTTCAACGAGGAACTCTGAGCGGGTAAAGTTGGGATCCCGGCCGGAGGCAATCAAATCCACCAGACTGACCCCGTCCCACTCCATCCGATCCGAGAACGGTATTCCCGCCAACTCGGCAATGGTCGGGGCGATATCAATGTTGAGCGCCAACTCCCGCACGGAACGCCCGCTGGTTAAAGCCGGATACCACACCACCAGCGGCACGCGCACGCACTCTTCGTAGGCGCAATTCTTTCCCCTCAAACCGTGCTCGCCCCAGTTCATGCCGTTATCGGACATGAAGATGATCACCGTGTTGTCCGCCTTGCCGATCCTGTTCAGTTCCTGGAGTATCGCTTCGATCCCCTCATCTACGGCCAGCAATGATTCCAATGAGGCTTGCCGGTCGGCGTCCAGTTTCTCCGTATCAATCCGGGGCCTGTTCTGAAACCAAGCCGGCTTATCCTCGCCGGCCGGCTCAAGAAAGCTGGGCGGCCGCTCGAACTCAATGCCGTCCAATGCGCCGGCGTGCCTCGGGGCCGGCAGAAATGGATCATGGGGCGTGTAATAGGCCAGGAAGAGGAAAAAAGGCTTCTCGTTCTCCTTGCCGATGAACTCCAATGCTTTCCCGGTAAGTACGTCGGTTGAGTAGTCCTCCGGCTCTGTGCCGTAGGTCACGAGGTCCCCATTCTCGTTGAGCACATAGCCATAATAGAGCGCATGCTCTTCGCTGCGTTGCTTAAACGCGATCCAGTCGCTCCAGCCGGCGGGGATATAGGGGCTGGCCCCGAGATTGAGATAATTGTTCAGGTACTTGCCGATGAAGCCGGTTCTGTAACCTGCTTCCCGGCGCAGGTGCGTGGCAATTGTCCGGCTCTCGTCCAGATTCTGTCCCCCATCCGGCCCGCCGTTCAGCAGCACCCCGTGATTGTGCGCATATTGGCCGGTCAATATGGAGGCTCGCGAAGGGCAACAAAGCGGCGTGGTCACGTAGGCGTTGACGAACGTGGTTCCGTTGGCCATCAGCTCGCCGGTAACCGTGGGCATATACTCCAGCGTATCCCAGCGCTGGTCGTCCGTCAGAATCAGGATGATGTTTGGCGGACTTTCGACCTGGGCCGCCGCTGGTACTCCGGTCGAGCCCAGCGTTATCAAGGACAACGCCAGCGCCACGGCGCCCAACAGGCAATAGCGCAACCAATTGCCCTTTCGTCTTCTTCGCTCTTGATTTGTGACCGCAATAGCCGCCGGACGCTCCCCGAAAAGCCTGGAGGTCAACCGACCCATTTTCAATCGTTGCAACTGCTTTCTCCGTTGTTTGACGCAACGGGGGATGATAGGCCCTGCCGGCCACTCGCGCAAGCCGGCGGACTCTGCCCGGCCGCGCTTGAAGGTGAACGTTAATCCGCTACAATCCATCTTGTTGCGCCGGCCGGCAGCAGTGCGTGCCGGCGGGGTTCCCTTTCGAGATGCCCCGCCAGCGTGATAGACTGCGCTCGCCGCAAGTTAACCCACCACAAGGGTTGCAGGACAATATGCTTTAGTTTGCCAGGTCAGGCAATGAGCTTCAAGTCATGCCGTTAGCCGCCCCACCCGTCCAACTTCGTCCGCTGCGCGACGACGACCTGCCCATCCTGTTTGAGCAACAGCTGGACCCGGCCGCCAACCTTATGGCCGCCTTCACCGCCAAAGAGCCGGCCGACCGCGCCGCCTTCGACGCGCACTGGGCCAGAATCCGCGCCGACCGCAAGATCACCGTTCGCGCCATCGTGGCTGAAGGACAACTTGCCGGCAGCATCCTCAGCCACAGCTGGCTCGGCGACCTGGAAGTCAGCTACTGGGTTGGCCGCGAATATTGGGGCCGGGGCATCGCCACCGCCGCCCTGCGCGCATTCTTACTTGAGCAGACACAGCGCCCCATCTATGCTCGCGCCGTTCACGACAACACGGCTTCCATCCGCGTCCTCCACAAATGCGGCTTCGTCGAGATTGGCCGGGACCACGGCTACGCCTTCGCTCGCGGCATGGATGTCGAAGAGGTCATCCTGCGCCTCGACTGACCAATTGCGCGAGTTCGCCAACACCCGTAACCCGATTTT
>CAYVQP010000061.1:9984-13518 GCA_964452775.1 uncultured Ardenticatenaceae bacterium | reverse complement strand
CAAATCGGCGTCGAAATGAAATTTCGACTTACAACCGTAACCCGATTTTCCAAATCGGCCTGTAACCCGATTTTCCAAATCGGCGTCGAAATGAAATTTCGACTTACATAGGAGACAATCAATGAACGACAACACCCTCACCCGGCTATTCGAGCACAACAACTGGGCGAACACCCTCACCCTACACGCCTGCCTTGCCCTCAGCGACCAGCAACTCGACGCTGAACCCCTCACCGGCGCCTATGGCACTATCCGAGCCACCCTCACCCATCTGATCCGCGCGCAGAGTGGTTATCTCTCCCTGCTGACCATTCCATTCGAGCAACGCACCCGGCCGGCGACAACCTTTGACGAGCTCCCCGACCTACTGGCGACATCCGGCAAACAGCTACTGGCCCTGGCCGCCGGCGCATCAGACAAGGGCTTGCCCGCTCCCCTGCGCACCCTCGACGACCACCACGTCGAGCCCTGGGTTGTCCTGCTGCAAGTCATCAACCACGCCACCGAACACCGCGAGCAAATCAACAGCATGCTAACCGCATTGGGCGTGACGCCCCCCGAGCTCGACGGCTGGGCTTATGGCGCGTCCGTCAAGGCGCTCCGGCCCAGGTGATGCTGGTCGCGGGCGGCCGGTCAGACCGGGTCGCCGGCTTTCAGCGCGAAAAAAGCCACAACCTGCCACCGGCCCCACCACCAGCGCAAGTGCGCCTTACCCAGATATAGCCCAGCGCCAATCTGCACCAGTTCGTCCACTACCCGGCCCACCGTCGCTGCTGGATTCTGCGGCAGGTCGTACTCAATTTTCAGCACCTGCCGGTCCGGGTCCGCCAACCCCGGCCCGACGCGCGTGCGGAAGGCGAAGGCGCGGTACGTCTCCGGTCCATCAGGCCGGTAATCGTGGTAGAGGGGCCAGTAGATGTGCGCCAGCCGGCGCGAGCTGTTGTGGAAGATGTTGTCCCCCAATTCGCTCGCCGCGTCAAAGCGCTTGCCCAGCCAGGGCATCCAGCGCCCCGCCCACCAGTTAGCCGGCCGGGTCACTCCCGGCGCAATATCCAGGGCCAGCATCTCCCCCGCGTAGCGGCCGTCCAGCGCGGTTGCCGGCGGATAGCCCGCCCGGAACTGCTCATCAAGCGCGGCCAGGCCGGCCCGTCGCTCCTTCACCAGCAACGCCCGCGCGGCGTTTAGTTCGTCAGTCGCGCTGGCTACACGAAAATTGGACCCCGTGCTGATGCCCGCTTCCATATCAACTGCAAGTTGCTGATAGAGCCGGCAAATCTAGCCGGCGTAAGCGCCGTTTTGCGCGATCACCGTATCTCTTACCGAGCGGTATGCTTGCTTCAAGTACTCCTCCACCCGCCGCCAATCTTCGGCCACATCCTGCGAATAGCGGCCGGTGATGCGGTCCACCGCTCTGGCCGCCTCCGCGCGCAGTTCCGCCGACGGCCTCATTGCCTCCGGCGTCGAATTGAACAAGGCTGCGTGCAGGTTCATCAACGACTGCACCATCGGCTCCACATCGTCATCCGCCCGGTCCGCCTTGCGCCGGATGGCCAGCTCGCGATGCACCACCCAGTAGTCCATTTCCAGCGCCGCCAATGTCCCGGCGTCAGCCTTGATGGGCAGGTTGCGCAGCGCCTTCTCGTAAAATTTGGTCATGTGCCGCTGCGCGGCCGGCACGTCGTTATCCTCCAGCGGCGCAAAGGCTATTGAGGCCCGCACCGTGTCCATGGATGCGCCAAACGCGGTCAGCCGGGTCATGCGAAAGGCTTCCCGGTTCATGCTGTAAAGCAGCCGGAAGGCCCGCACCCAGGCGCGGTCATAGTACGCCGCCCAACCCTCTTTCTCGTAGTAGGCGACAATGTCCGGGTCATCAACGTAGTTGCGCGGCATCCACAATCCTCCTTCTGGAAATGCCCCTAAACACTTTTGCGCCCTCACGGCTCTGGGCGAATTCGCTCCGGCGAGCTTTTCTCAATTCAGTCACTAATCCTGCGGCGTAACTTTAGCAGCAATACCGCTCCCAGGGCAACTGTTTCCAGCGTGGCCGTGATCGCCAGCGCCGCCGGGATGGCCAGCACGCCCAGCCGCTCCAATAGCAAGGCGATAACCAGCGCCCGGCCAAACAACTGCGCGGTGTTGGTGATCAGCGGCGTGCGCGTGTCGCGCAGGGCAATAAGGCCGCGGGTGGTCACCTCAGTGGCCACATAAGCCGGCAGGGCCACGGCGTATACCATCAAGACCGCATAGGTCAGGTCCCCGGCTTCCGGCCCGAACTGCCCGCGCTCGAACAGCAGGGCCACCGTCTGCCGGCCAAAGAGGTAGAAGGCGGCGATCACCGGCAGCGACAGGGCCACCGCTGCGCCCAACGAGCGCAACAAACTGCGCCGCATCTGCCGCCAGTCGCCGGCCTCCGCGTGCGCCGCCAGCCGGGGAAAGGCCGCCTGCCCCACCGCCTGTCCCAGCAGCGCAATCGGCAAACCGATCATCAGAAAGGCGTTGTAGATGGCGGGCAGGGCCGCCGCTTCCGGCGCGCGCGTGGCGTATGAGGTGTCCACGATGAAGCCGGCGTAATTCACGCTTACCGCCAGCCCATTGGGCACCAGCAGCCGGATGACCTGTTGCAGCCCGTCGTCCGCCCAATTCCAGGCCAGGCGCACCCGCCCGCCGCTCAGCAGGCCGGGCGAGAGTATCAACACCTGCAAGCCCGCCCCAATTACTACCCCAATCGTTGGCCCCAGAACACCCAAGTCGCCGTAGAAACCGCCAATCAGAATGCCCGCAATCAGGGCCACGTTGTGGCTGATCACCGAAATGCCGGTGAGGAAGAACTGGTTGCGGCTGTTCAGTACCGCCGTGGCCACGCTGGCAAAGACCAGGATCAGTGGCTGCAAGAGCATGATTCGGGTCAATGTGACCGTCAGGGCGCTGGTCTCCGCGTCGAAGCCGGGGGCCAGCAGCCGCTGCACGAAGAAGGGCGTAAACAGGGCCACCGCCACGACCAGAGCGCCGAAGAAGAGCAGCAGCACGGTGAGCACCAGCCCACTCAGCCGGCGGGCCGCGGCCGCTCCGGCGTCGCTGTTCGTGCGCAGCAGCACGGGGATCATCGCGCTGGAGAGCGCCCCACCGGCAATCAGGCTAAACAACGTGTCCGGCAGGCGAAATGCCGCGTAATAGGCGTCTGCCTCCATGCCCACCCCAAACGCGGCGTTGAACAGCACCTGCCGCACCGCCCCCAACCCGGCCGAGAGAAAGAAGCCGGCCATGAGCACAAAGCTGGCCTCCGCCACGGTGAACTCGCGGGTGGCGAGAGTGCGTAAGCTGGCTTGCGGCAGCCGGCGCGGTAAACGCGGAATCGTGAAGCGCCTGCGCGCCGCCCCATCCGGCGTCCCCCACAGCGGCTCCAACACCTCCGTCGCCTGCACGGAGCCCATCCAGGCGCTCTCCGCCATCGCCGCGTAGCCGCCGAGCATCAGGCCCGGCCCATCCTGCATCGCTGCCGGTTGTGCAACTGCCATTCGTCCTCCCAAACAGGCT
>CAYVQP010000061.1:8550-9884 GCA_964452775.1 uncultured Ardenticatenaceae bacterium | reverse complement strand
GTTCTAGCCAAAACCTGCCAGGTTTCAGAAAACCTGGCAGGTTTACGTACCCGGACACCCGCTCGTTTTATGGTATGATTCATGCTGCCAACCACGCTGCTGACCGGCGAAGGCGGAGAACTCTCCCCACATCCGGCAGCAGCCGCCAACACACCGGAGGTGCTCCATGTGCGGACGTTTTGCCCTACTGGCGGACGGCGAGCAAGTCGCCGCCGCCTTTCAACTGACCGAAACTCCCCTGCTGGCCGCCCGCTACAACATCGCCCCGACCCAGCCCGTCGCCGCAGTGCGCATTAATCCCGGCACGCGCCGCAAGGAGCTGACCCATTTCCAGTGGGGCCTCATCCCTTCCTGGTCAAAGGACCCTTCTATGGGCGCGCGGATGATTAACGCCCGCGCTGCAACCGCCCCCGAGAAGCCGGCCTTTCGCGCCGCCTTCAAATACAGGCGCTGCATCATCCCGGCCAGCGGCTTTTACGAATGGCGGCAACTGAACGGCGGCAAGCAACCCGTTTACATCTACGAACGGGAACATGAGCTGCTTGGGCTGGCCGGCTTGTGGGAGCACTGGCAGAGCGCGGACGGCTCCGAGATTGAGTCCTGCGCCATCCTGACTACCACCCCCAACGACTTCATGTCCGCCATCCACGACCGCATGCCGGTCATCCTGGAGCCGGCCGACTACGACACCTGGCTCTATCAGGAGCCGGCCCATGCGGACCAGTTGTTCCACTTGCTGCGCCCGGCCGCTGAGGAGATGCTCGCCGCCTACCCGGTGAGCAAGGCGGTGAACAGCCCCTACAACGATGGGCCGGAGCTAATCGCGCCGCTGGCGTAGGCTATCCAGACCCCGCAGGTCTATCCGCGATTCGTACCAACGCGAATTGCGCTGCCTGACCTGCGGGGTCTTCACCAACTAATCCGGCTCAACCTCCCGGCCGCCCTTCAGCCGGTCCATGTACGTTTGCAGGCCCTCCATGTCGCCGGCCGCTGCCAGGGCTGCCTGCCGGGGCCAGGTGTCCGGATGGGCAATCGTAATCCCGGCATCCTCGCGCACGATCTTGTCCAGGGTGGCCACATCCGTCTGCGCCAGCTGCGCGAAGGTGGTGATCCCCGCCGCCGCCAACACCTCCTGGATTTTCGGCCCAATGCCCTCCAGCATGGACAGGTCATCCGGCCCGGCCGGCTCCAACTCCAGCTCGACCATGCGGGTCTCCGGCTCAGCCATTATGGGTTCCGCCACCACCATGGCCGGTATCTCCGGATCCAGCTCCATTTCGGCCGGCTCATCCATCGGCAGCATCTCCGGCGCGGCTATCACCAGCTTTTCCGGC
>CAYVQP010000061.1:0-8450 GCA_964452775.1 uncultured Ardenticatenaceae bacterium | reverse complement strand
TTCCCTCCTTAACTGGTCGCGCTGCCGGGAAGGCCCCGGGGCAGACGACGGCCTACAGATATCATAGGGCAGAGCAGGCTGAAACGCAATTCCTCCGGAGAAAACCGTCCGGCGCAGCAGCCTGACTGGTTGAAGTGTTCCGCGCCCCCTAATTTCGCACCAAACCCTGCAGGTCTCCATCAGAATCATCGCCGGACGAGCATACTCGTCCAGACCTGCGGGGTTTCCGAACAGACTTAGCGGGTACATATCCCCGCAGGTCTCCATCAGAATCATCGCCGGACGAGCATACTCGTCCAGACCTGCGGGGTTTTTTTAGTGGGGTTGCCGCGTAGTCAAAGCGCGCGAACCACCCGGCAACCTCACGCAACGCTATTGCCCGGACCAGAGTACCGTGTAATAATTTCAACAGGGCGGCAGCCATGACCATCGCGTTTGCACTTGCAACCTACGCCGGCATTGTTTGAAGGTATCCGAAGGGTAGGACGCGGTAATGGCAACAGAGCTGTGGTATGAGCTGCTGGACGAACTGGTTGGGCAGAAGGGTTTAAGCCGGCCACAAATCGAGCAGCGTTCAGGAGTACCGGCAAAGACGCTGACCAGCTGGCTGCGGGGAGACGTTATCCACCCGCGCCACTGGCAGCCTGTGGCTGCCGTCCTGGGCGCGATTGGGGCCACGGAAGCGGACGCCGAAACCATACTCAGACTTGCCGGCGGTTGGCATATCGCCGACCTGACTGCCGGGAGCGACGCGGCGGACAAAGAGCTGCTCCGCCCGTGGTTGCAGCCGGCCGTCACCAACCAGGCTCCTGATCGCCTCGCGCCGGCCGTCATCGGGCGCGACGAGTCCATCGAGGCAGCCATCAACATCCTCAAGCTCCACCGGCGCTGCGCCCTGGTGGGCATGGCCGGGGTGGGCAAGACCACGCTGGCCGTTGAGCTGGCCCACCGCCGGCGAATGCACTATCGGGACGGCGTGTTTTGGGGCGACCTGGCGCTCTCTTCGCTGGAGGCGATTCTGGAGAGCTGGGGGCAGGCATGCGGGGTGGACATGAGCCGGCTCGGCGACCTGCACAGCCGGGCGGCGCGCATGCGCGGCATCTTTGCCCAGAAACAGGCCTTAATAGTCCTGGACGACGTGGTGGACGAGGAAGCCGCCGCCTTACTGCTCCCGGCGCGCCACTCCGAGAGCGCCATGCTCTGCACCACCCGCTCGCACGATGTGGCTCGCGCGCTGACCAGCTACCAGCCGGCCCAAATCGTCCAGATAGAGCCGTTGACCCGCGACAGCAGCCTGCGCATGCTTGCCGACGTGATTGGCGAGGGCGGCGGGTTGCGGGATATGGAGCATGCCGGGCAGGTGGCCGAACTGCTGGGCGACCTGCCGCTGGCGCTCAGGATCGCCGCCGCCTTATGCCTGCCAACCGATCCGGCCGGCGCCGCGGAAGAGGGCCTGACCCTGGCCCAGCTGGCGGTGCTGTTGCAACAGCTGCAGACCAGGTTGGCGACGCTGCGCGTGGGCCGGAAGGCGACCGTCCGCCTGGCCTTTGAGCAGAGTTGGGAGCTCCTCGGCCCGGCGCTCCAGGCCGCATACTCGACCCTGGCGGTCTTTGAGGGGCGCGCCTTCTCGCTGGACGCCTTTGCTTTTGTCGCCGGCCTGGACGCTCCCCGCGCCTCCTGGGCGTTGGCCCGGCTCAGCCTGCTTTCATTGCTTCAGACTCGCAGCGCCGGCAAGCGCCGCTACCAGCAACACGCGCTCCTGGCGGCCTTTGCCGCCGAGAAGCTGGGAGACGGCGACCCCGCATGGGAGAACTTCATCACCTACTACCACTCGCTCGCCTGGGAGAGCAGCCGCCGGGGCGAGAGCCTGGCGGGCGATCGCGAGAATGTCATGGCCGCCATGCGGGCTGCCCACCGCCGGCGCGACTGGATACGGGTGCTGGGCTTCCGCGACGCGCTGGAGAGCGAGTGGCAGTCAAACGGGCTGTACGCGATGGCCCGGCAGGCATACGCGCTGGCCTTCGACGCTGCCGAGGCCCAACAGGAGCCGCAGACCCTCGCTGAGTTGGAGCTGCTGCAGGGTCTGGCCGGCATCGAGCAGTCTGACTACGAGCCGGCGCGGCGGCACCTGTCGGGCGCGCTGGCTCGCTACGAGGCGTTGGCTGACCCGCGACACATCGGCGACGCGCGGCTTGGCCTGGCCCGGGTGGAGCTTGAGGAAGAGGGGTATGGGCGCGCAGAGGAAGAGCTGCGGAGTGCCTGGCTGAGCTATCAGCAGGCGGAGGACTTGCGCGGTATGGGCCTCGCCCTTTATCGCCTGGGCCGCATCCGTTACCTGACCAGCGATTACGACAACGCGCTGCGGCTGGTCGAAGACGCCATAGACACCTTAACCACCGCCGGCGATCCGCCAGGGCTTTCGCGCTCGCATATGCTGGCGGCGCAGGCCCACATTCATAGAGATGCGCTTGAGGAGGCCCAACAGCATCTCGAGGCTGCCGCCCGGCATTCCGAACTGACTGACGATGCCGGGGCGAAGACGGACCTGATTTACACGTCGGCGGAAGTCTCGCGCTGGCAAAAGCGCTTTGCCGAGTCCAACCGGTTTGCCCTGGAAGCCCTCGAATTTTACGACAAGGTGTGCGACAGCAAATCACAGGTACACGCGCGGATGTTGTTGGCCAATCTGGAAGTCGAGTGGAACGACGCCGAGCCGCAGCGCCGGGCATACGAAGCCGGCTTTCGCTTTGTCAACGACGGCATCCGGCTGTGCGAATTGATTGGCTATGACCTGGGCCACGCGCACCTGCTGCTGACTCGGGGCAAGCTGTACCGGCAGCAGTTGAGGATGGACGAGGCGCACGCCGCCTGGCATGAGGCCCTCGCCGTCAATCACTCCATCCAGAACAGCTGGCTGGACAACCGCTTGCGCGCCCTGCTGGCCGGCGCACCCTAGCGGCGCTCCCAACCCCCTTTGGGCGGATTTGTCTCCGGGCCGTAGGCATCGCTGCTGGTCCAACCATCGGCCCAAAAGATAGTTCTCCAGGTTTCCGGCGGCATGAAGTCGTCGTTCCGCATTTCGCCGAAGCGTTCACGAAGGGTCTGGAACCAGCGTGGTCGGTGCGCAGCAACAGCCTTCTCCTCTTCGGCCGGCGTCAGAGGGGCGCTACTGTCGGGGCCGAGGGCGATCTGCATGGCCTCCTCGTGTTGGAAGTGCTCGGCCCATTTTCTGTACGTGTCATTTCGTTGCGCTTGCTGCGGATCCGCGGACGTGGGCAGATCCCCTCTGATTTCATTGTCCGAGATCTCAGCGAAATCTCCGAGCGCCCGGTTCAACCTCCACAGTTTGAACATGTCTGACTGGTGCTCATTGTGCAGGAAGCTGCAAAGCGCCCGGACGGTATTTCGCACTTCGCTGCCGGCTTCGGTAAGAGACACCCGCATGCGGTTCCCCAATGAATCGGTGGTTTCGAAGTCTTCGAACTCCCACTGGAACTCTTTCAGGTCCAGGTTGAGGTCCAACTGCAGGAAGTCGCTGACCTCCTGATATGCATGGAGCCGGAGCGCGTCAATGGGGTGCACGCCGTCATCAACGATCACCTTACCCGGCGCATTGTCTGCCAGCATGTCGCGAGCTGAATTAAGGACGGCCGGGTGGCCGGTGACCAGAGCGCCGAAGACATCGGCAAAAATCTCTTCTTGCCAGCGGCGGATGTAGGCCGGGCGGCGGCGATTCATGAAGTCCAACACAGTGGTCAGCCGCTCGTGCTCAATGCCGTTCCAATAAACATAGTGCCCGACTTCATGGCCCACAGCCAGCAGGTCGCGCCAATCGCCCTCAATCATTGAGGTCGGCGGCACCCCGATCAGGGCCACATTGGCATAGGGGATCACCCGGATGCTTGAGCCGCGCCGGAAGTAAGTGACCACGTCCACGCTGCCGTTGAAGAAGCGGTCTTTCACAATGCCGAGATACTGTTCCGCCAGGCGACTTGCCGTTTGCAGCGTTCTGGTGGCCGTTTCGGTGGCTTTTTCCCGCTGAGCGATGGCCAGGCAGATTATGGAATAGTCATAGGCAGTCTGGTCAAGGATCGTTTTCAGCACGTACTCAGCCGGCAGGTCCAGTGAAGGCTCAAGTAACTGCCTATTGCGCCGGCCTTCAGCGCTCCCACCAAACCCGAAGTAGAAGAACTCAAACTGCGCTCTGGCAAAGGTTTGCAGCGGCTCAAGCAGTCGCTTCAGCTCAACGCAAGCCGGGTCGTCGCGCTTGACCAGCTCGCCCATGTCATTGTCCAGGGCTTTCCACCTTTCCAACCAATAGCTGTCCACCGTGCCCATGGTTCACCTCCCGGCAACTCGATTGAAGACTCCACAAGAGTATGACAGAAGAGGGCCGCCCTGTATAGCCCCAGCCCGGCCATTCATCCAATTTCATCCAAAACAGGATAAGTCGCCTGCCTCGGCCTGTGCAGAATTTCAATTGTCGGGCCGCCGGCAGCCCGACCCGAAGTTGTCCAGGCCGGAACAACCGCAACCCTACAAGGAGGTCCCATGAAAGAACTGCAATCGGTCATTGAAGCAATCACTGCTGGAATCGTGGTCGGCATGTGGGCGACCACCGGATCGCCCTCTAGAAACCAAACGGGAAAGGTGGACACAATGAACGCAATGAACGACACGGAAAAACAGCGCCGGACCTATGGTTCCGGGCGCGCCCGGCTTCTCGGGACTCTGATGGCGGCTCTGGTCATTCTGTTGCTGGCAGTGGGCCAGGTCGGAGCGGCGGCCGGCAACAAGCCCCAAACGCCACGCTTTTTGACCCCGCTCAACGGCTCGACGGTCGAGGATCAGGTGCTGGTGATGGTCTTCGCTCCCTCGTTTGTGGGCTACGACGCTGAATTCGGCGTGGACGGCGGCAACTGGCAGCCGATGAAGGACAACGGCGACGGCGCCTTCGAGCTGCTGTGGAACTCGGGCTATGCCAGCAACGGCAAGCACACCTTGACCGCTCGCTTTTCGCTGGGTCTCGGCCGGCCTCCCGTGGCCGCCGTGTCCATTCAGGTCGCGGTACAAAACCCCTTGATAGACGCGCCGCCGAACGTGCAAGCCGGCACGTTGACTCCCCCGTGCATCCACGTGCTTCGCCCGTCACCGTGGCAGGACTCCTGCGCGATCAGGCTCCCGGCGTTCAGCTTGACCGGCTAACGCATAGCGCATGACGGTGTTGCCGGCGCCACCGGGGCCGGCAACACCCCATCTCAAATCACAAAAACGGAGATAACGATGAACGAGAATAGTTTTGTGGCAGTTACACAGCGGGCGAGCGATTTCCGGCGCGCCCGGCTGGCAGCAGCTGTGATAGCGCTCGTGTTGATGTTGTTGATGGCCGCCGGCCACGCGGACGCAGCCAGGTTCAATGCGATCCCGCCCGGCGCCCGCTTCATCACCCCGCTCAACGGCTCGGTTGTGCAGGGCGTGCAGTCAGTGGTCGTCTCCGCGCCGGAGTACTCGCAGTACTATGCGGAATTCGGTGTAGACGGCGGCAAATGGCAGCCATTGCAGCACCAGGGCGACGGCATCTTTAACGCGAAGTGGAACTCCGGCCAAGTCCCCAACGGCAGGCACACCTTGACCGCTCGCCTCTCCCTGGGTCCCGGCAAGGTTCCCATCTATTCCGTCTCCATCCGGGTCTACGTGCAGAACATAGATTCCTGACAGCCGGATGGCGCTCGGAAGTCGAGGGAGTTGCCGGCTCTGACGCGAGCCGGCAACTCCTTAGAAACCCGGCAGACCGGCTGGAGTCCTTGCGTCCTTCGCCTCTTCGCGTGAGCAAAGAATCCTCATCCAGCCCACCACATACTAATTCCCGCGTGCAAACAGGAACCAGAAGCTCGTCGCCCCCAACGCGACCACCGCCAGCCCCACCAACATCAGGGCCAAGAAAGCGCCCAGCGCCATCCATGATCGCCTGACCGCCAGTAGCACGATACCCACGCCGTTGACCAGCGCCGGCAACCCGCAGAACGCCACCAGAGCAAGCGTGTCTTCTGTGCGCCGGGTCATCTCAAACAGTGAGCCGAAAATAAGGCCCGATATCCCGACCAGCACGACAGCCAGGAGCACGTTCACCAGTAGCCCGCCCACAAACCCCAGCCCAATATCCTTCCACTTCCGATTCGACGTCACTCGCTGGATTCCTCCCATCGCAAAAATCGCCGCTCACTCTCCGGCCCATTTCGAGAGACACCCCCTCCCGCTCCGTGTAGCCGCCCAACGGGCTTGACTTGTAATGCCCGATTGCCTGCTCGGATGCCAGCCGGTCCAAGCAAAGCTCCGCCCAACTGCTGCGCCGCCTTGAAGCGGCCTTGCAACGGGTACATCAGCCACCTGTCGATGGCGCCCAACAACGGTAGGGTCGGGGCGACGTGCTGCTCCCGGCTCCGGAGCGGGTGGCCACGCCTGGTCAATATCCGGCTGCGCTATGAACTGCCGGCCAGGCTATGCAACCCGCCTTCGCCACCTTCTCTCTCCAGCATATCGCGCTTCACAGTCCCCGGCAACCCACAGGAGTTATCCGCTTGACATTAGCATCTACGACGGTGCGCTGGACGGCATGCGCGGGAAGCGCGACCGGCATAATCAGGCGGGTGACGGCCTTGTTACCGGCAGCGACCGGCGGCTCGACAACGGCCGCTTCTGCGCCAGTTGGCGCGCCGGAGACATTAGCCGCCCGTCAGCCCCCCAACAACCCCTCCAGCGATGAAGCAGGTTCGGGATCCGGCATCCGGACCATACGAATCCCATCGAACACGCCCAGTAAGCCGGCAATTAACGGGACCAGCAGCGCCACCTGCAGGGCCAGACTTCGGGCCTCATCGTTGATGCGCAAAATCTCCGCCTGAACATCCGCCGGCTGGCCCTCCAGCTGCGCCGCCAAGAGGGTATCGCTCATAATTTCGGCGTCTTCTTCCAACGTCGCCGCCACCTGTTGCTGCTGCTCCGGACTCAATACCGTGCTGGCCTGGGCCATATTCGTGAAGGAGAGCGAGAGCGCAGCCAGCATGATCGCGCCGGCAAAGGCCAGCCCAAACGACAGCCCGAACGAACCGCCGGCCGAGTTGACCCCCGCCGCCTCGCTCACCCGCTCTTCCGATATCGGCGACAACGTGTAGTTGTTCAACTGCGACACCAGCAGGCCCACGCCGCTGCCGGCCAACACCAGCTGCAGCAGGAAATCGAGGCCCGCGTCTGCGCGCGGAATCGTGGGAATCAACAGCGCCATCCCCACGGACAGCACCGTGAAGCCCAGCAGGATCACGCGGCTGGGGCTGCGCTTGCCGGCCATGCGCCCCATCAGCAGCGACACCGCAAACATGCTCAAGGAAAACGGCACAATCGCCAGCCCGGTTTGCAAGGCGTTGTACTCGAACACCATCTGGAAGAATATCGGCAGGGCGATCATCGTGCCGCCCAGGGCGATGTTTTGCAGCGTTTGGCCGGTGATGCCCAGCCGGAAATACTTTGACTTGAACAGGTCCGGGTCTAACAACGCCGGCTTGCCCTGCTTCTTCCGCCGCACCAGCCAGCCGCCAAACAGGGCCATAGCAATGGCGCCCACCGCCATCAGCAAGCCCACGGCCTCGCCTCCCTCCTGCCAGACCAGAATGCTGATCACGATGCCGCCCATGCCGAAGACCGACAGCACCGCCCCTACCAGGTCAATCTCGCGCGGGCCGGTGTAAGGCACATCCTTCACCAGCCGGATATTCAGCAGCACAATGGCGATAATCACGAACTCCAGAAAGAAGCCCACTCGCCACGATGAATAGGTGGTGATGAAGCCGCCCAGCAACGGCCCGACCGCGGCCGCGATGCCGGTTGCCGCCCCTACCAGCGCATAGGCTCTGGCCTGGGCCGCCCCCTCAAAGTTGCCGTGGATGAGCGACTGCATGGCCGGCAACAACAGCGACGCGCCCAGCCCGCCCAGAATCGCCCAGAAGATGATCATCGCCGTGATGCCCTGGGCAACGGTCATCGCAATGGCCCCGGCCCCATATCCCAACAGCCCGAGCACGTACGCCCGCTTCCGGCCGATCAGGTCGCCGACCTTGCTGTTAATCAATATGAATGAAGCCGACACCAGCGCTTCCAGCGCAATGGTGGATTGCACCTGGCTCACCGTCACCCCCAGGTCATGCACCACCGCGGAGATGGAGACATTCATGAAAGAGGTATCCACCACCAGCACAAACATCGCCAGGGCCAGCAGGATGGCCAGGCGGGTTTGGCTCTTCGGGTTAGCGCCGGTTGCGGCATCGGTCGGGCTGGATTCGGTCATGCTCAAACCTCTATTCAGTTTTGCCTTGTAGCGCATATGGAGTGGGCCGGCAAGAGCCGGAAGTAAACGGCAACCGGATTCACAACGTCATTGTAGCCTGGGACAGGACGCC
>CAYVQP010000060.1:0-25702 GCA_964452775.1 uncultured Ardenticatenaceae bacterium | reverse complement strand
ACAAGGTGGCTCCGCCGTTTACCGAATGCGAGTTCGACATCATGTACAATGAAGGCATTTCCAAAGCTGGAGATGTGGTGGACCTGGGCGTCGCTTACGGCGTCATCGACAAGCGGGGAGCATACTTCCGCTATGGCGAGGTCCTCCTCGGTCAGGGCCGCGAGAATGCCAAAGTCTTTCTGCAAGAGAACATAGGCGTAATGGAAGAGATTGAGAAGGCTGTCCGCCGTGACGCCGGTTTCAAAACCCCCGTGCTGCCTCTTGAGCCCATGGCAGAATAGAAACCCTCACATACTGTTGCCCTCAAAATCAGGTCGTACGGGTGACACCGTGGGACCGCCACAATTGAAACCGAACGCGCGTTGACCGCCCGGTTGTGCGCTGGCCGGCCCTAAGCCGCCAGTTAACGTCATTTGCACAACGAGAAAGGTGACGTCGTGGAACGCCGGACTGATTGGCGGGTTGTTATCCTATGTCAGACTTCGATTGATCATTGAGATGCTTCGGCCAGAGAGTGCGTTGCGTACGATCACTGCGATCACAGAACAGAAAAAGAACCTGGACCGGGTCAACATTTATCTGGACGGGGAATACGCGCTCAGCTTGAACTCTGAGCAGGCTGCTTCGTTGCGAGTGGGCATGCCCCTTTCCGAGGAAGCAATTCGCGCCCTTAGTGACGAAGATCGCGTTCGTCAGGCCAGAGAAACAGCAATCGCCTTGCTCGGCTACCGCCCACGAAGTATCTCGGAAGTGCGCCGTCACCTATTACAGAAGGGGTATGATGAGGCGATGGTGGAACGCGTAGTCACCTATCTGAAAGAGGTGCACCTGCTCGACGATCAGGCATTTGCGGAGTACTGGACCGAGCAGCGGACCACCTTCAAGCCAAGGAGCAAGATGGCTTTGCGCCAGGAAATGGCCGCTAAGGGTTTATCCAGAGAGGTCATCGAAGAGGCGATGGCCGGCATAAGTGACGAGGAGATGGCCCGGCAAGCCGCGTCACAGCGTGCATATCGCTGGGCGCAACTGCCCTACGACGAGTATCAGCAGAAGATGAGCCGATACTTGCAGGCCAGGGGCTTTGGCTATCAGACAATCAGCCAGGCGGTGATCGCCAGCTGGCAAGAATTGGACCATGACGAGGCGACAGCATAGGCAGTCTACTCAACCGACGTCGACGTTAAGGAGAATGAGATGGAATTGATACTGGGCCTATTCTTGGGCCTGTTGATAGGAGCGGCTGCTGCTGCGTTTGTCGTGCAGCGCCGGCTTCAGCCACAGACGGAGGCAATTTACGAACAGGCAAACAGTGATGCCGAAGCCACCCGCCTCCGCTCTGAAAGAGAAGCCGAGTTGCTCCTGAAGGAGGCCAGGCAGGAGTCGCAAGAAATCCGCGTCGAAGCGGAAAAGTTAGCCGACCAGCGCCGCAAAGACCTGGCGCGGGCAGAGGAACGTCTGGATCGCAGACAGGAACAACTTGATGCGCTGCAGGTCAGGCTCGAATCTCAAGATAAGCAATTGGCCAAGAGACAGAGCCGGCTTGATCGGCGCAAGAGCCAGTTGGTCGAACTCGAAGAAGAGCGCCGGCAGGAACTGGAACGCATCGCCGCCCTGACTGCGGACGAAGCCAAGCAATTACTCCTTGATGCTGTCGAGGTAGACGCCCGGCAAGATATGGCCCGCATCATGCGGGTGATTGAGGACGAGGCGCGTGACACCGCTGAGGAAAAGGCGCGTTCGCTCATCGCTCTGGCGATCCAGCGCGTTGCCAGCGATCACGTGGCAGAACTGGCTGTCTCTACCGTCGCCATCCCCAGCGAGGAGATGAAGGGGCGCATCATTGGGCGCAGCGGACGCAACATCCGCGCCTTCGAAGCGGCGGCCGGCGTGGACATCGTCGTGGACGATACGCCGGAGGCGGTCACTATTTCCAGCTTTGATCCCGTGCGACGGGAGGTCGCCAGACGCGCATTGGAGAAGTTGATCGGAGACGGTCGTATTCACCCGGCGCGTATCGAGAAGCTCGTACTCGAGCAGCGCAATGAAGTGAAGCGGGTCATCAAGGAGGCAGGCGAAGAGGCGGCATTTGAGGCCAACGTTCACGGTCTCCACCCGGAGATCCTGTTGATGTTGGGCCGGCTGAAGTTCCGCACATCCTATGGCCAGAACCAGCTGCACCATGCTGTGGAAGCCTCCAAGATAGCGGCGATGCTGGCGGCGGAACTGGGAGCGGACGTAGAAACGGCCAAGATGGGCGCACTGCTCCACGACCTGGGCAAGGCGATGGATCATGAGCAGGAAGGGACGCACGCCTTGCTGGGCGCGGAGTTCGCCAAGCGCTTCAAGGCCCCGCCGGCGGTGGTTAATGCCATCGCCTCGCATCACCACGAGGTAGAACAGGAGAGCGTCGAGGCCATCATTGTGGAAGCGGCCGACGCCATATCGGGCGCTCGGCCCGGCGCACGACGCGAGAGTCTGGAGAACTACATCAAGCGGGTGCGAACGCTGGAGGATATTGCCAAGTCCTTCGAAGGCGTAGAGAGCGCTTACGCGTTGCAGGCGGGTCGCGAGATCCGTATCCTGGTGAAGCCGGCTCTAATTGATGACTATGGCGCGATGCGTCTTTCCAAAGACATTGCCCGCACCATCGAAGACAGCATGCAATATCCGGGGCAGATTCAGGTGACGGTCATTCGAGAAACACGCGCCCTGGGCTTTGCCAAATAGCCCGAAATACCGGCTGATAAGCCGTCCGGACCGGCGAGCTACGTCTCCGGTCCGGACGGCCGTGAGGCCTCTTTTTATGTGTGGCCGGCGCGCTTGCCGCCGCTCCACTTCTTTAGTATAAATCGGCAGCAGGCGGCCACACAACGTCCTTCAGCTTTGCCAATAGGGCGGATGGGCGAATGTAAGGAAACAACAATGCGCACCCCAATCATTGCTGGTAATTGGAAAATGAATCTGACCGCCGCAGAGGCAGTGGCCTTTGTGCGCGAAATCAGGAATGGTCTTAACGAGATAACGACGGTGGAGTCAGTCGTCTGCCCGCCGGCAATCGCTATTCCGGCGGTCCACGAGGCGCTTCAGGCAACCCGAATCGGCGTTGGCGCTCAGAACATGTTCTACGCCGAAAAAGGGGCCTACACCGGCGAACTGGCCCCTAACATGCTCACCCCGTTCTGTAAATACGCGATCCTGGGCCACTCCGAAAGGCGCGCCTATTTCGGCGAGACGGACGAGGGGGTCAACAAGAAGATCAAGGCCGCGCTGGCGCATCACCTGATCCCAATCGTCTGCGTCGGCGAGAGCCTGGAGCAGAATGAAGCCGGCGAGACCCACGATTTCGTCGGCGGGCAGGTGCGGGCTGCCCTGGACGGCCTCAGCGCCGAACAGGTTGTGGGCTGCGTCATCGCCTATGAACCGATCTGGGCCATTGGCACCGGCCGGGCAGCCAGCGGGGCGCAAGCCGGCAGCATTGTCGGCCTGACCGTTCGCGGCGCAATTGCTGACCAATACGGCGAGCAGACGGCGCAACGAGTGCGCATCCAGTATGGGGGCAGCACTACTCCGGAGAATATCGAGGAGTTTATGAGCCAGGAGGATATTGACGGCGCCCTGGTTGGAGGCGCAAGCCTTAAGGCAAGCTTTGTGGACATGGTGCGGAAGACTGCCGCCCTACGCTAGGAGCCGCGTCCTGCGATGAGCGATTCATTGATGCCCGTGTTTTGGGTGGCGTTAACCTTTCCGGTTATGCTGTTGTTGCAGCGCTGGATTCATCGCCATCTGCGCGGAGTCGCCCTGCTGATAACCGGGCGGACGGATCGGGCAGTCATTCTGTACGCCATCATTCTGTTGCCGGGGGTGCTGCTGCATGAGCTGAGCCATTGGGCGACCGCCAGGTTGCTGGGTGTGCGTACCGGCTCGCTTTCGCTGTTGCCAGAACTGAAAAAGGACGGCGCCGTACAGCTGGGCTATCTCGAGTACTACAAACATCGCAACCTGGGGCCGATCCGGGAGAGCCTGATCGGCGGCGCGCCCTTAATATGCGGCACGTTGGTGATACTACTGATCGGCCAACGTGTCTTCGGCGTCTCCGGCCTGGCTGCCGCCGTACAGGCGGCAAGTGTGGAGCAGCTCACCCAGGCGCTTGGACAGATCTTCTCCGCGGCGGACTTCTTTGTCTGGCTTTATCTCATCTTTGTGATCAGCAATGCCATGATGCCCAGCCCCTCGGACCGGCAAGCATGGCCTGCCTTCGCGGTCGTGCTGGCCATCGTGCTGGCGCTGGTCTACCTGCTGAACCTGCAACAGTTGGTGACAAGCGGACTGGTCGCGCCGGTGTCCGCGGTGTTGGGATACCTGGGCCTGACCTTCTCACTGGTTATCGGGGTGGACCTCGTTTTCATTTTCATCATCACTTTGTTGGAGAAGGGGATCAGCCGGATCAGAGGCGTTGAACTGGTTTATGAGGGGGTTGATGCGCTGCCTTCGTAGGTGACGCTTCGTTCCGACGCCGGCAATAAGAACGACCCGCTACAAGCCGTGCAGCGGGTCGTTCTGCTTCAAACTAAGTGAAGTTGAATGCGCTAGGCAGCGTCCGCCTCGGTTTCCTTGCTTGACTCCGCCACTTCGCGCACCACGGTAATCGTGCTGTCGGTGAGCAATGCCCCAACCAGACCTACCGCGGCCAGCGTCGGCAACAGGGCGATGCCGGCAACGCCGAAGACGAGCGGGATCTCAAACAAGGTCTTGCCATCCGAATTGCGGATGATGATCCGGCGCACATTGGCTTCGTGGATCAGTTTCTTGACGGTCTGCAGCAGCTCCTCGCCGGCGACCTTGATATCTTCGCTCCAGCGACCACTCTTAGTGGCCTCGCTCTCGGCTGCTTCGTCTTCCTCGACGTAAATGCTCTCGTCCATTACTTCCGCCGCCTCTTCCATCACTTCATCCTTCATTTCCATTTCGTCCATCACGCTTTACTCCTTAGATGTCTGATAAACAGGTAGACGCCCAATCCAATCACCATGAACGGCCACAGCGGCCCGAATGTGCGATAGACCAGTAACTCCAGGAACAGGCCGAACGCCAGGGTCAGGGCAACGAGGATGCGCAGAATACTCTCGCCCCATACATGCACGCGCGCCTTCCTGTCGAAACGCTTCGCGTACATGATGCCGCCGATGACGGCAGCCGGCAGCAGCAGCCAACCGTATGTCCATATCTCCTCGTGCTGGAAGAGGGCAGCCAGGAACTGAAGTACGCCGAGCATAGCCAGGAAAGCACCCGGCGCCGCCAGAAACGAAGCCTTGCTGCGATGGTCTTCGGTGGATTTCCACGCCGGCAACATCAACAGCAGTCCGAAGCCGCCCACCATGGCCGCGCCAATCAAGCTGCCGATGCTTACACCAAATACCGTAACGGCGATCAGCAGCAGGATGCCGCCGCCGGCAATCATCAGCGGCGCGGGAACTCGTTTACGCAACTCGCTCGTTTGAGCCTTATAGATGATTTCGTCAGACATAGTACCTCCGTATGTTCACGATACGCCCTATACGCGACATCACGGAACAAGTTGCAACAACTTTTGGACGAATTGTGCCTATATGTTGGACTTGTGGTTATGCGCCGGCTTCAGACGCCAGCTCCGGCTGCAATTCCGGCTCGGGCAGTGGGAAGGTAATCTCCAACATTCCGTCTACCAGGCGACCGCCGGTGGCTCGGCGCTTCGCTAACACTGTCGGCAAGATCATCTCGCGCTTAAAGTTGCCGATAGTGATGAACATCTCATCCCCCCGCTTGCGCAGGCGTACGTCGCTGCTCTCCACAAACGGCATCGGGATGCGCAACATGAACGCGCCGTCTTCCAGTTCCACCACTTCCTGCAGAGAGCCGCGATAAAAGATTTGAGTCGGGTCTGCCTCGCCGAAACAATCAGCGGCCAGTTGCGACAGCGCCGGCAATCCGACGACCTCGTGGGCATAGTAGGGCGCATACCATAAGGGCAGCGGGCGGAAATTGTCTTCGATGAGCTTGATGTAACGTTGCTGTATCTCCCGGCGCTGGTGGTAAAAGTCGCCATCCGCCACAGTTTCCGGCAGGATGCGATTGATAATCACGCTGTCCACCGGATAGTTGAACAGGCCCAAATAACTGATCGCCCGCTCCGCCTCGCGCATCACCATCTTCTCCGGCTGCATCACCACACGATAACTGCTCACCTCCGGGTTGCTGAGCGTCGCCCGCAGTTCACGTGTGCCCGCTTCCAATTTACGCACAGCTTCCAGGACTTCAGCCGGAGCCTGCAGGATCCGGCCGGCAAACGGCTTGAGTGCGCGAACGATGCCCCGCTCGAAGCGGGTGAGATGTCCCGCGTACCAGGTGAAGGTATCCGGCATGGTCAACAGCCGGATCGTTTCGCCCGTCGGGGCCGCATCAATGATCACCCGGTCGAAGTTTTGCTCCCGGGCTTGCTTGTCAATGTGCAGCAGGCAGACGATTTCGTCCATGCCGGGAAAGGCCGATAGTTCATCGGCTACGACTCGATTAACGCCGCGCGACATGATGATGCCGGAAGCGAATTCGGTAATGGTGTCCCAGTAGTTGTAAATGTCAGCAACGACGCTGATTTCTTGCGCCCATAGATTGTCGGCTACCTGTTCCGGCTTACTTCCCAAAGGGAGGTCAAGAGAGTCCGCCAGGCTGTGGGCGATATCAGTGCTGGCTACCAGGGTCTTATACCCTAACTCCGCGCTCCGCAGGGCGGTAGCAGCAGCAACCGTTGTCTTGCCCACGCCGCCCTTACCTAGATATAGAATGATCCGCATTGATTACTCCATGAATTTGGTCAGGTGACTTTCACTTCTGAGAGTGACGGTCACCGCGTGCCTCGCGACACGGTTCGAAGAATACACGATCCTATACGAACCGGCACGCGCTGCGTTACACCAGCACCGGGTCGGCAGGGTCACTCGGTCGCCGGCCGGAAACCGGGAGGTTCAAACCTCGCCGCTTCATGCTATAATATTCTTCGACATTTTGTGCAACCTTTTCATGTTCCCTGCGTAATATTCTCTGGTGTCTGAATACTCGCAAAGCGCTGATTGCAACCGGGAGTTGCCGGCCCTGGGAATCTCCGGCCGGCAAGCCGGTTGCTTGTTGCCCCAGACCACCCTAACTAGAAGGAAACAGCAATATGACCACTACCACTAAGAAAGCAGACAAGTACGTAGAGCTGAAGGCATCGCTCGAAACGTTACCTTTTATCAGCCCGCCGCAGGTAGAGCAGTGGCTCAACCTGCAGAAGACCATTGACGGCACGCGCGACTATCTCATTCGGGCGGTCCCGCAGGCGCAATTCAGCATTGACGAGGCGCAGAAGATCCTCTCCCAGCGGACATATACGCTGGTCTTCTTTGGCGGCACCGGCGTGGGCAAGAGTACCCTGATCAATGCTCTATTGGGGCGGAATCTGTTGCCGACCGGCGCGGTAACCGCCGTCACCGGCACCATCGTCTACGTCGAGCAGGCGCTGGAGGGAGAAGAGGAGTCCCTGACGCTGACCTACTGGAACCGGGATGAATTTGCGGAGCGGGTGCGCCGCCTCTGCCAGCTCAGCAACCTGGAAGGATTCGATATCACCAATCGGGGCGAGCGCGAGCAAACTCAGGAGCTGATCAACGGGATCATTGCCGATAGTCGCGAGAATGCCAAGACCGAGCGTGACGAATACCTGGAGATTTTGCTGGACTGCATCCGTACTTACGAGGCGCATGAAGACCTCTACACCAATGGACCGCCAGCCCCCACGTCGCTTCCGCTGGCTGATGAGGACTCATACAAGCATCTGCGAGAAGACGGCTTTAAGGGAAACTTGCAGAAGCGACAAATCCGGCTGGTACGCTCGGCCACGTTCCGCATCCGGCCACGCGCCGGCCTGCCCAACCTGCTGATGGACGGCCACCTGCGCATCGTTGACGTGCCCGGCCTGGGCGCCGGCATGAAACTTCACGAAGCGATCACCCTGGAAGAGATGAAGCGGGAAGACGCGATGATCGTGTTGGTCACCGACGCCGGTCGCCAGCGCGTGGACGAGATGAAGTCGCTTTCCGCCGTCAACTGGATCAAGGAGAATCGCCTGTTCGGGTTGTCCGGCAACGACCTCGATGAGGCTGCGGCGAAGATATTCCTGGCAGTCAACGGCGCGAATGTACGCCAGGCGTTCGACCGACTCAATTCCGGCCTGCCGGAAGCAGAACTCGAAGTCAAGGAAGTGACTCGCTACATCGCTCCCAACTACTGGGAACGCTACGCCGATCGTGGGCACAACCGGCCCTATTTCCTGGTCATGGCTCCTCCGGCTCTGTATGTGCAGGATCCCGACAACGCCCCGCTAGAATTCGCCAGCGAGACTGAGCGGATTATCAAGGTCTTTAGCGACCAGCTCGGCGCGATCAACGCAGGCGACCCACTGGACACAACTTCGAAAGAAGCGTTGCTGAAGTTGAGTGAAGTGCCGTTACTACGCGAAAGGCTCATTGAGTTCATCCGTTCTGAGCGCGTACGCAGCCAGTTGCGGGAAGCGTCCACGCGGGTGCGCAACGCATTGCAGTCGCTGCGCTTTTACTATGAGAAGCAGTTGGCGGCCCGCGGCGTGCATCCCCCATTTGCTACCAGTTGGGAATCCTTGCAGGAGCGGCGCTACGAGAACATCTTGCTCCGGCAACAGAAGGAATTGCCCCGCGCCTTCCACGCTGCACTGGTCGAAGTCAGCAGCCGTTACAATGATGACGAGCGCTTTCGCACCCTGCTGCGGCCGACAATCAACGGCGTTCAGGGCATGGTACAGGATGCCGTCCAGCGGGAGATCGAAAGCTTGCTCGACAGTTACGGCACCGAGCACTGGGATGAGCGTGACGTTACCTACGACAATTTGATCTGGGGCACGAGCGGTATTGAAATTCCGATCAAGCGCATCCTCTATCAGGTTGAGCTGGTTATGCAGGATGCGGTCTCCAACTTCATGCCGGAAGTGGCCAACGTGATCGCCGCTGAATTGGAGCGCACACTGGAAGCGCACGAGATTCTCTCTCGTCTGGAGCGGGCCAGCTATGGGCAGGAATACTCCTACACGTTGCCGGAGAGCGGCGTCCCGGTGGGGTTAGCCGAGGCGTACGGCGCACTGGTAGGGCGCGTAGGCGCCAATTTCCGGCAGGTGTGCCGGCAAGCCACCATGTACGAACTGGTCAAGCCGGATCGTTCGGTGCACCACCGGCTAGTAGATACAGAGACCGAGCTGGCGCTACCCGACAATGATCGCTTACTGGACGGTATGCTTCTGGGGCCGGAGGCGGTGCGCCAGCAGCTTGGCGCCGGCCAGCCGAGTCGTCAGGCGACTACGGCGGCAAACGCGACCACACCCGAGGAGGCCGACTTTACCATCAGCATTCTTGACCAGCCGGCTGAGCAGGATTTCATGATTGGCCTTCCTGGCGGCGATGGAAGCGACAACGGCACTACTGCCATGAAATCGCTGGAGATCAGCTATGCCGACAAGCTGGATGGTATCGCCACTCGAACGAACCAGATCTTCCGCCAGATTGTTGATGACCTCTTCGGCGATGATACGTTGCTGCCGCGCTTGCGCCGGCTCTTCTGGTTGGAAGCGACCAAGGCGGAGCGCGACCTGAACAACCACATCATCAAGCCCATGTTGCGCCAGCATGACCGGAAGCTACATGACCCAGAGCTGCGACAGGCAATGGAGATTGACCTGGAGTCGGTTTCCGACCTGGAAGAACTGATGCGCGTTTGGGAAGGGCTGCACAAACTTGAGATCAGTGCTGCCCTTTAGCTCCTCGCGCCTGAGCGTGGTGCGCGACGACCGCCGTCATCCACGACATCGCAAGAGCGCGCCAAGAGTTCCTTTTGGAGCAGATTATGCTGAATGAACCTGAGAAAATCGTCGCGGCGCATGATGATCCCCGGCTCGCGCTGTTCGGCCAACGCCTGCTCGCCTGGCTGGTTTCGGACCTGAATCGGCCCGCGCCGGGAAGCGAGCCGGCGCCGGCTTTCACCAGTTCGCGCGCCAAGGCCCTCATGCGGGCGGCAGAGTTGCTGGATGAGCCGACCTGGAACGACTTCTCCCGGCTGGTGCAGACACCCGAAGGTGGCCGGATCGTGCTCTATGAGCTGCTGTCTGAGAGCAGTCTGGCACGCAACGAGGAAATGTCCGGCCTGGCCCAGGCCAGCGCCGGCGCGCCGCCTCCTGAAACAGCCGTTGCCGTCGAGTGGCTGCCGCTTATCCTGGCTGCCTTTGCCTGGCAACGCCAATTCCCGCTTTATCAGTTGGACCCCGCCTCGCCCCCCGGCGTAAACAGCCCGGCCGGCCAGATTCTAAAGCGCGGCGCTCACTTCATTCGCCAGCAGGTTCAACGCAGTGCGACCGATCGCGAGAAGCTGGCCCGGAAATTGGCGTTCGACCCCTCGCTCGGCGGATCTTCCGGTCAGGATAACGCCGATACACCCATCGCGCCCTTGCCGCCCTATTATCGCATGCCGGTCCCGGTTCGTTATCCCGAATACTCGCGAGACACGGTGCAGGTGTCGCCGGAGGAGCTGAATCAGTCTCCGGCAACCCCGGCCCGTAACGCACAGATCGTGATCACTGAGGATGACCTCGCCGAAAGGCCGGCCACGCCGCCGGCCGTGATGCCTGAGATTCGCATCAGCCTTGATCAGGTAGAGCCGGAGCTGCAGCAGCCGCCCAGCCCACTACCCCCATCGGCCGTAATAATGCCGACCCCTCCGCGCAGCTCCGCGTCACGGAGTGGGCTGACCATCTCCCTGCGCAATGCATTCCACAGCGAGGAGTTGAAGTCCACGAAACTTCGCGTCCTCGTGCAGGACTTTCCAGATGGGCCGGGTCTTTATGGGCTCCAAGTGAAAGTTACTTGCCAGGGCATCAAGAGCTTTGTGGCCGGCACAACGAACCGGGAAGGCAATTTCGTGGCCGAGTTGCCGGTGAGACTGACCGAAGGTTTGACCTACGATGTGGACGTTACCTGGCCGCGCGAAATGGGGGGCGAGGTCGAGCGCAAGTCGATCACGTTGAACGCGGATCGGACGGAGTTTCGCTTGCCCTTTTACCGGCGATTACAGCCGGATAGTGCATGAACTGCAACGACAAGCCGGTTGACAGTGAGTGGAATACGTCTGCCGGGCAACGATGAACGAGCGATCGCAGCCGTATGGATGAATGGCTTCAATTGACCGACGAGGACGTAGCGCGAGCTAATAGCCTTCGCCGCGTCGTGTCGCCGCCGCCAGAACCGGCAGACCAGACGATCACCATTACCATGGATGATCTGCCGGTAGAAGCGGCTCCTGTGCAGGTCAGCGCGGCCATCCTCACCATTACGCGTGACGATGTCCGTCCCGTTGCCGGCCCGGTCGCAGCCACGCCGTCAATTGAGAAGCTGGAGCTGCTCATGTTCCAGTTGCTCAATGAGTCCCGCCAGAATCATATCGCCCGCCTGGTCGGCACGGCGGTGCTCGTGTGGCACAACCAGTTGGCCGAAATCGCGCGTCGCCATTCAACTGATATGCTGAAGCGCCAGTACGTGGATCATGTCACGCCGGAAGGGCTTTCCAGCGCGCAGCGTGTGCAGAAGGCGCGTATCGGCTATGTCGCCTGCGGTGAGAATATCGGCGTGGTGTACGGCGAGGCAGCGCAGAGTGAGCAGGCAATATATGACATCCACGAAGCATTCATGAATCAGCCGCGCAGCATGACCAATCATCGCGCCAACTTGTTGAATCCGCTGTGGACGCATGCCGGGATCGGCATCTCCCACAATCCGGGCGGCGCGTTGGTCGCCACACAACTGTTCATTTCTGCGCCAGGGGAGAAGCTCCGCGGCCGCTAACCGGTCGCCTGCAACAGAGTGTTACAAGGAATCCCTAAGAATCTATGACGGAGACAATTGTTATTACAGACCCGGATACCGACCGTTACCACACGTTTGGATACATAAGCTGGTGGCAACAGGAGGTAGTGCGCGACGCAACGGTGCTCGTCGTCGGCGCCGGCGCGCTGGGCAATGAAGTGCTGAAGAATCTGGCCCTGATGGGCATCGGCAATATCATGGTGGCGGATTTCGATACCATCGAGGACGCAAACCTTAGTCGCTCCGTATTGTTTCGCACCACGGATCGCGGCCGGCGCAAATCAGAAGTCGCCGCCGAGCGCGTGAAGGAGCTGAATGCCGACGTGAAGGTCAAGGCCTGGCACGGCGACATCAATTTCGAGCTGGGCCTGGGCGTATTCCGGCATGTGGACGCCATAATAGGCTGCCTGGACAATCGCGAGGCTCGCCTATCCATCAATCGTTTCAGTTGGGCCGTCGGCCGGCCGTGGGTGGACGGGGCCATCCAGGAGCTGATGGGAATCGTGCGCGTCTTTTGGCCGGGGCAGGGGGCTTGCTACGAGTGTACGCTGACGGATCTCGACTATCAGATTATCAACCTGCGCTATTCCTGTCCCCTGCTGGCCCGGCAAAATATCCTTCAAGGCAAGGTGCCCACCACCCCGACCAGCGCCTCCATTGTGGCTGCCTTTCAGACGCAGGAGGCTCTCAAGCTACTGCACAGCATGGAAGTGCAGCCCGGCAAGGCGCTGATGATCAACGGTTTGACCAACGATACCTACTTGACCGAATATCCTGTCAAGGAGTATTGCATGAGCCACGCCAAGATCCCGGCGGTCACTGAACTACCCGATGTCACGGCAGCCGGCACAACCGTTGCGCAACTGCTATCCTGTGCTAGAGCGCAGCTGGATGACGCGGCCGTACTCGAGTTTGACAGCGAGCTGGTGGTCAGCATGGTCTGCCCCAATTGCGGCATGACCGAGCCGATCTTTCAGCGCATGGCCCGGCTGTACGAGGACGCCGCCACCTGTCCCTCCTGCGGCAGCAAGCGAGAGATGGAGTTGACCCATCGGATTGATGGGAGTGAACCGTGGCTGGATCGCACCCTGGCGCAGATTGACGTGCCCCCATTAAGCATCATTCGCGCTCGCGCCGGTAAGGAACGCGCCTATCTGGAATTGACCGGCGACAAGGAGAGCTTCTTGCAGTTCGTTTAGTAACGACAGTAAGCCGCGGCATGCCGCCGCTACCTCTTGTGGGTAATGCAACCCAATTACGCATTTTTGCGTACAATATGTAGATAATCACAATATAGCAAGCAACGTTTGGAGGCTATAACAAATGGCAAGCACGAAAGTAATCATCTACGATCCGACCGGCTCAAAGAAAACACCGGTCGAGTTACCGGATGATGTGCCAATGCGCCGGTTGGTGCCGGCGCTGGTTACCAAGATGGGTTTACCGACCACCCAGGGCGCAAACCCGATCACCTATCGGCTGGATCACCGCACTTCGGGTAAACGCCTGGGCGACGAGGAATCGCTCCGTGACGCCGGCGTAAAAGAAGACGATATTCTCAGCCTGTTCCCGGAAGTAACAGCCGGCTAATTTCCATTCGACCCTTCAGCGGCCAGCCGCCCGGCCTAAACCCGTCTGGTTTTGGGCCGGGCGCTGGCCGCTGCCATTCCTACTTCTGAGTAACATCATGGACATTCGTGAAACGCGGTTGCGCAATGAATACCGGCTGGTGCGTGAGTTGGTGAACCGCAGTGAGCTGATCCAGGTGCTGGCCACCGAGGGCGATCCTCCGGAGAAGTATCTGGTCCGCTTCAATTGCATTGGCGTCGAGAAGGTTGACAGCTACGGAAACCCGGTCCTGCGTGATGTGCATGAGGTCCGGATATACCTGCACGCGGAATACCCACTCAAGCAGCCCCAGTTGCGATGGCAGACGCCGATCTTTCATCCCAATATCCACGTCACCGGCGCGGTCTGCATCGGCGCGTGGTGGGCAGCCAAGACGCTGGATGAGCTCTTGCTCACC
Organism: uncultured Ardenticatenaceae bacterium; assembly: GCA_964452775.1. Lineage (GTDB taxonomy): Bacteria > Chloroflexota > Anaerolineae > Promineifilales > Promineifilaceae > JACKCB01. The sequence goes on along the minus strand of CAYVQP010000060.1, from coordinate 11,728 downwards.
CTGGGAGAGATGATCCAATACAAGAATTACGAGCCCAACGACCCTATGAATTCCAGGGCGGCCTCCTGGGCAAAGCGTAATCCCAAACTCTTCCCGATTGACAAGCGACCACTCAAGGGTGAATCTCTAGAGAGCAAGATTGTCATCCGGCTGGACGAGGAAGAGAATGACCTCGGTATCAACATACTCTGAGGCTGCTCAACAACTAACAGCTTCTGAAGATGTAACAATTGTGGCCGGGCGGACAGAATTTGACGGTCTGCCCGCCGGCAACCCGCCCGACCTCACCACTGCAATCTGGCACGGAAGCGGAGACGGCCGCACGCCGGCTGACCTTACCGTCTGCATGCGGCCGGTAGCGATAGCTCAATTACAGGAACATGCGCTCAGCAATACCTCCGTCGAGCTGGGCGGCGTCTTGCTGGGCTACGCATACCGCAACGAGCAGCGCGTCTTTGTGGAGGTGCAGGCGGCCATTCCGGTCCAGACCGCCGATCACGGGCCGATCCACTTCACTTTCACGGCCGATTCCTGGTCTCAAGTACACAAAGATCGAGCGCTGCGCTATCCGGCCTTGAACATCATCGGCTGGTTCCATACCCATCCGGGACTGGGAGTCTTTTATTCCGGCGATGATGTGGTCGTGCACAAAGCCGCTTTCACCATGCCCTGGCACGTCGGGATGGTGGTCGATCCGCTCACCAATCAGGCAGCGCTCTTTGGCTGGAATTCCGGCCGGGTGTGCTCGCTGCCGGGCCTCTTTGAGCTAACTGCAGGCGACCACGCTTCCGTTCTACCCTGGCGCGTGATCGCCGCGGAAGTCTGGTCAGAATCTTACGAAGCGCGACTGTCCGGCGACCCGGCGTATGCTCGACGAACACAGGCAGAGATAGCCCGGTTGCTGGCGGAGCCGTGGATTCCGTTGGCGTTAGGCGGCGCGGCGCTCTTGTTAGCGGTCTTGCTCTTGGGAACGATGCTCATCACAGTCAATCGCCGGGCGGCTGCGCTGGAGGTCATCAGTCAGGGTTACCTTGGCGCACACATGAGCGCGGCGGAGACTGCCGGCCTGGCCGATTGCCCGACGCCTAATTTGGTGATCATGAGTCCGCTGGCCGCCGAATCCATCTCAGCGGCTGAGGTGAGCATATTGGGAAAGGCGCAAGTGGCCGGCGCCCATCATTATCTCGTCCAAACGCGCCCTGCCGGGGCCACTGATTGGACGGAACTGAGTCGTTTTCGGCGGCCGGTGCGCGTTGGACAACTGGCCGGCTGGGAGACTGCTACTTTCGCAGACGGCCAATACGAACTCCGCCTTTCAGCGGTTGACCGTGACGAGCAACTGCTTACTCCGCAATCGAGTTGCACGATTGTGCTGGAACTGAACTGAGAACACGGATATACAAACGTATCAGGATTCTGAACAATGCTTGAGGTTAAAGAACTGACCTACGTTGCAATCATCACCATTTCACTACCGGGTGTCCCCGACAAGGCTACAGTGACGGTCACTCTGACGCCCTCGGACAATATCAAGGGCGGCAGCGGCGAAACAAAGATGCTGCGCGATTGCACACTGGAAGACTTGCAGCAGTTCGCCGATGCCCTGGAAGCCGATATCTGGCAGCAATACCAGTCAATCAGGCTGAGCGAGTTAGCCGATGATGATAAGGCGCACGTCAAGATAACCATTCTGAACGAAACCGGCCAACCGCTGGCCGCAACCGCTGATGAATGGCTGTCGCACGCGGTCATCCTGCCTTCAATGGAAGGAATGGATACATTGACCGCCGAGCAGCCGGGCGAAGCGACCCTAACGGCCAGCGCGCCTATCGCCGAACCGCAGCGAGAGGCAGAGGGAAATCAGGCTGCCGCCGGCAAAACTGCCACCCGGCCGGACGCCGAGCCACCCGAGCTGCCGGCTCAAATCGAAGATGCGGTCACCGTATTGCCGGATCTGGTTGAACCAACGCAAGAAGTGGTAGACGAGCCCGCGCCTGAAGAAGCGTCCCAGCTCTCCGGTGAGCAGCCGGAAGGCCAGGTATCTTTCGTCGCGCCGCCGGCCCGGAAGTTGCGTATTGCCGGGCTGCGCCGGCCCGTCGGTCATCGCACCACGGCCGCCGTAGACATCCTGATCAACGAACCCGCCTTCCGCGACGCCCAGGCGCACTCCTTGACCAGCCTCGATAGGGAGGTGGCCGGTGTGCTCGTCGGCCCACGTCCGGAGAAGCAGCCGGATGGCCGGTATGTCGTGCACATCACGGACACGGTCATCGCCAAGCATACCCGCATGCATGGCGCAAGCGTCACCTACACGCCGGAGAGTTGGCGTTACATTCATGACAAACTCGCCGAACGCTATCCCAACGAAGAGGCAGTCATCGTGGGTTGGTATCACACCCACCCCGGCTTCGGCATATTCCTCTCGGGAATGGACCTCTTTATCCATCAGAACTTCTTCACTCAAATCTGGCACGTGGCCTACGTCCTGGATCCGCTGGCCCACCGCAGCGGCTTCTTCAGCTGGAATCGCCAGAAGAGCAGCGTTGACCGCTACGACTTCCCCTGGCCGGAATGGGCGGCCAAATCCTGGTAGCATATCGTCCGTTCAGGTACTCAAACCGCGCTAACGTTTCGGCTATACAATTATGGTAGAATATGGCTCGAGTTTGATTGCTGCGACAACTACTGAAGATCGCAGTCGTGTGTGACCCAATATGAATCAAAGCGAAGAGCCGCCAATTACGATAACACAGGATGACATCAGCGAAGCCAATCGCCTGAGTCTCCATTGCCCCATCTGCGCGGGCGCCGTTGAGCAATATATCGACGGCGATGCGGTGATCCCGATTATCTGCGCCGGCTGCGGAACGCTGTATCACAAGGCCTGCTGGGATCAGAACGGGGGTAAATGCGCAATCCTGGGTTGTGAGAGCCGGGCATTTCGCCGGCACGGGGTGCTGGACCTAGGCCCGGTGCTGCGAATTGACCGGCAGGATATTCGCGCTGTGCCGGCCTATCCCCCTGCTGTGCCGCCGCCCGCTGCCGCCAAAAACAGCAGCACACAGAAACTCAAGAAGAGCGAGCAGCAAATGCACAAAGAAGTGCAGCGCCGGTTCTGGTTGCGCGACCTCTTTGAAGGGCTGCTTCGAGCCATCCATATATGGCCATCCGACCCATCCTGATCGATTCTGACTCTCCCTTCCTGGGCGAAAACTGCGCGCTCTGCAAAGCCCCGTTCGTCCTGGAAGATGAGATCATTGTCTGCCCGGAAGACGCCGCCCGTCATCACGTTCCATGCTGGGTCGCCAACAACAATCATTGCTCTGCTTATGGCTGTACCGGCAATGGTCAGCCGATAACCAGGACCGGCTCCAGCGCCTCGGAAGCGGTGGAGGAGGAGGGGCCGGTGGCGGGAAGGACCGCTGCCCCGGTGCTGGAGGGAATCGTAGAGCCGCGTCGCCAGGTCCGCCGGGAGCGCGTCGAGACCAGCCAACGCTCTAAAGTGCGCACCATGCCCAGCAGCAGCTTCGGCTGCGCGCAGGGCTGCCTGATTCTGGCAATTGCCGTTGCGATAGTAATCATTTCGGTAAGTTGCTTTGGCCTGTGGGCCATCGCCGATTACATCATGATCGAGGTGTTGCATTGGCAATACCGTGAGCCGGTGTCCTTGCTGTTAGAGCTCCCCACACTGATACCCGCGCTTACCAGCCTGGCCCTCCTCGCGTAGTAACTCCACGCCGGCTTTGCGTCAAGATTAAATCCTTTCCACCATCCTTCCACCGCGGTCCACATACGGCAACCGCAAATGCTTCAAAATAGGAGAGAACTCGATGGCTACGAAGTACGAAGCCCTGCTGCAACACGTCAATAAGATCCACGACATAGAGAAGGCAATTGGCTTGCTCATGTGGGATCGCGAAGTGATCATGCCCAGGGCCGGCAACGCCATGCGCGTGCAACAGATCACCACCCTCCAAAAGCTGAATCACGAGCTGTTCACCTCCGAGCAGACGGGCGAACTGATCGAGGACGCAGCGCAAGAAGTATCGGGTATGGAGTACGACAGCATCCCGGCCAGTCTGGTTCGCTATTTGCGCGATGCCTACGCCGATGCCGGAAAGTTGCCGGCGGAGTTTGTAGCGCGGGTAGCCACGACCAGCGGTCAGGCCAACCCGGCCTGGGTAGAGGCGCGTGCAAACAACGACTTTGCCGGCTTTCAGCCATGGCTGGAACAGGTTGTGGCGCTAGGCCAGGAAATGGCTGAACTTTATGGGTACGAGGACGAAAAGTACGACGCCCTGTTGGACAAGTTCGAGAAGGGGATGAAGACGGCTGACGTGCGGGCCATCTTCGACGCGCAAAAGCGGGAGACCCGCCCGCTGCTGGAAGCCATCCGGGATCGAGGTCGTCCCGTAGACGACTCAATCGTTCATCAGGAGTTTGACATCGAGCAGCAGAAAGCCTTCGCTCATTACATCGCACCCAAGGTCGGATTCGACTTCAGTCGCGGATATCTGGGCACCGCCGTGCATCCCTTTGCTTCCAGCTTTTCGCGCTGGGACGCACGCATAACGACGCGCTGGTATCCGGACTTCCTCAACCCCTCCCTCTTCGGCACGCTTCACGAGTCCGGCCACGCCATCTACGAGCAGGGCACACATCCGGATCTCGCCCGCACGCCATTGGCCCGGGGCACGTCCTCCGGCATCCACGAATCCCAATCTCGCATGATGGAAAACATCGTTGGCCGTAGCTGGGGCTTCTGGCAGGCGCACTACGGCGCGCTGCAGGCGCACTTCCCGCAACAGTTGGGCGATGTCTCCGCCCGCGACTTTTACCGGGCGATCAACAAGGTGCAGCCCTCCCTGATCCGCGTTGAGGCGGACGAGCTGACCTACAACATGCACATTATCTTGCGCTTCGAGTTAGAACAGGGGCTGATTAACGGCGATCTGGCGGTGGCGGACTTACCGGAAGCATGGAACGCCAAGCTGGAGTCGCTATTGGGGATCAGGCCGCCCACGGATCGAGAAGGGGTTTTGCAGGACATTCATTGGAGCCGGCCCAGCTTCGGCTACTTCCCCACCTATGCGTTGGGCAACCTCTACGCCGCCCAATTGTGGGAGGCCGCTCTGGAGCAAGAGCCGGAGATTGGCGCTCAAATGGCTGCCGGCGACACATCCGGCCTGCTCGCCTGGCTTGGCGAAAACATCCACCGGCACGGGCGCAAGTTTACGCCGAGCGAACTGATAATGCGGGCCACGGGCAAGCCGCTCAGTCACGAACCCTTTGTGCGCTATGTGAACCGAAAGTTCACAGACGTTTACGAGCTGTAGCGACCGCTGCGCCTTGGCATCCTGGTGAGCGGATCTCAACCCTCGGTCGAGATCCGCTTTTTTTCTTTAGCCCTCTTCGCCTGACTCGTCCGCAGGCGTCGGAAAGATAATCCTGGCCCGGGCCACGGCGCGCCCATCCACATCCAGTACCGTCAGGGAGACGTCGTTTACCTTGACCTCATCGCCGGTGTGCGGCGGCCGGCCCAGCCGGGTAACAATCAAGCCGCCAACGGTCTCCACATCGGGAAGCTCCTCCTCTTCCAGGTACACATAGTCCGCCAGGTCGTCCAGCAGAAATGCGCCGGATACTTCCAGCTCGCCAGGGTTAATCTCAACAATTGGTTCGCGCTCCAGGTCGAACTCATCGCGGACTTCACCCACGATCTCCTCGATGAGGTCTTCCAGGGTCACGATGCCGGCCATGCCGCCGAATTCATCCAGCACAATCGCCATGTGCAGCCTTTCGCGTTTGAAGGCCGCCAACAGCTCCTCTACCGGCTGCGATTCGGGCACAGCCGGCGCGCTGCGCAGCAGCAAATCAATGTCAAACGGCCCATGGTCAGCCAGTTCATAACGCACAAGGTCTTTCAGATTGAGGATGCCGACCACGTGATCGAGATCCTCCTGGTAGACCGGGAAGCGACTGCGGCTACTCGCCGCCAGAATCTGTCTCAATTCCTCCAACGGCGTATCGTGCGGGATCGCCTGCACCTTGCGCCGGGGTGTCATCACCTGCCCCACCTGGCGGTCACTGAAGTCGAAAATGTTGAGGATCATCTCCTCTTCCCCTTCGTTGAGCAGGCCCCCTTCAGCGCTCTCAGCGACGATCAGCTCCAATTCCTCCGGCGAGTGTAGGCGCGCGTGTCCCATTGCCGGCGGGACGCCCAACATTCGCAGCAGGCCGCGCCCAATGCTGTTCAAGATGCGCACCGGGATACTGAGTATCGTCTGGGAGATGCGCATCGGCACGACCAGGGTGAGCACGGCCCGCTCTGCCGCAGCAAGGGCCAATGACTTCGGCACCATCTCGCCGATCACCACGTGCAGATAAGTCAGAAAACCAAGAGCAATTAAGGTTGCCACCGTATGCACAAAGAGTGGAGTCGGTTCAATTCCCACCAGTCGGGCCAGGTATGGCTCGAGGAAGTCAGCGATCTGTGGCTCGCCATACATGCCCAGGCCAAGCGAGGCTAATGTGATACCTAGTTGGGCGGTGGCGATGTAACTATCTTGCCGGCGAGTGGAATCCAGAATGCTCTGGACTTTCCTGGCCCGGCTGTTTCCCTCATCCACCAGTTCGTCAATCCGGCTGGGCCGGACGCCGATAATGGCAAACTCGCCGGCGACGAACAGGCCGTTCAGCAGCACCAGCAGGATGATCACAACTAGCGGAAGGATCAGCACACCCACGCCGGGCAGAGTTTCAGCTTCGGCCTGCGCCGCAACAAACAATATGCCGGCCGGAGTCCCGAGCATGAGCAGCAGCTTCTTACTCATGATGATCGCTCTCCCATTCATCAACATGAGGGAATTGCTCATTGGCGGCGATTTGTAGCGACACCTCTGAAACTGCCTGATCCTCCATCGCTTCCACGCGGATCTCCGTGCCGACGAAGCTGGTAAGATCGCCAACTTCCGGCACCCGTCCCAACGCGCTCAACACCAGCCCGCTGAGCGTGACCGCTTCATCGGCGGGCAGGTTGAGATTGAGGTATTCATTGACATCGCTGATCAGCAGGTCGCCGCGCAAACGGACGCGATGTCCTTCCTGGTCAATCGTCATCAGCGCTGTTTCATCATCAAACTCATCCTGGACCTCGCCGAAGATCTCTTCAATTAGGTCTTCCAGGGTCACCAGGCCGGCTGTGCCGCCATATTCATCGAAGACAACCGCCATATATTGCCGCTGCGTCTGCAGCCTTTCCCAGAGGTCAGCGACCGGCATTGCCTCCGGCACGTAGACAACGTCCCGCAGGATAGTTGCTAGATTCTCTTCCTGATTGACGTAGAGTCGAAAGAGATCCTTGACGTGCACAAAGCCGATTATCTCGTCCACGTTCTCGCGGTACATCGGAATCCGGCTGTGCCCGACCTCATTTGCCAGGGTCAACAGGCTGAGCACCGTGCTTTCAACCGGCGCGGCAACGATACGGGTGCGGTGCGCCATGACCTCTCGCGCGGTCAGTTCGCGCATGCGGAAGGCATTGCGCAACATCTGTCGCTCTTCGGAGTCCAGCAGCCCGCCCTCATGGCTCTCTGTGACCAGAATCTCAATCTCCGCGGGAGAATGGGCATGCCCGTGTGCATCCTCGTGCTGGGCGCCAAGCAGGCGCAGAATCAGGTTGCCGCTGCCGTTGAACAGCCAGATCAGGGGCCGGAAGATGAATATGGACCAGCGGATTGGCCAGACGACCGCCATCGCTAACCGCTCGGGGTATTGAATGGCTACAGACTTCGGCAGCAATTCGCCGACGATGACCAGCAACATTGTAAGCAGGATCAACACGATTGCGGCGGCAATCGACTCTGCCAGGGTTTCCGGGATTGCGAGCGCCTGCCAGCCCCGCTCACCAAAGTATTCTGACAGCCTCGTGATTGGTTCCACCAGGTAATCGGCCAACACATTCTGTCCATATGCGCCCAGGAGAAGCGATGACAGGGTTATCCCGAGTTGACAGGCGGCTACGTAGCGATCCAGGGCGTCCCTATCTTCCAAGTAGACGAGCAATTGCCGGGCCAGGGGATTGCCGGTGGCGACCATTTGACTCACCCTGGTCTTACGCGAAGCAACCGTAGCAAACTCACCGGCCACGTAGAGCGCGGTGAAAAAGGTCATTGACGCGATTACTGCTATGGAGACGATTACGACGGTCATATGGACCACTCAGATGCGCGGGGCAGCGTTAGGCTTGGAGCAGCCGGCTGATTGCCAATCGGCCGGCCCGAGTCCTGCCGGCATGCACGCATCAGGGCCAAAGCTTCATGCCGCGATGGCTCAATGAAGGTTCTGTTCAGGAAAGACCGGGGAGGTTCCGTAAGATCCGATGAAGAAGTCGATCCGGCATCATCTGACGTTGTGGTCGCAGGCTGGGTCACGCCATTCTCCCCTCAGTCTGCCGGCGCACAAAGGCGAAGTACCCTGAACGCAAAGCCATACGTCCAGGATGTGATCGATATTCGGAATTGCATGTTGTTACTCATTGCAGACAGAGCAATTATAGGCGAGCGACTCCTGGCGGTCAAACCAGCCGGAGCAAGTCACGCCCAGGTTCCATGACGCCGGCCCCAAAAACTCTTCATTGATGCGCGGGCGACGATCGAATAGACTTGGTGCAAAACCACAGGCAAGCAGGAGATTCGGGTGAATACAGCGATAATAGTGCATGGCGGTGCAGGAGCCTGGAAGCTAGATAGCGAACGGATGGCGGTCGTGATGTCCGTCTGCAGAGCGGCAGCTGCTGCCGGGCAGGCGTTGCTCAATGAGGGCGGATTCGCGCTGGATGCCGTAGAGTTGGCCGTGCGCATGCTGGAGGATTGCCCATACACCGATGCCGGGCGAGGCAGTTACCCCACAGCCGCCGGCGAAATTGAGATGGACGCCATAATCATGGACGGTCGCACGCTCCACTTCGGCGCTGTTGGCGCGGTCGGGCGCATTTTCAACCCTATCAGCCTTGCCCGGCAGGTAATGAGCGAGACGGAGCACGCATTTCTGGTCGGGCCCGGCGCGGAAGCGTTTGCCGACCGGATTGGATTTCCGCGTTGCGAGACCGCGGACCTCCTGGTTTCCGGCGAGGAAGCAGATAGTCAGATTCCTTCTGGGCCGGATGGCTCCGGCGGGCAGGAGACCGAGGTCGAACCGGTTTCAACTGGCACAGTGGGCGCGGTCGCTATTGATTCCAGCGGCAACGTGGCCGCCGGCACGTCTACGGGCGGCGTCATGCACCAGTTGCCGGGCCGCATCGGCGATTCGCCGCTGGTCGGTTGCGGCGCCTATGCGGACAACTTCTCAGCCGCCTGCAGCGCGACCGGCGTGGGAGAGACCCTAATGAGGGTGGTGATCAGCAAGCAGGTGTGCGACTTTGCCGCCGGGGGCCTTTCGGCGACTGCCGCCTGTGAAGCCGCTATTCGTCTGCTGGAGGAGCGCACCTCCGGCGTGGGCGGCGTCATCGCCATTGATGCCCGCGGACGGGTTGGACTGGCTCGTAATACCACAGGTATGCCATATGCCTTCGCCATCGGCGACGGCGAAGTTCAGTCAGGCTATTGATGCTGTTCCCGGTTCAAACAATACCGCCGGCGACTGCCGGCAACCCTGAAAAGCGGCGGCTCGATGCCAATGCCTAGCCTGGAAGACCCTCGCATGCTCAATCTGGACGCGCAATTGGAGAGCATCTTGTTCGTAGCCAGTGGGCCGGTAACGATCAGCCGGCTGGCAACCACTCTTGCCATGTCTCAGAACGACGTGCGTGAGCAGCTTGAATACTTGGAACAACTTTACAGCGCGCGCGGCATCCGCCTGCAGCGCAACGGACAAGAAGTTCAACTAACTTCAGCGCCGGAAGCCGGCGAAATCGTGGAACGCTTCCTGGGTCTGGAGACGACGTCTCGCTTGAGTCAGGCGGCGCTGGAGGTGCTGGCCATTGTCGCCTATTTGCAGCCGGTGACCCGGCCGCAGGTGGATGACATCCGCGGGGTCAATTCGGAGGCTGCCTTGCGCACTCTACTGGGAAAGGAGCTGGTGGCTGAAGTCGGACGGAGGGAGTCCCCCGGCCGGCCTATTCTCTATGGCACCACGTCCGGCTTCCTGCAAGCATTTGGGCTGGCATCTCTGGAACAGCTACCCCCGCTGGCAGACCCGCCGTCCTCGGAACCGGTGACGTGAAAGTTCGCCTGCAGAAGCTGATGGCTGATTCCGGCTTCGGGTCACGGCGCAGCAACGAAGCGCTCATCACCGCCGGTCGGGTGCAAGTCAACGGCCGGAAGGCCCGGCTGGGCGACCGGGCGGATCCGTCGCTGGATCGAGTCACGGTTGACGGCCGGACCCTGCATTTTGAGCCGCTGACCTACATCATGCTGAATAAACCGAAGGGCGTGCTCTCCTCCACGGAGGACGAACTGGCAGAAGGAAGGGATACCGTTCGCGATTTAGTGGCGCTTCCCGGCCACCTTTATCCTGTCGGCCGGCTGGACAAGCAGAGCGAGGGGCTTATTCTGCTGACCAACGACGGCGATCTCGCTCACCACCTCACCCATCCACGTTTCGAGCACGTCAAAATTTACGATGTGGTCGTGGAGGGGCGACCTTCAGAGCAGACGCTGTCCTCGTGGGCCGCCGGCATCGAATTAGATGGGAAGATGACCGCGCCGGCCAAGCTCCATGTCGTCGAAGAGCGCGAAGGCGAAACTCGATTACGCATCGAGATGCGGGAAGGACGAAAGCGGCAGATCCGGCGCATCGCCGCACTTTTTGACCATCCGGTTAAATCACTGGTGCGCACTCAAATTGGCCCACTAATGTTGAATGACCTGCCGTCTGGAGCGTGGCGACATCTAACGGACGACGAAGTGGCCGCCCTGAAGCAGGTAGCGGCGCGACCCGCACAACAGCATGTTCCCAACAAGACACATCATGCCCGCTGATCCGCCGGTCAACCACACGGTGCCATGACACTTTACCAGGAAATCGAGCTTAATCCGCCGGCAGAAAGCCGGGTCCCATGGGAGCCGGGTCGAGTTCCCCTGTCCTCCGAGACCGTGTTTGGCGGCGAGATCGTCTCCGTTGTTCCCGGCAGCGTCGCGGCATATGTGGGCATCCAGCCGGGCGACAGGCTGGTGGCGATCAACAACAACCCGGTTGCCGACGTGATTGATGTCCAATACTACGGCGCAGAGGAGTCGCTCGACCTGCTGATTGAGCGGAGCGGCGAATGGCTTCTCTTTGAGACCTACCGCGAATACAATCAGCCCCTGGGAATGGAATTCACCCACCCGACCTTCGACACCGACATCCGCCGCTGCAACAACCTCTGTGAGTTCTGCTTTGTGCTGCAGATGCCGCCTCGACTTCGCCGCACCCTCTACATCAAGGATGATGACTATCGCTACTCCTTCCTGTTCGGCCATTTCGTTACCCTGACCAATCTCAGCGAGCATGATTGGTGGCGTATAGAGGAAATGCGCCTGTCACCGCTCTACGTTTCCGTGCATGTCACTGATCTGGAACTGCGCCGGCGATTTCTGCGTAATCCGTTAGCGCCGGATATCATGGCCCAATTACGCTGGCTGGCGGAGCGCGGCATCACCGCACACACGCAGCTTGTGGTCGTGCCGGAGTTCAATGACGGCCCCTGGCTCGAACGCTCGATTGAAGAGCTGGCCCCACTATATCC
>CAYVQP010000059.1:12831-26228 GCA_964452775.1 uncultured Ardenticatenaceae bacterium | reverse complement strand
CATTTAGTCAGTAGATCCTTCCATCTGGGCGCATCACAGGTGCATGGCGTGATTAACAACGGCTGCACAACCCAGAATCGTAATAGATAGAATAATACGGTATCGAACTAATTGGTCAAGCCTGTTTTTGTTAGAAGAACGTAAGCATTTTTCAGCCATCTTCGCGTGGCGCAAGACGTGATACGACTCCCCGGCCGCCTTCTGCTACAATCCCGCGTCGGCTTGCGCAGCGCGCCGACTGGTTCTCTCGCCACATGAATACAAACCCCGCAGGTATTTCGCGGAACGAGCACAGGGCAAACATGCTCAGCGAGACCTGCGGGGTTTCCATGAAGAGTTCGCGAGTGAACCAGCGATCGAAGTAACGGAGGAAATCAAGGATGAAGTTTGAGAGCCGGGGGCGCCACAGGAGGACTGATATCCGGCTGGCGGCCCTGCTTGGCATGCTGATATTTGCGGTCGCATGCCGGGTAAACGAGGGCGGCGCGCCCACCCCTACGACTGGCGCCCCGGCATCAACCGCCATTAGCAGCGCGGCGACCGCCATTCCGGTGACATCCACGCCGGCAGCCGCGCCGGTTGAGACAGAGCCGGAGGCGACGCCCACCCCAACAGCCGAGCCGCCGGCGCCGCCAAAGGAGCTGGTCGTGTGCATGGCCGGAGAGCCGGCCGACCTGTACCTTTACGGCGCCAATATGCTGGTCCAGCGTGGCGTCATGCACGGCATCTATGAGAACCTGTACACCAATCTGGGGTTCGAGTATCAGCCGCGGGGCCTGGTTAAGTTACCCAGTCTGGCGGATGGCGACGCGATAATTGATACGGCGGTGGTTCATGCCGGGGATCGCGTGGTCAACAGCGCCGGGGAAGTAGTATTTCTCAGTGAAGGCGTGGAAATCGTGGACCATGAAGGGGAGCTGGTAACGTTTTCCGAAGGCACAGAGCTGATGTCGCAGATGCAGGTTGACTTTCAGTTTCAGCCGCTGGTCTGGGAGGATGGAACGCCGGTGACCGCCGAGGATTCGGTGTTCAGCTTTGAGATTGCCGCCGACCCGGATACCCGCATTGACCGGCATCGCGTGGAGCATACGGAGAGCTACGCCGCACGCGACGAGCACACGGTGCGTTGGACGGGCGTGCCCGGCTATGTTGACCGCAACTACTTTCTCAACGTCTGGCAGCCGCTTCCCCGGCACGTGCTGGGCGAATATACGGTCGTCGAGTTGCAGAGCCTGGATGAGGCCCTATACCGCCCGCTGGCGAACGGCCCGTTCCGGCTGGAAGAGTGGCTCCCCGGCGAACAAATAACGTTGGTGCGGAATGAACAATACTATCTCGCCGCGGAAGGGCTTCCCCTTGTTGATCGGGTAACGTTTCGCTTTCTGGTCGAGCCGGAACGCATTGTGACCGGCCTGCTGCAAGGAGAATGTGACATTGCCCACCAGGACGGACTCGGCAGCGCGCAACTGGCGGAGCTGCAAGAAGCGGACGCAGCCGGCCTGGCGTCGTTGTTTGTCACCTCGACGCCGGTCATGGAACATCTTGACTTCGGCGTGACCCCATCAGCCGAGTACGCCGCCAATCGCCCGGACTGGTTTGGCAGCGCCGCGGTCCGGCAGGCGATCGCCCAGTGCATTGACCGGCAGGCGTTGCTTGACAACATTTATGCCGGCTTCGGCGAGCAACTGGCCGCCTATGTCCCCTCCGGCCATCCGCTGTTTCCGGCGGACGGCGCAACCTGGGCGTATAACCCGGTGGCGGCCAACGATATGTTGGACTCCGCGGGTTACGGGGATCGCGACGGCGACGGCATCCGTGAAGCGCCGGACGGCGGCGGGCCGTTCGCGATCAACCTGGTGACCAGCTCGGAGACGGGATTTCGCCGGGGCATGGCGGAGCTAATCGCCGCCGAACTGCTGCAATGCGGCATTCAGGTCACGGTGGAGACGATCCCGGGGGAACAGCTCTATGCGAATTCGCCAAACAGCGTCTTGTTTGGGCGGCGCTTTGACCTGGCGCTGTTTTCCTGGTTGGTGCACAACGAGCCGGCCTGCGAGAGCTACCAGAGCGAGCAAATACCCGGCTCACCTCCCGACTTTCCCGCCGGCTGGTCAGGCAGCAATGTGACCGGCTGGAGCAACGACGCCTTTGATCAGGCGTGTGCGGAAGCGTTGGCGGCATTGCCCGGCATGGAAGAGTTCGTCGCCGGGCACCAGTCCGCGTTGCGCATGTTCATGGAGGAGCTGCCCAGTATGCCCCTCTTCCTGCGTATCAAGTTGGCAGCCGCCGCGCCGGGTGTGCAGAACTTGCGTCCGGACATCACCGAGCCGTCGGACCTGTGGAATCTCTACGAACTGGACGTTGTCCGCGACTGACTGCTCCCCTGACTGATTCAGCAAGAAAAACCCCGCAGGACTTCGCGCAGCCGGTAATCGGCAAGCAGGTCCGCCAAGTCCTGCGGGGTTTCAATCGAAGCGTTAGGCGGCCTCTTCGCGCTCTTTTTCCGCCTCGGCGACCAGCTTTTCCTGCAGGTTGCCGGGCACCCGGCCGTAACGCAAAAACTTCATGCTGAACACCCCCCGACCCTGGGTCATCGAGCGCAGATCCGCCGAGTAATTCTGTATTTCAGCCAACGGCGCTTCAGCCTCAACGATCGTCTTCGTCCCTTCCTGATTCATGCCCAACACACGGGCGCGACGGGAGTTGAGATCACCCATGATGTCGCCCATGTTCTCGGCCGGCACTATCACGCTCAGGTGATAGATAGGCTCCAACAGCACCGGCCCTGCCCCAAGCGCCGCCTTACGGAAGCCCTCCCGGCCGGCGATCTGAAAGGCGATCTCCTTCGAGTCAACCGGGTGCTCTTTACCGTCGTAGACCACGGCCTTGATGCCGGTCATCGGGTATCCGGCGAGCACGCCGCCCTGCAACGCTTGCCGGCAACCCTTCTCCACCGCCGACACGAATGGACCCGAGATTGAACCGCCGAAGATCTCCGAAGTGAAAACAAACTCCTCATCATCGCCAAGCGACTCGACGCGCAGGAAAACGCGCGCGTACTGGCCCGCGCCGCCGGTCTGTTTCTTGTGCGTGTACTCCGCATCACCGGTTCTGGTGATCGTCTCCCGATAAGGAATCTTGGGCGCGGTCGTCTCCAGGTGAACGCCGAACTTCGTCTGGGCCTTCTTAACGGCGATGCTCAAGTGCGCCTGGCCCATGCCGGAAAGGATCGTCTGGCGCGTTGCCGGCTCGTTGTGCCAGCGAAGCGTCGGGTCCTCCACAGCCAGCCGGTTAAGCGACGTGCTCAGCTTGGCGACATCCGATTGGGACACCGGATGAACCGCTACTGAGACAATCGGCTCCGGCTGCTCAATCGGCGCGATCCGCAGCTGCCTCTCCTTGGTGCAAAGCGTATCGTTGGTCACCGCATCGCCAAGTTTGACCACCGCCCCAATGTCGCCGGCATGTAGTTGGCTTATCGGCAGATGTTCCTTGCCGCGCAACAGGTTCAGTGTGCCGATGCGTACTTCGGTATCCAGCGGCAGCGCCCAGGCCCGGCTATCGGACTCCAGCACGCCGCCGAATACCCGGATGTAGCTCATTTTGCCGTAAGGGTCTTCCCGGGTCTTAAAAACGAAGGCCGTGAGCGGCGTGCTGTCGCCGACGATCAGCGTCTCTTCCTCCCCACGCGCGTTTGTCGCCTTAAATTCTTTGCCCGCCGGCGAGGGCAGCAGGGCCGCCATTGCGTTCAGCAACGGCACCACCGCCAGGCCCGGCTGCGGCGCCGCGTACAGGACAGGAATCACCAACCCCTGCTCCATAGCGCCGCGCAGTCCGCGAATGACTTCCTCGTCCGTCAGCGTTTCGTCTTCAAAGAACTTTTCCAGCAGGGCATCATCGCCTTCCGCCGCGGCCTCAACTAAGGCCAGGCGGCCTTCTTCTGCGGCATCGGCCATATCGGCCGGTATGGCGGTGGGTTTGTTATCCGCGCCGATGTACGCCTTCATGCTCAGCAGATCCACCACGCCCTTGAAACCCAGGCCCTCGCCGATGGGCAATTGCAGTTCGAGTAGATTGCCGGGCAGGTTTTGGGCGATCCCGGCCCGCAGGCGGGTCAGGTTCACATTCTCGCGATCGAGCTTGTTTACCAGCAACAGCCGGGGCATGCCGGCGGTATATTGCCATACCAGTTCCGTGCCGACTTCGACGCCGGAAATTGACTCCACCAGCACGACCGCCCCATCCGCCGCCTTTAACGCCGCGTTTACCTCTCCGACAAAGTCGGAGTAGCCGGGCGTGTCGAGTAGATTCAGCTTGGTGTTCTGCCACTCAATTGGAGCGATAGCCATGGAGGTCGAGCCTTTGCGTTCAATCTCCTCGTCCTCGAAGTCCATGGAGGCGGTGCCCAACTGCACATCGCCCATGCGCGTCGTGACCTTGGTATCAAAGAGGAGTCGCTCGACAAGGGTCGTCTTGCCCGCTCCATTGTGGGACACAAGCGCAATGTTTCGGATCTCTTCAGTCTTGTAAACTCTCATTTGCAGGCAGCCTCTTCCGATTTGAAAATGCGATCACGTATATCCCAAAGCCCTGTTCCGGCCTGAACAATACGCTGTAAATAGTGAATTCGCCTTGGGGGATGGCTTCGGGAGTAAATGGTCATTCCGGTAAGTTGAGAATGGCGGCGATTTTAGACCAATCGCCGGCAGTTGTCAAAGCAAAAAGAAACCCCGTAGGTCCACTTCAACACCCTGGCCGGCTGCGAAATCGGTGTTGAGACCTACGGGGTCTTCAGTTGTTTGGCGAACAAATCACCTATCCGGCGGACGCAACCACTCCTGATGGGTTCGCTCGCAACCAACGGTATAGCTCGTTGATCCGCGTTTGCGTGATCATGCCGACATAGCGTCCCTGGGCTACGACCGGAAGCGCATCAGACTGCGCCTCCACCATCGCCTGCTGCGCGTCATATAGGCTGGCCTCCGGCGCAATGGCCGGCACGTCCCGGCGCATGATGCCCTCAATCCAGACATAAGGCCTTTGCGTGCGCAGCGCCTGCATGACAGATGCCTGTGACAGAAAGCCGATCAAAGTCTCCCCCAGGGTGACCGGGAAACTGGTTTGGCCGCTGTAGATCATCATATTGTAGGCCTGCTCAAGCGTCTGCGTCGGGGCCAGCCGGTGCGCGGTAGGGTTTAACGCTTGTTGCACCTTGAAATCTCGCAAGGCTTGACGCATCCTGACATAGCTCGCTTCCTGCCCGGCGGCAAAGAAGATGAACACGGCAATCAGCATCAGGAAGAAGCCGCCGCTAAATAGGCCGTACAGGCCCAGCAAGACGGCCAGTCCACGGCCTACGGTGGCGGCGATATTCGTGGCCCGGACGTAGTCGAGACGCATGGCCAGCAACGCCCGGAAGATGCGCCCGCCGTCCAGGGGGAAGGCCGGGATCAGGTTGAAGGCGGCCAGGAACAGGTTCGAGGCAAAGATGTATGAGAAGAGCGCCGGCACAGTGAGCACGCCAATCGAGGCCCACATCAGCGACGGGCTCAGCACGTTGATCCCGGCCAGCACGGCCACAATCAGCATCAACGCGCCGATAAAGACGTTTACCGCCGGCCCGGCGACCGCGATTGCAAACTCCTGCCACGGCTTGTCCGGCATATTGCGCAGCTGTGCGACCCCACCGATTGGGGACAATATGATCTGCTCAACCGGCACACCATAATAGAGGGCGACGAAACTATGTCCCAGCTCGTGCAGAGTGACCAATACAAACAGGATCGAGACCGCGAGCACGCCGAAGATCGCGCCCTCCGTAGAGCCGGTGATCCCACCGAACTGGATTGCTGCCCACAAAAGAATTAGCGGGAAGGTAATGTGCAGCCGGATGTCGATGCCGCGTATGGTAAGCAGTCTGAATGACCTGTTCATCTTTCGCTCACTGGTATGGTGCAACTAAATGACGCTTTCCACCTCATTCAACTGTAGTGTACCCACTCACCCTATGAGAAACGTTAGCGGATGTTATGACAGTGATGAGTCAGCCGGCGGCATTTCTGCCGGCGCCGCTAGATCAATTTCGGTCATCGGCCCACATCAGTGCGACCAGCAGCCGGTCCTCCAGGGTGGCCGTGCTTTCAGGCCGGGTATCCTGATGATGAGCGATCAAGTACACGGTCAGCGGATCGCTCCCGGCGGCAGTCGCCATCTCCGCCCCCCAGGCGGCGTGGCGGTCCTTCACCTGAAATGCCTGTCGCCAGCCCGAAGACTCACCGCCGGCCCAACCGGCGGCCCGGCGGGGAGCCAACTTCTCACCGAGCACCGCCAGCGAGCGCGCCCACAGGGGCATGCTTTGCCCCGTCTTGCCCACATCGTGCAGCAATGCCGCCGCCAGCAATGCCGGGTGCGTCTCACCGGCATCCTGCAGACTTTTGAAAACCCGATAGGTATGTCGTTGGTCCGGGGGCTGGTAGCGCCGGAAAAGCGCCAGTTCTGCGGGAGAAAGGTGTTGGGCGACCCCCTGCGACTCAACCTCGGTAAGGGGTCGTCTACTTACGGTCTGCCAGGCCTGCCAGAGACGATAGCGTACACGCACGACACAGCTAGAAGAGAGGGCCGATCATCACGGTCAGTAAAAAGGCTGATGCCGTGTTCATGATCGTGCCGATGACATCCGGCATACCGGGAATGAAGCCGGGTAAGAAGACCAACGCCATCAGAATCAGCATGCCATACTGCTCCAGGGGTTGAAGGCGGTAGCTGATGTTCGGCGGCAGGATACCAATCAGGATCTTGTAGCCGTCCAGCGGCGGAATCGGGATGAGGTTGAAGATAGCCAGGATGATGTTGATCCACAGGAATTGGGACAACATGAAATCCAGCGACGGGATGATCGGGTTGCTGCTGGCAAGCGTGAAGTTAAGCAAACCCAGGCGAAAGGGAATGGCCGCCATGCTGGCCATCAGCAAGTTGGAGGCCGGGCCGGCAAGCGCTACCAGGGCCATCATCGTCCGCGGATTGCCGCGCATATTGTATGGGTTGACCATCACCGGCTTGGCCCAACCGAAGCCGGCGACCAGCAACATAATTGTGCCGACGGGATCGAGGTGGGCCAGTGGATTCAGCGTGATGCGGCCCATGCGCCGCGGGGTCATATCACCGAAATGATCCGCCGAGAGGGCATGAGCCAGCTCATGGATAGTAAACGCGATCAGCAGGGTCACTGATCGCGCAATGATGACGGCGGCTGAAAGGCCAAGTAAGTTCATGCTGTATTCCTGCCGGTCATTGAATCGCAAACCGCGAGTCGCCGACCATAACACACAATAACAACCGGTAAGTATAGCGCGCCCGGGTTGGCCGGGCGAACGCCGGCATGGTGGAACGAGGAGCACGGACTGGAACCAGGGACATCCATTGCGTGCTATAATTCGCGCATATGAGCGTTGAGATCGGCCTGGCTGATGTCGTGCGGCTGCGAAAACCGCATCCTTGCGGAAGCTATGAATGGGAAGTCGTACGATTGGGAGTTGACATCGGCCTGGTTTGCCAGAAATGTGGGCATCGCATCCTCATTCCCCGTTCTACCTTCAACAAACGCCTGAAGTCGATTGTGAAGCGAGCTGCCGATGATGGGGTCGCTGGCTGAGCCTGTTTCGTCTATCCTCGAAATACTCTACATTCTGGTGGTAGCGGCCCTGGCCGTGTACGGCTTGTTTGGCCTTTACACCATCTACATGTTCTGGCGGCTGCGAGGCCAGCTTTCGTTCACGCCGGCTCACCAATTAGCCGGTCCGGAAGCTGCATCTTGGCCGCCGGTGACCGTGCAATTACCAATTTTTAATGAGCGCTACGTGGTGGAGCGCCTGATTCAAGCTGTCGTCGCTTTTGAATATCCTCGCGACAAGCTTGAGATACAGGTTCTTGACGATTCCACCGATGACACCACCCGGCTGGCCGCCCAACTCGTCGAGTGCTACCAGGCTCAAGGCTACAACATCCATTTGCTGCATCGCGCAGACCGGCGCGGCTACAAGGCCGGCGCACTGAAATGCGGCCTGGAAGAGTCGGCGGGTGATTTCATTGCCATCTTTGACGCCGACTTCCAACCTGCTCCGGATTTCTTGCGGGCCACCATTTCACACCTGTTGGCCGAACCCGAAATCGGGATGGTGCAGGCGCGTTGGGGGCATCTGAACGCCGGCGACTCTGTGCTCACCGCCGTACAAGCGATCTCTCTGGACAAGCATTTCGCCGTCGAGCAGGCGATACGTTCGCGGGCCACGCTCTTTCCCAAGTTCAATGGGGCCGCCGGGGTGTGGCGCCGCCAGTGCATCCTCGACGCCGGCGGCTGGCAAGATGACACTGTTTGCGAAGACCTGTGCCTCAGTACCCGCGCCGCCTTGAAAGGCTGGCGACTGCGCTTCCTGCCGGACACCGTCGCGCTTGCCGAGTTGCCGGGCAGTATTTCGGCGCTAAAAAGCCAGCAGGCGCGGTGGGCCAAAGGCTCCACCCAATGTCTGCTTAAGTATGGGCCGGGAATCTGGCGCAGCCCTAATCGGCTGGCCGCCAGGCTTTACGCGCTGTTCAGCATGTCCTCATATTTGACCAGCGTGCTGTTGATCCTGCTGCTCCTGCTGCAAGTGCCGCTGCTTGCCCTGAATGAGACGCTCCCTAGCTGGCTCGTTCTGTGCGGATTGGCGGGGTTGGGGCAGCCGGTCCTCTTCGTTGTCGGGCAAAGACTGCTCTATCGCGACTGGATATGGCGCCTCCGGCATATGCCCATGCTGATTCTCATTGCGATGGGTCTGTCGGTTACGATTGCCCGGGCGGTATTCGAGGCTGTGAGCGGCAAAGCGCCGGTGTTTGTGCGCACGCCGAAATACGGGGCGAACGGCCATCAAGCCGGCGAGCGCTACAGCTCTCCGCTTGACCGCGGCCTATTCTTGGAGTTGGGGTTGGCCTTATACGCGGCCGCCGGCATCTGGATTGCGCTCGAGCGCGGCAATACGGGAGTGCTGTTGTTATTGCTTACGCTGTTGATCGCCTATCTCTATGTCGGGCTGAACACCCTGAGCGATCGCCTACATCGCGCCGGTTGAGCGCGTCCCTGTTCCACGGCGCGGCTCTCAGTAGAGGGGACAGCTACGGGGCCGGTCGCCCGATCCTCATCAGTTGATAAAATTCACATCACTATTGAAAAATCTTATACAACTGGCAGCAATATTCATTCTGGTATTGACATTTCGTAAATTTGGCGTAATATCTTAAGCAAACGTCAAAGAATATTGATAGATTGTCAAAGAATTCGTGTCATTTACTTAGCGAAGATATAGGCGAATCAATGAATCCCGTGATTGGTATTTGTCCCATCTGCCAGGAAGACCTGGTGGTCACTCAGCTACATTGTCGCAGTTGCGATACCACGCTGGGTGGTCAATTTGCGTTGGGCCGGCTCTTTCACCTGCAACCGCAGCAGCTGCAATTCGTGGAGACCTTTATTCGATGCGAGGGAAAGATCACCCGCGTGGAGCAGGAAATAGGCATGTCCTATCCGGCTGTGCGCGCCCGGCTAAATGAGGTCATTCGGGCGTTGGGCTATGAAGTAGGCGAGGGCAACGATGCTGTGCGCCTGGACGAGGAAGAACGCCAGCGAATTCTCCAGCAGATTTCGTTGGGCGAGCTGAGCGCCGGCGAGGCGATCGAGCTATTGCAAGGCGACTGACGATCAGCGCTCCCGGACCCGGGATCGCTATGAGGAAAATGCGATGAGTAAGCACCCGAGTAGAATGCGTGTCTGGGAGCCAATCGTACTCTTTGTCGCCATCCTGGCGGTAGTTTACTTTGTTGTCAACGTGCTGAACTCCGGCACCTTGCTCTGGTTCAAGTCCGGAGCGACCCAAATTGAACCCACCCGAATTGTCATAGTAGACCATGGCGAAAGAATGACCCTGGTCCCAGGCCATGCGGACTTCGCCCGCCTGGCTGAGACGGCGGCGACATCGTTGGCGGCCATAGACAGCACCGACCTGGTGGCTGTCGGCCTTTCGGAAGAGACGCTGGCTGATTACGAGAAGTCCGGCGTGTTGCTGGAGCTTTACTTCGAGCGACCCGTGCACTTTCAGACGCGCTTTCGCGCCGGCGAGCCGACCCAGATCCTCGTGCCAATCGCCGGCAGGCACGCGGGGAACGGCTATTTCTTCCGCGGGGCCGAGGGCGAGTGGTGGTTCGGGGCTATCCGCATGGCTGAGCCCGGCCCGTTGTATGAGCTGATGGCTGAGTTGGGCTATCAGGTGTCGGCGCGCAATGCCGCCGGCTATTGAACTCAGGCAAAACCGTATGAGCGGCAAAGGAGACTTGTGAAATGACTACAGCAGAAGAGAGACGCGAGATTCTGGCTCTGGTGGCGGGCGGCAAGATTAGCGCCGCCGAGGCGTCTGATTTGTTGGCCGCAGCCTCAAAGGGCGCTGCCGGCGGTTCGGAAGCGCAACCCCCCAAAGCTAATTCGATTGAGATTGAGGAAGTGATGGCTGAGCCGGCCGCGAGCATCGAGGGCAAGAAGGCTTCCTGGTTGCATATCCGCGTCAGCGACCTGAACAGCGGCAAACGCAAGGTCACCGTCAACATTCCAATTCGCCTGGTGAAACTGGGCCTACGCTTGGGCGGCGCTTTTGCTCCCGAGCTACAGGAAATCGACGTTGATGAACTGAGCCGGACCCTGGAATCGGATGGTCGCGGCATTCTGGTGGATGCAGAAGACGAGGAAGACGGCAATCGCGTCCAGATTTACGTGGACTGAGCCGGCGAGGAGTAGTGGAAGAGCAATGAGCAGCATGAACTATGAACTCGGTAAAGCGCCGCACATCCATGTCCTGGTGGCGCGCGGCGATCTCTCTGTTCGCGGCCATCAGGATAGCCGGACCGTGGTCAACGGCGTCGCCCAGGTTGAAGAGATCGAGGGTGGGCTGCAATTGACGGCGACCGGCTCTATGAGCTTGCGGCTACCGGAAGCGGCCACATTGACCGTAGACCAGGCATCCGGCGACATGAGCCTGCGCGGTCTACTGGGCGATTTGCAGCTCGGCGAAGTCGCCGGCGACCTGGTGATTAAGAATGCCGGGCGCGTCTCGCTGAAGAAAGTCGCCGGCGACCTGGTGTTGGTCAACCTGAACGGCGACGCCGTGATTGATGAAATCTATGGCGACGCCTCCCTGCGCCGCATCATCGGAGTCAGGATCGGTACGATCTATGGCGACCTTGCAGCCCGCAATGTTGACGGCGCCGTCGAGATCGGCCACGGGCACGGAGACATCAGCCTCAACACGGTCAGCGACGACCTGACAATTGGGCGCTCGCAGCGAGACGTGAACCTGCGCAACCTGGGCGGCATCTGCCTGGTCGAGATAGCGCATGGCGATATTCGCTTGCGCGGCGGCCTGATGTCCGGCAAGCACAGCTTCAAGGCTGATGGGGATATCGTCCTGCGCTGGCCGGCAAACGCTCCGTTGAACCTTACCGCCAGAGCTAACTCCATCCTGAACCGACTGTCGCTTGAGAATCCAGTGAGTGAAACCGGGCTGCTGACCGGCCAAATTGGCGATGGGGCGGCCACAGTCAATCTGGATGCTCGCGGCCGCATTGTGCTAAAGGCCGCCGATCCGGATTCGGAACAAGATTGGGACAACATGGGCGAAGAGTATGTTGCCTTTGGCGAGGGAATGGCCGGCTTCGGAGCACAATTCGCCGGCCTGGGCGAGCAATTGGCCAGCCAATTCGAAAACCAGATGGCGCAATTGTCCGTCCGCCTTGAATCCAAGTTCGGGCCGGATTTTGCCCAGAAGATGGCTGAAAAGGCCGCCCGCCGGGCAGAGCAGGCGGTAGAGCGAGTAGCCCGGCACACGGAAAAGACCCGCCGGCAAGCCGGAAATCGCGCTGACTGGAGCCCACCGCCCCCGCCCAGGCCAAAAGCCGGCCCCAACGCTGAGGAACAGCGCAAGGTCCTTGAAATGCTGGAAAAGGGGCTGATATCAGTGGATGAGGCTAACGCACTGTTGAAGGCGATGGGCAGCTGATCTATACCTAACTAGACTCCGCAGGTCTGTCCAGAGGCTATCGTGGAGCGAACTTGCGCAGAAAGAGCTGCGGGGTCTTGTCATTAGTCGGCGAGGAAACCAGCTAGTGATTGTGACGCTTTTTGGCATAATAGTAGCTGCGCCGGATAGTCCATCTCCATCCGCCAGGCGCAGGAGTTGTCTGCAAGCTTTGCCGCAGCAGACATGCGACTATGCCACAGGGTTTGATCATGGCCGCTGGCTCAGTAACCTATGTAGGACAGGGCGCGCCGAGTGAAGTGCGCCCCTTTAACATGAGCAAAGATGCCGCGCAGGTGTTGAGCCTGATGAGATTGGCTTTCGGCCCATCATTGGACGCGGAGTCTCGGGACAGGCTTGATCACAGCGTCTCAGCCGGCCAGCAGCCCTGGTTCGGCTTACCGGCTATTGGCGCGAAGCGAATTGAACCCGGCTTCGTTTGGGTCGAAGGCGGCCGTATTGTGGGCAACGTCTCCTTGTTGACCACCAGACGCCCGGACCGCTACCTGATTGTGAACGTAGCTGTCCACCCGGACTACCGCCGGCGTGGTATTGCCCGCGCGCTGATGCAAGCGGTGATCGCCACCGTGAAGGCCCACCATGGCCGCGTGATCTTGTTGCAAGTGGAACACGACAACGAGCCGGCTCTAAATCTCTATCGCCAGTTGGGCTTTGCGGTGATCGGTGATGTCTCTTCCTGGAAAGCAAGTTACTCCAGGCTGCGCCAGCTTCCCGTCCCGGTTAGCGATCACGGGCCGGACCGCATTGGGGTGTTCACCTTGCGACCGCTGCGTGGCGACGAGTGGCGCCTGGCGTATATTACTGACCAGGACGGAATGCATCCCGACCTGGACTGGCCGCAGCCGATTGAACCGGACACATATCGCCGTAGTATATGGCGTAGTTTCCTCTCCATGTTGCAGGCGCGGCAGCAAGAGACGTGGGCGGTGGTAGACGCGGACGGCAGCCGGCTGTTAGGCCTGGGCGTTATTCGCAGCGAATGGGGTAGCGCGCACCAGATCCGCCTGCGAGTGTCGCCGGCAATGGTCGGGCAATTGGAACGTCCGCTGCTGGCCAAATTAATCCGCCGGCTGGCATATCAGGCCAGCCGGAACGTGCGCATCGAACATCCGGCGGCCGACGAGTTGACATCCTCCCTGCTGCAGGAAGCGGGCTTCCGGGTGACTCGCACGCTAACGGTCATGCGTTTCGATTATTAATGGAGAACTGAACGATGGCAACGACAGAAGAGCGCATGCAGATTCTGCGGATGATTGAAGAAGGGACTATTTCGGCATCGGATGG
>CAYVQP010000059.1:7967-12731 GCA_964452775.1 uncultured Ardenticatenaceae bacterium | reverse complement strand
GCGCCCAATGGTATTATTTCCTTTCCAGCAGAACCCATTCAAAAGAATAAGGATGGCGTTCGTCGCGGTCGTGAAACTCCCGGCTCACCTCCCGCCATTCCTCCGGATCCAGCGCCGGGAAAAAGGCGTCTCCCTCTCCAACCTGCGCATCTACCAGGGTCAAGTACATACGATTCGCCTGGGACAGTAGCAGTCTGTAGACCTGATCGCCCCCGGCGATCATTACTTCCGGGGCGTCGCCGGCGGCAGCCAGGGCAGCGGACGCCGAGTGGATTACCGTACAGCCGGGAGCCTGATAGTCGAGATCGCGCGTGAGCACAATGTTGTGCCGGCCAACGAGCGGCTTCCCGATTGAGTCATATGTCTTGCGCCCCATGATCACCGGCTTGCCCATCGTCACCCGCCGGAAATAGCGCATGTCGTCCGGCAAGCGCCAGGGCAGGCGCCCGTCATGGCCGATCACCCGATTACGGTCAAGAGCCACAATGAAAGATATCCAGCGTTTCATACCGCAATCGGGGCGTTGATCCGTGGGTGATGCTGGTAGTTCTCCAGCCGGAAATCGTCGTAGCGAAAGGCGAAGATGTCGCCAACGTCAGGGTTCACACACATTTGCGGCAACGGAAAAGGCTGCCTGGATTGCTGCAATTGGGCCTGTTCCAGATGATTCAAATAGAGGTGCGCGTCGCCAAAAGTGTGCACAAACTCGCCGGGTTCGTAACCCGTCACCTGGGCGACCATCATGGTCAGCAAGGCATAGGAGGCGATGTTGAAGGGCACTCCCAGAAAGATATCCGCGCTGCGCTGGTATAGCTGGCAGGATAGCCGGCCATCGGCCACATAAAACTGGAACAGGCAATGACAGGGGGGCAGCTTCATTCGCGAGATGTCGGCCACATTCCAGGCGCTGACTACGTGCCGGCGCGAGTAAGGCCTTTCCCGCAGATCCCTGATCAACTGTGCAATCTGGTCGAACTTCTGCCCATTGGGGCCGGGCCATGAGCGCCATTGATAACCATAGACAGGCCCCAGGTCGCCGGCTTCATCTGCCCACTCATCCCAAATGGTGACCCGATTGTCGCGCAAATAGCCGATGTTCGTATCCCCGGCCAGGAACCAGAGCAATTCGTGGATGATCGAGCGTAAATGCAACTGCTTGGTAGTGACCGCCGGGAAACCCTCCTGCAAATCGAACCGCATCTGGTAGCCGAACACGCCGATAGTGCCCACGCCGGTGCGATCGTCGCGCTGTATGCCGGTGTCCAATACGTGCTGAAGTAATTGCAGGTATTGTCTCATCGTGCCCTATTCTCCTTTCTGACCTGGCAGGTTTCAAAAAACCTGCCAGGTCTCTCCCCGAGTCTTGACTTCAAAGCCATTACGCATAGACTAGGCGGTCGACAGCATGAAAGCTGACGCAGCGCCTTCCCGGCAGTAACGTCCGCGGAGGCACATCGCGCCGGCAAGTGCGCGCAGGACAAATGATGAGTAATGATAACAACGGGCTCCCGCCCCGGCTAGCCGAGATCGTGGCCAACTTCCAGCTCTGCCAGGGCCGCGAAAAGTTGGAGTATCTCCTGGAGTTCGCCGGCGCATTGCCGGAGTTGCCGCCCTGGCTGGAGGAGCGCCGGGATGAGATGCAGCCGGTCGCCGAGTGCATGTCCCCGGTGTCTGTTTTTGCTGAAAGCGCGGACGGACAGCTCAACTTCTACTTTGACGTGCCCGCCGAGTCGCCTACCGTAAGAGGCTTTGCGGCGATACTTCAGCAAGGGACAGAAGGCTTGACGGCGGAAGATGTGTTAGCGATTCCAAATGACTTCTACCTGGACCTGGGCTTGCAGCATCTGTTATCCGGCCAGCGGCTGAACGGCATGACGGCAATTCTGGCCCACATGAAACGCCTGGCCGCCGAGAATATTTCGGCGAATAGCCTTTCGGGTGGGGTCCGGCAACAATCGTGAAAGCGCAAACGGTAGCAATTCTGAGCCTGGGACGAACAGGGGCCTCGATTGGATTGGCGCTCAAGCAAGCAGGCAGCGGCCTACAAATTGTGGGCTATGACAGCAATGATGCGGCCTTAAAGGAGGCCAAGAAACTGGGCGCGATAGATGGCGCGCAGTGGAAGCTGATCAGCGCCGTGCAAGAGGCTGACATCGTGGTCATCACCACCCCGGCGAGCCAATTGCAGGAGACTCTGCGGCTAATCGGAAAGGATGTGCAGGCACATGCCCTGGTCCTCGACATGAGCAGCGTGAAAGCCAAGGGGCAACATTGGGCCGCGCAATACCTCCAGCAGGGACATTACGTGGGGGTGCGGCCCATCTGGGCAGCCGGCGCCTTGCTTGACGGCTCGGATGACGTCAAAGATGCGCGGGCCGATCTGTTCCGGAACAGCGTCTATTGCCTGATGCCCTCGGCCACGGCCGAACCCAAGGCCGTCGAAACGGCGGTCAACCTGGGCCTTCTACTGGGCGCCAAACCGTTCTTCATTGATGCCGCTGAGTATGACAGCCTGGCCCAGGCAGTACAGACATTGCCCGGCTTAATGGCCGCCGCCCTCCTGCGCACCATCCAGAATGCAAAAGGTTGGCGCGATATGGCTCGCTTCGCCCAGGCGCCGTTTGCCCTGGCGACGCTACCTCTGCAGGAACACGCTGACCTGGCGTTTATCGCCCTGGATCAGCCGGAGACAATGCTGGGTTGGCTGGATGCTTTGATGGTTGAGATCCAGGACCTGCGCAACTGGGTTCGCAACGGCGAGGCCGAGCGGTTGACCGCCCTCTTCGCCCAGCTGGACCAGGAGCGGCGCAATTGGCTGGAAAGCCGGCGCGAGAATGAATGGGAGGAGTCAATTTCGGGAGGGTACCAGCCGCCGACCTTTGTGGAGCAAATGATCGGCCAGCGCAAGAAGAAGGAGAAATGACCTTGCGCGTGCTGATGGTCGCGCCGACTTCGTTCTTCGCACATTACGGCGGTCACATTCGAATCATGGAGGAGGCGCGGGCGCTACAGGCGCTTGGCTGCCGGGTGACCATCGTTACCTATTACAAGGGGGAGGATGTCCCCGGCCTGGTCATCGAACGCACGCCTCCCCTGCCCTGGCACACCGAATACGAGGTAGGCTCATCGCGCCACAAGATAGCCTTTGACGCCTATTTGTTGGCTAAGACCCTGCAAGTTGGCCGGCGCGTGCGCCCGGATATCGTGCACGGGCACATGCATGAAGGAACGCTAATCGGCGGCGCTTTGGCGCGGATGTTGCGCGTTCCCCTGGTCTTTGATTTTCAGGGGAGTTTGACCGGCGAGATGATCGACCACGGCTTTGTGCAGCCGGAAAGCGCCGGCCACCGCTTCTGGCGGCGTATTGAGCGCTGGACGTGCAACTTACCGCAGGCGATCCTGGTCAGCTCGCTACGCGCCCGGCCGTTGCTGGAAGAGCAGTTCGGCGTCCCGGCAGAGAAGATCCACCCGCTGCCGGATTGCGCCGACCTGGGACACTTTGATCCCGGCCGCTACAGCCAGGCGGATAGGACGGCAGTTCGCCGGCAACTGGGCATTCCGGATGGCCGGACAGTGGTAGCTTACCTGGGGTTGCTGGCCGATTATCAGGGGACGCCGCAGCTCTTGCAGGCAGCCTACAATCTGAAGACGTCCGGCGAAGACATCCACTTTCTGATCATGGGCTTCCCCAATGTGGAGCATTATCTTCAGATGGCCAACGACCTCGACGTGCAGGATTACGTGACCTTCACCGGCCGGGTTGACTATATCACCCAGGCGCCGGCCTATCTTTCCGCCGGCGATATTGCCGTGTCGCCTAAGTTCTCGGCCACCGAGGGCAGCGGCAAGGTGTTGAATTACATGGCCATGGCCCAGCCGGTGGTTGCATTTGATACCGCCGTGCATCGCGAATATCTGGGCGAATCCGGCGTGTACGTCCCTCGCGGCGATGTGCCCGGCCTGGCTCGCGCAATTGCCGACCTTGCGCACGACAGCGAGCGACGCCGGACGCTTGGCATGGCTCTGCAACTGCGAGCCGCGCAGCGCTTCAGTTGGCAGGCGGCGGCCGCCCGAATCCAGGATGTCTACTACGCATTGACCGGCGCGCCGCGCGTCAAAGAAGCCTTAACCGGCCAGGGCGTCAATCTGGGAGAAAATTAGGCGCGCTCTGCAGATAGGCCGGCCTTACTCCCCGGGCGGCGCAGCCGCTCGCCTCTGGCGCGCCGCTTCAAACAGGATGACCGCGGCCGCCATGGCAGCGTTCAGTGACTCCGTCTCCGCCGCCATTGGAATCGCGATCCGCCCACTCGCCAGGCTTTGCGCTTCTTCCCCGGCTCCGGTTGCTTCACTGCCGATGACCAGGACGCCCGGCTTGCTCCAATCAACGGCCGTGTACTGGCGCTCGCCATCGGCGGCGGCCAACCATACTGCCATCCCGGCGCAAAGGCGCTCAATCTCGCTCCAGGTAGCCTGTCGCGCCGGCAGCCGCAAGTGCGCCCCCATACCTCCGCGCACTACTTTGGGATTGTAGAAGTCCACGCAGCCGGGCGCCAAAAGTAGCGCGTCCGCTCCCGCTGCGGCTGCCGTGCGGGCGATGCTTCCCACGTTGCCCGGCATACGCAAGTTATCCAGCACCACCAGCAACGTTGGATTGGCCGGCATCGGCAGGGAAAGCTGCTCCACGATTGCCAGAACACCCGCCGGCTGCTCTAAATCGCTGATCTCGGCCATCAGGGCTTCTGTTACCTGGGCCATCCGGCAGCC
>CAYVQP010000059.1:0-7867 GCA_964452775.1 uncultured Ardenticatenaceae bacterium | reverse complement strand
CTAAATCGCTGATCTCGGCCATCAGGGCTTCTGTTACCTGGGCCATCCGGCAGCCGCAGCGCATCGCCAGCTCAGCATTCTCATCCCGGCTGATCCAGTCCGCCGTGCAAAGCAGCTCGCGCGCCGGCCGGCCCATGCGCACCAGGTCCGCCAGCCAACGCGTCCCTTCCACAACAAACAGCCCTTCCCGTTCACGGCTCCGCCGCTCGACCTGCAAGCGCTTGACCAATTTAACTGCCGGATTACTGCGACTTGTTATCACCTGCATCGCATAGCTCTTGACAAAGCGTAATTTATACAATATAGTAGTGTTTAATTAGTGTTATCATAACACTAATAAGCCACTCGACTCAGCTTCTAATTTTAGCATGAACAGCAGAGAAGTAGCCATAACCAGCAACGCCGCTGTGATTGGCAGGCGCCATCTTCAACTCAGGCATAACGGCCAGGATTTTGCCATCGCCGGCCTGACTACGGACGGCGCAGCATTCGGACTGGTCGCTGACGGCTGCGGCAGTAAGTTCCGACTGGACAAGCACAGCTACGCCTCAAACAATGAAGTCGGCGCCAAGCTGTTGTGCCAATTCGCCGCCGGCTGGCTGCAGAGCGAACTGCATGCTGTGGCCGAACTGCCGCCTGTTGTTGAGCGACTTCACACAGCCTGCCTCGACTTTCTACAGCATCTCGTGTCCTGCATGTCCCTCGCCGGCGATGAGGACAGAACGCAATTCATCGCCACAAACCTGCTCACCACAATGCTTGGATTTGCCGTTACCGCCAGGGAGGCGTTGTTCTTCTGGCAGGGCGACGGCTACCTGAGCCAGGATGGGGCAGTGATCGATCTATCGTGCGGCGACGAGCCGGATTACCTGGCTTACCGGCTGCTGGAAGGCGCAACTCCGTCCGATTCATCCAACGCCGGCTTTAATACGCGGCGGATCGAGCGGTCCGGCCTGCAGCAACTGGCTGTGGCCACGGACGGCTGGACGCCTGCCCTGTTCAGCGGATTGCCGCCGGCCCCAACCAGTCTGGCGCTTCAAAGGTGGATGAATGTTCAGGCCCGTCATCCAGGACAGTTTGACGACGACGGCGCCATTGCGTTATGTGTGCTGCGATGAACCCGATCATCCTGGATGGAAGGCACGCAGGATTGCAGCCGGCCATGCTGTTGCAGTCCGGCGGCGAGGGCATGGTGGTTGCACTGGACGAGCAGAGAGCGGTCAAGATGTATCACCAGCCTACGCCGGAGCGGGCGGCCAAGCTGGAAGCGTTTATGACCCGGTTTGCCGGACTGTTGCCGGGCAATGTCCTGGGGCCAGAGGCGCTCCTGCGCGATCAGAGCGGCCAGATCATCGGCTTCCAGATGGCGCGCCTGCCCAAGGGTGCGGTCTCCTTGAAGCTGCTCGCCCACCCCAAGGGACAGGGAGCAGGGTTCAACCAGCAGGCAATCGTCCGGCTATTGCTGGAGATACACGCCACGCTAAGTTCATTGCACCAGCTCGGGCTGGTGATAGGCGATCTCAATGATCACAACCTATTTGCAGCGCCCGACCTATCTGGCCGGTGTTACTGGGTGGACGTGGATAGTTACCAGTTCGCCGGGTATCCCTGCCCGGTGGCATTGCTCAGTTTCCTTGACCCGCAGCTTTACCATATCAAAGACCTGTCCCAACGGCCGGCCTTTTCGACGCAGACGGATTGGTATGCCTACTTTGTTCTGCTGGTGAAGGCGCTGCTGCATGTGCATCCCTTTGGCGGAACACACCACAAGCACAAGTCGCTGCAAGCGCGCGCTGCCGCAGGCATCACCATTCTGCACCCGGATGTGATCTACCCCAAATCGGCGCGTCCGGTTGGCACGCTAAGCGATGAGCTGTTGGAACAGATGGAACGTGTTTTCACTTGTGGCGAGCGACCGGCTTTTCCAGAGGCGTTACTGCTTCGCTATCTGCGCAGCCTGCACGATTGCCGGCGCTGTGGCCTGTCCTACCCGGCGGAGCGTTCGACCTGTCCCGGCTGCCGGCAGAAAACCGCCCAGGGGCATCGCTCGCCCCTTCCCACGGCCGGCATCCGGCCAATCTTGCAGACTGACGGCGAGATCGTACATATCGCCGTCGAGCGCACGGGGCGCATCGTGGCTGTTGAGCGGCGAGACGACGGCTACTATCTGCTCCGGCTGGGCGTCGGCGGCCTGCTTTCAGAGCAGCGGCTCTTTCAAGGAAGCGGTCCCTATCGTTTCGCCTGCTTCCAGGATCACCTGGTTGTCAATCGCGAGAACAGCAGACAGCTGCTAATCCTCGAACTGGGCGCCGAACCCCGAAAAGTGGCGCACCTGGAAAGCGGCGAATACCTGGGCCAAGCCGTCTTTGTCGCCACACCGGCTGCGCTCTATCGGCTGGCCGGCGGCTACATCATGCGCGGCGTCGTCAGAAAGGGGCTGTACCTGGAGGACGTAGTCGCTACTGCCCGGCCAGATCAGACCCAGCTATGGGCAGCGCAAGACCGCGACATGGTGGCCGGCTGCGCCCGCTTTTTCGCCGAACAGCACGGCTTCTTGCTGGTGGACGGCAAGCGCTGCTTGCCGATAGACCTGCCCCACCGGCCGGGCGAGAGTGTGCTGGAGATGTGCGCCCTCGCCTCGTCAAAGGCGACGGTATTCATTAGTCTGATGCGGCTCGGCGGCGACTTGCAGTGCCGGTACGCGATCTTTGACGAACATGGCCGGCTCACGCTTGAGATCAGGCAAGACGGGGAACAGCCGCCCCACAACCGGCCGGCGGGCAAGGCGCTGATCGGTAACCAGCTCTATCACCCCACGGATGCCGGAATCTTGCGCCAAAGCCTGTCCGGAAGTACATTGTCCTTCAGCGCTGGGCCGGCCGGCGCGGGCAGCCTGGTCAATGCTACGGACTTCCTCTACCCGCACCCATCCGGCCTGCTCATCCACCAGCCGGGCAGACTCTTGCTTGCGGATCCGGTGCAGTGATGACCGAAAAGTGACTATTGACAAAGTGTTATTAATACACTATACTTCCCAATATAGTGTTAATATAACACTATATGCGCAAGCAGAGTCTTTCATACCATTAGTAAAAGGAGTTCGCAATGGCTGAGTTTCCCCACTTCTATGATCCCCGCCGGATCGGATCGCTGTTCTATCCGGACACGCCGGCAATTGCGCTGGATGCTGCTGGGGCCGGTCTGCCGCCGGCTTCCGCCGACAAACGCAATGTGCACCTGGTCATCATTGACATGCAGGTGGATTTCTGTCATGACCGGGGCGGCCTCAACGTGCCCGGCTCGCTCGGCGACATCCGCCGGCTGATTGAGTTCATCTACCGCAATGCGGGCCAGATTACCAACATCACCTGCTCCCTCGACTCCCATCTGCCGCACCAGATCTTCTCCGCAAACTGGTGGGCTGATGAGCGCGGCAACCACCCGGCCCCCTTCACCCTGATCACCTATCAGGATATCAAGGATGGACGGTGGCGGCCGCTGGTCGATCCGGTCGGCTCCACCCACTATGTAAAAACCCTGGAGGACAAGGCCAAGAAGGTGCTGACCATCTGGCCCTATCACACCTTGATCGGCAGCATCGGCCACGCTCTTGACCCGGAGCTGTGGTCGGCGGTCATGTGGCATTCACTGGCTCGCAAGACGCAGCCGGCATGGCTCACCAAGGGCAGTGTGCCCCAGACCGAGCACTACTCGATTGTGCAGCCAGAAGTCATCATCCCCGGCCATCCTCTGGGAGGGAGGAACAAGGCATTCCTGGATACCCTTGAAGTAGCGGACCTGGTAATCATCGCCGGCGAAGCGGAAAGTCATTGTGTGCTGGAAAGCGTGGAGGACATCGTCGAGGATTTCGCCGGCAACCCCGAGGCGCTGCAGAAGATCTTCTTCCTGAGCGACTGCACCTCGCCCGTGATTCATCCAGACATTGACTTTCACGCCATTGCGCTTGAGCGATTCAGAGACTTCGCCGCGCAGGGCGTCAACTTCATCAAGAGCACCGACCCGCTGCCTGTGTTGCAGGCCGGCGCGTTTGCCACCCGATAAACCTCAGGAGATTGAGATGAACAACAACGGCCTTGGTAATCTAGACGATCTCTTTCGCTCAGCTCAGGATGACGGCCTGACTGATGACACGATGGCGCTGGTAATTTCCAACCTCAACGGCCCCACTATGCTTGACACGGTCGGCGTGGGCCTGGAAGAAATCGGCAGCAATGAAGTGACGCTGGCCATGAATATCATTGACATGAGCGGCTCCATGTACGGCTACGCGAATGACCTGATTCAGGCATACAATGAGGACTATCTGCGGGCAATGGCCGGCTCATCCGTCGCCGATGACATCCTGGTCAGCACCGTGCTCTTCAACGACAAAGTGGAACTGATGCACGGCTATGTGAATCTGGCGGACGCGCCGCTGTTGACCAGCCGGCGTTATGCGCCTACGGGATCAACCGCGCTCTATGACGCGGTGGCCGCCGGCCTGACCAACATGGTCCTGTACACCCAGCAACTCCGTCAAAGCGGCCTAATGGTTCGCTGTCTGGTTATCGTCTATTCAGACGGCGAGGACAACGCATCCAGACAGGACGAAAAGGCGGTTCGCCGGGCTGCCCGCGAGCTGCTCCGGCACGAGATTTACACGCTGGCCTATGTCGGCTTCCAATCCGGCGGCATGACTCCCGCCCGGCTGCGCACCCTGGCAGACACGATTGGCTTTCCCGAGATCCTCGTCGCCGGCCTGACCCACGACGAGTTGCGGCGCATCTTCCACATGGCGTCGCAGTCCACCATCCGGGTTAGCCGCCAAAGCGCCGCCGCGGCCAGCGTCTTCCCGTAACCACACTCCCCACTCCATCAACAGAAGCCAGGTCGCAACGGCCTGGCTTCTTCCTTTTCAGATAACGCAAAGCGTTTGCTTACAGCTTCAAGTTCGTGAACGCCGCCATGCCCGCATATACCGCCGAATCCCCCAGGCTATCTTCGATGCGCAGCAACTGGTTGTACTTGGCGACGCGATCGGTGCGGGCGGGCGCGCCGGTCTTGATCTGCCCGGCATTCAAGGCCACCACCAGGTCCGAAATAGTGGCGTCTTCCGACTCGCCGCTGCGATGGGAAACGACCGCCGTCCAGCCGCGACGTTGAACCATATCCACCGCCGCGATGGCCTCGGTTAGCGTGCCAATCTGGTTCACCTTACAGAGCAGGCTGTTCACCGCGTTGCGCTCGATAGCCATCTTGATCCGGTTGACACTGGTCACCAACAGGTCATCGCCCACGATCTGCAGCCGGCTGCCCAGCCGCTCCACCATATAGGCCCAGCTTTCCCAATCGTCCTCGTGCAGGCCATCTTCAATCGAGATGATCGGGTATTGGGATACCCAGTCGGCAAAGAAATCCACCATCTCCGGCCCGGTAAGCACCTTCCCCTCCGTCTTCAGATGGTACTTGCCGTCTTCGTAGATCTCGCTGGCGGCGGGGTCCATGGCCAGCATGATCTGGCTGCCGGGTTGATAGCCGGCCTTCTCCACCGCCTCCAGGATGATCTCAATGGCCTCCCGGTTGGCCGAAAGCCGGGGGGCGAAGCCGCCCTCGTCGCCGACGGTGGTCCCGTAACCCTTGCTTGACAGCACCTTCTTCAAGGTGTGATAGATTTCGACGCCCCAGCGCAGCCCTTCGGAAAATGTCTCCGCGCCCACCGGCATGATCATGAACTCCTGAAAATCCGTCGAGCCGGCGGCATGTTTGCCGCCATTCATGATGTTCATCATCGGCACGGGCAACGTGCGGGCTGAGGCGCCGCCAATGTAGCGATACAGCGGCAGGCCCGTGCTGACCGCTGCCGCCTTGGCGACCGCCAGCGACACGCCCAGGATGGCATTCGCCCCCAATCGCTCCTTGTTGGGCGTGCCGTCCAGCTCGATCATCACTTCATCAATGCCGACCTGATCCGTGGCGTCCCATCCGACCAGCGTTTCCGCGATCTCTTCGTTGACCGCATCAACGGCGGCAAGCACCCCTTTCCCCATGTAGCGATCCGGGTCGCCGTCTCGCTTTTCCCAGGCCTCGTGGACGCCCGTGGACGCGCCGGAAGGCACGATGGCGCTCCCCATTGACCCGTCGAGCAACTCTACCTGCACTTCGACCGTTGGGTTTCCGCGCGAGTCCAGCACCTCACGCCCGTAGATTGTTTCAATATAGCTCATTTCCATGCTCCTCATGTGACTTTCACCCGGCAGCCTTAAATAGTTGCCGAGATGTTATTAATGCTCAAAGAAGGGGGGCCCACTGCGAATCCAACCTGCACATCCGCCATGGTGGGCAATGCACCAGTTGAAAAGGGGGGCGCGCCGAATTGGCCACGCACCTCCATTATGATACTGGAGCGCTGGTAAACCCGCAAACATGAGGCGGGTCGCCTCCTACCCTTTCCGGCCCAAGTGACGGCTTGCTATCTTATCCGCCCGGAGCTATAACAGTCTGATGATTCCGAACGAGGCCCTCTCCGCGACGCAAGACATCCACACGTTGTGGCAGAAACTGACCGCTGAACTCAGCGGCGTCCTCGACGGCCACGGCGTTTGCGCCGCCTGCGCCTACGAGATAGCCGTATACACAGAGGTTGTCACCGTCATTGCGCTGAGCGACCCTCCCGGTGGCTATTATGACGTCTGGATTTGCACCCCGGTCGGCAAACTCACCCAGACCAGGTGGTCAACCAGGACGACATCCTTCGGTGATGTGGCGGATAGGGACCGCGCCCGGCGATTGGAAAAATACTCCCTGCCGGCAAGCGCAGTATTCAACAGCGAACTCTGGCTCCTGGCGCACGAGGCGGCGCTAATTGCCCCCTTGCCGTTCCCCTTTGAGTACCACGATCTGGTGCCCGCCGGGGCGCTATGCCTGATAGATCCACCCAACCGCAGCCTACTCACGTCGGACAACATCGAGTACCTGGCCATGCACATCTCCGCCTATCTGGATCGCGCTTTCCTGCGCCGGAAGGCGACCCAGCAAGAGGTAGAATTCGGCGTCGTATACGACCTGGCGGCCGCGCTTACCGGCACCCTCGAACTGGAGCGCATCTACGGCCAGATCACCGACCCGATACGGCGAATACTAAACGTGGAAACCGTATCAGTCGCACTGGTTGAGCCGGTATCTGGCGAGGTCGTTTTCGTAGACTCGCTGATGGGTCCGGAGTTTGCGCACTTGCCACCCATCCGCTTAAAGCCGGGACAGGGGATCGCCGGCTGGGTGGCGGTGCACGGCGAGCCATTGATCATCAATGAGACCCGCCACGACAAGCGCTTCTTCGCCAACGTTGACAACCAATCCGGCTTTCGCACGCAATCTATCCTCTGCGTTCCTCTGCGGATAGAACAACGTGTCATCGGCGTGATCGAAGCGATCAACAAGCAGAGCGGCGCCTTTGGCGATGAGGACCTGCGACTGCTGCAGGCCATCACCGGCCCGCTCGCCGCTGCCATTCAAAACGCCTGGCTACATGCCGATGTCCTCGCCGAAAAGCGGCGAGTGGAGACGATCTTTGCCAGCATGGCCGAAGGCATGTTGACGGTAAATGGCGCCGGCCTGATCGTCTCCGTCAACGATGCTGCCCTGGCCCTAATCCGGCAGCCCCGGGAAAACGTCATCGGCCAACTGGCTGAATCAGTCATCCGCATCAGTAATCGGGCCGGCTTTCGCGAATTCATGGAGCGAGTTGTTCAGAATACCTCTGACACTTTGCAGATCGCCACTGAACTGCAGCAAAGCGATGGGGAGTGGACACCCGTCTTGATTAGCGGCGCGCCCGTCTTTGACGAGGAGCAGCTCAGCGAAGTGATTT
>CAYVQP010000058.1:24708-27107 GCA_964452775.1 uncultured Ardenticatenaceae bacterium | reverse complement strand
GGTGCACGCGACGCTTGCTGACTATCACGCCAACCGTGACGAGATTGAAGCCGCTATTGCTGAAGATGAGGAAGCCGGTGATGAAACAGTGTCGCCTCTGCACACCCACGCAAGAACTCATCCAGAATGGCACCCTTCTGACCCTTGGTATTGCGAATAGCCCGGATGCAGCACTTTCACCAGATCCGTTCGACACTTCTTGCTCACTGTGATGTTCTCTTATTTCTCCATGACGCCCACGGTAACATGATTCTTGAGCCAACGTATTTATCTTCGGTAACAATTATTATCAGGCAATGCGACGCCGGGCGGTGCGGTGTCTCTATGATATAATTGCTGCACATACAGGCGCGGAGGTGCTCTATGACGACGGCAACCATTGATATTGGAACCCTGATCACGCGCAGCGACGACATTCGCGGCGGGCGTCCGCGCATCGCCGGCGCCGGGGTAACCGTGCAGCGAATTGTCGGCTGGTACAAACTGGGCCTGATGCCGGAGGAGATAGCGGACCGCATCGGTCACATTTCCCTGGCGCAGGTACACGCGGCGCTTGCTTACTACCACGCCAACCGGGACGAGATTGAAGCCGCTATTGCTGAGGATGAGGAAGCCGGTGATCGCGCCGAGAGAGAGCACTTTCTTAGGCGACACACCACCCAGCAATGATCCGGCTCTATTTCGATGAAGATACGATGGACCAGGATCTGGTTCGCGCGCTGAAGGCCCGTGGAATGGATGTTACGACGGCCTTTCTAGAAGACATGGTCGGCCAACCTGACGAGCAACATCTAGACATTGCGGCCCAGCAAGAACGTGTACTCTTTAGCTTCAATCGAAGGGA
The DNA here is from genome assembly GCA_964452775.1 of uncultured Ardenticatenaceae bacterium. Lineage (GTDB taxonomy): Bacteria > Chloroflexota > Anaerolineae > Promineifilales > Promineifilaceae > JACKCB01. Next base: position 26,263 of record CAYVQP010000058.1, on the reverse strand, counting down.
CTTCTACCGGATACACGCGCAATATCTGTTGCAGAACAAATCGCATGCCGGGATCATTCTGGCGAATCAACAGCAGTACTCCGTCGGGGAGTTGATGCGACGAATCTTACGTCTATCTGCGGAACTGTCTGCTCAGGAAATGATGAACCGCCTCGAGTTCTTGAGTGCCTGGGATTAACAAGTGATTCAAAACTTACCTGGTCAATAGTTCGTCCGTCGCCTTCTATGGTTGATATGATGGCACAAAGTTGGCTTCGCGGTGACTACAACGGCCCTGGCCGGCAAACCTGCTAATGCCGCCCCAATTCAGATATAACGCAATGGTGCAAGGGTCTTCACCGCTGATTGCTGCAGCATGCTCAGCCATTGCGCGCGGTGGCCGGCGCTCAGGTTGAGTGCGTGGAAGGGTTCCCGCCGGCTCAGCAGATACTTACCAAGGGGACGAGGCGGGCCGGCTTGCGGCGGGCGGTGAAGTGGCAGGCGTATTGTTCGCGAAATGTGCCGTCGTCCATTCGCGGACACGCTCGCGAATGTCGCTCAATTGGTGCATAATATTCAGCGAATGTCAATTCGGACAGCGAACGTCCCTGTATCCACCGGCCAAGGAGACAAATCAATGTACGCCAGAGTGACAACTACTCAGATTCGACCCGGCAAAGTAGCGCAAGCAACCGAAGTCTATCGCGATTCGGTGGCGCCGGCCGCTCAGCAGCAGCACGGCTTCCGGGGAACCTATTTGCTGACGGACGCCGATACGGGCAAAGGCCTTGCGATCACCTTTTGGGACACGGAAGCGGACATGTTGGCCGGCGAGAGTAGCGGCTATTATCAGGAGCAGATTGCCAAGTTCAAGGACATCTTCGCCGCGCCCCCGCAGCGCGAAGGCTTTGAGGTGAGCGTTCAGATGTAAGGCGCGCAGATGCGCTCCTAGCAGGCGGCGCGGCGACCAGCTGCGCCAGGAATCTGTCACCATTGCCCCTCTTTGTGTCGCCGGCTAACTGCAAATGCCGGCGACCTTGTTTCTAATTGGAGGCTCCCATGAACCAGGACCTGGAGACCCGCCGGCAACTGACCAACCTGCTGCTCGTCCGGCAGGCGCATATGTCCTTTGAGGACGCCGTCGCCGATTTCCCCATGGCGCACATCAACAGCCGCGTGCCCAACGTGGGTTACAGCTTCTGGCACCTGCTGGAGCATTTGCGGCTCACCCAATACGACCTCCTCGACTACATCCGCAATCCCGAGTATGAGGAGCGGGAATGGCCCAGAGAGTATTGGCCGGATAAGTCGGCGGACACGGACGAAGCCGGCTGGCAACAGACGATCAGCCGGTTCCAGGCCGACCGCCAGGCGCTGGTGGATATCGTCAACGACCCGGCCACCGACCTGTACGCGCCCATCCCCCACGGCTGGGACGGCCACAACATCATCCGCGAAATCCTGATCGCCGGCGACCACAACGCTTACCACATCGGCGAGCTGGGCATCTTGCGCGGCGTGCTGGAACTGTGGCCGGCGGACCGCGCAGGCATGTAACCCGAATTTCCAATTCGGT
>CAYVQP010000058.1:20225-24608 GCA_964452775.1 uncultured Ardenticatenaceae bacterium | reverse complement strand
TACAGGTGCGCGAGATACAATCTCGCGTTACATGGGGCGAGATGTAATCTCGCGTAACAATTGTTTGGATAGTTTGGATGGATGCGCCGGCCCGATCAGCGTTTGAACTGTGAGCCGGCTTTGTTGTGACAAGGAGATTGAAGATGAAGAAGATTAGCGTGTTCTTACTGCTCTCGCTGGTGCTGGCGCTGGCGGCTTGCACCGGCGGTCAGGCGGAACCCCCGACTGCGCCGGCCACCGAAGCGACCAGCGCCCCGGACACCGAGGCCGAGGCAACCGCCGCCCCGGAGGCGACGGCTGCGCCGGTTGCGACCGAGACGGGCTCATATGTGGACACGATTACCCACACGCCGGACCCCCTACTGGTGAACATCGCCTGGGAATGGGTGGGCCGGGACCCCAACGGCAACGATGTACCCGAGATCATCGTGCCAAATCCGGAAAATTACACATTGACCTTTAATGAGGACGGCACCTTCCAGGCGAAGCTGGACTGCAACAACGGGGCCGGCCGCTACGCCACGGACATGCCGGGCAGCATATACATGGAGCTGGGCCCGATGACCATGATGGCCTGCCCGGAAGGCTCGCTGGACGCCGATATGATGGCCATGTTCGGCCCGGCGCAGGATTATCGCTTTGAGGACGATGGGGCCACGCTGGTCTTCCCCTGGGTCGCCGGCGGGCCAGTGGACTACTACCGCAACCCGGCCGCGACAATCACGCCCGCGCCCACCGATACGGACAACACCCTCACCGGCGTCACCTGGCAATGGGAATCGGTCACCAGCCCGGCCGGCGAAACCGTTGTGGACGAGCCGGGGCGCTACACGGTGCTGTTTAATGAGGACGGCACCGCCAACATCAAGGCGGACTGTAATCAGGTAATCGCCAACTACACCACGGATGGCAGCAGCATTGACATCACCCTGGGCCCCTCCACCCTGATGGCCTGCCCGGAAGGCTCGCGTGACCAGCAATTCCTGCTCGGTCTGGACAACGCGGCCATCTACTTCTTCCTGGAAGGCGAACTGTACATTGACCAGTTCGCCGACGCGGGCACGATGCGCTTCGCGGAGGAGAACACAGTAGACCTGCCGGAGCCGGATAGCGGCGAGCCGACGGGCAAAGTCATCGCGCCGGACGGCATCTTCCTGCGCACCGGTCCGAGCACGCAATACCCGGCCGTGGGCGCGGCTCCCTTTGAGGAGACGGGCACGATCATCGGCGTGAGCGCGGACGGCCAGTGGTGGGTGGTGGAAACGCCCAACTTGAACAATGGGCAGGTGTGGGTATCGGCTGCCTTCGTGGAAGCGACGGGCGCGGAGAATGTGCCCGTAGTGCCCGCCCCGCCCTTGCCCGCGCCCTCCGGCCTGACCGGCGTCACCTGGCAGTGGGTCTCGACCACCACCGCGGTGGAGCAGATCACGGTCACGGACCCCACGCGCTACACCATCCTCTTTAACACCGACGGCAGCGCAGCCATTCAGGCGGACTGCAACCAGGTGGCGGCCAGCTACACCACGTCCGGCAGCAGCATCACCATTACCCTGGGGCCGACCACTCTGGCCGCCTGCCCGGAGGGTTCGCAGGACCAGCTGTTCACCACTTCGCTGGCCAACGCGGCCATCTTCTTCTTCCAGGATGGCGACCTGTACATTGACCTGTTCGCTGACGCCGGCACGATGCGCTTCACGTCCGGCGCAGTCTCCGGCGGCGGCACGACCGGCGGCGATGGCTCCCTGGACACCGATTCGCCCACCGGCGGCGCGGAGGGGACGACGTTGGTGTTGACCTCCTTCGGGCCGGCGGGCGCGGAACAGGCGGTCATCCCCGGCACGCAGATCACGGCCATCTTCGCCGATGGGACGATCTCCGGCTCAGCGGGCTGCAACAGCTACTCCGCGCCGATTGTGCCGGACGACGGCTTCTTCACCATCGGCGTGCCGGCGGTGACCATGTCTATCTGCAGCGAGCCGGCGGGCATCATGGAGCAGGAGACCGAATACCTGGCCGCGCTGGTTGGCGTGAACGGGTATGAATGGCAATCGCAGGTAGTGAATGGGGTGGAGACGATTACGTCCGGCCGGCTGCTCTACACGTTGGCGGACGGGACCAGCGGCGTACTGAACTTCGTCGCGCAATAACCAAGAATCCCGGAAACTCAGAAGTTTCCGGGATTCTGGAACACCAGACCTGCCAGGTTTCAGAAAACCTGGCAGGTCTATTTCCTCGACCACAACCTGCCGGGAGCACGCTCAGGTTTGCGTATACAGTACGCACGCCAAACAAGCATATTGCGCTTGACGTTTAACGCGAGACGTTATATCATGTTGCCATGATCCGAAGCTTCAGGGACAAAGAAGCTGAGCGCATCTTCCGGCGTGAACGCTCCCGACGCCTGCCGGCAGACATCCAGCAGGTGGCGCTCCGGAAGCTCCGGATGATTAGCCGGGCATCTAACCTCACCGACCTGGCGGTTCCGCCGGCAAATCGGCTGGAGAAACTGAGGGGCGACCGCGAGGGCCAGTATAGCATCCGGATCAACGACCAGTGGCGCATCTGCTTCGAATGGAGCGCCGGCGATGCCTACCAAGTGGAAATTGTTGACTATCACTCGTAAAGGCAACCCATGACCACAGAAAAACTTGCTCCCATCCATCCCGGCGAAGTTCTGCTGGAGGAGTTTTTGCAGCCGATGGGGCTGAGCCAAAATCAGCTCGCCCTGTCACTCCGCGTGCCGGCCCGGCGCATCAACGAGATTATCCACGGCAAGCGGCGCATCACCGCCGACACCGCCCTCCGGCTGGCCCGCTACTTCGGCATGTCCGCCGAGTTCTGGCTGGGGCTGCAAATGGATTACGACTTGGATGTGGCCCGCGACGAGCTGGAAGCGCGGATAGAGCGGGAAGTGGTGCTGCCGGCTGCCTGAGACCTGCCAGGTTTTCTGAAACCTGGCAGGTCTTTCCCATCACTGCAACATAAACGCCGCTGCCGTGCCCACCACCAGAATCAACAGGAATCCCGGCCACATCGCCCGCTTAAGCGGCAGGGAGCCGGTGGCCAGCACGATGCCCCCCTTCACCACCGTATTGGCCATCGCGGCCAGCACAATGGCCCGCGCCGCGACCACTTCCGCCACCGTTCCGCCCCGGCTTAGCTCGGCCATGGACAGGCTGATCGCGTTCACGTCCACCAGCCCGGCCAGCACGCTGGAGGCGTAGATGCCCACGTCCCCCAGGTAAATCTGAGCCGCCCGGGCCACCACCAACACCAATCCGTATAGCAACCCAAAGGTGATCGCCGTCTTCAGTTGAAACGGGTTGGATAGCTGCATGTCCTCTCCCCCGTCCCGCTTTGAGGCGAAGTAGAGGATAGCCACGTAAAGCGCCGTCGCCAGCAGGGCGGCAATGACGGGCGCGGCGATCACCGGCACCAACGCCCGATTAACCACCCCGACCTCAATCAGGATACGGATGAACATCACGCTCCAGGCGATCATGATGGCCAGGGCGAAGGGCGCGCCCACCAGCTGATCGCGCCGGCTGCGTTCGGAGAAGCTGAGCGTGGTGGCGGTGCTGGAAGCCAGCCCACCCAGGAAGCCGGTGAGCACCAGGCCCCGCCGGCTGCCCACTATCTTGAAGAGCACGTAGCCCAGGAAGCTGATGCCGGAGATGAGCACCACCATCAGCCACACCTTGTACGGGTTGAGCACGTCGAACGGCGGCTGGTCGGAAATCGGCTGGTTGGGCAGCACGGGCAGGATGATGGCCGTGATCACCGCGAACTTCAGCGTGGCCACCATGTCCTCCTGGGATAGCCGGGAGGCAAATCCGCGCAGCTCCAGTTTCAAGGAGAGCAGCACGGTGGTGGCCACGGCCAGGGCCACCGCCAACTCGAGCTGGTCCCAATAGGCCAGCCCACCCATCAAAATGGTCAGCACGGCCGCCACCTCGGTAGTCATGCCGGCGTCCCCACGGAAGGAGGTGAACATGTAGGCAATGGCGATTATCGCCCCCAGCACGAGAATTATGCTCACATAGGCCCACTCGGAACCGAGCAATTCGGCAGCGAAGGCGGCGGCGCACCCGGCGAGGCCGAAGAGGGAAAAGGTGCGCACGCCGGCGAACTTTTTGGCGGCCGGCTTGTGGCTGTCCTCATAGGAGCGCTCGCGCTGCAAGCCGATGAGGAAGCCAATCAGCAGGGCCACACCAAAGCGGACGTATAACGCGGTTTGGGTATCGTCCATCACTTACCTGCCCCAAAATGGCGCATCGAGTCCGCGGGGAAGTCGAAACTCACGCCAATGTTATGTCACCCGCCGGGAGTATACTCAAGTGGTGAGGGAACGTCTAGCCTGTAGGCGGGCGCGAACCACGCGAA
>CAYVQP010000058.1:15795-20125 GCA_964452775.1 uncultured Ardenticatenaceae bacterium | reverse complement strand
ACGCGAAGGAAGAAAGGCCCTGCACTTCTTCCCCTTCTTCGCGCTCTTCGCGTCTTCGCGTGCCCCTTCTCTTCTTACTCACGCGAAGACGCGAAGGACGCAAAGGGTACCAATTTGGACCAATCTTCCTTTTCTTCGCCCTCTTCGCGTCTTCGCGTGCCCCTCCTCTTTTTACTCACGCGAAGGCGCGAAGGACGCGAAGAAAGAAAGGCCCTGTACTTCTTCCCCTTCTTCGCGCTCTTCGCGTCTTCGCGTGCCCCTTCTTTTTCTTACTCACGCGAAGACGCGAAGGGAGATAGGCCCTATACTTCTTCCTCTTCTTCGCGCTCTTCGCGTCTTCGCGTGCCCCTCTCTTTCTTACTCACGCGAAGACGCAAAGGACGCGAAGGAAGAAAGCCCCTGCACTTCTTTTTCTTCTTCGCGCTCTTCGCGCCTTCGCGTGCCCCTTCTTCTTACTCACGCGAAGACGCGAAGGACGCGAAAGAAGAAAGGCCCTGCACTTCTTCCCCTTCTTCGCGCTCTTCGCGTGCCCCTCTCTTTCTTACTCACGCGAAGATGCGAAGGACGCGAAGGGGGACCGATGAGGACAGATTTTCCCGGAAACCTGGAAGTTTCCGGGAAAATCGTGTGGAACCGGCAACCATCAGGCGCGCCGCCGGCCAATCCAGCCCGGCTCGCGCTCATGTTCCTCGCGCATCTTCCCCTGGCGAGCGCGCAGAATCGCCTGCCGGCTCAGATAACCAACCAGCTCCTGCGGCGCATCGCGCTTCACCACAGGCAGCCGGCCCACATCGTTCACCAGCAGCTTTAGCAGCGCGTCGCTCAGCATCTCATCCGGATACGTCACCACCACCGATTCCGGGCCGGCCTGAGCAACGGACAGCGCATGGCCGTCCGCCGAATCCAGCGCCCGCACCACATCGCCGCGGGTGATCATGCCCACCAGCCGGCCGGCCTCGTCCACGATGGGAAATGCCTGGTGGCGCGTGTAGGCCGGGTCTCCCTGGGCAATCCGGTCCGCCAACTCCTGCACGGTCATCGAGCTGGGAACCGTCATCGGGGACGGGTCCATCACCTTGCCCACCATAACCTGGCGCAGCACATCCGCCTCGTACTCCTCCGGCACGCGCAGGCCGCGGCGCACCAGCTTCTCAGTCATGATCGTGTTGCGCATGAAATACAGCGCCACCCCATCTGCGATCACGCAGACCAACATCAGCGGCAAAATCGCCTGATAATCCTGCGTAATCTCAAAGGCGAAGATGATAAAGGCAAAGGTAGAGCGTGACGCCGCGCCAAAAACGGCGGCCATCGCCGCCAGCGCAAACGCCCCCGGCTCCAGATTCAAAGAGGGCATCGCCCCATTGAGCAACATGGCGAACAGGGCGCCCATCGAAGCGCTGGCCATAAACGTCGGCGCCAGCAGACCTCCCGAGGTCCCTGACCCGAGCGACACCAGCAAGGCCAGCGTCTTGAAGATCATCAGGGTCAGCAGCATCTGCATCGGCAATTGGTCGTTAAGGATGGCCGAGGTAGTATCGTATCCCACGCCCAACACCTCCGGCACAAAGAAACCAATCACGCCCAGCGCCAACCCGCCGATGATCAGCACCCAGCTTTCACTAACCGGCAGCCGGGCAAATAAATCCTCCGTCAGGTAAAGGGCGCGGGTCAGGCCGACCGCCGCCAGCCCGCACAAGACCCCCAGCAACAGGTAAAACGGCAGCGCCCGTGGAATGCCGAAATCGCTGATGGATACCTGAAAGAGCGGCCCGGCTCCCAGCAAGGGCATGCGCACCGTAGTGGCCATCACCGTGGCAATGACCAGCGGGATGAAGGAGCGCGACTTAAACTCAAACAGCAAGAGCTCAATGGCGATGATCACCGCCGCGATAGGCGTGTTGAAGGTGGCAGCCATGCCGGCCGCCGCGCCGCAGGCCAGCAACACCTTGCGTTCGGCGGCGGTGGTGCGCACCATCTGGCCCAGGATGGAACCCAACGCGCCGCCCGTTTGAATGATCGGCCCTTCCGCGCCAAAGGGGCCGCCCGTGCCGATGGCAATCGCGGTCGCAACCGGCTTAAAAATGGCTACCCGCGGGCTGACCCGGCTGCGATTCTCCAGCACCGCCTCCATCGCCTCCGGAATGCCGTGCCCCTTGATCTTCGACGTGCCGTACTTGGCCATCAGGGCGACAATCCCGGCCCCGATTGCCGGCACGATAAACATCCAATATCCGATGGGGTTGTAGGTTAAGTCCGTCAGCTCTGTAGAAATCTGTTGAAAGAAGACCAGGTTCCACAACAACCCGATCAGGCTGAACAGGGCGAAGGCCACCAGCCCGGCAATCGCCCCAATGACCGCCGCCATCACCGAAATGTGAAACATGCGAAAAGTATTTTGCGGCCGGGTCCCCAATGTCCTCCATGAGTTCAAGTTTAAGCGATCAATCATCCTAATACCTCACTTGTGCTATAGTCGAGGGGGCATTATAGGACTTTTGCCAAAAGGCGGCAGGTAGAAAGAGAATCCCGGAAACTCAACCTGCATTTTCCCGGAAACTGAACCGGGTCGTTTGCCGGCGCTTGTTGATGAAGTTTCCGGGAAAATTGGAGAGAATCCCGGAAACCCGAAGTTTCCGGGATTCTGACGGCAGGTATGCATTTTCCCGGAAACTGAACCGGGTCGTTTGCCGGCGCTTGTTGATGAAGTTTCCGGGAAAATTGACTTAGAGAAAATCCCGGAAACTCGGAGTTTCCGGGATTCTGATGGACTGACGGAGATAGACCCATGCAACCCGTACAAGGACTACATCACATCACCGCGGTGGCGAAGGACCCGCAGCGCAACGTGGATTTCTACCGGCTGGTCCTCGGCCAACGCCTGGTCAAGCGCACAGTCAACTTCGATGACCCGGGCACCTATCACTTTTACTTCGGTGATGAAACCGGCACGCCGGGCACAATATTAACCTTCTTCCCCTGGCGGAATGTGGTCGCCGGCCGGCCGGGCAATGGGGAGGCGACAGTTACCGCTTACGCGATCCCGGCGAATGTGCTGGGCTATTGGCGCGACCGGCTGCGGCGCATGGACATTCCCGTGCAGGAGGTCAACCGCTTCGGCGCGCCCGCCCTGGCCTTCAGCGACCCCGACGGCATGGGCCTGGAGCTGGTGGGCAGCGACCAGCCCGCCTCCGTGCGCCACTGGGCAGGTGGGCCGGTGGCCGCGGAATGGGCGGTGGCCGGCTTCTATGGGGTCACCCTGTGGCTGCACACAGTCGAAGAAACGGCGCTGCTGCTCACCGAGCAGCTCGGCTACACCTTTGCCGGGCAGGAAGGGGATCGCTACCGTTACGCCGCGCAGGGGAGCGGCCCCGGTCGCTTCGTAGACATCGTGCACCGGCCGGGCCAGCCGCAGGGACGCTTCGGAGCGGGTTCGATTCACCACATCGCCTTCCGCACCGTGGATGACAGCGAGCAGGTGGAATATCAGCAACAGTTGCGGGAGGCCGGCCAGCCCGTGACCCCCGTGCGCGACCGGCAATACTTCCATTCCATCTACTTCCGCTCGCCCGGCGGGGTGCTCTTTGAAATCGCCACGGACGCTCCGGGCTTCCTATATGATGAGCCGGTCGCTTCCCTGGGCGAAAGCCTGAAGCTACCCCCCTGGCTGGAGTCACAGCGAAAGGCGATCGCGGCGATGTTGCCGGAGTTCGAATTGCGGCCGGTGGATCCGGCGGGAGGGCAAAATGGTTGACGGGCCAGGTACGAAGGTTGGACCGCACGAGGGACAGCCGGTCGTTCGAGCCGGGCTGCCGTTGGCGCAAGCAAAGAGCGCCATGATCCTGGTGCACGGCCGGGGAGCGACGGCAGAGAGCATTCTGGAGCTGGGCCCCTACCTGCAGCGAGAGGATATGGCCCTGCTGGCTCCCCAGGCGGCCGGCGGAAGCTGGTATCCCTACAGTTTTTTGGAGCGCATCGAGCTGAATGAGCCGGGGATCAGCTCCGGCATGGCGGTGTTGCGCGGCTTGTTGGCGGAGATTGAGCAGGCGGGCATACCGCCGGAGCGGGTGTTTTTCGCCGGCTTCTCGCAAGGGGCCTGCCTGGCCGGCGAATTTGTCGCCCGGCACGCCCGGCGCTATGGCGGGTTGCTGATGTTTAGCGGCGGCTTGATTGGGCCGCCGGGAACCCCGCGCGCATATGAAGGTAGCCTGGAGAGCACGCCGGTGTTTGTGGGCTGCAGCGACGTGGACCCGCACATCCCGCTGGGCCGGGTGCAGGAGACGACGCTCGTCCTGCGCGAACTGGGCGCGCAGGTGACGGAGCGCATCTA
>CAYVQP010000058.1:14088-15695 GCA_964452775.1 uncultured Ardenticatenaceae bacterium | reverse complement strand
TTACAGTGGAGGACGACATCTGATGAAGAAAATACAGACCCAAGGCGTGCACCACATCACGTTCATCGGGGCAGACCGGCAGACATCCATTGACTTCTGGGAAGGGGTGCTGGGCATGCCCTTCATCTTTGAGCAGCCCAACCTAGACGTGCCGGAGCAGAATCACCTCTACTTTGACCCCGGCGACGGCCGGCTGATCACCGTCTTCACCCGCGAGGATTGGCGGCCGGACCCGCGCCCCAACCCGGAGGGCATCGGCAACCTGCACCACATCGCCTTCACCGTCTCCCGGGCGACCTACACGCAGACGAAAGAGCGCCTCGATGAGCGCGGCATCCCCAACACGGGCGAGATAGACCGGGGCTTCATGTATTCCATCTACTTCCGCGATCCCCTGGGCCAACTGTTTGAGCTGGCCTGCTACAAGTTTGACCCACCGGCCGGCCTGAGCCACGCCGAAGTCCTGCTTGAAGCGCATCTACTGCGTTCGGCGCGAGGGGCGTATGCCATCGAGGATCAGGACCTCGCGGATGCGCTGGAGAAGCTGACCCGCCTGACCCGTCGCTCCCTGTCGGAGGATCGCAGCCCCAGGTGAAATGAACTCCGTGAGACCGGCGGGGTTTTCTTCGAACCCCGCAGGTCTGCTCAGCTATGATGACTACGCGAAATTTCCCGGAGAGAGCTGCAGGGATGCGGGCGAACCTGACGAACGCTGCGCTATGGGACGAGCAGCCGGTTCTGTATCTCCAATAAATGCTCCCACTGATGCTCCAGCATCCGGCGCAGCAGCTTCCGCGCGGTGTGTGTGCTCTTCCCCTGGGCAAACGGCTCCGCTAACATCTCCGGCGCAAGCCGGCGCAGGTGGGCGATCTCATGTTCCCGCACATACGCCCACCACTCCAGGAACTCGCCCTGCTGCTTGCTGAGGATGTTGCCGGAGGCGGGCAGCCCGGCCGGGCGACCGGTCCAATAGACATAGCTATATTCAGCCTCCAACACATGCTGCAGGATGCGGCGGATGGGGCGACCGCTCGCCGGCTCAGCGTCCCATTCGGCCGGGTCCAGGGGCGCGACCAGAGCGGTGATGTCCAGCCGCAGCCATTCCAGCCGGGCGATGAGCGCCTCAAGCTCGGCCGGCGTCACCGGCTCCAGGTCGGCCGCGAAAACGATCGCCGGATCGCCGTTGCCCACCCAGTAGCCCTCGGTAATGTGCTCGGCGACGCGAACTTCGATGGGCGAGTCGGGGCCGGCCGGCGCCCCGTGCTCGTGCAGGAAGGCGAGGAAGCGGCGGATGGCGACCGGCGTGGCCGTCAACGCCTCATCGGTGGTCGGGCCAACCGCGATGCAGCCCAGCAGCCGGGGCACGTGCACCATCGTCTTCTTGCGCCGCGGGCCTGATTCCAGGTAGAGGTCGTAGGTAGTCATGGCCGTTAGAGAGACGCCTTCAAGAAACCCCGCAGGTCGCCAACAGGTTCACGCAAGACGAGCATACTCAGCCAGACCTGCGGGGTTCACAGAGAACCCCGCAGGCCAGACCGAGACGTTCAATGGGACGGCCGGCCGTCATCATCCGGCCCGCGATTGATGACGATGGGCAGCCACTGGAA
>CAYVQP010000058.1:8609-13988 GCA_964452775.1 uncultured Ardenticatenaceae bacterium | reverse complement strand
TCCTCATTGCCCACAAAGTCGCGGATGGTGACCGTAACGCTGTGTTGGCCGGCGTCCAGCGGGAATGGCCGGTCCGGCCCGACGGCAAAGCCCAGGTTGATGTAGAAGTCGCGACATTCATAGTCGCCGCAAGTGGGCGGGACGAAGAACTCGGTGACGTAGGCCTGGTTGTCTCCGCCCCCCGGCAGGCCGTCAAACTTCCAGGTCGTCTCCTCCGGCCCGCCGTCCACGGAGTAGACGATCTCGTTCGGCGGCAGGAAGAATTGCTGGTGCATGATCAGGTCGCGGGCGTGAATGTACAGGCTGTAGTTGCCCTCGACCTCGTTGCCGGGGAGGATTTGGCCGTTTTGCAGCAGGCCGATCTGCTGGATCTCCGGGGCCTGCACATCCGGCAGCGGCTCATGCAGCAGGAAGCCGTTCACGTAATCGCCGTTGCCGTCAAAGATGTTCAGATGGATGTGGTGAAAGCGCTCGCCAAAGGTGACCACCGTCCAGTAGACGATGTTGCCGATGTGCGTGGCCGGCGGGACGAAGCCGCCGTTCACCGGATCAGCCAGATATTCGTCGTACTTGTCCCAGATGTATTGCGGGATGGTCTCCATGTCAACGTGGTGGAACTGCCAGAGGAAACCGTCCGGGTCCAGGACGGCGACTTCCCAATAGCGGGGGTCGCCGGGGTTGTAATTCTCAATGTTGACGATCTGCCCGCCGGAGTAGGTGAAGACTTCCGTGCCGTACGGCGCGCGGCTGTCAATGCCGTGATGAAAGTAAGGGCTGCCGCCGTAGTACTGGTAGGACGCGATAATGTGGCCGATGGATTCCAGGGGGCTGTGGTGCCAGGGGTATTGCGGGAAGCCGTCCATCTCCTCCGGCTGGGCGTAGGCCAGCTGCAGGTAGTCCGGCCGGTAGTCCCGCTCGGCGTTGTCGTGGACCGCCTGGCTGTAGTTGGCGGCGGAGAGCCGGTTGGTTGGTTGGCCGGCGGCCTGGCTGCCGGCGGAGATGGCGGGGATGGCCAGGATGAGGCCGGCCATTATCAGGAGGGCGACGATGGCCGCCCGGAGGTAAGAGCGTCGCGGCGGGGATTGGGTCCCTTTTTTCATGAGATTGCTCCGCTTATGTTAAGTTGTTGCGACTTTCCGTTTCCGGGAAAATGGTCGCTATCAATTTTCCCGGAAACTTCTTCTCTATTTTCCCGGAAACTTCATCTTCTAGTTTCCGGGAAAATGGTCGTTCCTAGTTTCCGGGAAAATGGTCGTTCCTAGTTTCCGGGAAAATGGCCGTTCCTAGTTTCCGGGAAAATAGTTGGACCCCGGAAGCTTCGATGTTAATTTTCCCGGAAACTTCTTCTGTTTGATTTTCCCGGAAACTTCATCTTCCGTTTCCGGGAAAATAGTTGGACCCCGGAAACTTCGATGTTAATTTTCCCGGAAACTTCTTCTGTTTGATTTTCCCGGAAACTTCATCTTCCGTTTCCGGGAAGATGGTCGAACCCGATCTTATCTCGTTTCCGTCACCTTGCCGATATTACGCGGGCGGTCCACGTCGTAGCCGCGCGTGTGGGCCAGATGCATGGCCAGCAGCTGCCCCGGCACGATGGCGGTCAGCGGCGACAGCCACTCCGGCACGCTGACCGGCAGCTCCAGCCGGATGCGCGCCGCCGCCAGCAATTCGGGCACGTCGCTGACCGCGATAATCTCCGCCCCGCGTCCCTGCAGGGTCTCCATGAAGCCGGCCATCTCTTGCTGCACCTTCCCCGCCGGGGCGATCACCATCACCGGGAAGCCGGGCTCCAGCAGGGCCAGCGGCCCGTGCATGAAGTCCGCGCTGCTGTACGGCTCCACGATGGCATAGCTCAATTCCTTCAGCTTCAGCGCGGTCTCAAAGGCCGTGGCGTAGTTATACCCCCGGCCAATCACCGCCGCGTAGCGCATGTAACGATAGCGGGGCGCGCAGGCCTCCACCGCCGGATTAATCGCCAGGGTGGCCTCCACCGCCTGCGGGATCCGCTTCAGGGCGGCGAACATGGCGTCATCTTCGGCCAGCGCCGCGCTGAGCAGCGCCACCGCGGCCAGCTCGGTCATGTACGTCTTGGTGGCGGCCACCGCTCGCTCCGGCCCGGCCATCAGGTCAATCACCACATCGCTCTCCCCGGCCAATTCCGAGTCGGGCGTGTTGGTGATTGCCGCGGTCAACGCCCCTTGCCGGCGCGCCTCGGCCAGCACGGAGACGATGTCCGGGCTTTTGCCGCTCTGGCTGATGCCCAGCACCAGCGCCCGGCCGAAGCGGGGCGGCGCGCTGTAAACCGAAAAGAGGCTGGGCGCGGCCAGGGCCACGGGCAGCCGGTTCATCGCCCCGAGCACATACATGGCGTAGCGGCCGGCGTTGTCGCTGGTGCCGCGGGCAGCGATGACCACGTGCGACACCTGCCGGGCGCGAATGGCCGCGGCCAGCTCGCGCATCTTCTCCCCCTGCCCGGCCAGGAACCGGCTCAGCACCGCCGGCTGCGAGTGAATCTCCTGGTAAAGCTGGCTCTCGCTCAGTTCCATATCACAATTACTCCCCGGCGGTATAGACGATTTCGCCGCCGATAATGGTCAATTTGACCTGTAAGTCGGGGGACAGCAGGGTCAGGTCAGCGTCATAACCCGGCGCAATTTGCCCCTTTCGCACGCCCAGCAGCCGGCCGGGAGCGACGGTCAGTGCGGCCAGCGCGTCCGCCGAGGGGCAGCCGGTGTATTCGACCAGGTTGCGCGCCGCCTGGTCGGGAGCGAGGATGCTGCCCGCCAGGGTCCCATCCGCCAGCCGCGCGTCCTCCCCGACGGTCACCGCATAATCGCCCAGCCGGTAATCGCCGGCCGGCAAGCCCAGGGCGGCCATTGCATCGCTGACCAGGTTCACGCGCGGGCCGAGCAGTTGCCGGGCCAGCTTTACCAACATGGGATGCACGTGCCGGCCGTCCACGATCAGGCCCACAGTCACCCGCTCATCGGCCAGCAGCGCCCCGGCCACGCCCGGCTCACGGTGCAGCAAGGGGGCCATGGCGTTAAAGAGGTGCGTGCCGTAGCGGATGCCGGCCTCGATGCCTTCCTGCGCCTCGGCGGCGGTCGCCTGCGTGTGCCCGGCGCTGACCAGCACGCCCCGGCCGGCCAGCGCCTCCACCAGGGAGAGCGCACCCGGCAATTCGGGGGCCAACGTGACCAGCCGGACCCCATTCTGCGGCGTCCATTCCTCGATGTCAGCGAGAGCCGGCTCGCGCAAGTAGCGCGAATTGTGCGCCCCCTTGCGCTGCGGGTTCAGGTACGGCCCTTCCAGGTGCAGGCCCAACGGTTGCGCCCCGCGGAAGTCCGGCGGCGGCCCGGCGAGCAGCGCCCGGCAGGCGGCGGACACCGCGGCCGGCGGGGAGGTAATGATGGTGGGCAAAAAGGCGGTCACGCCATAGCGCGGCAGCCCGGCGGCTACCCGCCACATCGTCTCCGGCTCCGTGGTAAAGTCGTCCCCGAACGCGCCGTTCAGTTGCAGGTCAATGAAGCCGGGGGCCAGCAAGCCGCCCTCCCCGTCCAGCCGGCGCGCGTGCGCGGGTATGCGATAGAGCGGCGGGTCAACTGCCGCAATGCGGCCGTCCTGCAGCAGCGCCGCCCCGGGAGACCAGCCAACCGGCGCGGCGGCCTCGCTGCGCAGCAGCTGCACGTTAAAGAGATAGAGCGGGGTCGCGCCGGGCTGCTCAGCCACGCGCCCCCTCTGCGGTCAGGCCGTATCCGAGCGGGAAGAGGCCCGGCACGACCACGGGCAGCCGGCCCAGGAAGGGGACCGCGCCCCACAGCGCTCCCGCCAGGGCGTCCATCGCCGGGGGCAGGATGCTGTAGGTGCAGACGTGCGTCCGCGCCTGCGGGTAGGCCCCCAGGTCATACGGCGTGCGCAGGGCGGCCGTGACCGCGGGAACGCCCGTGCGGATCAGCTCGCCGGCCAGCGCCGCCTGTTCGGCGTGCATGGCGGCGTTAATCGTGCCGATTACCAGCAGGTCGAAGCCCGCCGCCTGCTCCTTCAGGGCGGCAATCTCCTCCGCCGCCGGCCGGAAAGTGGTCACGAACTCGGTCACATTAGGATGGTAGCGGCGCAACGCCCGGGCCAGTCCGGGGGCGACGGTGGAGGAGGTGTCCGCCGGGGTAAGGTCCGCCGGCCGGGGCATGATCGCCGCCACCCGGGCATCCGGCGATAGGCGCAGCGGCAACAGCCCCGCCTCATTGCGCAAGAGCGTCATCGCCCGCTCGGACACCTGCCCGGCCAATTGGCGGTGTATCGCCGACGAGACCACGCTCAGATCCGGCTGCTGTTGCCGGCCCACCCAATCCTGCAGGGCGCGGATGCGCTCGCCGGATGCGCGCAAATCGCCCTCGCGTAACAGGCCGCGCCGGTAAGCCAGCTCGATGCCGGCGTAGAGGCGCTCGCGCACGGCGTCATCGGCGGTCAGCAACAACAGGTCCACCCCGGCGCGCAGGGCTGCCAGCACGTCAATGATCTGGCCCACCCCCTGGCTGATCGCGCCCATGTCCAGCGCGTCGGTAATCAATACCCCCTCGAAGCCCAGTTGATCGCGCACCAGGCCGTGCATCACCTCGCGGGAGAGGGTGGCGGGCAGGTCCGGGCGGTTGTTCAGCGCCGGGATGGCAAAGTGGCCGCTCATAATCAGCTTCGCGCCGGCGCCAATCGCCTCGCGAAAGGGCAGCAACTCGCGGGTGGCAATCCGCTCACGGGAGTGGTCAATGACGGGCATGGCGTAATGCGAATCCACCTTCGCGTCCCCCTTGCCCGGGAAGTGCTTCACCGTGGCGGCCACGCCGGCCTGCTGCAAGCCCCCGGTGTAGGCGGCGGCCAGCGAGGCGGCCAGGGCGGGGTCATCGCTGAAGGCGCGCACGCCCAGGCTGGGGTTGGCCGGATTGGTGTTCAGGTCGCACACCGGCGCGTAATTGACGTTTAGCCCCAGGGCGGCCATCTCCCGGCCAGTGGCGAAGCCGACCGCCCGGGCCAGCGCCGGGTCGCCCGTCGCGCCCAGGGCCATGTTGCCGGGAAATTGCGTCGTCTCCGCGCCCAGGGCGATGAGCTGGCCCCCTTCCTGGTCGCCGGCGATGAGCAGCGGCCCGTTCTCGCCCGCCAACCGCTGCAATTCGGCGGTCAGCGCCCGCAGTTGGGCCGGGCTTTCCACGTTCTTCGGGCGGAAGATGGTGAAGCCGGCCGCTCGCCGTTCGCGCAGCCAGTCGCCCACCCAGGGCGGCGCGGTTGACCCTTCGAAGGCCAGCATCAAATGTCGCCCCAGCCGGCCGGCCGGGTCGTTGCTCGTATTATTGTTCAAATTGTTCACCTTCCCGTTGCGCCGGCATCCTT
>CAYVQP010000058.1:4426-8509 GCA_964452775.1 uncultured Ardenticatenaceae bacterium | reverse complement strand
GTCAGGAAGATAATCAGCGGGATGATCATGGAGACAAACGCGCCGGCGGTGAGCAGATGCCAATCCTGCCCCTTCGTGCCTACCATCGCCGCCAGCCGGGAGGTGACGATGGTCACTTCCGGGTTCGTGCCCAGGTAGACCAGGGCCACCAACAGGTCGTTCCACACCCAGAGGAATTGGAAGATGGCGAAGGAGGCGATGGCCGGCACGGACAACGGCAACACCAGCTTGGTAAAGGCGGTGTAATGGGAGGCGCCGTCAATCCAGGCGGACTCGAACAGGTCGCGGGGGAGCAAGGAGATGTAGCCGTAAAGCAGGAAGATCGCCAACGGCAGGCCGAAGCCGGTGTGCGCCAGCCAGACGCCGAGGAAGGTGCCGTTCAAGTCCAGGCCGGTGTACAGGCGCAGCACGGGGATGAGCGCCATTTGTAGAGGCACGACCAGCATGGCAACCACCAGGGCAAAAAGGATGTCCCGGCCGCGGAACTTCATCCAGGCAAAGGCGTAGGCGGCAAAGGCGGCGATGGTGATCGGGATGACCGTGGAGGGTATGGTGACGATCAGGCTGTTGATGAAGGCCGCGCCCATGCCGTCCGCGGTGAGCACCGTCTGGTAGTTCTGCACCGTCCATTGCGAGGTGTCGTAGGGCGGGAGGAAGACGGTCCACCAGCCGGAGGTGCGGATGTCTAGCGGGGTGCGCAGGGAGCTGACCAGCATGCCCACCGTGGGCAGCGTCCAGAGCAGCACAATCAACAACACCGCCAGGCGCACAGCGCTGTGGTCGAGCAGGCGGCGAAAACTACTGGTCTTTTGCGGGGCGGAATAGCTGCTCATTGATTCACTCCTTGCCGGCGCAGGTTGCGGATGTTGGCGATCATGATTGGAATGACGACGACTAACAGAATCACCGCCAGCGCGCTGGCCCGGCCGAAATTGCGGAAGGTGAACATCTCCACAAACATGCGGTTGGCTACCACTTCCGTATCGTATTTGCCGCTGGTCATCACATAAACGATGTCAAAAACCTTCAAGATGGCGATAAAAATGGTCGTCGCCACGGTGAGGATGGCCCCCCAAATGTAGGGGATGAGCACGCGAAAGAAGATTTGCACTTCGCTGGCCCCGTCAATGCGCGCCGCCTCCAGCAGCTCGCCCGGCACCCCCTTCAGCGCGGCGGAGAGGACCACCATGGCAAAGCCGGTTTGCAGCCAGATCATGATCGCGATCAGGGCGAAGGTGTTCATCGGGGCGTTGATCAGCCAGGGCACCGGCTCGAAGCCCAGCGCGGTAACGAACGCGTTGAGGATGCCGATTTGCGGCTGTCCGGCCGGCTGCCAGGCGTAAACGAACTTCCAGATGACGCTGGCCCCTACGAAGGAGATAGCCAGGGGCAGGAAGATGAAGCTCTTGGCCAGCGATTCGCGCCGGATGCGGTCCACCAGGGTAGCGATGAGCAGCCCCATGCTGACGCTAAATGTCGTGCCCACCACCAGCCAGAGGATATTGTTGCGGAAGGCGATGTGCATGTCCGGGTCGGTGAAGGCGAACTTGTAGTTCTGCAGGCCGTAGGCGGTCACCTTGTCGCCGCGCACCACCAGCAGGGCGTTGCCGCTCTCCAGGCTCACCCGGGCAATCTCGAAGTTCGGCCGGTTGATAATGTAGCCGGCAAAGGTGACGTTGCGCGCTTCGCCGGTCAGCGTCTCGGCCACATTTTCCTGCTCGAAAAGCTCCGGCGGCAGGTCATCGGGAATGTTGAGGATGTCTTCGGTCAGGCTGAGGTAGCCGGTGTTCACCGCCGGATAGAGCAGGAAGACGCCCAACACCAGCACCGCCGGCCCGACAAAGACGATTGGGCGCAGCTTCTCGCGCAGGGTGAAGGAGGGCAGCCGGCCAATCAGGTCGTTGGCCACCCAGTACAGCAGCCAGATGCCGGCCACGCCCACGGTCAGGGCGATGAGGGCCAGGACGAGCTTGCCCGTAAACGGGTTTAGCCCCTGCAGTTGTAGCTGCGCCGCGCTCTCCTCCAGCCCCAGCGTTTCGTACACCCGCAGCAGCAACGCTTCCGGCGCGTCCTTGTTCTTGATGAAGCTGAAGCTGGCTGCCAGCGCGTAGAGGATGACGATGGCCAGCAGGATGGATAGCCCCGCCCGGCCCAATTGCCGGAAAAGGTTCGCATTCTCCTCCGGGTCATACGCAGGAGTAGTTGTCATTTGCCGCCCTCCTTGAGAAAGATTCCCGGAAACTTCTTCGTTTCCGGGAATCTATGGTGAGTTAGATTCCCGGAAACGAAGAAGTTTCCGGGAATCAAGAATATTACTGAGCCGGCCAGCTATCTTCGATAGCCTGGAACACCTCTTCCGTGTTCTCGCCGTTGCCGGTGACCCAGTCCACCATGCCCGTCCAGAAGGTGCCGGCCCCAACTTCAGCCGGCATCAGGTCGGAAGCGTCAAAGCGCAGGGTGGTCGCTGTGGCCAGGATTTGCGCCTGCCCCAGGTCAACCGGGTTGGCGTACCATTCCGCCGGCACGCGCTTGTTCGGGGAGATGAAGCCGCCGGCCTTCACCCAGGCTTCCACGCCTTCCGGAGAGGCCAGGTACTCCATCAACGCCCACACTTCCGGCCGGTCCGAGAAGGCGGAGACGAAGTCGCCCGCGCCCAACACGGGGTAGCCGTAGGCCGGGTCAATCGGCGGCAGATAGAAGAAGTCGCTATCCACGCCGGGTTCCATGCCTTCCGGCCAGAAGTCGGGGATCCAGCCCGCCTGCCGGTGGAACCAGCACTGCGGCGGGTCCTCAAACATGGGGGTCTGCGCGTCGCCGACAAAGGTGCTCAGGATGGCGGTCGAACCGCCGTACACATACTCGGGGTTGAACCAGATGTCGCCCACGATGTTGGCCGCGTTAATGATCGCGGGGTCATTGAAGGGGATCTCGTGCGCCACCCAGGCGTCATAGGTTTCCGGCGGGGCGGTGCGCAGCAGTACGTCCTCGACCCAGTCCGTGGCTACCCAGCCGGTCACGCCGCCGTGCTCGATGCCGATGCACCAGGGGGTCACGCCCTGCTCTTCCACGATCTGGTCGCTGAGGGCCAGCAACTCATCCCAGGTCTGCGGGATGGCGTAGCCGGCTGCCTCGAAGGCCGCCACCGGGTACCAGACGATGGACTTGGTGCTGGCCCGGTAAGGCACGGCGGAGAGCTGCTCGCCAACAGTGGCCAGGCTGGTCCAGGCCGTGCTATAGTCGGCGTTCAGCTGGTCCACGTTGGTGGCCGCGCCGAAGTCCAGAATGTCGCCGCTTTCCACGAACTCGGCCATCAGGGCCGGCTGCGGGAAGATGGCGATATCGGGTGCATCGCCGCCCTCGACGCGGACGGTGATCAGCGTCTCGAACTCCGATGCCCCTTCGTACACTACGTCAATGCCGGTGGCCTCTTCAAAGCCGGCCAGCACCGCCTCAAAGCTCTCACCCTCGCCCTCGGTCCACTTGCCGAAGACGGTCACTTCCGAACCGGCATAGTCGCCGGCCATGGCCGCGGCCAGGTTGGCGTAACCGCCGGCGTCCTCAGCGGCTTCCTCTTCCTCCTCGGAAGCCACGTCGCCGCTGCCTGCCAGGCCGGTGTCGGTCATGGGCCAGCTATCTTCGATTTCCTGGAACACCTCTTCCGTGTTCTCGCCGTTGCCGGTGACCCAGTCCACCATGCCGCTCCAGAAGGTGCCCGCGCCGACTTCGGCCGGCATCAGGTCGGAGGCGTCAAAGCGCAGGGTGGTGGCGTCGGCCAGAATCTGCGCCTGCGCCTGGTCCACATAAGCGCCATACCAGTCCGCGGGGACATTGCGGTTGGGGCTGATGAAGCCGCCGGCCTTTACCCACACTTCCGCGCCTTCCGGCGAGGAGAGGTACTCGGCCAGGGCCATTACTTCCGGCCGGTCGTCGAAGGCGGAGTAGACATCGCCGCCGCCGAGCACGGGCTTGCCGTAGGCCTCGTCAATGGGAGGCAGATAGAAGAACGAGCTGTCCACGCCGGGCTCCACGCCTTCCGGCCAGAAGTCGGGGATCCAGCCCGCCTGCCGGTGGAACCAGCACTGC
>CAYVQP010000058.1:2274-4326 GCA_964452775.1 uncultured Ardenticatenaceae bacterium | reverse complement strand
GCCTTCCGGCCAGAAGTCGGGGATCCAGCCCGCCTGCCGGTGGAACCAGCACTGCGGCGGGTCCTCAAACATGGGGGTCTGCGCGTCGCCGACAAAGGTGCTCAGGATGGCGGTCGAACCGCCGTACACATACTCGGGGTTGAACCAGATGTCGCCCACGATGTTGGCCGCGTTAATGATCGCGGGGTCATTGAAGGGGATCTCGTGCGCCACCCAGGCGTCATAGGTTTCCGGCGGGGCGGTGCGCAGCAGTACGTCCTCGACCCAGTCCGTGGCTACCCAGCCGGTCACGCCGCCGTGCTCGATGCCGATGCACCAGGGGGTCACGCCCTGCTCTTCCACAATGGTATCGCTCAGCGCCAGCATCTCATCCCAGGTCTGCGGGATCTCGTAGCCGGCTGCCTCGAAGGCCGCCACCGGATACCAGACGATGGACTTCGTGCTGGCCCGATAGAAGAGGCCGTAGAGGGTGTCGTCCACCGTGCCCAGGTCAATCCAGGCGTCGCTGTAGTTCTCGGCGATGACGCTGGTATCCAGCTGCGCGCCCAGGTCTACCAGGACGCCGTCGCGGGCGAACTGCGCCATCAGGGCCGGCTGCGGGAAGATGGCGATATCAGGCGTATCGCCGCCTTCAACGCGGACGGTGATCAGCGTCTCGAACTCGGACGAGCCTTCGTAGACTACGTCAATGCCCGTGGCTTCCTCAAAGGGGGCCAGAGCGGCGACGAAGTTCTCGCCCTCGCCTTCGGTCCACTTGCCGAAGACGGTCACTTCCGTGCCGGTGAACTCGCCGGCTGCGGCCCGAGCCATAAAGGAATCGGCCGCCGCTTCCTCAGCCGGCGCCTCTTCCTCAGCTTCCGCCTCTTCTTCGGCGGCCGGCTCCTCGGTCGGCTCCTCAGCCGCTTCTTCAGCTTCGGCCGGGGCCTCCGTCGGTTCCGGGGTGACGGCTCCACCGCCGCAGGCGACCAGAACCAGCATGAAAATCAGGGTAAAGGCTAAAAACTTGCGCATGTTCATCTCTCCTTCATTCGTCTAGTCAGACAAAAACAACCATTAGAATAGTGCCGGTTCGCTCAGGAGGCCAGTGAGGCGACGCGCGAGTGCGCCAGTTGCGCCGCGCCCCAGGCGCCGGGCTTGTAACCGGCCGGTAACAACGAAAACTTCTCTGTCCTGAGCAGCATCGCCGCCAGCGGGGATTGCGCCCGCATGCGGCTCAACTCCTCCAGGATGGGGTCCAGGAAGGCCGCGCCCGCCTGGGTGACCCCGCCGCCCATGATAACTCTTTCTACGTCGTATGCCATGATGATCCAGTGCAATGCCCGGCCCAGGTAGCCGCTGACCTGGCGCACCAGGGCCAGCGCTGCCGGGTCGCCGCGCTCCGCCCGGCGGTAGAGGGCGACCGCGTTCGGCCGGCCCTCGCCCTCGGCGGAGAGCAGTTCGGCTGCCCGGCGATCGATTGCGGAGCCGGATGCCACCGTCTCCAGACAACCATGTAGGCCGCAGGCGCACAGCCGGCCGCCGGGTTCAACAATGACGTGGCCTATCTCCCCCGCCAGGCCGTTGGCTCCGCGGTAAAGCTCCCCGTTGAGCACCAGTCCGGCGGAGATGCCGGTGCCGATGTTCATGTATGCCATGTGGCGCACGGGCGTTTCCCGGCTCACCAGCCGGTAAGCGCCCAGGGCGGCGATGCGGGCGTCGTTCTCCAGGTAGACGGGCCGGTCGAGCCATTCCGCCAGCCCCGGCCCCAGGGCGTAGGGCTGCTCCAGGTTCAGGTTGACCGCGTTGGCTACCTCGCCCGTCTGCGGGTCCACCCGGCCGGGCACGCCCATGCCCACCGCGAGCACGTCGCCCATACTCCCGCCGGCGGCCTCCAGCGCAGCCTCCACCCGGCCAATGATCGCCGCCAATAGCTGCTCCGGCGTGGCCTTGGCCGTCGGGCCGATGGCCCGCCCGCGCACCTGCCACTGGCCGTCAATGGCCAGGGCCTCGATTGTTGTGCCGCCTACGTCTATGCCGATTACGAACATTTTCGTCTACTTCAGTCGAAGAATC
>CAYVQP010000058.1:0-2174 GCA_964452775.1 uncultured Ardenticatenaceae bacterium | reverse complement strand
GTCGAAGAATCCCGGAAACTTCTGAGTTTCCGGGATTCTCTTCAGATGATACCCAACTCCTGCTGCATGATCAGGGCCGACGCGCCGAGGAGCACGATGTCCCGGCCCAGCCGGCTATATTCCAAATTGACCTGAGAGACCATCGCCGGCAGGGCGCGGCGCATCGCCTGCGCGTGAGCAGCCTGCAAGAAAACGTCGCCGAGCTGGTCCACCCGGCCGCTGATGATTATGTGGTGGATGCTGTATGCGCCAATCAGGTTGGCGATGACCACTCCCAGGTAGCAGCCGGCTTCGGCGACGATATCTCGCGCCCGCGCGTCCCCGGCGGCTACCGCCTCGACCAGTTCGGACCAATCTCCGGCCACGCCGGCTGCGCGGGCGGCGGAGATAATGGCCCGCGTGCTGGCGACCGTCTCCAGGCAACCCATATTGCCGCAGCGGCAGCGCTCGCCGTTGTCGCTGACCACCACGTGGCCGATTTCGCCGGCGGTGAAGCCGTCGCCGTGAAAAAGCTGCCCGCCAATGACGATGCCCGCGCCGATACCCTGGCCGATGCGAATGACGATCAGGTTGTCGCCGGCCTGCCAATCGCCGTAGGTGTATTCGCCGAGGGCCGCCAGATGGCTGTCGTTGCTCACATAGGCCGGCAGCTGATAGCGCTCCTCCAACTGCTCGCCCAGCGGCAACTCCTCCCAGCCGAGATTGATTGCGCGGTGGATCACCCCTTCCTCGGGGTTGATCAGGCCGGGCGCGCCGACGCCGATGCCTAAAACGGGGGACGGCCCGTCAACGACCAGCTCGTCCAGCAGCTCATAGACCAGTTCCAGCGCCGCCGGACCGCGCCGGTCAGCGAGGGGAAAGTGCGCCCGCCGGGTCACCTCGCCGTGCAGATTGAGCAGCGCCCCGCGAAACTCCTGGCTGCCCAGGTCCACGCAGAGCAGCCGGTGGGCGTCGGCGTCAATGTTCAGCAACATGGGCGGCTTGCCGCCGGCGGAGGGGCCCAGGCCGGTCTCCAGCACCAGCTTCTCCTGCATCAGTTCGGCCACAATGGCGGAGACCGTGGGGCGGGTCAGCCGGGTCAGCCGGGAAATGTCCGCCCGGCTGACGCTGCGCTGGTCATAGATAGTCTGCAAGACCAGTTGCGTATTGTGGCTGCGGGTTTGCTGGCGGGTCGCTTTCTTCATCGTTGATATAGGTAGACCCCGTAGGTCTAACTTTACACACCCCGTAGGTGTCCGACGGGACCTACGGGGTCTGGCAGTCGCCGGGACTTCGTTAGTTAATTAAACTTACTAACTGGACATAGCATAACGGGGTCGCCGGCGGTTGTCAAGGGCAGAATCACAGAAACTTCGTGCTTCCGGGATACTCAGGCCAAAATCGTGCTAGAATCCGGAAAGTTCCCGACCCGCTCGGGGCGAAGTTTCCCGGATACTGACCATGCCCACACGTCAAACACCAGAAGAGTTCTGGCGCAGCGTACTCACCGGCGATTCGCCGCCGTTTCCTTTGAAACAGTTCCGTTACGTCTGGCGACATCTTCCGCACGGCCCACGCTGCAAGTTCTGCAACGCGCCCTATCACGGGGCCGGCGCGCCGCTGATGCGCCTGATGGGCAAAGGGCCGTCGCGACTGTCGCCGCAGCTGTGCCGGCAATGCCTGGATTACGCCAGCCGATACCTGGGCGGGGCGGAACTGGAGCTGACTATGCTCTTCGCGGACGTGCGCGGCTCCACCCGGCTGGCCGAGAGCATGTCCCCCTCCGCTTACAGCCAATTGATCAGCCGCTTCTTCGCCGTCGCCGCCGAGACCCTGATCCGTTCTGACGCGCTGTTAGACCGGCTGGTGGGCGACCAGGTGATTGGGATGTATGTGCCGGGATTCGCGGGGCCGGATCATCGCTTGAGGGCTGTCGAGTCGGCGCGGGATCTGCTGAAAGCGACCGGGCACGGTGGGCCGGAAGGTCCGTGGATTCCGGTGGGCGTCGGCGTGCATACGGGCGTCGCGTTTGTTGGCTCCGTGGGAGCGGACGGGCAGGCGACGGACATCACCGTGCTGGGCGACCCGCCAAACGTGGCCGCGCGGCTGGCCTCAGCGGCGGCTGCCGGCGAAATCCTGGTCAGCGCGGCGGCATTTACCCCGGACCCGGCCGGCGCGCCGGTGGAGCAGCGGGA
>CAYVQP010000057.1:15634-28244 GCA_964452775.1 uncultured Ardenticatenaceae bacterium | reverse complement strand
ACCAGCGGAACCAGCCACAGCGGCGCAATGTTGGCCGAGGGCACCATCTACTACTGGCGCGTAACGGCTGATAACGCCTGTGGCGGCAGCGCCTCCGCCGTCTGGAGCTTTACAACCGGCGGTGGGGCAGATATTGACGTGGACCCGGCGAGCATGAGCAGTACCCAGAGTACGAACACCATCGTGATACAGCCGCTGGACATCAGTAATCAGGGAACGGTGGACCTGAACTGGCAGATCACTGAGGTGGACACTACAACGGCCGGCGGTTCATGCGACGCGCCGGTGGACATAGCCTGGCTCTCAGTCGATCCCACTTCCGGTTCGACGCCGCCGAACGGTACATCCATCGTCAGCGTCATCTTTGATTCGACCGGCTACGGAAGCGGGACCTACACCGGCGACCTATGCGTCTTCAGCAACGACCCGGACGAACCGCTGATGATTGTCGCGGTAGAAATGATGGTCGAACAACCGACCGATGTCGGTGTGAGCGGCATTGGCGGAGATGTGGCCGGCAGCAACTGGCTCATCTGGTTCGCGCCCGTGGCCCTGCTGTTAGGGGTCATCTTCTTCATTGTCCTCCGGCAGCGGGGTAGGCATCAGGAGAATTAGCAACCGGCCCATGCCCCAATAACAATTAAAAGGGCGGAGTCGAGGTCATCCTCGACTCCGCCCTTTCTTTTTTCGCTCTTCCGTAGCGCCGTCAACCCGCCGGGCCGGCCGGCGCTACGTCAGTCGCATGTTTGCTATCGCTTCACTAATTGCCTGCTTCCGGCCGGCGAAGCTTGATCACCGCCAGACCGGCGATTACCAGCAGTATCGCGATCGCAGCCACCGGCAGGATTCCGGCGGGTGTGTTGTGCGAGAAGCTGGTCAGGCCGACATCGGTCGGCTGCTCCACGATCATCTCCACGGGTACTACCACCAGCGGCTCATCGGGATCGTTGCTGACCACGCACAGATCGCCGGTGTACGTGCCTGCCGCGTAGCCGGTGGAGTCGTAGGTCACGTCTACCGAGCTGGTTCCAGAAGGCGGCGTGCTTCCGGCGTCAGGATTTAGCGACAGCCAGGGGATGTCCACCGGGGTGTCACACCCGTTACCGGCGAGCGCGCCGTTCACCTCGTCAATCGCCCAGTCCAGGTTCCCGGTACCCACATTGCCGACGTCCAGGCTCTGGACCACGATGGTGTTTGTCTCTTGTGTGCTGCTCATGCTGGCCGGGTCTACGGTGATATCCGGCGCGCCGCCCGCACACTCCACATTAACCGCGTCTATGGCATAGCCGGAGGCCCAGGCGCCGCCGTCATCCGAGTGAAAGCGGATGCGGACGGTGCTGTTCCCGGCGTAGGCGTCCATGTTCAGGCTGTACTGCTGCCAGTCGTCGCCCATCGGAACGATTGTCTCGCCGTCCCAGGTCGCGCCGCCGTCGCCGCTCAGTTCAACGCCGCCGGCTTCGTGGCCGTAGTCGCCGTTAAAGTGATACCAGAAGTTCAGCGATGCGCTGGTGTAGCCGGAGAGGTCAATGATCCCGGTGTACAGGTAGTCATTTGCTCCGTTGCTGCCGGAACCGGGCAGGTCGTCGTTGGCGGAAGCGTAGTAGACGCCCTCGGGAGCCGGACCTGGATCCCAGAAAGCGCTGCTGTTGTCCATGGAGACCACCCATTCACCGCCGGGGAGCGCATTTGTCTCGATGTACCAGTCGGGTGGGAAGGCGCCGGTCTCGAAGCCGACCGTGCTGTTGCAGGTCAAGGAGCCGTCAGAAGTGGTGAAGCTCCACACCTCGGACGTATTGCCGCCGCAGACGTTGTTCGCGGTCACCCGCCAGTAATAGGTGGTGGAAGGCGTGAGGCCGGCTCCGTTATAGCTGGTGCCGCTTACCGTGGCCGAATCAACCACGTTGGTGAAGGCGGCGTCCGTGGCTACCTCGATGAAGTAGCTGGTCGCGTTCGCCGCCGCATCCCAGGTATAGGTCGGGGCAAGCGATACGTTGGTCGCCCCATCCGGCGGAGAACTTAGCGCCGGAGCAGTGGGCGCGCCGTCAAAGACGTTTAGCGATACAGTGTTGGTGCGGTTGATCGCGCCGCTTTCGCCGTATACGTCGAAGGTATAAGCTCCGGCGGCCGCGCCGCTGATGGTCAGTTGGCTGGGATCGCCGGCCGGCACCGGGTTGGGCACGAAGGTGGCTGTGCCCGGATTGCCGATCGCCGACAGATCGATATCGCCGGTAAAGCCGGAAATGGCGGCGGTTTCGACCGTATACAGGGCGTCTTCCGGCACGCAAATGTCTTGCGTGGCGGGCGTGGTGGACATGGAAAAGCCCGGTTCGCCGCACTCGTCGAAGCGGAAAGCGGCGACGCGCGTTGACCACTGGCTGGCTGGGTTGTATTGGCCGGTGAACCAGAAGGTACAGTCATCCACCGGGTCTACGCTCATCGCCGCATAATCGCCGTAGCGATTGCTGCCGTTGGATGCTGTGCCGGAGACGATATTATATTCTCCCTGCGGCAGCGTCCCCAGCGGATCGCTGGAGAGGCGTCCGGCATAACGCAACGATGGATAGGTGGTGGAGCTGGAGACGTTGTAGCCAAGAGCGATGTTTCCCGCTCCGTCCATGGCCACGGCCCCCATCCAGCGGCTGTCGCCGTCCGGCGCGTAGGTGCCTTCCTGATGCAGGTCCCAGGCGCCCGCTCCTGACTTGCGTAGCTCGAACCAGCGCACGCCGGCGTCATCGTTGCCGGTAACGTCAGTCGTCAGATTGCCGACCAACGCCTCATGGTCGCCGAAGTTGCGGTATTGCAGGCGGAACATGATCACTTCGCGCAGCGGGTCGAGCGCAGAGGTTGAGCACTTCGGCACGCCGGGCATCGCTACGGCGTAGAAGGAAAACAGGCCGCACAAATCGGAGTCGAATTCAGTGACGGAGACGTTGGCAACCTGGGTGAAAGTAGAATTGGCGGGGGTGGTCCAGTCTACGTCAAAGGCCCAAACCTCGAGGAAATCCTCGGTCGGGAAACCACCGGGGCCGTGCGACTCCGTATCGCGATGGCGCATGATGTAGTTGGGCGCGCCGGCGGGCGGCGTTGGGCCGTCCAGATCAGCAGGGGTCATTGCCTGGAAGCCGAAGCCCGGCAAATCGGGCGCGGTAAAGCGCTGCGAGGTCGCCGCCGCTCCGACGAGCATATCGGCGCGCTCTAACGCGTAGGAAGCCGGGCTGCTCTCATTCGTGGTCACGTAGTAAGCATCCGGCCAGACCCCATACTTGGGATAATCCGGGAAGCCCGGCGTACTGAACTGGTACGAATAGTAAGTGCCGCCCGGGTCCGGGGATGTGGAGATGAGCACGCAAAGGCTGCTGCCGGGACCGAACTCGCTCAGCAGCCAGCGATCGGCCAGGTGATCGTAGAGGACTATCGGGTCGCCGGAGGTGGTGGTGCAGCCGCCCAACGATCCCAGATTAAAGGCCTCGATGAAATCGCCGGTCACCTTGTCCCAGATAGAGACCTCGGTGGCGTTGATCATCTGCACATAATGGTCGGCGCCGACATCTCCCACCGTGTCCGGCGGATTGAGGAAGGTATAACCTTGACCCTCAAAGTTGAAGATGGGGGTGTCAAAGCTGCGGTCGCTGGGGGCCGGCGCGTTGGCCTGCACCGCCAGCAGCGGGTCCAGACCGCCCTCAATGCGATATCCCGGATCGGTACGCCCATAGGGGTCAATGCGGGGGTTGATCTCCCGATCAAGCCGCGCTTCCGGCTCGCCGGGGGGATAGTTGCGGGCCGGGCCGACCAGGACCGGAACAACCGGCTCGCTGGCAATAACCTGGCCCACCGCCGCATCGCCGGCCGGTTGCGCGCCGGCCGGGCTACGCCCGAGGGCCTGCGCCTTGCTTGCGCCGGCATCCGGCTGGAGCAACAGGATGCTTGCCACCAGGAACAGTAGCAAGCCGCCAATAAACAAACGTACTACTCTCATTCTCGCCTCCTAGTAAAGTAAAAGGGTAAGCACACGAAACATTGGCCCCCAACCCGACAGTCGAACGGGAGTCGTCGCCAATCTGTTCACACCCTGTTCAACCATTTAAGCGTACATGCAGTATATCAGAAAACAGTCGTTAACCTAGCCGGCGCAAGTGGATATACCACCCAATGGTCATGGGCCGCAAGCTGAATATGCGTGCATCCCCGCGGCTCCGGCCATACAAGTTCACTCTACGAGGGATCTTGAAGGAAGCTGCGGAGCTTTGACCACAGGCTGCGCGATGGTCGCCTAAGGGCTGGAAGCGCCTTCTTCGAAGAACGTTGCGGTACGCTCCAATGCGGCCGCAACGGCCTCCGCGACCGAAATCTGCCCGTAAAAGGCGCGCTCAACCTCGGCATCAACCGTCTCTTCGATTGCGATCCAGGTGGAGATGACCGGCACTCGCTTCAAGTTGAGCAGGGCGTCAGTGAACACCCGGCTGTTGGCCGGCGCTGCCGTCGGGTCCAAGAAGGCCTCGGACTCGGCCACCGCGATCAGCGAAGGAACGGTTCGCCCGGTCTGGGCAATGATTTCCTGCCCAACCGCCGAATTGGCGTATTCGATAAATGTCCAGGCGGCATCCTTCTCCTTCGCGGCGGCCGCCATGCAATAGCCGTCGCTGTGCAGAATACCAACTTCTTGCCGGCCCTGCGGCAGCGGGGCGACATCCCAGGCGAACGACTCAATAGTGCGATAGGTGGGCACGCCGCGCCGGCTGTTGAACATCATGGCTAGAGTGCCGTTCAGGAAGCGTGACTCGGACTCCTCCGCTGCCTCCGCCGCCGCATCGGGCACAACCCCATGCAGCGTCTGCAATTCTACAAACCATTGGAAGGCATCCATCGCCGCCGGCTCATCCAGCGTCAGACGAGTGGGATTTTTATCGTCGTCAACCAGCCGGCCGCCATTTTGCCAGATGAAGGGCGCCAGCCGGAATAAGACCGGCTCAATGCCCACCCCGTACTGGTCTGTCTGCCCGTCGCCGTCCGTGTCCTGCGTCAACGCCTGCGCGGTGCTCAGAAACTCCTGCCAGGTCCAATCGTCTGAGGGATACGGCAGCCCGGCCTTGTCAAATAGATCGCGGTTGTAATACACCGCCAGGCTGGAAACGTTCTGCGGAATGCACCACAGCTCGTTGTTCCACTGAAAAGAGTCAATGGCGACCGGGTAAAACTCATCCTCGGAGATCACATCGCTGCCGGCCAGATAATCCGTCAATGGCTCTAATCCCCCCTGAGCGGCAAAGGGCGCCATGCGCCGGTAGTTGATCAACATCACGTCGGGCGGCTCGCCGGCCGAGAAGCTGGCGGCCAGGCGTTGCCGGTAATCTCCCTGGCTGGGCACGTGCTGCAGATCAATATCAATTTCCGGGTGGGCCTCTTCAAAGGCATCCACCAGCGTCTGATAAGCGGCCAGCTCGGCCGGGTCGCCGAACACCATGAAGGAGACGTCTGCCGGTTCGCTTGAGCGGCAGGCGCTCAGCAGCATGATCGTCAGGCTGAGCAAGATGGCGATTCCGAAGAAAATTCTTTTCATCTTAGTTCCTCTCAAAAAACGTAGCCAATGCAGAATCGGTCAGAAAATATCGTTGCAGCAGGACAAACATGAACAGCACCGGCACAGTCATGACCACCGCCCCCGCCATGAGCAACGGCCAGTTGGTGGTATCTAGTTGTTTCAGGATCTGTAGGCCGACCGGCATCGTGTACTTGCCGGGATCGAAGATGTATAGCACCGGGCTGATGAAGTCATTCCAGTAGAGGACGAAGGTAAGCACGGTGACCCCAATGGTAGTCGGTTTCGCCAGCGGGAGCGCCAGCCGCCGCCACGCGCCCAGGGCGGAGATGCCTTCCAGCCGGGCCGATTCAAACATCTCGGCCGGGATGCGCTGGAAGTTCCAGTAATAAAGCAGTACAAAAAGGGGACTGCTGGCGGCAAAGGCCGGCGCAACCAGCGCCCAATAGCTGTCCAGCAAGCCCAGCCAGCGCAGAATCTGAAAGCGCAGTAGCCAGACGGAGGCGTCAGGGATCATTAACACCAGGACGCTGAAGATGAGCAGCCGCCGGCGGGAACGACTGCCGATCTGCGCGATGCTGAAGCCGGCCAGCGAGGCGGTGACCAGGGTGATCGGCACGGCCAGGCCGACCACGATCAGGGAATTGAGCATGTACCGGCTGACCGGCAAGAGCGCGAACAGGGTGGCGTAGTTGCTCCATTGCGGCTCGCCCGGCCACCACTCCACGCTGTTGGGGGGCGGCGTACCCACCGCCCGCAACGAGTTCACCAGCGCCCAATAGAGGGGTAGCAAAAAAAGCAAGGTGACCGCCAGGGCCACGAGGTGGCGCGACAGCGCGCGAACCCTATGCATCTGTGCTGCCCCAACCGGAAATGATGTTCATTACGCCGGCAATGATCATCAAGATGATCACGTATGTCACCAGCAACGCCGCCGCCGCCATGCCGAAGTCCAGGAAATCAAAGGCCAGCTCGTAGATGAGCAACGGCGCGTAGGTCGTGGCGTAGTACGGGCCGCCATAGGTCATGACAAACGAAGGCGTGAAGGTGTTTTGCATGCTCACAATCAGGTCGCGAAAGGAGAGCAGCAGCAACCAGGGCAGCACCAGCGGAAAGGTGATCCGCCAGAAGGACTGCCAGTTGGAAGCGCCGTCTACCCGAGCGGACTCGTAGTAGGCGCGGGGTATGCTCTGCAAGCCGACCAACATGACGATGAAACCTTCGCCGATGGTAAACAGCATCATGAAGATAATCGCCAACTGCGCCGTCCCCGGCTCCGCCAGCCAATTAATATTGAAAACGCCCAGGTAGGCCAACAACCTGTTCAACGGGCCGTACAGCGGGTTGAAGATCCACAGCCAGATGATGGCGTAGGCGACGCCGGGGATCACCGTCGGCAGGTAAACGGCGGAGCGATGGAGTGGGAAGAAACGCCGCCTGGATTGCAGCAGCAGGGCCAGCAGGAACGCGCCGATTAAGCGCAGTGGGATGGCGACCAACAAAAACAACACCGTGCTGCGCAGCGAAATGCGGGCCAATGTTGACTCATACAGCTTGACGAAGTTGCTAATGCCCGCCCATTCCGGCGGCGCAATGGAGTTGTACTCACTGAAGGCTACCGCGAAGGTGGCCAGGGCAGGGATAATTATCAGAATGACGGAGCCGGCGACGTAGGGAATCAGAAAGAGTCGCAGCTGCGCATCGTAGCCGAGTCGAGATCGCATCGCCCATATTGTATCGCGCCGGCGATTTTATGCCTTGCCTCGATTCCAGGCCCGGCTACTGCTTCAGCGCCAGCGGGATGTAAACCGCGTACGAATCTATTGGGGCCGGGGTCTGCGTGGGGGTGGGCGACGCCGGAATTGCGGTCGGTGTGGCGGTTGGCGATCCGGAGGTGCTGGTCGCCGTTGGCGGCGCTATGGTGGGCGTAGCGGTTGATGTCGCTGTGGCAGAAGCCGTTGGGGTCTGCGTAGCCGTGGGCGAGGCGGTTGTTGTGGGGGTAGCGGTCGCGCCGGCGGGCGTGGGCGTTGGAGTGAGCTCGTTGACCGTGACGGTGGCTGAATCTGTGTCCGAGGCGGTCGAGTCCCCGTCAGTGGCGCTCCATTCGGCGGTGTTGATGGTGGTCTGGGTGATTGTTGCCGATTGGGTGATGAACGCGCTCGCCCCGGGAGCCAATTGGTAAGCGAAGTCATCCAGCAAGACGCCGAGCTGGTCATCCTCGAGGTCGTGGCTGGTGAAGGTGACGTTGCCGGAGTTAGTCACCGTATAACAATAGGTGACTTCGGTTCCGGCCAGCACAACAATGGCGTCATCCGGCGCGCACTTACCCGGGTCTGTGCCGACGGTCTTGTCCAACTGAATCGCCGGAATCGCCGCATCGCTCTTCACAAACTCGATGTAGCGAGCGGTCAGGCCGGAGACCTTCGTCTCTACCAGCGCGCCGCTGTCGCGGTCAATTTCGTAAACTGCTCCCTCCGCGCCGGTTCCGCTGGTGGTCAAAATGTTGCCGTTGGGTAGCTCGTAGACGCCGCGCTGCCCATTGTCCAACGGATTGAAGTTGTTGACCACGGCGCCGCCGGCAGTCAGCTCGATCACCCCTTCCTGAGCGCCGCTGAAGTTGGCGACCAGCAGATTGCCGCTGATTGTCCCCAAGATCTGCTGCGGAAAGTTGTCAATGAGCGCCAGGTCATCCAGGTAGGCGCCGGAAAGATCGTAGCGGTGAATCATGTCGCTGGTCGCGCCGCCTACCAGCCAGTCGGCCGCCCGGCCAAAGACGTCGTAGGGCGAGTCCAGTCCGCCGGCTCCGTCCGCGATGAACGCCCCCAGGTAGTTGCCGCCGGTGTCGAACTCAGCAACCAGGTCAAGGTCCGGATTGAGGCTGGTCGCCACCAGCAGGTTGCCGTTGGCGCGCAGCTCCATGCCTCGCGGAGTGTCCAGAATGGAGGGATCCGCGCCGTTCGCCGGGGCAAAGAAACCCAGGTAGTTGCCGGCCAGGTCGTATTCCTGGATCAGATCATTGTTGTAGGAGCTGACCAGGATCGTGTCGCCGCCGGCGCTGAGGATGGCGTTGATGGGTAGGTCCAGGTTGTCCGGGTCGGGCGGCACGAAGTTCGCGTCCACCAGGTCGCCGGTTGCCGGATCAAAGGCCATCACCCGCCGGTTGGTGGTGTCGGGGATCAGGATCAGGCCGGCGCTATTCAGCATCGCCAACGCGCGGGCGTGTTCCCGTGGGTCTTGCTCCGGCAATATGGCCGGTAGCGGTTCGGGGCAGATATAGAGTTGAAAAGCCGCTTCGTAAACGCAAGCCGGATCATCTGCCTGAAAGCACGCAAGTCCTCCGCGCTCCTCGCCAATGACCGCCAGCTCTTCGGCGCTATACCGGCCGGCGGCAACGGTTTGTTCCCGACCCTCCGTGCCGGCCAGCGAGAATGTCACCAGAATGAGCAACAAGGCAACGAGTGTGGACAATATTGTCGGCAGTGTCCCAAGAAGTCGTTTCATAGCAGCCTCGCTATCCGCAAGGTGACTGTCACTTTCTGAAGTGATAGTCACCAGGTACGTGGCGATTATAGGACGGAACGTGCAAGAAGTCAGCGAAAAGTTACCTGTTTGCCACGAATTGACACGATTCTGATACACGAGGTGGGCAGATATGGATCGCGCTTTTCTACTATCATTTGCTCAAAGTATTTCTCGCTTTTGTGTCGCTGCTCAATCCTCTTGTTGTCAGCAGTCGCCGGCAACAATGGGATTGGGTTGACGACACAAACCACGGGGAGCGAGGAATGCTTTTTTGTTTGTCAGCCAATCTGCTACGATGGGGCGGTTGCCGGGCCCGGCGTGAACATGCGCAGGTTACGCCCGGCGGAGGAGTTTTCATGGGCGCATCACTCAGCGAGTACATGGAGTTCGCGGCCGGGTGCGTGTGGCAGGCGGGCCGGCTTACGCTGGCCCACTTTCAGACATCTCTGCCGGTTGAATTTAAGGATGACGACACGCCGGTCACGATTGCCGACCGACAGGCGGAGGCCCACATTCGCCGGCAGATCGAGCGGCGCTTTCCCGCCCACGCCGTGATTGGCGAGGAATACGGCGCTTCACCATCCGCCTCCGGTTCGCACCGCTGGTACATCGATCCGATAGACGGCACAAAGTCATTCGTGCACGGCGTCCCGCTGTATGGGGTGCTACTCGGGCTGGAAATTGCGGGCCGGATAGAGGTCGGGGCGGCCTACTTCCCGGCTTTGGATGAGCTGCTGGTAGCGGCCAGCGGCGAAGGGTGCTGGTGGAACGGTCGCCGGGCGCATGTCTCCGGCGAAACGAGGCTGGAGCGCAGCACCATCTGCCACATTGACACCGCCTCATTCGCCCGCCACGGTCGCGGCGCAGCCTGGCAGCGGCTCCAGCAAGCCGGCTACTACAATGCGGGCTGGTGCGACGCTTACGGCTACCTGCTGGTTGCCACCGGCCGGGCGGAGGTAGCCCTGGACCCCATCATGGCCGCCTGGGATTGCGCTCCATTTCCGGTGATCCTGCGCGAGGCCGGCGGCTACTTCGGCGATTGGGCGGGGAATGAAACCATCCACGCCGGAGAGGCGCTGGCGACTTCGCCGGCATTGTTGCCGCAGGTGCTTGCCGTGCTTGGTGACAGTGCCGAATAGACGTTAGCGGCGGAACGGCCTAATGTCCCGCCGGCGCGAATGTCTGCCGGTAGCGGCAACTGCGCGCAATCTCCGTCCAATCCCAGCTCATCGGGAAGTAGCCGCCGTTCAGCCAGGGCTGAATCATGTCCCTGTAATGCGGGCTGCCTAGATGGCCGGATTGGCCGGGAGCGTGCATGGCCAGTGATTGACCTAGGTCGCCCAGGTTTACGATCTGCCGGTAGGAGGGCGACACGTTATTGTTTTGAAAGCCGGCATCCGGCGCGGTTGAAGTCTGCAGCACCGTGTCGGAATCGCCGCCAATGGGAAACGGCCCCTGGCTGAAGACCCGATCCAACGGCGGCTGCGCGGCCAGCAGGTGGTCAAAGCTGATGGTGTGCAATCGTCCCCATTCCCAACCGGCCGGTCGCTCTCCCAGTTGCCGGCGAAGCTCCTGCGCGGTCTCCGCCAGACAACGCTCCAGAACCGCCTGACGCCCAATCGCGCCCGGCAGCCAGCCGCTCACCGGATTGTCCAACATGCGCATGACCGTAATCGGCCAGTAGCCGAAGTATTCGCTGGTCTTCGCCAGCAGCGGGTGCGCGCCCAAGCCGAGCGCGCTCCGGGCAAGTTCCGGCCCCAGCCCGTTGATCAGGATCACGTCCGCCAGTCGCTTCAGAAACACCTCGTACACCGCGCCGCCCACGCTGTCCGTTGCCAGCCGGCCGTCCCAATCGCGTAGCAGCCTCAGCGCCAGAGCGGCATCCGGCTGGTCCGGCTGCAACCGCTCCAGCTTCTCAACCAGTTGCCGGCCCGGGATGCAGTGCAGGTCAAACTGGAAACGCCGGCAATCTTCCAACGAGATGCGCTCCTGGGCTGCGATCAAATCTTCCAGCCGGCGCGCCCGGAAGCCGGTCATCCACATTTTCCCCAGGTAGTAGGGATAGTCATCCGCCGCGATGCAATGGTTGCAGCTGATGATATAGCCCCGCTCGGGATTCAGGGCGTGCGGCCTCTTGGCAAAAGGAACGAAACCTGACCACTCGTGTTCGCCGGTCCAGCCGGGAGCGGGCGAAGCGCCGTCCCCCGAAGCGCGAATGGGAATGTCGCCCGTGAAATAGTAACCGATGTTGTCTTCTACGTCCGCGTAGACAAGATTCAGCGTTGGCGCGGCGAACAGGCGCACCGCCTCGACAAAATCATCCCAGCCGGCGGCGATGTCCAGCCGGGCGAAGGCTTCCAAAGCCTGATGCGGTCGCAGGGCGATGGAACATAGCGCCAGCGCTGTCTTCCGGCTGCCTTCCTGCCCCAGCGCGGCGTCCACCAATGGGCCGTGATGGGTCAGGCGCACCATTTCCGTATGGGATTGACCTCCCTTGACCGCGATCGGCTCGGCGATCTGCTGCAATGGCCGCCATTCCCCGGCGAAGAGATAGTGCGTTCCCTGGTCGTTCAGTTGCTCGATAAAAAGGTCCTCGCTGTCTGAAAAGGTCAGCGTCGCGCCCCAGGCGATCCTGTCGTTGTGACCGACCAGCACGTAGGGCGCACCGGGGATGGTGACGCCGGCCACATGCAGCCCATCAGCGCATTGCTGGTGGACGTAGTACCACAGGCCGGGGGTGCTCATCGGCAGGTGCATATCGTTGCAAAGGATGGCCCTGCCGGTGGCGCTGCGCCCGGCCGAAATAGCCCAGGCATTGCTGCCTCTTCCACCGCCGTCCAGACTACCCTTGCCCAGCAACGGCCCAATCGCCGCCCGAAACATACCGTCAAGTTCCAGGCGGTTGAATTCGATGCCCTGCGGCAGAGTGGTGGGGTTCGCCTCCGGATAATGCGGCTCCAACTCGGCCAGCAAGCCGGCGCTGAGCGATTCGCTGAGCTTTGCGCGGGTCAACTCGCTGGTCCAGCCCGTGCACAGCGCCCAGGATTGCAGCAAGGCGAAGGCGCACGAATCCACCGGCTGCCACGGTTCGGGTGAGTGGCGGAGCAGGCTGAACTCTATTGGAGTTGCTCCACGTTCAATGTAAAGGTTCACGCCGGTCGCGTAGGCGGTCAGGTCAGCTCGGGTCTGCTCGGCGGCCTGATCCCATGCCTGCTGCCCAAGTCGGGCGAAGCCCAGGGTGCGTGTCAGCCGGTCCGTGTCCAGCGCTGCCGGCCCAAACAGTTCTGCCAGCCGGCCGGCGGCCACGCGCCGGTTGACTTCCATCTGCCACAGGCGGTCGCCCGCATGCACGTAGCCCTGCACAAGATAGAGGTCATGGCGGTGATTCGCCCGGAGGTGCGGAATGCCCCACTCGTCCCGGTAGACGATTACCTCCCCATGCAGCCCGGGTAGCTGCACGCGGCCCTCCATCTGTGGAATGCGGCCGCGGCTGGCATAGGTCAGGACGGGCTTCAGTGCTCCACCCAGGACATTGTGCAAGGCGCTCAACTT
>CAYVQP010000057.1:0-15534 GCA_964452775.1 uncultured Ardenticatenaceae bacterium | reverse complement strand
AGCGAGTCGCCGTTGTAGTCGCCGGTGTACCCCAGCAGCGTGCCCTGCTCGACAAACAACTCCCGGGTGCCGGGCGGGAAGGCCTCTTCGATGTAATCATTGCCCTGGCGATCGGCCATGTGCGTGTAGTACAACCAGATGGGAGTCCCCGGCTGCAGTGGGTCGTCAGGCACGCGCATGATCAAGGTGCTGCGCCAATCCTCCTCTCGGGTAACGTAGCCGTCGTAGGCGGCGTAAACAGGGGTCATGCCCGGCTCCGTGTTACTGAAAATATCAATCCCCTGGTGAGGGTTGTTGCCGGAGTATGGGCCGCGGGGATCGGCGTATAGCAAGCCGATATAGCCATCCGCCGGCAATATGAAGGGCGCGCCGGGGCAGACATCCCGCTGGACGGTAATCAGATCCGCCCGCGCCTCTGAGTCGCCGGTGGCCCATTGGATGAAGGAGCGGCTCTGCGGGTCGTTCAGCAAGCGTAGATAAGAGATCACCTGGAGCACAAGATACGCGCAGGCGATGGTCAGCAAGCCAGCGGCTCCCAGCTTCAGCAGTCGTACTGTCGGAGATTTGCTGGACATAGAATGTCGGCCGCGCCGAATGGCTGCACTAGCAGAACTTACCTGATACGAGAGGCGAATGTGCTACAATTGCCGGGTCAGCTCTTTGTGACCAACAAGACCCCTGAGAATGTAGACCAAGAGAACTGAGCAATGCTTGAAACGGACGGAAATTTCTATCTCGGTAAGTATGTTGATGTAGCCAGCGGCGAACTAAAGCCCGATCCACTGCTCTATGATCCGGCGGATCTTACCACACATGGCGTGGTGGTTGGTATGACGGGTTCCGGGAAGACCGGTCTCTGCCTGGACCTGCTGGAAGAAGCGGCGCTCAGCAATCTGCCCGCGCTGATGATTGACCCCAAGGGCGACATCACCAACGCGATCCTGCACTTCCCCGACCTGGCCCCGGCAGATTTTGCCCCCTGGATTAACGCAGATACGGCCCGCCGGGAAGGTCGCAGCGTGGAGGAGGCGGCAGTGGCCACCGCCGAGAGCTGGCGTAAGGGTCTGGCATCATGGGATATTGCGCCGGAGCGCATCCAGCGACTGAAAGATAGCGTCCAGTTCGCCGTTTACACGCCGGGCTCAGACGCCGGCCTGCCGCTCAGCATCCTTTCCTCCCTGGCGGCCCCCGATCTCGATTGGGATGAAAACCGCGACTTACTGCGAGAACAGGTCGCCACCACCGTGACGGCCTTACTTGGCCTGATCGGGATGAAGAACATTGACCCGCTGCAATCCCGCGAGCACATCCTCTTAGCCAACATATTCGAACACACCTGGAGCAGAGGGCAGGACCTGGAGATGAGCAACCTGATTCTTCAGGTGCAGACTCCCCCATTCGAGAAGCTGGGCGTATTTCCGGTCGATCAATTCTTCCCCGAGAAGTCGCGCTTTGCGTTGGCCATGCAGTTGAACAATATCCTGGCGGCGCCCTCATTCCAGGCCTGGATTCACGGCACGCCCCTGGACATTTCGCAGTTGCTCTATACGCCCGACGGCCGGCCCCGGCACTCCATCTTCTATATCGCTCACCTGGCTGAAGCGGAGCGCATGTTTTTCGTGACCCTATTGTTATCCGCGGCGGAGGCCTGGATGCGTGGATTGCGGGGCACCACCAGCTTGCGCGCCATGGTCTATTTCGACGAGATCTTTGGCTACCTGCCCCCGATTGCTATGCCGCCCTCCAAGCCGGTGCTCTTGCGTCTGTTAAAACAGGCGCGAGCCTTCGGCCTGGGCTTGCTGTTGGCCACTCAGAATCCGGCTGA
The DNA here is from genome assembly GCA_964452775.1 of uncultured Ardenticatenaceae bacterium. GTDB lineage: Bacteria > Chloroflexota > Anaerolineae > Promineifilales > Promineifilaceae > JACKCB01. Next base: position 13,709 of record CAYVQP010000057.1, on the reverse strand, counting down.
CGTTGACTATAAGGGGCTGTCCAACACCGGCACCTGGTTCATCGGCAAGCTTGCCACCGAGCGCGACAAGGAGCGCCTGCTGGACGGCCTGTCGAGCAGCTCCCCGGAGGCGCTGGACCGGCGCGAATACGATCAACTAATTTCCGGCCTGGGCAAGCGCGTCTTCCTGATGCGCAACGTTCACGAGTCGCGCCCATTGCTATTCCAGACGCGCTGGGCGATGAACTATCTCGCCGGGCCGGTGACCCGGGCGCAGATAGATGAGTTGAACATTCTTGCCGGCGCCGTCAGCCTGTCGCCGGAAGTGACCGGCATACCTGACGAACCCGGCGCTGCAGCCATTGTCGAGGAGCCGGTGGCAGCGCCCGTTGTTGCCGCCCCGCTGGCTGCGACGGTGGTCGCGCCGGAGCCGCAAGCAAAGGAGCGTCCGGCAGAAAAGCCGGCTATTCCGCCGCAAGTAAGCGAGTATTACCTGCCCTATTCCTTGACTCCTGCGCAGGCGCTGAACACCTATCGCCCGGAGCTGGCCGCCAACTGGCGCGATGTGGGCCGGCGTTATCGTCCGGCCCTCTTGGCGCAGGCGCGCATCGGCTTCTATAACCGCAAATATGCGCTGGACATGACCCGACCGTGGACCGTTCTCGCTTCCGGCATAGGAATGAGCTCGAGTCTGGCCTGGCAGAATTACGCATCCGATGAAATCGATCCGGCCGCATTGGCGCGATCGCCCTTACCTAATGCCGCCTATGCCCCTCTGGAAAGTGGATTGGGCGATGCGAACATCTTGCGGGCGTTGCGCGACAATCTGGTCGAGTGGTTGTATCGCAATAGCCAGGTCATCGTTCGCGAGAACAAGCAGCTGGCGATAATCGCCGGGCCGGAGGTTTCGCAGGCAGCCTTTCGCGATCGCTGCACCCAGGCGGCGCGGGAGCGCAGCCGGCTGGAAGAGCAAGCGGTTGTCACTCGCTTCAGTCGCAAGATCGATCCATTGAACGAGCGGGTGAAGAAGGCGGCGCAGGCGGCTGCGCAAGAGGAGGCGGACTACAATGAGCGCCGGGCCGACGAAGCGATGGCGCACGCCAAGACCGTCCTGACCCTCTTTAACAAGCGTAGCCGCACCTCATCGGCCGCCCGCCGCCGCGAGACCCAAAGCGCACGAGACCAGTTGGACAAGGCGCGCGAAAAAGAGGCCGATCTGCGCAAGCAACTGGAGGCGGCGCAGGCAGAACAGGAGGCGGCGCTGGCGGATGTGCGCCGGCGGTGGGCCGAAATCGCAGCGAGCTGCGAGGAGATCGCGGTCACTCCCTACAAGAAGGACATCAGCGTGGAGCTGTTCGGAGTCGCCTGGATGCCCTATCACGTGGTCCAGGCCGCGGACCAGTATCTGGAGTTACCCGCCTACTCAGCGCGTGACCGCCGAAGCTGAGCTTGCTGTTCGTTACTGCTGATCACAGTGTAATGCGCTCAAAAGCGTTCTCACATGGCGGCCCGTCGGTCACGTAGAGCGCCTTCTCTTCCAGGTCCATAATCACGCCGGTAACGGTGCGGTATTGCTCGTCCACCGGCGCGGTCACGACTTCATGCCGGCAAATGGAGCGCGGGCTGTTCACATGGTCGCGCAACATCACCTGCAGATCGGTTATGGACACCGGCCGGCGTTCAGCCAACATGCTTTGCATCCGCTCTCGCCGGCGACACGAGAAAGCGCGATACTCCGGTTCCGGTTCGCTGATCCCGATTACCCCCGGGTCCACGAAGTGATTGGTGTGCACCAGCCATCCATCTTCCCACGAAAGCTGGTGCAAACTGTCCGGCGCTGCCTCGATATCCAGGACGCTATCCGGCGTCTGCGCGATGAGGTAGTTGGCTGAGCACGACCGGCGCTCATCCGCCACGACAGCCCGGGCATCCTCCAATCGTCGCCGGCGCAGGATGTCGTAGCAGCGCACATGAAATGGGGCGCTTAGCCGGGTCCAATCATCGCTCGTGCTGGTGATGCCGTTGACCGCCAGGCCGAGCCCGGCGGAGTTCAGCCCGATCTTGCCCCCAAAGATGCCGGCTTCGGTGAAGGCGATGCTATCCAGGCCGTCTTCGTGGGTGGTATGTACGATGGCTCCCGCCACCTCCGGGATCCAGTCCCAATTCTGGCCGAGCAGCAAGTGACCGTTCGCGCTGTCCGCCGGCGAAATAGCAAACGCCGTGCAGCCGTCCACAGCCTGCGCCGCCTGCCCAACCAGCACCCGATGATAGTAGAGGATTTCATAACGCACGGTCAGGGCTCCGATCTCATCCAGACTAAAGCCGCTGCCCGCCGCGATGCCCTGCATGCCGGCAAAGTAGGCGGGATTCCCCTTCCGGATCGCCTCGCTGTAAAGGCGCGAGCGTTCCAACACCTCTTCGCGAGGCACATTGGCTTCGCGCCAAAAGCGGTCGAAGTAGACTTCAAGGTTGTGCCCGATGCGGTCACGCAATGCGCGGCCATGTTGCACTCCCTGGGAGTAGGGCGCACCGTTGAGTTGAATGACGGGAAGGGTCATGCGGATTTCCTCTTTTCAGGTGTAATTGTCGCTTCGCAAAGGAACCCCGCAGGTCTTTCCCGGCTTCGCTGCCGGCATGACCGATACAGTTAGACCTGCGGGGTTTTCAACGACAGATAGTTACTGGAGATACCTCACAAAATCCAGCCCGGCCGGCGTTGGCTTGAAGCCGAGCGCCAGGTTGAGTTGGAACATGGGGTTATTCTCCTCATTGTCTGTGCGAATGCAATCATAGCCGTTTTCGCGCGCGTATTGGATAGCCAATACCTTCACCGCCGTAGCGATACCCAGCCGGCGATGAGAGCGCGAAACGCCGGTCAACCCCGTCTCCAGGATCTTGCGGCTGCCGCTGTTGCGAAACAGCATGGTCAGCCCTACGTAGCGATCGCCGTCCACGGCAATTTGCCATCCGTCCGGCAACAGGTCCGGATTCTCGAACGTCCGCTTCTCCCACACGTCCTGCGGGAAGCGGGTTAGCGGGTCGGGAGACGGTACATCCTGCAGAAACTCCCAGATCGCGTCATAGAGCCGGGTCTTGCATTCCGGATCGCTGTCCAGCAATTGAGTAAGGGTCCTGATCTGTATCGGGCCGTTGATCACTCGCTCGACCTTGCCGGCAAACGGCGCCGGATCAAAGCTGTTGACGTCCAGCTCGGACCGCGGATAGCGCATGGTCTGCTGAAAGCCGCGCTGCTGCAAGTAGCGCACACCCTCGAATTGCTCCTCGCTCGTCCAGGAGGTCAGCTTCTTGGGCTCGTGCCTGGAAAGCTCGTCCAACAGATGGTTGAATAGGGCCGTGCCGAGTCCCTGCTGCCGGTGCTCGGGATGGACACAAAAGAAGGTCCAGAACTTGCCGGGCTCGAATGAGCCGGGAGACTGGCCGGCTTCGGACATGCCCACAATTCGACCGTTTCGCTCCAGGACATGCCGCTGAAAGAGGAAGCCGGGAACGAGACGCTCGTCATGGAAGCGCCACAGCTCAACCGTGTCATGGAACTCAGGCCAGACCTGGTTGAAGACGCCGACCGCCTGCTGATAGTCGGATTCACTGTGATCAAATGGGCGGATATTTATCGCTGTCATTTGTTTATCCTGTCAGGGTTTGCCGGCCTTCTCGCTGAAGGCCGGCCTATTAGGCGCTGAAGCGCGCACTACTCTTTCATGTCCTTCACATAGTCGAGGAAGGCCGGCTGCGGCACATATCCCAACTGCAGGTTGATCTGGTACATCGGGTTATGCTCTTCGTTGTCCGTCTCGATTTCCTCGACGCCCCGGCTTCTGGCGTATTCAATCGCGACGACCTTCATGGCCGTCGCCAATCCTCGCCGGCGATAATCGCGGGAGACGCCGGTCAGGCCGGTCTCCAGACGCTTAGCGTTGCCGGGGTTTCTCCACAAGGCGCTCATCCCGACCCAGCGCTCGCCGTCCACCGCGATAAACCACGCCTCCGGCAAAAGATTAGGATCGTGCACTACTTCCTTCTCAAAGGTCTCGAACGTCGGGCGGGTGAACTCGTCGTGATAGGGCACATCCTGTCCCAATTCCCACTCCAGATCGTACAGCTTGCGCATCCAGTCCGGCTCGCCCTGCATCAGCTCGGCAAGTGAGACAATTTCGATGCTGCTCTGCCGGATGTGATCCACCTTGTCCGCGAAGCGCGCCGCATCGAATGACGGCACGTGCAGCAGCGAGCGCGGAGCGCGAAAGGCGCGTATATAGCCCCGATCATCCAGGAAACGCATCGCGCGCGGCTTGTCCTCGCGGGTGTGGGTCGTAATCCGCACGGCCTCCGGCTCCATGGCGAGCACTTCGGCCAGCATGTGATTGAACAGAGCAGAGCCGAATCCGCGCCCTTCCTGCTCCGGAGTCACGCTCAGGTTGAGGAAGTATTGCCCCGGCTTGTACGCCCACGAGCGATCGCCGCAGGCCCCAAAGGCGACAATTTGGCCTTCACTCTCCAGCACCCAGCGCTGAAAGCGATACTGGCTATCCCGGCTGCCGTCCCAATGCTTCCAATTCTCGATGGTCGTCAGGAACTCAGGCCAGACTGCATTGTCTATGGCGACGATCCCGTAATAGTCGGCGTCGCTGCCGTCGAACTTACGCACCAGCATCGAGCGAGTGCGGTCAACTATCTCAGGTTGTGCAAGCATTGCATTTCCTCCGTTTTCGTTCATTCCGATCGCAGATGTTTTGGTCAAGTCCGTGGTTCTTTCGCGTTCGTGAATCATTGCTTCTTCTCCTTTGCGTCGCATTTCCTCAGGGAAGGGGGCTTGCAGCGCACACGCTTAGCCCCTGCCGGCCGTGCGCTCTACTCCGGCGGGATACACACGCCCATTTCCGCCAACAAAGCCGATACATCAATTCCGGCAATGTAGAAGATCGTTTGCATGCCCAGCGCCGCCGCGGCGGCCAGGTTCACGGCGCTGTCGTCAATAAAGACGCACTCCTCCGGCTGCCGCCCTAGCCGGTGCAAAGCTCGCTGGTAGATTTCCGGGTCCGGCTTCAGCACCTTTTCTTCCGCCGAACAGACGATCAGGTCGAAGGCGTCCGCTATGCGGAACTTCTCGGTCAGCGCCGGGCGCAGATTGTCCGTGGCGTTGCTGATGATCGCCGTCTGGTAACGCGGCCTGAGCGAGCGTATGAACTCCACCAAACCCACGTCAAGTTCATCGCCGGCCCAAAAGGCGTTGCGAAAGACGTCCAGCTGGCCGTTGTCCAATTCCAGTCGTTTTCCGACCCAGCGCCACAGTTCATCGTCTGTGACCAGGCCGGCCTGTGCGTTGGCGCCCATCTCGCTTTCAAAGACGATTGCCTCGGACTGGCGCGGACTCAGCCCGCAACGATGTTCCCAGGCCCGCCGTTGGCTATGGTCCGTAGTGCGCACCAGCACGCCGCCCACATCGAATATCACTGCTTGAATCATCCTTGGTATTTCCTTTTCTATCCTGGAAGACCAGAGAATCGCCTGGTCGATACCGCACATTGCGACGTTTGCGCCGTTTGGCGGCGCCTGCTGACCGGCCGGCATTGAGCCGTCCGATCGCTGCGTTTGCCGGGGTCCGGTTGCCGGTCCCTGTTGTTGCGTCAATCTTGATAAGGGGAATTGAGCACAAAAAAGACCGCAGCCACCGGAGAAGGCGCCGCGGTCCGGAGTGACATTTACCTAAGAGATTATGTCAACAACCGGCAGGCGCACTTCGCCCCAAGAAGGTTGGTAAACCGCCCAGCTTGTTTCGGGCAACATCGCGGGCATCATAAGCCATAACGTCAACCATATTCCGTGCGCCTCCTTTGATGATGTACATGACAGGAGTCATGCCTCAAAAACTCTAACACAGCGGCGAAGGGCTTGTCAAGAGCTTGCGGAACCGATTCTCACCGGGTGCGCCTAAATTTGCAGCGCTACTGTAAACTGTTTTACACATCGAAGCCGCGACCGCCAGCTTGTTGCGCTCGCCGGGCCGGCATGATTCAATTAACCCATCTGCTTCTGGATCGGTGATGGACAAGACTCCACTGGTTGACCGCGCCTCCGCCGGTCTCTACGGATTATTGGTGCTCTGCGCACTGGCCTTGATTGCCGGCTATACACGCTCCGGTCAGATGTGGCTGCTGATCTGGCTTGTGCCGTTACTCCTGATTGCCGGGGGAGTTCATCAGTTGCGCAGCGCGGCCGGCCGCCGGCGCCGGCGCGCCTTCCTCAACGCGACCCTTGATAGCCAGGGAAGGGCGCTCTTGCATGCCGCGCCGGATAGCGCTCGCCTTCCCGAACTTCTTGGGCTGCAGGTGGAGCAGCTGTTTCCCAAGTGCGACTTTGTGGTCTGGCTCTCGGGCGGGGAGTTGCTATATCAGAATCGGCAAGAGGCAATCTACCCATTCGCTGAGATGGAAGCGGCCTTGGCGGAGGATTCGGCCGGCTATTGCTATTGGCGCACGCCGGATTCGCGCCGGGCGCTGCTGGCGGCGATAGGCACAATGCCCCGCGGCGGCATCTGCATCATCCCGCCCGCAAACGAACACCCGGTCAAGCACCTCCCGGCTGCCCGGGCTGTCGCCGACCAATTGGATGGCGCATTGCAGATAAGCGATCGCTTCTCCCTGGCCCTGACCCAGCAGGCCCAATCGTATGAGGACGCCATCTATTCTCAGGCCTATCGGGCGGAAATGCTAACCCAGTCGCTGGCCCTGCAACGCATGGAGCACGAGTTGGCTGTCGCCTGGCGCATCCAGGCCAGCTTACTGCCCGAGGAAGCGCCTGATATCATGGGTTGGAAGATTGCCGCCAACCTGGAACCTGCCCGGGAGATGTCCGGCGACTTCTTCGACATTATCCCGCTGCCGGATAACCGGCTGGGGATTGTGGTGGCTGATGTGGCGGACAAGGGTCTGGGTCCGGCCCTGTTTATGGCCCTCTGCAGGACCTTGATCCGCACCTTCGCCAGAGAGCCGAATTGTCCGCCGGACGAGGTGCTGGCCACTGCCAATCGCCGCATCCTGGAAGACACGCACAGCGACCTGTTCGTGACCGTCTTCTATGGCGTACTGGATACCGGCACCGGCTGGCTGGATTACTGCAATGCCGGTCACAACCCGCCGCTTTTGTTTTGCTGCGACGGTGAAGATGGCGAGTTGCCGGACGCCCGGCCCCTGACCCGCACGGCGCTGCCCCTGGGCATTCTGCCGTCCATTGACGAAAGCATGGCAAGCACAGTTATTGCCCCCGGCGATGTGTTGGTGCTGTACACGGATGGCATCACCGAAGCGCAAGATGAAGGGCAGGGGTTCTATGGCGAAGAACGGCTTTTCCGGCTGGTCAGGCGTAACCAGCAGCGCTCGGCCTCAATCATCGCCGCGAAAATTGTTGACTCCGTCTTTGAGTTCATTGGAGACGCCACTCAACAAGATGACATTACGCTGGTTGTCGTCTCCCGAGACCCGGAGGATCCGCTGCCCGCTGAGGAAGCCGGCAACTCGGATTGATTCTGCCCAACCGCGTCAGTCGCGCATAGACCAGAAGATCAGACCCTGCGAGATCACCGCCAGCACAATCAACGAGACGACCTTGAAAGGGGTGTTGTTGACCAGCGCCAGCAGCCCGAAGGCGAACGAGATGCCGCCGATGACGAGCACCGTTTGACCCGGCGTCAGCCCCTTGCGGATCAGCCGGTAGTGCAGGTGCTCGTTGTCCGCGGTGAATGGCGACTGCCCCCGGCTGACGCGCACGACGAAGGTATTGGCCACATCCAATATCGGCAGCCCCAGGACGAGCAGGGCGGTCGCCAGCTTTGCGCCGGAGAGGATTGACAGCACGCCGATAGAGAAGCCGAGAAACATCGCCCCGCCGTCGCCCAGGAATGCCCGGGCGCGATGCCAGTTCAGGGGGAGGAAACCCAGGCCGCAACCAAGCAACGTCGCCAATATGACCGCCAGCCCCAGCTGATTGAAACGAAGCGCGACCAGGCCCACCACGATAGTAAAGGCAATGGTGACCGAGTCCGCCAACCCGTCTATGCCGTCAATAAAGTTGATCAGGTTGGTAGTGACCATGATCCAGCCGATGCTGATCAGAGCCGCGCCCCACGCGGGAAAGGCAATGATCCCCTCCTGCAGCGGATTGTTGACATAGGGTATCAGCAGCTGAAAACGCAGAACCACAAAGGTCACGATGATCAGCTGGGCGACAAGCTTAACCGGCCCGCGAACGCTGCGAAAATCATCAACAATCCCCACCAGCGAAATGAGCAACGCGCCGGCTATGAAGCCCTGGATCTGCTGGTTCTGCCGGAGGTCGGCCGGCAACATAAACGTCAAAGTCAGCAGGAGCGCCGGCAGCAAGACCACTCCGCCGATTCGCGGGGTAGGCGCGCCGTGGATGCGCCGGCGCGCCTGCCGGGGATCGTCCAGCATCATGCCCGTGCGGGTGGACACCGCGATCAACAGCCGGGTGAAAAGGTAGCTCAGCGCCCCGCCCAGCAAAACGGCGCTCGCCGCCAGCGCTGCCATTAGTTGCCCCCCGGCATCGAGCGGCTATTCATCGAGCAGAATGACCGGCTCCTGATAGTAACGCAACCGGCTGCGCGCCAGCTTGTCGGTCAAAAAGCGGTTGAACCAGGCCCGCTTGGCGGCCAGCGGCTCATCTTTCTTCAGTTGTTGCAGGTCCGCGTTCAGGCGCAGGATGCGGCCGGGAATGATGAAGCGAGTCAGGCCCGCCGGCAGCAATTCCCCCCGGCTGGCCACCTCAAAGACCGTCTCCGGCCTGAATTGCGGAAAGACGGCGACGGCGGCTAGATCGGGGAACTGGGCCAACAGCCGCGGCAGGTCCGTCAGCAAGGTGCGTTCGACTGCGCCCCAACGCGTGTAGGTATCCACCAGGGCATTCATCAGTTGCAGGCGGTCGCTACCGGGCGCGGCTTTCGCAACCGTCACGCTGCCGTCGCTGCCCAGGAAGTAGCACAACGCCTGCGGGTCTGCCAGCACGCTGCTCTCGCTGGCCGGCGACGTTGGGGCCAACTGTAAGCCGGGGATAGCCGCCAGTTGGGCCAACAGTTCGTCGAGCGGCTGTTTGCTGGAAATCGCGTGATACCAGGTGTGTAGTTCGAAGTTGTCGCGTTTTGCATCTACGAGCTGCACGATCATGAAAAGGTAGCCGAGGCGCTGCAGGGAGGCGAAGCGCGTAGCCCCGTCCAGGATGACGTAGCGCTCATTCCATTCGGTAACTATCGGAGGGTTAATCAGCCGGCCCTCCGCTTCTAACCCCGCCATCAGTCGCTTCACTCGTTTCTCGTCAATTGCCTCGTGCGGCATCACCTGGTCAACCGGCACGACCTCCAGCTTGAGACTCTCGCTGACGCGCTTGACGCGCACGACCTCCAGCACTTGCCGGGCAACTGCGACCGCGATCTCCGGCCGGCGGTCGCCCAGGATGCGGGTCACGTGCGGCGCTACTACCACCCGCGGATGCCGGCGTACGAGTTGGGCCGGGTTGTCGCGGTCCGCGAGTTCGTTTGCCGGCTGGCTGCCTGCCGGGTACTCGGGCACCGCCGCCCCGGCGATCCAGCCCCGATCCAGCGCCTCCAACAGGGCGGCGTCGTCCACTAGGTCGGTATGCCCGGTGTTGATCAGGCAGGCGCCCGGCTTCATTTGCGCCAATTCTTGCCGGCCGATCAGCGTGAGGGTTTCCGCCCGGAAGGGAACGTGCAGGCTGACAAAATCCGCTTCGCGTAGTAGTTCGACCAGGTCCGTAGCTGTTACCCCGGCGTTCAACGCCAATTCCGGCGTCAAGCGCGGCTGATTGACCATCACCCGCATTTCAAAGGCGCGCGCCCGCCGGGCCACCTGCTGGCCGACCAATCCGAAGCCGATAATGCCCAGTACTTTTCCCGCCAGGCCGCCGCGACCGCCCGGATCTTGCGCCGCGATTCGATATGAGAGGAGCAACATTTGCGCCAGCGCGTGCTCGGCGATGGCTACCGCATTGGAACTGGGCGTTCCGCGCACTTCAATGCCCATGTTGCGGGCAGCGGTGACATCAATGTTGTCCAGTCGCGAGCCGGTACTGGCGATGATCCGTAGATTGAAGCCCGCTTCAATGTCGCGCTGGTCAACGCGTGCTTGCGGGCCAACAATCAGCGCCTGGTAGTCGCCGATAACGGCCCGCAACTCCTTCCCCTGCAGTTCCGGCCGCAGATCGACATCTGTCTCCTGTCGCAGTATCTCCAGACCGGCTTCATTTATCTCGTCGCAGACCAATACTCGGGGACGATCACCCATCTCTCAACCCACTTCCTTGGCGGTGCGTTCGCCTCGTTCGCAACAGACCCCATAGCCCTAGGCTCCGGCGACGGCCTCGGAGGAAGTCGTACCGGAGAGTTACGGGGCTATTTCACCATCCTCGCTATTGTATGTTGGACCTGCGAAAACAGCATACGGTAAGGCGGCGCTCATCCGCCGGGACGGGTACGTGGCTCAAACCCGGCTCACTCGAGCGCAAAATACTGCGCAAGGGAGGCAATGTCCGCGTTGCCGCCGCTGAGGATGACACCGGCGCGTTTTCCGGCCGCTGCATAGCGACCCGTCAAGATCGGCGCCAGGGCGACCGCGGCGCTGGGTTCAACAACGATCTTCAATCGTTCCCACAGGAAGCGGAGGGTGCCCATGATTTCGGCCTCGCTGACCGTGGTCATATTGTGCACGTGGCGGCGCATGATCGCCAGATTGCGTTCGCCAATGTAGCGGGTGCGCAGGCCGTCGGCGATGGTGCGCGGCACGCCGGCTAACACCTCAACTTCGCCGGTCCGCCAGGAGCGATTGGCATCGGCGGCGCTTTCCGGCTCTACGCCCACAACTCGACAGCCGGGGGACAACCCGGCCGCCGCCAGCGCGCACCCGCTGATCAACCCGCCTCCGCCCACCGGCACGAAGAGCAAGTCCAGCGGTCCGGTCTCCAGGAACAGTTCCCAGGCTGCCGTTCCTTGCCCGGCGATGATCCGCTCATTGTCGTATGGATGAATGAGGATCAGCCCTTCTTCCCGCATCAGCCGCTCGCTCACCGCCTCCCGCTCGACCGCCGCGCAGGTGACAATGCGCGCGCCGTAACCAGCCGTTGCCGCCACCTTAATTGCCGGCGAATCTTGCGGCATGACGATAGTCGCCGGCACATTTAGCAGTTTCGCCGCCAAGGCCAATCCCTGCGCATGGTTGCCGCTGGAGTGGGCAACGACCCCGGCTGCCCGTTCCGCCTGCGTCAATTGGCTGACTGCGTTATATGCGCCGCGAAACTTGAAAGCGCCGACCCGCTGGAAGTTCTCACACTTCAAGTAAACCTCGGCCCCGGCGCGAGCGTTCAAGGTACGCGAGGTCATCACCGGCGTGCGATTGGCCACTCCGGCCAATCGCTCCGCCGCCTGCCGGACATCCTGGGGATTCACGGGTAACTCCATCACTGATTCCTCTGTGGTAGCCCTCTGATCATGCCTGCGCCGCCGGCAAGAGACAGACACGCCCGCATGCCGGCAACCCTATTTTTGACACGAGCTGAATTGTATCGCTAAGATCAGATTGATGAAGCGTCTTTCTCGCTTCCTGCCGCTGACTGCCATCACTTCCGCGCTGTTGCTGGCGCTCGCCGGCCAATGGCTGCTCACCGCACAGGAGCGTGTGTGGCCGGCCGTCGCCTGCTACCTGGCGGCCGTGACGCTTTTCCTGCTTCCCTTCCTGCGCCGGCCGGCCATCCCATTTGGCGACTATCCCGCGCCCAACCCGCGCATGGATGTGCGCCCCTTGATCGCCGGTCGTCTGGAGCGGAGTGTTGTGCTGGCCGGCGCGGTTGCGTTTGCCTTCCTGGCCATGCGCGGTTTTGCGGACAATCGCCTTGATGGCGGCTGGCTGGCCTGGCTCTCCGCGATTCTTTGCTTCGGCGCCGGCTGCGCATGGCGCACTGCCCGGCCTGCCGGGGAACCAGCCACGGCCACGACCGGCCGTCCGTGGCGTGACCAGTGGCGCCTGATCAGCCTGGCAGCGCTGGCCGGCGTTGCCTTCCTGGCGCTCTTCTTTCGCGCATACCGGTTGGACACCATCCCCCTGGAGATGACCAGCGATCACGCCGAAAAGCTGCTCGATGTCTATGACGTCCTGCAGGGAGCGCGGCCAATCTTCTTTGTGCGCAACACCGGGCGGGAGCCAATGCAGTTTTACCTGACCGCCGCACTCATCCGCTTCACCCCGCTGACCATCAGCTTCCTGGCTTTGAAGGTCGGAACGAGCATCGTCAGCATGATCACGGTCCTGCTCACCTATTTGTTGGCTCGCCAGGAGTATGGCCGGCTGGCCGGCATACTCGCCGCCTTCTTCCTGGCGATTTCCACCTGGCATGTCGCCATCACGCGGGTCGGCCTGCGATTTCCGTTTACCGCCGCCTTTGTCGTGCCCGCTGTCTACTTCCTGCTGCGCGCTCTGCGCTACAACCGGCGCAACGACTGGCTGGTCGCCGGGGCGCTGCTCGGCCTCGGCCTGCACACCTACACGGCCATGCGCATTGTCCCACTGCTCTTTCTATCTCTGATTGGGATCAAAGTGCTGTTAGACCTGCGTCTTCACCGCTTCGGCCGCGCATCATGGGAGGAAAAGAGCGCCCTCTCCGGACGTTTCTGGCTCAACGCGCTGCTGGGCGGGGCGGCGGCGATACTCATCTTCCTCCCCTTGCTGCGCTACATGATGGATGAGCCGGACCTGTTCTGGTACCGGGCGCTGAGTCGCTCGGCCGCCGCGCCGGATGTCTTGCCCGGCGACCTGCTGCGCACCTTCGGGACGAACACCGTGAATGCCCTCCTGATGTTTAACTGGCGCGGGGATGACGTGCCGATCAACACCATCCCCGGCTCGCCCGTGTTGGGCATGGTGACCGGAGCGCTGTTTCTGTTGGGGCTGCCCTTCATCCTCTTCCGGCTGCTGCGCCAGGGTGAGCGACGGGACATCTACCTGCTGGTCAGCTTCTTTGTCATGCTGCTGCCCTCTATCCTCAGTCTGGCCTTTCCTCAAGAGAACCCTAGCGTGGCGCGTGCAGGCGGCGCAATCCCCTTCGTGATGATCATCGTGGCTATCCCCCTGGCGGGCGCGGTAAAACGGCTGTGGGGCGATGGCCGGCCGGCAGGAGCGGCGCGCGTTTATCTGTTGGCTGGCGTGTGTTTGCTACTTGCTACGGCAACGTGGGGCAGCTACCGCTGGTACTTCGTTGATTACGCCGCGCACACGCGCTATTCGCTGTGGAATGCCACCCAAATGGGCGAGGCGGTGCGTGACTTTCTGACGGCCGGCGGCGAGATGGACAACGTCTACCACCTGCCCTACCCACATTGGGTGGACACGCGCAACATTGCGATCAACGCCGGCGATGTTACCTGGCAGAACGATGTGACCGACCTGGGGCTGCTGCGTGTCCACGCCGTGAATCCGGCGGCAAAACTGTACCTGGTTCACCCCGCGGACGCGGACGCGCTGGCCGCTTTGCGCGCTGTTTACCCCACGCACAGACGGCAATTATACGATTCCGGCCTGGAGGGAAAGGATTTCTGGCTCTTCTTCGTGCCTGCGAAATAATCGCCGGCGATTGCGACCAAAACCCCGCAGGTCTTCACCAGGTCCATCGCAAGACGAGCATACTCAGCCAGACCT
>CAYVQP010000056.1:4174-28251 GCA_964452775.1 uncultured Ardenticatenaceae bacterium | reverse complement strand
TTCTACCTCTGGTGCTCCCGGAAGGACTCGAACCTTCAACCAGACGATTAAGAGTCGCCTGCTCTGCCAGTTGAGCTACGGAAGCATATGTGATACGGGAGTGCATTATAGCTGATGGGCAGGCGGACTGTCAAAGTTTGTGTGTGGCGGGCCGGCAATCTACAATCCTGCTGATGACCATCCCGGCTGACAAGGTGACCGCACCCGCCCCGCGACCAGCGCCCAACGTCGAGCAACAACTGCGCGCCGGCTGCCTGCCGGCGCTTACCTTCCTGTACATCATCTTCGCCTTCGGCTTCAGCCAGATGGTGCGTGTGGTCGCCCTGCTCGGCGGCATCAGCCTGTCCACCAACGCGGCGTTGCTCTTGACTGCTGTGATGGTTGCCCCGCCGCTTGGCCTGCTCATCTGGCGCACCGGCGCGGGCAGGGCCAGATCCGCCTATATCCTCTGGTCGCTCAGCATCATCTTCGCCCTGGTCATGATCCCATTGGCCTGGATTCCGCCAGTGGAAACACAGCTGCTGGCCCTGATACGTGTGGCCCTGGCAGCATTGTATCTCGGCTTGCTCGCCCTATATCTGCGCCGCACCCGGCCGGAACGCCCGGCCGCCGGCTTTGCGACGATGCCGCTGGCGTTGGGCCTGGCGGGGTTGCTGGCGCTGCCTTGGCTGACTCTAGGAGCGCTCGGTTCACCGCTGGACCTATTGCTGGAAGTGGCCGGTGGGCTGCTACTGGGCTGGTGCGCAGCGTTACTGGTTGCATACTATCCGCTGCAGGCCATCGAACAGGGCGGCAATGGTTATTGGCTGGATGCCATCCTGGGTGGGCTGGTGATCTCCCTGGCGCTTTTCTTCCTGGTGGTCAATTTCGGACCACATGGCCTGTCCCCGTTGCTGATCATCGTGCTGCCTCCGCTGGCCTGGGCAATATTGGCCCTGGGGCGCATCACCAGTCAGGGCCGGCCGGCTATTTCCAACCGCCCGGCAATCACTCTCCTGGTGGGACTGGCAATTGTGTTGCCGCTGATCACCAGCGACTCTGAGACGTTGCCTATGGAGAATCTGTTTTCCGGGCGAGAGACGATATTCTACGCGCTCGTTTCGGCCGGCCTGACCCTATTGCTCAGCCCCTTACTCTTCCTGATGGTAGCGGTACCCCGGCGCTGGTGGCAGCAGCAGCTAAGCGCTCAGCGAGCAGCACTATGGACAGGAGCGGCCGGCCTTTGGCTGGCCGGCCTGTTCAGCTACGTCCTGTTTGGTCAGCCCGGCCTTTACGGCGACCGGCTATTCGTCATCCTGAAGGATCAGGCCGATGTGAGCGCGGCCGGTGAAATCGCCGACTACGATGACCGCCGGCAGTTTGTGTATGACACCCTGGTCAGACACGCTCGGGACAGCCAGGCAGACCTGCGTGGTCTGTTGGATCGCTTTTACATTGACTACACACCTTATTACCTGGAGAACGCCATTGAAGTCTCCGGCGGCCTGCCACTGCGTGTGCTGCTTTCTCTGCATCCCGATGTAGATCGCGTGTTGCTCAGCCCCATGCTGCGCCCCTTACCGCGGCGAATTATGCCCTCGCCCGGGGTTGAATCCGCGCCGCAGGAGCCGCTCTGGAACCTGGAAATGCTTGGCGCGCCGCGCGTGTGGGAAGAGTTCAACGTGCGCGGGCAAGGGATCGTCGTGGGCCAGTCTGATTCCGGCGTGCAGCTGACCCACCCCGAATTGGCGGACAGCTATCGCGGCGTCCTACCTGATGGCGAGATTGACAATGATTACGCCTGGCTGGACCCCTGGTTCGGCGACTCATTCCCAACCGACGATTTTGGACACGGCACCCATACTTTAGCTACGGCGGTCGGTAATACGGTAGGGGTCGCGCCGGATGCCGGCTGGATTGCCTGCAAAAACCTGGCCCGGGGGATCGGCAACATCGGCTATTACCTGGATTGCCTGCAATTCATGCTTGCTCCTTACCCGCAGGACGGCGATCCCTGGAGTGACGGCGATCCAACCCGATCGGCGCACGTGCTCAACAACTCCTGGGGCTGCCCGGCTGACATGGAAGGGTGCGACCCGCAGGCATTGCAGCCGGCAATGGAGGCGTTGCGTTCAGCCGGCATATTCGTGGTCGTCGCCGCCGGTAACGATGGCCCGGAGTGCAGCTCGATCAATAGCGCGCCCGCTATCTACGATAGTGTCTTCAGCGCCGGCGCCGTGGATAGGTTTGGGCGCGTCGTCGGCTTCAGCAGCGTAGGGCCGGTCCTGGTGGACGGCAGCATGCGTCTGAAGCCGGACATCGTTGCACCCGGCCATGAGATCCTTTCTGCTTACCCACGTAATAGCTACTACATCGCCAGCGGCACATCTATGGCCGGCCCACACGTAGCCGGCGTAGTTGCCTTGCTTTGGTCGGCCAATCCGGCATTGATTGGCGACATCGCCGCGACCGAGGCGATCCTGCAAGCATCCGCCCAGCCATATAATCCTGACCTGACACCGGTCGATGATATGGCTGAACTTGAGGACCTATTATTGACCCTCGGCAGCGGGGAGGTATGCCGGGACATCACGGACACCAGTGTCATACCAAACAATATCACGGGTTATGGCGTGCTGGACGCATATCGCGCTGTTCAAATGGCATTGGAGGACAATTAAACTTCCGGTCGCTACGCTTGGAGCCACTGGGCCGGCGCCGGAAACTACCATTGTTCAATTGGAATCAGATAATTGTCGCCCATCTTCAAGCGCTGCACTTCGCCCGCTTCATTCATTTCATAAGTCACCAACTCTCCGACCGGCCAGCCGCCATTGGCCCTTGCCATGAGAAAGGTATGCTCAGCCAGAGGCTCCAGGATTGCCTGAAACGCGAGTGGATCCGGCAACGTTGGGTCTACCAGGGTAAGCTGGCCTCCCAGCACCAGCGCCTGAATGTCACGCCAGGCATTACGGTATTTGCCCAGGTAAGCCGCATAGCGCTCCTCGGGGGCGGCCGTTGACTCCTCGACTGCCGGCTTGACGATCTCCGGCAGCACCCATTGCAGCGCCTTTTCCTGGTAGCGGATCGGGTCGCCGTCATCAGCATTGGTGAGGACAATTGCGCCCACCCTGTCGGCGGGCGAAAAGCCGATCTGCGTCCGGTGACCCAGTACGGCTCCCCCATGTCCGATGAGCGTCCGGCCCCCCTGCCGGACGATAGAGAAGCCCAGCCCCCAGCCGCTCTGCCAATCGGGATCCAGCCAGTGAACGCGATGCATTTCACGCAGCGTGCGGGGAGCCAGAATCTGCGAGTCATCTCCGGCAGCGCGGTCCTCGTCAGCGCGAAATTGCAGCATGATGAAGCGCGCCAGGTCCTCCACATTCGAGGCCATGTTGAAGGCGGCGGCCAACCCCTGCGCGTCCGTGTGTGGGCTGCGCTGCCGCCTCTGTCGGGGTAGTCGCCGGCTATAGCCTACCGCCAACCCGGGATCATCCTCATCCGGCGTATGCACCAGAGTCTTGGCCATGCCCAGCGGCTGCAGGATGTGGGACTCAATGTAGCGCTCATATGGCATGCCGGAGACAGCGCTGACCACCTCTCCGGCCAGCGCCAGCGCCAGGTTGGAATACTTCCAGCGCGTTTCCGGCGGCAGGGCGCTTTCCCGGCCGGCCAGCCTTTCCTGGATGGCTGCGCTATCTGGGAAGTCCGAATCAGTCCAGTAGGGAAATGGAGCTTCCCGGGGCAGCCCGCTGGTGTGTGTGATCAGGTGGCGGGGAGTGATCGGCGGCGCTGTTGCGTCCGGCGGTTTCATCGAAAACCAGGGCAAATACTCCTGTAACGGCTTATCGAGCTGCACCAGTCCAGCGTCGCGCAATTGCATCAGCGCGGTGCTGGTGAACAGTTTGGTAATTGAGGCGATGCGAAACAGCGTCTGTGGCGTCGCCGGCAGCTGTTGCTCCACATCGGCATAGCCGAATCCCTGACTCCAGACAAGCTCCTGATCGCATACCAGGCCGATAGTCAGTCCCGGCTGATCCCGGTAAGCCATTTGTGATTCGATCCAACTGCTCAGCAAGTTGATGCGTTCCTGCACTGCAGGCCGGATACGACAGTGTGAGGTCATTTCTTCTCCCGGCGGTTTTGCCGCCCAGTTCAGCTTTATCGGGCATGCCGTTTTGCTATAATGATTGTGCAGGCCATGGTGGTCACTGCATTATAAACGACCTTGGTGGTTCTCTTGCTAAGTCTTTACCGAAACATGGCGGGTCCGGCAACGGCTGCTCGTCCTGCGATGTGCCTGGTGAAGAGCTGCGGGGTTTGTTAGGAAGTTGGCAATTGAACTACTCAATCAGGAAGAGCGGGTTGGATGAATATTAAAGAAGGTCCCACAGTCCTGGAAGCAAAGCGGTATGGAGTGGTGTCCTGCCGGCAAGACACCCCCTTACTTATCGTTTGCCAGCATATGCTGGCCTCCGATGTTACCGCCCTGGTGGTAGTCAGCGAGAATGGCTATCTCCAGGGGATTATCTCACAGACTGATCTGTTGCGCGCTCACCTGGAAGATGATAATTGGGCCGAGAGGAAAGCCGGCGACTTCATGAGTTCCGAAGTCGTCACCGTCTCGCCCCAGGCCACCCTGCTTGAAGTTGCCCAGTTGCTGCTGGCCAATCGCATTCATCGGGTGGTAGCGGTGCAGGAAGAGGATGAGGGCCGGCAGCGGCCGGTGGCGGTAGTGTCCAGCCGGGACCTCGTATATCACATGATCCGTGACGCGTAGTGCGCGCTCGAAAAGGCGCGCCAAGATACTGCGAATTTACAGCAAGCGTAGCAGTTCGCCAAGCGACCGGCCTGAATGAATGCAGTCAATAGCCACGGCCAGGACATCGGCGATTGATTGGATGCGTATCTTCGGATGTTGCTTCTCTGGGGGGATGAGCACCGTATCGGTAGTAACCAGTTCGGCGATGTAATCCCGGTCCAGCCGCTGCAACGCCGTCGGCAGCAGCACCGGGTGGCTGATTGACAGATAGACGGGTGAGCGAGCGCCGGCTGCTAATAGGGCCGGTATCTGGTCCAGGACGCTTCCGCTGGCGATCATGTCATCAATCAGAATGACCGTCTTGTCGCGTACATCGCCGACCACCGCCGATGTCTCCGTATGCGTGAAATCAATCCGGGCCTTGTGCATGATCACCAGGTCCATGCCTAATTGCTGGGCGTACTTCCCGGCCAGTTTCGCTCGCCCCAGGTCCGGGGCCGCAATAACCGTCTCATGCGGCAAGAAGCGGGGATCGTTCTCAAAATAGGCGGCAAGGGTAGGCATCGCGGTCAGAGGATCGACCGGGATATCAAAGAAACCCTGGGTCTGTAGAGAATGAATATCTACATACATCACACGCGTTGCGCCTAACATCTCAAGCGTGCGCGCCACCACTTTGGCGCTGATTGCCTCGCGTCCATTGGCCATCCGGTCCTGCCGGGCATAGGGAAAGTAAGGCACAATCACATTGATGCGCAGGGCGGAGGCGCGCCGGAAAGCATCCAGCATCAACATCAGCTCGACCAGATTGTCATTCACCGGAGCGGTACAGGGCTGGATCAGGAAGATATCCTGATGGCGGACCAACTCCTCGATCTGGACGTGAATCTCGCTATCCGGCAGATGCTTCACCCGCAGATTGGAAAGCGAAATACCCAGTTTGTGGGCCACCTTTTCTGCCAGCGGGCGATTTGCGGTGCCGGAGAAGAGGCGAATGTCATCCATCATTAATAAAGCAATAGCTCCTGCATCTTCTCGCGAATCAACTCTACCGCCGGCACCACCGCGTTCATCAAATTGTAGTTGAACGGCACGGGAACAGCCGGCGCCGCCACCCTTACTACGGGCCCATCCAGATCTGAGAATGCCTCCTCAGCGATCACCGCCGCAACCTCCGCGCCAAAGCCGGCCACGCCAATATCCTCATGCACGACGATGACCTTGGAAGTCTTTCGCACAGAATCCAAGATGCATTCCTTGTCCCAGGGAATGATCGTGCGCAGGTCAATGATCTCAATTTCCGCTTCCAGCTGTTGCGCGGCCAGTTCGCAGCGCTCTACCATCGCGCCCCAGGTGATCACCGTCAGGTGATCCCCGCGACTGATGAAGCGCGCCTTGCCGAATGGAATGACATAGTTGTCGCCCGGGTATGGCCGGCGCGCCCAGGCCGCATCCATTTGCGCCCGATGCTCAAAGAAGAGGGTCGGGTCTTGACCGCGCAGGGCAGAGCGCAGCAAACCTACCGCATCCTCGGCGTTGGAGGGGAACGCGATGCGCCAGCCGACGGAGTGAGCAAAGGCAGCCTCATCCGTCACACTATGCCAGGGATCGCCCACTTTGCGCCCGTAGCCGCCGGCCACTCGCACCACAATCGGGGCGGCAAAGTTGTTAGCGGTGCGCCAGCGCAGGGTGCCGGCATTGTGCAGCTGTTCCATCGCCGGGTCGGCATACTTGCGGAACTGAATCTCGGGCGCGGGCGTCAGGCCGGCCAATGCCATTCCCACCGCCCGGCCGATGATCCCTTCTTCGGATAGGCTGGTGTCAAATACGCGCTGCTCGCCGAATTTAGTCTGCAGATCCATCGTCGCGATGTGCACACCCCCCTTCTTACCGACATCCTCGCCAAAGACCAGCAGGCGTGGATTGAGCGCCAGTTCACTTTCCAGGGTCAGCCGGATCGCTTCGACAAGGTTGATCCGCCGGGGGCTGGCCGGCGAGGGCGTCAGATCGCCGGCCGGCAGGCTGATCCGCTCGCCTGCCAGACCACCAACCAGCGGCGGCTCACTATCATCCGCCCAAACGTGGTCAACAACTTTGCTGACCTCCGGTTCGCTTTGCGCCCGCGCCGCTTCGCAGGCGGCGGTAACCTCTCGCTTTACCTCCTCTTCCAGCGCCTGCCACTCGCCTTCGTTAAGGAGCGCCGGCGACAGATAGCTCCGCAAGGCCGGCAATGGGTCGCGCGACCATTCCTCTTCCAGCAGCGCAGCGCTCTTATAAGATTGGTTGTCGTGGCCCGAGTGGCCGGATAGCCGGGGAACCTCCAGACGGAGCAGCGCCGGTCCGGCCCCACTGCGCACGTAGGCCACTGCCTCGCTAACCAGCTCGGCCGTCGTGGCCGGGGCGCTGCCCGATCCCTGGCACAGCTTCAGGTTTGCGAAGCCGCGCAGATTCTCGGCGATATTGCCGCCGGGCGTCTGCAGCACACCCTCCACAGAAATGGCATAATTGTTATCTTCAATCAGGAACAGCACCGGCAGGCGCAACGTCGTAGCTATGGTCAGGGCCGACCAAAAGCCATTGGTGGCGACAGCCCCGTCGCCGCCGCAAATGACGGCGATGCTGCCTTCCAGATGTGACTCTCCAAGCACATTCACCCGGTAACGGATGGCTTGCGCCCAGCCTATGGCCGGGGTGAATTGCGAGCCGACATCGCCGGCCATCGGCAGGATGGTCGCCTTGCCCCGGCTGGGCATATTAAAGACGACGCCCACATCCCGACCTGCGCTCACACCGCCGGCCCGAGCCATATCAGACGCGAAGGCCTCGGTGACGGTAAGGCCGGAACCCAACATGAACGGGCGGGAACGATAATAGACGCTGGCGGCATCAAAGGGGTGATCAAGCAGGCTGCTCAGCAACGTCTGCCCCAATTCATGCCCGCGGGCCGAGAATTGGTACAGAACCTCTCCCCTGGGGTAAAGCACTTGCTCTTCAAGATCGTCAATCATGCGCGAGGCCAGTGCCGTCCGCGCCACATGCAGCCAGTCGAATGCCGGGTGTAATTGGGTCAAATCCATCCTCCAGATGCTGGTCTGCACGATCTTAGCGCATTGCCTGCACTTTCGAAAACAGATTGTTTGCTCACGCCGGGGCCCCAATAAGCGAAGCGGCATATCGCACTTCGTCCAGCACCTCCGGCTGCTGCTCGTTCTCCCCCGCCGCCGCCAGCAGTTGGCCGGCTTCACTCCCCCCTATTCTTCCCAGCGCCCAGGCGGCATGCCCTCGAATGAGCGGTTCTGGGTCGGCCAGCAACCGGCCCAGCGCGGGAATCGCGGCCGGGTCTGCCCAATTGCCGGCGGCTACGCACACATTGCGCAAGAACCGGCCGCGTTTGGCGCGCCGGATTGGGCTATCCGCGAAGCGAGTGTTGAACTGCTGTTCATCCATGGCCAGCAGCTCCAGCAAGGGCGGCGCTGCCGATGACCAATCAGTTGGCCGGAAAGAAGCTTCCGTGGCCGGCAGAGCGAAGCGGTTGAATGGGCAGATGTCCTGGCAAATGTCACAGCCAAAGATCCAATTGCCCATCAGCGGACGCAGTTCACGGGGGATCCACCCTTTCAGTTCAATGGTCAGGTAGGAAATGCAGCGCCGGGCATCCAACACATATGGCTGTGGAAAGGCGTTCGTCGGGCAGGCGGTCAGGCAGCGCCGGCAGCTTCCGCAAGCGGGCATTCGCCTAAAGGCGTCGGCCTCAAGTTCCACGGTGGTCAACAGCTCCCCCAGGAAGAGCCACGAACCCCGGCGAGGATCGATCAGCATGGTGTTCTTGCCCGTGAATCCCAGGCCGGCGGATTCGGCATGGCTCCGCTCCAGTATCGCTCCCGTATCCACGTAAACCCGGCTGACCACCGGCCCACCACATTGCCGCTCCAGCCAGGCCGCCAGCGTCTCTAGGCGCGGCGTCATCACGGTGTGATAGTCTCGCCCCCAGGCATAACTCGAAATCCTTCCACGCGAGGGATCATTGGCAATGTGCGCCGGCAGTAGTTTGGCCGCATAGTCCAAACCCACGCAAATGATGGACTTCACACCAGGCAAGATCGCGCCGGGGTCCCGGCGGCGGATAAGGCGATCAGGTCGGGCCAGATAGCCCATTTCGCCATGATAGCCCTGTGCAATCCACTGCAGATAGGCGTCCAGCCGGCTACTTGGCCGGGCGGAAACGATGCCGGCGACGCTAAATCCCAGGGCCAGCGCTTCATCTTTGACTGCTTGACTTAGTTCTGTACTAACCATAACGGAGGATCATTGGCTACGCCGGCCGCACGGAGAGGGTTTCCCAAACCCAATTTGAGATGTGCTGTCATGAGCGCCCTTGATTTTACTCCGGAAGACCCATCACACCTACCTTTACTATTCTGAACAACCGATGCTATAATCTCGGTGTTTGTCACGCCAAGTGGAGGAACACGCCCATGACTGACCAGAACGAGCTCACAATTACCCGAGATTCAGATGCAGAGACAAACAACTCAACTGTTGTTGTTGTCGCTGGACGTGTCGACAGTGCAACCAGCCCCGAGTTGGACAGCAAGCTGCAGGAATATGCGGGCCAAAAGAAGAACGTCATTCTGGACCTGCATCAGGTCAATTATATGAGCAGCGCCGGCATCCGTGCGCTGGTAGCAGCCCAACGCACAACCAGCCGGCATGGTCGCAAGATCGTGTTAGTGCACCCCTCGGCGCGGGTCATGGATGTGCTACAACTGGCCGGATTGACCTCCATCTTTGAAATATTCGACAGCATCGGCGCAGCTATCGGCGTAATGCATTAGTTGTCCCACTACACTCTAGCATGAGTCTGCAACAGGAAACCCTGACAGTTCCGGGGCGCTTTGACCGGGTCCAGGAAGTGTGCCTGTTTGTGAGCGAAGGAGCGGCTAAGGCCGGCTTCAACGAAGACATGCTCTTTCGCATGGAACTGTGCACGGATGAAGCCTGCACGAACGTGATTGAGCATGCCTACGGCGGCGAAGATGAGGGGATCCTGCAGGTCAATTGGCGAATCGAAGACGATACATTCGTCATCGAGATTCGTGATTTTGGCCGCTCGTTTGACCCGGACAAGGTACCGGTCCCGGCGGTCGTCACAGGCGGCAAGAATTCCCAATCAAGTGATTTGGAAGAGTCAGTCCAACTGAAGGTTGGAGGGCTTGGACTATATTTCATCCGGGAACTGATGGACAGCGTCACCTTCGAGTTCGACGAGTATCACGGCAATCGGATGACTATGCGCAAGCGCCTGCCCGCCAAGCCCCTGGTAAATAGTGAAGCGCCATGACTATTGAACGAGCGCACCTGACCGGCCACCTCTGGCTGGTGACTGCGACTGGGCGCCTCGACCAATCGCAGGCTGTTCAGCTTGAAGCTATTTTACAAGAGCTGCTCAGCGAAGGTCATAACCGGCTGATCGTTGACATGGCCGGGGTAGACTACATTAATAGCGGCGGATTGCGTTGCCTGGTCACTGCCTGGCGGTTGGCGCGCCAGGAGAACGGCGACATTCTACTCTGCTCGATGACACCCCGCGTGTATGATATCTTTAAGATGATCGGCTTTGACAAGGTGTTTCGGATTTTCCCGGATCGAGAAGAGGCCAGCCAGTACTGGCAGCAGGCCGGCTGAGCGACGCCTGTTGTCCAGTCATTGTTCTCGGGCGGCTTCTCAGGCCGTCCTTTTCATTGTTTCCGGCAAAGTAGGTGGCTGAATTGGCGGAGTTGTTCCCCTGGCTGCTGCTTGCAATCCTGCTGCTGCTCTACGCGCTCTTCGTGCTCAACCGGCGCTATCGAGAAGTCAGCCGGTTTGCGCAGATGCAGCTGGCTGAGCTGGAAGTGTTGGGTGGAGCCGGGCGAGCCATTGTGCAGGCCAAACTGGACATTGACGCCCTTTGCGAGCTGATTGCGCAGGAAGCCGGCAAGGTTATTGACACGCGCACATTTCAGATCGGTTTGTTTGAAGGCGATAAATATCAGATCCTGTATTGGTCGGTAGACGGCGAAAGACGGCTCCCGCAAAGCTACGACATTAGCGACAATCCCGGCATCGTCGGATGGGTGCGTCGCAGCCGGCAGACGCTGACCATCGGCGATTACGAGAAGGAATTGGCGCAACTGCCGGCTAAACCGCGATATGTCAGCGATAGCCCACCCCGTTCCGGCGTCTTTATCCCGCTGTTGAGTGGAAATGTCACACTCGGCATAATGGCCGCACAGAGTCACGAGCCGCATCGCTTCAGCACCAGCGACGTCCGCCGCCTTTCGATTCTGGCCAATCAGGCGGCCGCCGCCATCTCCCATGCCTACCTGTATGCCCAGGCCCGGCGGCGCGCCGCCCAACTTGAATTGGTCGGCCAGATCGCGCGCCGGGTGAATGCTGTGCAAGACCTGGACGAATTGATGCATTCGGTGGTCCATCTGACGCGGGAGACCTTTGGCTTCCATCCGGTCGGCATCCTGGGCATTGATGAGGCTACCAATGAAGCGGTCTTGTATGCCACCACGTTACCTCGCATCAAGCCGGGCGAAGTGCGTATTCCCGCCGGCCGGGGTCTGATCGGCACGGCCGTGGCCAGGTGTGAGACCATCGTCTCCAACAACACCATTCGCGATGAGTTATTTGTTGCCGCGCCGGAGAACAGCCCCTTCGCACAGCCGCTGCCCACGCAGGCAGAGATGGCCATCCCGCTGATCGCTGACCAGCGCCTGCTGGGCGTATTGGATGTGCAGAGTGAACAGCCGGAGGTCTTTGGACCGGCGGATCGCTCCGTTCTGGAGGCGCTGGCCGCACAGGTGGCTACGGCGATCGACAAGACCCGTCAATGGGTCGCCCAGCAGGAGCAGGCCTGGCTGACCACCGCCGAGCTAGAGGTAGCGGAAGCGCTGAGTCAAAGTGACAGCCTGGAAGAGTTATTACAGGCGCTCTGCCGGTTGACGCCACTTCTGGTCGGCGTATCCACTTGCGTGGTCCTCATGTGGGAGGACGAAATTGGACACTACCATGCCGCGGAAGCGTCCGGCATGCCGGTGGCAGAAGAGGCGCAATTCAGGCAGACCACCTTGGAGCTGGGCGATTGGAGCCCCCTGGATGCCGTGCACGTGGGGCGTGAAAAGCTGATCACCCGGCATGCTCCGCCGTGGTCAGCCGGCGCATCGCCTGAAGATAATGTGTGGGCACTGTACCCGATGATCGCTCACGGCATGCACCTGGGCGTGATGGTACTGACCAGGGCGAAGAGCGGAGCGGAGCCGGCCACTGAGGAGGCATTGCTCACCTCACGGCAGGAGGAGTTGTTGGGCAACATCCTCCAGGAGGCGGCGCAGGCCGTTGCCGGCGAGCTGTTGCACCGCGCGCAACAGGAGGAGGCCTGGGTCAACACGGCGCTTTTGCAGGTTGCCGAAGCCGTCAACAGTTTGATTGACCTTGACGAAATCCTGGGCGCCATCGTGCGCTTTGTGCCGTTGTTAATAGGTGTTGAAAAGAGCATTATCCTGATCTGGGATGAAGCTACGCACACCTATCACGCCGGCCCAAGCCACGGCCTTAGCGAAATGGGGCGCGGCCTGCTGGAGTCGTTTGAAATCAGCGAAGTCGAGTTTCCGTCCGCCCAATCGGTGGAGGAGGGACGGCTCTCCGGCGCTCCGTACCAGGCAATGCAGTTGCCGGGCTGGTTGCGCACCGTGCTTGAGACAGATTTGGCCTACTTCTTTCCCCTCTTTGCGCGGGCCAGCCTGGTTGGGGCGCTGCTGGTGACGCCGCCGGCCGGGGAGTTGCCCCTGACCGGCAGGCGCTTGAGCATTCTCACCGGCATCGGGCAGCAGGCCGCCATTGCGGTAGTAAACGACCAACTGTACAAGGAAGCCGCCGAACGGAGCCGGCTGGAACAAGAGCTGGACGTGGCCCGAAGCATCCAGGCCAGCTTTATCCCGCCGGGCAACCCCGCCCTGCCCGGCTGCTCGGTAGCCAGTTATTGGCGGGCAGCGCGCCAGGTGGGCGGTGATTTTTATGACTTCTACGATCTCGGCCGCAACCATTGGGGCGTCCTGGTGGCAGATGTAGCGGACAAGGGCGTGCCCGCAGCGCTATTCATGGCTCTCAGTCGCACCATCCTGCGCACAATCGCCCTTCAGCGCGACAATCCGGCCCGCGCCCTGGAACGCGCCAATCAAATTATCTGGAATGACACCACATCGGATCTATTCGTCACCGTGTTTTATGCTGTCTGGAACGCGGACGAAGAAGTGCTCACCTTTGCAAACGCCGGCCATAATCCACCGGTCCTACTGCGCGCGGACCACCCTCCGACCTTGCTCAGCGGAGCCGGCATGGCCCTGGGCGTGCTGGAGAATATCGAAGTCGAGGCGCGCAAGATTCACTTCAGGGCCGGCGACGTGCTCATCTGTTACACCGACGGCGTTTCAGAAGCAGCCAATGAGGACCGGGACGAGTTCGGTGTGGAACGGCTGATGGCGAGCGTCAGGGTTGCCGATGCCCGGGGAGCCGAGGACATAATTGGCCAGATCACGGCGGCAATTCGTGATTTCTCCGGCGACACGCCCCAGTCCGATGACATCACACTGGTCGTGGTCAAACGCGAGGGTGAGCAGGCCGAACAGGGCTAGACCGATTTGCGCCTCATTTCCCCATGCTGCACAATAGCCCCATCGGGCGTGCAGCCGGGTCAGGACAAGCAGGACTGTTGTGTCAGAACGCACCAATGAGCAGTGGGTGGCCGATCTGCAGGGAGATGACTCTGTGCGAACGGCCGCGTTGGAAGATCTGCGGGCAAAGCTCCTTCAGGGCCTCAATTACGCCCTGCGCGACTATCTCTCGCCGGCCGACCCCAGTTTCTCGGCGCTGGCTGAGGAAGCCGTGCAGGACGCTCTACTGAAAGTCCTCGATAATCTGGCCACCTTTCGCGGGCAAAGCCGTTTCACAACCTGGGCCCACAAAATCGCCATTCACGTCGCCGTGACAGAGCTGCGCCGGAAGCGCTGGCATGACACTTCGCTGGAAGAGTTGTTGGAGCGCGACGACGGCATGCTCACGCCCATGTTCATGGCCGACACCGCAGCCGGCCCCGAAACTGCCGTCCTACAGGATGAATTGTCTCGGCGCGTGCAGCGGATCATCACCGAGAATCTAACCCAGAAGCAGCAGACGGCCATCGTCGCTACCCGAATTCATGGCATGCCCATGTCACAGGTGGCCGACGCTATGGGAATGAATCCGAATGCGCTCTACAAGCTATTGCATGATGCCCGCTTGCGGCTGAAGAAGACGCTGGCTGAAGAGGGGCTATCGCCGGAAGAGGTACTGGCAGCCTTTGATGGTTAGCGCGCTGTGCTGCATTGCGCGTAAGAATCCACTCGGCAGGCGCGTCAAGGTGTTCAGGATGGTATGATGCTGAAGCAACTGCTGGAAAGAGTATTTGGAAAACAGCCGGATTCTTCCTCCGGGGCACAGGTCGTTGCCGGGCAGATGCCGGCAGAGCAGCTTGAGAAGTTGATCCGGGATGCCATTCGCACCAATGATATCGAGTTGAATTGCAATTCGACATTTGATCTCATTGATGAGTACATCGATCGCTTAGCTCGGGGTGAGGACGCCGCGACAGCAATGCCTCTGGTGAGCCAACACCTGGAGCTGTGTCCGGAATGTGAAGAGGAATACCGGATGCTGATGCACGTGATGGAGTCGCTTTCCGCCGAAGGTGGCGCGGCTTGAGGCGGCCGGCAAGTAGAGCTTCCTGCCGGGATTCCGATCACGTCGTCTCGCAATACTCCGGCAAATGCTCCGATTTCCATCTTTCCGGTGCAATATTCACAAAGCACAACGGCCGGTTCGGAAAGCAGCGACTCGCGGCAACTCCCACAGTTTCAGGCGACGAATTCCAGGAATGAATTATGGCGAGAGCAATGTGGAACGGCGCAGTCTTGGCCGAAAGCAGTCAAACAATTGTGGTGGAAGGAAATCATTACTTTCCGCCGTCCGCCAAAAAGGAAGAGTTTTTCCACGATAGCGAGACACATACCACCTGCTCCTGGAAAGGAGTAGCCAGTTATTACGACGTGGTAGTTGATGGAGCCGTCAACCGGGATGCTGCCTGGTACTACCCCAACCCGAGGCCGGCGGCCGAGAACATCAGCAATTACGTCGCCTTCTGGCGCGGCGTGAAAGTCACGCCATAATCGGACGGCACGCAGACAGGTCGCCGGCGGTTTGCGGAGAATGTTTACGGCGCAAATGAGTGCACTGAGATGTTGCTTGCCGGTGATATTGGGGGAACAAAGACCACCCTTGCTCTTTATCGTTCTATTGATGAGATTCATCATCCACTGCACCATGCACGCTTTCCCAGCCACGACTTTGATTCGCTGGAAGCGATGATAGAGGTGTTCCTGGCTCGCTTTGGCCTGGAAGTGAGTCATGCAGCCTTCGGGGTCGCCGGCCCGATCGAGGAGGGTCAGGCTAAAGTGACAAACCTGCCCTGGCGCATCAGCGAAGCGGCGCTCGCGGCTCGCTTCGGTTGCACCCGAGTTCGCTTGATCAATGATCTTGAAGCGGTCGCCGCTGCCATTCCCCATCTATCGGCTGAGCACCTGCACACGATTAACAGCGGCCGACCGAAGGCAGCCGGGCCGATTGGGGTCATTGCGCCCGGCACCGGCCTGGGCGAGGCCTTTCTCGTCTGGGACGGCTCCGGCTATCGCGCCTTCCCGTCGGAAGGTGGGCACAAGGACTTTGGGCCTAACAACGAACTCGAATTGGGCCTGTTGCGCTATTTGCGCGAGCACTGCGGCTTCACCCGCGTCGGTTACGAGGCCGTTTGCTCCGGCATAGGCTTGCCGAATATTTACGCCTACTTGAAGCATTCGGGTTTTGCGCCGGAGGAAGCCTGGTTGGCCGAAAAGCTGGCCGGCGCGGAAGATCGCACGCCGATCATCGTCGGCGCGGCGCAGGACGCCGAGCGACCAAGCCCCCTTTGCGTTGAGACGCTGCGTCTGTTCATCGCCATTTTGGGCGCTGAAGCCGGCAATCTGGCCCTGACTTTGCTAACCACCGGCGGCGTCTACCTGGGCGGCGGCATCCCACCCCGTATCCTCGCACAACTCGGTCAGGGTGGCTTCATGGCCGCCTTTACCAACAAGGGGCGATTCAGACAGCTGGTGGCTGATGTCCCGGTGAAGGTCATACTTCATCCAGAGGCCGGCCTCCTGGGCGCGGCGTCGGCGCTCGTCAACCTGGTCAGTCAGTGTTGAGACGAGTAGCCGGCCGGAATGGACGCGAGTGATTTGACCCGTGATACGCCTCTTCGACTCCCACGACGCGCTACACGATCATGCAGCGCACGTCATTGTTACGCTTGGCAGAGAGGCCGTGCAGGAGCGCGGGCGCTTTCTCCTGGTCCTTTCCGGCGGCGATACTCCCATGCCGCTATATCGCCGGCTTGCGGCGGAGCCGTGCCGCAGTGAAGCGTTCTGGCCGCAGACAAGCATCTTTTGGGGAGATGAACGTCTGGTCCCACCCGACGATCCGGGCAGCAATTACCTTCACGCTCACCAGGAAATGCTGGCTCACCTGCCGATACCCGCCGGGCAAATCTGCCGGGTTCGCGGTGAATTAGCCGTGAGCGAGGCGGCGGCAGATTACGCCAGGCAGTTGGCCCGCTATGCAGAGCCGGGTCGTCTTTGGCCGCGCTTTGACCTGGTTTTGTTGGGCCTGGGCAGCGATGGGCACATTGCCTCGCTGTTCCCGGCAGCCAGCGAACCGGACTATGCCGGCGCAGTCATGGCCGTGACGGCGTCTTACGAGGGCCGGCCGGCGGCGCGCCTCACCATGACGCCGCCGGTCTTTAACAGCGCCCGGCGCATACTCTTGTTGGCGTTGGGCGCAGGCAAGGCAGAGGCAGTTGCCGGAACTTTGCAGGGCGTGCCCGACCCGGCGCGCCGGCCCGGCCAACGCCTGCATCCGGAGGATGGACAGGTCACATGGTACCTGGACCGCCCCGCATCACAAACATTACAGGATTTTGGAGAAAGAGAGGATGAGCATCACCGCACACACCATTCAGAACTATCAGGTGGAGATCACTAACGGCAGGCACACGTTCGTCGCGGACGAACCTTTCAGCGACGGCGGAGATGATACCGGCCCTACCCCGTACGACCTGCTGCTTGGCGCGCTGGCCGGCTGCACGGTGATCACCCTGCACATGTACGCCCAACGCAAACAATGGGATTTGCGCCGGGTCCATGTCCGGCTGGACCATCGCAAGGTGGTGGCCGATGATTGCGAAGAGTGCGAGACTACGGGCCGGGTGAAGGTGGATATTTTCAACCTCGACATCGGCTTCGAGGGCGACCTGGATGAGGAGCAGAAGGAGCGTTTACTGGAGATTGCCGGGCGCTGCCCGGTACATCGCACCCTGCTCACTGAAAACGTGATCCGTGTTCGTCAGTTGGTTGACGCTGAGTTCGCCATATAACTTCCGGAGACTGTCTTATGCCCAGCATTGTCATCTTTGGCGCTTCCGGCGACCTGACCCATCGCAAGTTGATACCCGCCCTGTACGACTTGTTCAGCAAGGGCCGGCTGCCAAAGCAGTTCAGAATCCTTGGCTACGCGCGCACCGAGATGGATGACCAGTCCTTTCGCGAGCGGATGGGCGACGGCATCAGGGAGTTTAGCCGGCTGGACGAAGACACCTGGCGCACTTTTTCGCAAGCAATTCACTACGTGCATGGGGAGTATGACAACGTGGCAGACATGGAGCGCCTGTTCGCCAGGCTGGCTGAGTTGGAGGAAGCCGGGGCAGGCCGGCTCTACTATCTTTCAACACCGCCGAAGCTGTACGCCCCTATAATCCATTGCCTGGGCGCCGCCGGCATGACCGCCGAGACCAACGGCTGGCGCCGGGTCGTCATCGAGAAGCCATTCGGACACGATCTGGCCTCAGCCCGAGCGCTAAATGACGAAGTACACATGGTTCTGGCTGAGCATCAGGTCTATCGTATTGACCATTACCTGGGCAAGGAAACGGTACAGAATCTACTGGTCTTTCGCTTTGCCAACACGATATTTGAGCCGATCTGGAATCGCAACTACATCAGCAACGTGCAGATTACCGCCGCGGAGACCGTGGATGTCGGCCATCGAGCCGGCTATTATGACGGAGTCGGCATCGCCCGCGACATGTTCCAAAATCATTTACTGCAGTTGATGTCATTGGTCAGCATGGAACCGCCGGCTTCATTTGAGGCCAATTCGCTGCGGAATGAGAAGGTCAAGCTACTGTCGGCGATCCGCCCCCTGGAGCCCGCGGAGTGCGCCGTTCGCACCGTTCGCGGACAATACAAGGGTTATCGAGAGTCAGCGGATGTGGCCCCCAACTCCCAGACAGCGACCTACGCAGCCGTTAAGCTCACCGTTGACAACTGGCGATGGCAGGGTGTGCCCTTCTATTTGCGCTCCGGCAAAGCGCTAAAAGACAAGACGACCGAAATTGTCATCTGCTTCAAGCAGCCGCCGATCAAGATGTTCCCCATTCCACAAGATCAGCCGCCAAACTCCAATATGCTGGCGATTTGTGTGCAACCGGATGAGGGAATTCACCTGCGGTTTGAGGCCAAGCAACCCGGCACAACCGCCGTGATGCGCTCCGTGGACATGGACTTTCATTACGCGGAATCATTCGGCGAGATGCCGATCCCCGACGCCTACGAACGGCTCCTGTTGGACGCTTTGAACGGCGACGCGTCGCTGTTCACGCGCGCGGATGAGATAGAGCTTTCCTGGCGCATAATTGACTCCATCATCACCGGCTGGCAGTCGGATGTGGCTGCGCCGCTGCACATCTATCCGACCGGCAGTTGGGGCCCGCCGGAGGGAGATTGGTTGCTGGAGCAGGACGGCAACGACTGGCGCAGCGGCTGCGCCCACTGAGCCCTTTTCAGTTGATGCTTTGGCAGGCCCTACTTGTGCCGGGCGATCGCTTCGACATAGAGGCGCACGTACTCGCCCGCTGACCGCTCCCAGGAGAAATCCGCTTGCATCCCGTTCAACTGAATCTGGGTCCAGCGCGGACGATCCACATTGTAAACGTAGGTCGCGCGCTGCATAGCGTGCCAGAAGTCGTCCACACTCAGATATCGGAAGCTGATGCCGGTGACGCCGTCCTTGACCGTATCAACCAGGCCGCCCGTCTCGCGCACAACCGGCACGCTGCCGTAGCGCATGGCGATCAACTGTCCCAATCCGCAAGGCTCAAATCTTGAGGGCATGATGAACATGTCGCTGCCCGCATAGATCAGCGGGGCGAGCCCGGCGCTGTAATCCAGGACGGCGGTCATTTTGCCGGGGTGTGTACGGACCAGGTTGGCAAACATGCGTTCATACTCGGCGGCGCCCGTGCCCAACACGATGAACTGCGCCTCGCCGGCATAACCGCTAAGCAGCAGGTGCACCACGTGACCGGTGATATCCAACCCCTTTTGCCAGTCTAGTCGAGATACCATTGCCACAATCGGCACATGATCCCGCTGCGGCAGGCCGGCAAAAGCCTGCAGGGCGAGCCGATTCTGTTTCCGCCCCGTCAGATCATCCTTGCTGTACGGGGCAGCCAGGCGTGGATCGCTTGCCGGGTTCCACTCGTCATAGTCAAGGCCGTTCAGGATACCGCGCAAGTCCGTTCCTCGATGGCGCAGGACGCCGTCCAGGCCGGCTCCTCCATCTCCGCTGGTAATTTCGCGCGCGTACGTCGGGCTGACCGTATTGAGCAGCGTGGCATGATAGATGCCGCGAGCCATCAAGTTCACCTGGCCATACGGCTCCTCGACCAGTGAATGTGTCCAGACGCCGAGATAGTTCAGTATGTCCCAACTCGCGCGTCCCTGGTGCGCCATATTGTGAATGGTAAAGATGGTCGGGATATTGGCGTAACGGGGATCTCCCCAGCCGGCGGTTGCCAACCACATCACAGCCGGAGCTGTGTGCCAGTCATGGGCGTGGATCACGTCGGGCCGCCATTTCAGGGCGGCAACCATCAGGTCCAGCGCCGCCCGGCAAAAGAAGGCGAAGCGATATGGATCGTCTCCGTAGCCGTATATCTCCGGGCGATTGAACAGGCTTTGCTCGGCGACAAAATAGATGGGCACGTCGCTTTTCGGCAGCCGCCCTTCGAAGACGCCGGCGGCCACCGGCCCTCCACGGACGGGGACCTGCAGATGAAACGGCATCGCCTCTACCCCGGGATAGCCGCGCTCAATCGCGGCATATGCCGGAATCACCACCCGGACATCATGCCCCAGTTTGCTCAACGCCTTCGGCAGCGAGCCGACTACGTCCCCGAGGCCGCCTGTCTTGGCAAAAGGAGCCGCTTCAGCGCTTAGAAACAGAATCTTTAGCTTCTTCTTCATCAGTCACCTCAGAAATCCAACTGGCAGGGGCGGCAGACATCTATACCCTGGAATTGTCCCTGATATGAGGCGCGCTTACAAGTGGCGATAGCCGGCGCATGTGAAATACATTCTTCGCAATTTGCCCTGCAGCAGGTAGAATTACGCAGGCATTTGTGGAGAAGATCATGTCCTTGCGCCGCATGGTACCTTTCATTCTCATCAATATCCTGGTCTCGGCCGCCGTTGTGCTGCTGATCCTCAATTGGTGGGAGCAACGCCAACAGAATAACGTCATCAGCGCCGCCGCCACGGTGCAGGTCACCGCGGCAATCGGTGAGGTGGCCACTTCCTTACCGGTCGCCGGCGAGACGGAGGTTCCGGCTCCCACCCAGCCGGCCGCGCCGGAAAGCGCCGGAAACGTTCATGTTGTGCAGCCGGGCGAGACCCTGGGCAGTATTAGCGCGCAACTGGATATCTCCATGGAGGATCTCGTCGCCGCCAACAACCTGGACAATCCCGATTTGCTGGCAGTGGGCCAGGAGTTGATCATACCCTCCGCCGGCGAGTCAATATCAGAACTGCCGGAGGCCACCACCGATGCGCCGCCTGCCGTCGAAGGCGCAACGACACCGCAGCCAATTCCCACGGAACCGCCCGGAGCCGGCGTAGTCATTGTTGAGATTACAGCGGTCACCGGCCCGGGCGAACTGAATCAGGAGTTGGTGTCCATCGCCAACTTTGGAGACAGTCCGGTCGCTTTACAGGGATGGAAGGTAGTAGACTCTGCCGGCCGGGAGTATACATTCGGCCAGGTGACGCTGTTCGGCGACGGCGCGGCCATTATGCTGCACTCCGCAGTTGGGATTAACGGTCCCACCGACCTCTTCTGGGGGTTGGATGAGGCAGTCTGGGAGAGCGGCGAAACAGTGTCGTTACTGGACCAAACAGGAAGCGTGCGAGCGTCATTTGTCATCCCGTGACGGCGCTCGACAGGGTGATTCGTTCGCCAGGTTCGGGCCGAACCCCGCAGGTGTTCCTGACGGATAGTTCGCGAATGAACTTATCAGAAAGACCAGAGGGGCCGATATGAGCTACCGTGGCGTTGTGGACAGGAAAGGCGAGGTCTTCGCCTTTTTGTCCGGTGATCAACTTTATACGCTGGACTTCGAGTTAACCGGCCGGATCGAGGGCGACTATATTGTGGACATCGCCGGCCGGCCGGTCTGGCGCCTCATGGGCGACGGCGTTTACACCGTTGACGGAATCGAACCGATTGGCTACATCAGCGGCGAGCGCCCCGCAGACCTGATCTGACGCATACCCGGGGCAATGGGCGTTGCCCGGCAATTAGAAAGGAGCGACGATGAGACTCGGCGCACAAATGAGTACGGCCGGGGGGCTGCACACCGCTTTTGAGCGCGGCCGGGAGGCTGGCTGCGACACCATTCTGGTCTTCACCAAGAGCAATCGCCAGTGGCAGGCAAAACCGCTCACAGAAGAAGATATCACCCTGTTCCGGGAAGCGGCCGCGGAGAGCGGGATTGCGCCGGATACCGCTCACGCCAGCTATTTGATCAATATCGCCTCGCCGGACCCCGCCCTGTGGGAAAAATCCTATCAGGCCCTGAAGACTGAGCTTGAGCGCGCCGAAGCCCTGGGCATTGCGACGCTCACCTTTCATCCCGGCTCGTACATGGAGTCCAGCGAGGAAGCAGGCCTGGAACAAATCGCGCGAGCGCTGCGCCGCTTGCTGACAGAGACGGCCGATTACCATACGATTGTCTGCCTGGAGCTGATGGCCGGGCAAGGCACCAACCTGGGTCACCGCTTTGAACATATGGCCTACCTGCTGGAGCATGGCGATCCCGGCGGCATGGCGGACCGCCTTGGCGTTTGCTTCGACACCTGCCATGTCTTCGCCGCCGGCTATGACTTTCGCACGGCGGAAGGTTACCGGGAGACAATGGCGCTGCTGGACGAGATTGTCGGCCTGGAGCGTATCAAGTGCTTTCATCTTAACGACAGCCAGCATGAATTGGGCAGTCGTCGGGATCGCCACGCACACATCGGGGAGGGTCACATCGGATTGGCCGGCTTTTCGCATCTGCTCAACGATCCACGCTGGGTGGATCATGCCGGCCATCTGGAAACGCCGAAGACCGAGACCGGCGAGGACGGCAACGAGATCGAAATGGACTCGGTGAACCTGGCGGCGCTGCGGGCGCTGGTCACCAGCTAAGCCCGCCGGTACTGTCCGGCTGCCATCTTCTCCCGCCATGCCCGCCACCGCTGCCCAGCTCAAAGCGTACTTTCAGAACAGGCGCGTCCTGATCACCGGCGGCCTGGGCTTTATCGGCTCCAACCTGGCCGCCAGGCTGGTTGACCTCGGCGCTCAACTGCTGCTGGTAGATTCCCTCATCCCCAAGTACGGGGGCAATCTGTTCAATATCGCCTCCTTCGAGGATCAACTGCGCGTGAACATTGCCGACGTGCGCGACGAGCATGGTTTGCGCTATCTGGTAAAGGGCCAGGAGGTAATCTTCAACCTTGCCGGACAGGTGAGCCACACCGACAGCATGGCCGATCCCTATCCGGACCTGGAGATCAACGTCCGCAGCCAGCTCTCATTGCTGGAGGCGTGTCGCCACGGCAACCCGGATGCCAAGATCATATTCACCAGCACGCGCCAGATCTATGGCCGGCCGGAGTATCTGCCGGTAGACGAGCTACATCCGCTGCAGCCGACGGACGTTAATGGGATCAACAAGCTGGCCGGGGAATGGTATCACATCGTCTACAATCGAGTGTATGGGCTGCGCACCGTTTCCTTGCGCCTGACCAATACCTACGGGCCACGCATGCGCGTCAAGGACGCCCGGCAGACCTTCGTCGGTTGGTGGTTGCGCCGGCTCATCGAAGGACAACCGCTGCAGATTTTCGGCGACGGCCTGCAGGTGCGCGATTTCAACTACGTTGATGACGTGGTTGAAGCGCTGCTGCGGGCCGCCATGAACGATGATGCTGCCGGCCAAATCTACAATCTGGGCGGACTGCAACCGATCAACCTGATTGACCTGGCGAGGCTACTTATCGAAATCAACGGCGGCGGCCAATTTGAGATGATCCCCTTCCCGGCGGACCGCAAGCGCATTGACATCGGCGACTACTACGGAGATTATCGCAAGATCAGCAGCAATCTGGGCTGGCAGCCGGCCATTGACTTGCGGGAGGGCTTTACGCGAACACTGGCGTACTTCCGGCAACATCTGGAACAGTACATCTAGCATGGTTGTTCCTTTTGTCGACCTCCTCGCAGCCTTTTGCGATAGCGCTGATGAGGCCAGAATCGCCGTAGAGCGCGTGCTGGAAAGCGGTCGCTACATCCTGGGCGAAGAGGTTGCCCGCTTAGAACAGGAGTTTGCCGCGTTTTGCGGGGTCGAGGAGTGTGTGGGCGTAGCCTCCGGCACGGATGCCCTGCTGCTGGCTCTCAAGGCCCATGATATCGGTCCCGGCGACGAGGTCATCACGGTGGCCCACTCCGCGGTGGCTACGGTCGCCGCCATCGAGCTAAGCGGGGCCAGACCGGTGTTGGTGGACATTGATCCGCGCAGCTACACGATGGATCCGTCGGCGCTGCCGGCCGCCTTGAGTGAGCGGAGCCGGGCCGTCATCCCCGTGCACATTTGTGGGCATCCGGCGGATATGGCCGCCATTGGGCAATTTGCCGCCCGGCACAACCTCATCGTAATTGAAGATTGCGCCCAGGCGCACGGCGCGGGCATTGCCGGCCGGCGCGCGGGCAGCTTCGGTAACGCCGCCGCCTTCAGTTTTTACCCGACCAAGAATCTGGGGGCGCTGGGAGATGGCGGGGCCATCGTCAC
>CAYVQP010000056.1:0-4074 GCA_964452775.1 uncultured Ardenticatenaceae bacterium | reverse complement strand
GCAGCATCCGGCATAGAGCACGTGTATCACCTCTTCGTCATTCAGAGCGAGCGCCGGGATGCGCTACAGCAGTATATGGCCGATAGAGGTATCGCTACTGCCGTTCATTACCCGGTCCCGATTCACCGGCAGCCGGCCTACGCCCATCTGGGCTACCGCCCCGGTAGCCTACCGGTAACCGAAGCTCTGGCCGGGCGCATCCTCTCCCTGCCCATCTATCCACACATGCCCGACATGCACATCGAGGCCGTGCTCGACGCCATCAGGGAATTTGTCCGGTCGCCGGCCTGACCTGCTCTCCCCGTCTTCGCCACAATACGATCAGGGCGACGCCCACCAGAACCCAGGCCGCCAGCGAAATTAGCGCGCCCCACAGGTATTGCACCGGCCGGAACTCCCAGGTCACGGTGTGGCTTCCCGCCGGCACGCAGACGCCGCGAACGGTGGTGTACGCCGTAAACCACTCGACAAGCTCGCCATCTATGCGCGCCTCCCAGCCGGGATAAGCCGTCTCCGCCAGCAGTAGAATTGCCGGCGTCTCGCTCTCCGTCGCCAACTCCCAGTGGCCGGGTTCCGCACTGATAATCTCCACCGTCCCCGGCTCGCCGGCCGCCAGCTCGGCGGCGCAGGGCGGGTTGATATTGACAATGGCCGTCGCGGTGGGGTCAAAGTCAGACTGGTGCACGCGGGCAGCGGCCGCTTCCGGGTCCGGGATAGTCTCGAAGTCATAGACCAGGCGAGCCACCGGCAACGCGCCGGGCCGCGTGTAGACCCAGGCGGATCCCTGCTGTCCAAGCAGTTGCAGGCCGGATTCTCCTTCCACAAATTGATCCAGCGGCGTGACAGCGATCACGTAGCGAACGCCCAATACATCATAGGCGGTCGAACGTGGATCGGGGACAGCAGCGGTGAAGGCAATGTGCTGCGCCGGCTCCATCGAGCTATATCCAAAAACGCTGTGTAGCCGCGTTTGAAGCGCCCCGTTCTGAGCGAAGAGCGAGACACCCCAGGGCAGCACCCTATCGGTCGTCTCGCCGATCAGCGCCCGAGCTTCCATCCAGGGCGATTCCGGGCCGGCCGGTTGCAGGCGCACCATCTTGAAGGCAAACAGCCACATATCGGCGACGAAGATGACTACCAGTAATGCGCCCAACAACACCCTGCGCCCTGCCTTGCCGGCCGGCGTAGTCAGGAATGCCCATAGCACCCCTCCGCCGAGCAGTAACAGGAGCAGCGCCTGCGCATATCCCCCGATCTGATGCCACAGTCGTCCGCTGGTATCGGTCGGATGCGTGGCGGCAAATAGAGCGCCCGTGGCCAGGATTGCCGCCACAAAGGTTATCGAGGCCACCGCCAGCGTCCAGCGCAACAGCGGGGCCAGCCTGCGCCGGCAGTCAGCGGGGGCCATATCCATCCAGATGCTTAACGTATGGCCGGAGAGGGCTGTGACCGCAAACAGGTATAGGAATGCCGCCCTCGCGGGAGCGCGGACCAGCCGGAAAGGCAGCAGGTAGTCGTATGCCAGACGGTACAGTACGCCATAGCGGCCTAACGCCAGCCACAGACCCAGTACCATCATGGCGACAAAGAACCAGGTCAGTCGTGTCGGCTTGCGCAGCGCCAGGATCAGCAGCAACAGGGGCAATATGCCGGCGTAGTAGGTCAGCTCCTCAAAGGTGGGCACACTCCAATAACCCAGCTCCGTCGGCTCGCCAAAGAATTGGGGAAAGACGAGCGTGATCAGATGAGCCGGCGGCAGCGAGTAATCGGTGGCGAAAGCATAATCCGCCGTTGCCACCCGTTGAGAGGCCAGGCTGAATTGCACAAACGGGACGAGCTGCACGGCGGCGATACCCAATCCAACCCCCATCATCAACCCCGCCTGCCGGGCCACAAGCAGCCGCCGGCCCGGGTTGACCCACAATAAGTATCCGGCAAAGAGCGCCCAGATAAGGCCGACGTAGAGGAACGAGGGCAGATGTCCGGCCAATATCGCCAACCCGAAGGGCAAGCCGGCCAGGACGCCGCGCCAGACGCCGCCCCGATTCACGCTCCATGCCAGGGCCAGCGCCAGCCAGGGGGTCCAGGAGTCAATGGCATAGACCGTACTGTGCCCGGCCCAGAGCCGGCCGGCAAGCAGGCCGCTGAAGGCAAAGGCGACTCCCGCCAGGACAGCCGGCAGCCATCGCCCGCCCATGAAGCGGACAAAGAGATACATGCCCATGCCGGCCAACCAGATATGAAAGGCCATGTATCCGCTGATAGCAATATTGACCGGGATGATCAGGGTCGGCCAGGCCGGCGGATAGAACAAGTTTTGCTGAGGGTCCACCAGCAGCGGATAGCCGTTAAAGATGTATGGGGTCCAGAGAGGCAGGCGACCGTTGTGGATGGCATCCCGAACCGCCTCATGCAGCACATTGTAGTAACCGCGCATGTCATGGCCGCCCAACACCTCCCCGGCGGCCGGGAATAGCGCCCGACCCATGAACAGCAATGCCAACAGCAAGAACAGGCTTGCTGCCGCCAGCGTTTCCCGATTGCGCCGGACAAGTGACATGCTACGTAGTTCTCCTCTCGGCCAAACGGCGACCATTATAGCGGCTGTTGATCGTTTCGCGCACCGCCTGAGTGGTCCTCTCGCTAACTGAGGACAAAACCCCGCAGGTCTTTCACGGGTTTTGCCGCCGAGCGAGCATACTCAGCAAGACCTGCGGGATTTCCTTAAAGATTTAGCGAGAGAATCACTGAGTGCTTGCGCCGCAATCAGATGCTAAACTAACCGCCGTTGTAAACGGTATTTTGAGGAGAACACCCATGTTTATCGTGGATGCACACCTGGACCTGGCGTACAACGCGCTCGAGTTCGGGAGAGATTTGACCCGGCCGGTGGCGGCGTTGCGAAAAACGGAAGCCCGCCGGCCAGCCGGAGATGGGCCAATCACCGTCACCTTCCCCAGCTTGCGCGACGCCGGAGTTGGCCTGATATTCGGCACGATCTTTGTTGAGCCATTTGACCGGAGGAAACCCGGCAGGAAATTGACTTACCGCAATGAACAGGAGGCTCACCGGCTTGCCATGCGCGAATTGGACTATTACCGGCGCATGGTAGATAAGTTAGAGTACCTGAAACTGGTTGGCGACGTGGCTGCGCTGGACGCCATTGTCAGCGAACCGGCCGATCCAGGCGAAAGACAAGTCGGAATTGTGCCGCTCATGGAGGGCGCAGATCCCATTCGCGAACCTGCGGAAGTAGAACTCTGGTATGAGCGGGGGGTAAGGATCATCGGGCCGGCCTGGGACGATACCCGTTATGCGGGTGGGGCCTGGCGGTCGGGTGGAGGATTTACGCCGGCCGGTCTTGAGTTGATGGAGCGAATGGCCGAGCTGGGCATGATCCTCGATGTCACCCACTTGAGCGAGACGGCCTGCTTTGAGGCGCTGGACCGCTACCAGGGAGCGATAGCCGCCACCCACTGCAACGCCCGCGCCCTGGTTCCCATGGAACGACACCTGAGCGACACACAGATACGCCGGCTGGCCGAAAGAAGCGCCGTGATCGGGATTGTGCTCTTTAACCGGTTTCTTAAGCGCGGTTATGAGTTCACCGATCCCAGGGAGAGCGTCACATTGGAGCATGTCGTTGCGCACATCGATCATATTTGCCAGCTTCTCGGTGACGCCGGACACCTGGGGTTGGGCAGCGACTTCGACGGGGGGTTCGGCGCGCAACATGTCCCGGTGGAGTTGGGTTCTGTGTCGGATATCGGGAAGATCGCTCTGGCGTTGCGTGAACGCGGTTATGCCGAGGGTGACATTAGAAGCATCATGGGCCTGAATTGGTTGCGTTTTCTGAGGGAAAGTTGGGGGGATGAAGCGGCTGGACAGTAGCGCAGTATACAGCGCTGACGGCCAGCCGCCATCCGGTTACTGAGCATATTGTGGCAGAATCGCGTTCGACCGGGTAGCCGTGTTCAGCCAACTTGCCGGACGCCAGGACAGGATTGGCAATACGACCTCTACAGTTTCAGGCGCGGGTCCAGCGCATCGCGCAGGCCGTCGCCGAAGTAGTTG
>CAYVQP010000055.1:0-31087 GCA_964452775.1 uncultured Ardenticatenaceae bacterium | reverse complement strand
TTGCCGCCGCACGAGTGGGCCGGAAGCGACACCCGCCGATGAACATTCTGGAAACCCCACGGCTGCTGTTGCGCCGGCTTGAGCCGGGAGACCTCGACCCGCTCTACGCCCTGTACCGCGATCCCGAGGTCCGGCGCTACTTCCCTGAAGGCGTGCTGACCTACGACCAGACTCGCGAAGAGCTGGAATGGTTCCTGAACGGCCATCCACGCCATCCTGAGCTTGGGCTGTGGGCCACGATTCACAAGGCCAGTGGGCGCTTCATCGGTCGTTGCGGGCTGCTGCCCTGGACGCTCGACGGGCAGCCGGAGGTCGAGGTCGCCTACCTGATTGACCCGGCCTTCCAGGGTCAGGGGCTGGGCACGGAAGCCGCCCAGGGGGTACTCGATTACGCGGTTAGCACCCTCGGCCTCACCCGGCTCGTCTGCCTGATTGACGCCGAAAACGCTGCTTCGATCCGGGTAGCGGAGAAGATAGGCATGCGTTTTGAGCGAGAAGGGCGGGATGACCTGGGGCCGTTCTTGCTGTACAGCAGTTCGGCTCCCCGGCCGGCCTAATTTAGCGAAAAGCCTTCATCCCCCGCTTCCAACCGCTCCGGCCCGTTCTCCAGAATGTGGCGCAGCAAGGGGATCTCCGTCCGGTAGCGTCGGATCACCCCGGCCAAAAGCTCCGTCGCCGACTCGCAGCCGAGCAGCGCCTGCTTCTGTGTGTTCGGCATCTGCAGCGCGGCGGCTCCCACATAGGCCAGCGCCGCCGGCTCATCCGGCAGCTGGCTCTGGTCAAACTCGGCCAACTCCGCCTCGCCCAGCAACGCAAAGTAGCGCTCCACCAGCTCTCGCAATTGCCGGCCGGCGGCGGCCAGACCGCACTCGGCGTCCATGCGCAGCGGGAACGGCTCCACGGTGCTCACCAGGTAGGGGCGCTCGCGAGAGGTAGCCCGGATACGGAAGCGCTCCTTTCCCAGAACGAGAATGTCCAGCCGGTCGTCCGGCAACGTCTGCCGGTGAGCAATCTCCGCCGTGCAACCGATCTCATGAGGTATAGCCGGCGGCCCGTACGCCTCCTGTCCCTCACGGATCAGCACCACCCCAAAGGGCAATTGTCTGGCCAGGCAAACCCGGATCATCTGCTTGTAGCGCTCCTCAAAGATGTGCAGCGCCAGCGGCATGCCCGGAAAGAGGACCGTATTCAGCGGAAACAAGGGCAATTCATACGTCATGGGTTCCATCTTATGCCATCTCCGCCCGCCTGTCCACAGCGTGTTGCACGGGATTCCGGCCCATCCAATCAGGGCCGGAACACCTCCGGCTTCAGCTCGGCCACAAACGGCAAGTTGCGATAGCGCTCCCGATAGTCCAGCCCATAACCCACCACAAAGCGGTCCGGCAGGTCAAAGCCCAAATAGCGCACGGGCAGGTTCACCAACCGGCGATGCGGCTTGTTGAAGAGCGCGCACACCTCCAGGCTGGCCGGTTCGCGCGCCCGTAGGTTACGCAACAAGTAGCTGAGCGTCAGGCCGGTGTCAATCACATCCTCCACAAAGAGCACGTGCCGGCCGGTGATGGAGTCTTCCAGGTCTTTCTGCAGCCGGACTACCCCCTTGTCCCGGCTTTGCGCTGAGTAGCTGGCCACAGCCAGGTAGTCAACGTGCACCGGGATGGTGATGTAGCGCAACAGGTCGGCCATGAAGGGCAGCACCCCCTTCAGCACGCCCACCAATAACGGGCATGAGCTCCCGCCATTTCCCCCGGCGTATGGGGCGTAATCCAGCGAAATCTGCCGGCCCAGTTCCCGTACCCGGCGGGCGATTTGCTCCGCAGTTAGCAAGACTCGCTGCAAGTCGGCGTACATTGACCCAAACTCCTCCGGCGGCAGGTAAGCCGGCGCGCCGTCCGCGAGGGGGAGCGGCTCTTCGTCGAGCGGGAGAGTCATACGCCTGGCCCGGGAGCGCCAACGTTCTCAGGGCCGGCCGGGCGAGGCTGTGCGCCGGGGCCGCTGATTGGGGTCGCCTGCTCATCCATGCCGAACTTGATCAACAGGTCGCGCAGGTCGCTGCGTTTGAAAAGCTTGATGTTTACTTCCGGGTAAAGCTCGGCCATCCGGCGAAGCTTGCGGTTCTTGCTGCGGATAAGTTTCGGCCGGAGCGTGGTCAGCTCCACATATAGGTCTTGCTCCGGCAAGTAGAAATCCGGCGCAAAGGCGGTGGTCACCTTCCCGGCCTCGTCCCACTCCAGGGCAAAGGTGCGCGGTTCGTACTGCCAGGGAACGCCGTAGTAATCCAGGATGCGGGCGAACTCCGCTTCGATGGGATGGGCAAACGCCGGCCCATTTGAGCCGTGTTCGCTCACTGGGGTTCGCTCGCGGCAATCATGCGGAACATTACAACAATTATATCCGGTTCCGCAAAAAATACCTGCCAGGTTTCTAAGAACCTGGCAGGTTTGGCCGCAACACGATTAGCGCAGTAGCCGCCGGCGCAGGTCTGCCGCTTGCTGCTGCCCCAAGAAGCTAATCGCCGCAAACGTGGCGAAAAGAATCAGTGGAAAAGAGGTGCCCAACAGAGCTAGTGGCTGGCTAGGGTCGCCCACCTCCGGCCCGACGGCGTCCTTAAACAGGGCGGACAGCGCGATCACGACCAGGTACGCGCCGCCCAGGCTGGTGGCCAGGACCATCACCAGGTTGCCCAGGCGCGGGCCAAAGATGCCGCCCACCACCGCCGCCGCGAGCACCAGGATTGAGCCAATGATGCCCAGATTGAAATCGGCCAGCGCAAACAGGCCGACCAAACCCAGCATGAGCACCAGGCCCAGCAGAGCGCCGGCGATG
This sequence comes from uncultured Ardenticatenaceae bacterium, assembly GCA_964452775.1. Lineage (GTDB taxonomy): Bacteria > Chloroflexota > Anaerolineae > Promineifilales > Promineifilaceae > JACKCB01. Next base: position 28,261 of record CAYVQP010000055.1, on the reverse strand, counting down.
TAGAGGGCGAATTTGACCAACAAGAAGAAAACGGCGGCCAGGATGCCGCCAGCAACAATGCCGACGATGACCCGTAGGACGTCGTCCAGGCCGCTGCCCAGCCACATCACCAGCGTGAAGCCCAGGGCAAAGCCGATAAAGGCCAGCGCAAAGCGAAACATCAAGGTCCCATAGGTAGCAACAAAGATTCCGCTAATCAGCACCACAAGGCCAAAAATAATGTTGTCCACAAGTGTTCCTCCGCATTTACGATTCAAATAGCGTCCTGCATTTTCCCGGAGACGGATGACCAAGCCCCCAGGAGACGCAGTGCATTTCACCAAAGCGTTCACGCAGCCGTGGCTGGCGGGTTGTTGTCAGCGTTCCTCAACATGATCGCCCACAAGATGAGGGCAATCCCGGCGATCGCCAGAACGAAGTTGACAATCTGAAAGGTCGTCGCCGCCGCGCCAATACCCAACCATTCCAGTATCAGCAAGAGGCCAATCAGCAGAAAGAAGATTACGCTGAATAGCGAGAGGCGGCGCAGCGCGACCAGCTCCTTATTCGCCATCATGTACAGGCCGATACCGCCAAAGCCCAGGCAGCCTAACCCGAGCACAAGCATCGCCAGCCGCTCATTGGACGCCGTAAACCAGAGCAGCAAGATGACAATTATCCCGGCTGCCAGCCCGACCGCCCCCTGAATCATCGTCCATTGTCGCGCCGGGGTCCGTTCAGTCGCTTGCATTGAGACATAGAGATTGATTGCGCCGGTAATCGCCAGGGCCAGGGAAATGACCCATCCAAGGGCAACTGCGGCTGACGCGCCAAAGAAAAACATGTAAATGGCCAGGCCCAGCAGCACGATCCCCTCCAAAAGTACAAGCCACCAGGCGACACCTTTCTTCCAGGGCAAGACGCCACTTGCCGACTCGGCGCCGACTGATTTCGATTGTTCAGTCATTTCTTACCCTCCACTGGCTAGATGGTCCTCTCGCAAACTAAGAACAAAACCCCGCAGCTCTGTCACGGGTCTACCGCCGAGCGAGCATACTCAGCCAGACCTGCGGGGTTTCCGTAAAGATTGGGCGAGAGAACCACTTGATTGACGATCCTCACATTCACCGTTCTTGAGATATTTTCTCAAACGCACAAGAGTTGTAAGCGGAGACGTGGTTGGGCAGTCACACGGCATTCGCGCTCCCACCAGAGTCACAGCAAGCTGGAAAGCTCAATCAACCTTTCCGGCGGTCCTGCAACGACTTCTCCTGAATTTCCGCCCATAGCGCCTCATACGAACGCGCCGCGCGGGACTTCGGCGCAAATGCGGGCACCGGCTCCCGGCTAACCCCCATCTGCTCGATTTGCGCCAGGTACGGTATCACGCTGCGCAACACCCCCTCGTAGCGCAGGCGCACCGAAGCCATCAGTTGCTGGTGCAAACTGCGGCGCGCATCTACCATCGAGAAAAAGGCCAGCACCCGCCGGGCGCTGCGCCCTTCGCCGGCCAGGAAGGAGAGTAGTTGCTCGTGTGAATGCACCGACAGTGTGGTCGGGATGAGCGGGACCAGCAGCCGGTCGGCTGCGGTAAAGATATTTTCCGCCACGAGGTTAATCGTCGGCGGGCAGTCGAGGATGATCACTTCATACTCTTTCCGCAAATGGCGCAGGGCGAGTTCCAGCCGGCGCTTACTCCGCTTCTGCCGGTCAAAGGCGATGTCCAGGTTGCGATGGCTGAAATCGGCCGGCAAGATGTCCAACCCTTCGTAGTCCGTCGCCTTGATGCTGTCATCAAGCGGCCGCGGCTTGCCGCCCAGCCCGCGCGCCTGAGCTTTCAGCTTCGGCTTCACCCGAAAGTAGTAGGTCGCCGCGCCCTGCGGATCCAGGTCAACCAGCAAGGTGTGATGCCCGTTTCGCGCCGAAAGGTAGGCCAGGTTCACCGCCGTGGCGGTCTTGCCTACGCCGCCCTTGTTGCTGTACAGCGCCAGGGTTGTCATCGCCTGCCCTTTCGCCCGCCGGCGACCAGCTGTTGGAACTCCTTCTGATGGGCCGGCGAAGCAAACTCGGCAAAGGTGTCCGCAAATCGCGCCTTCGCCTCCCGGCCCATACGGTCGCTGGTCTCGACCAGAAAGCCGGTGGCAACCAGCGTGCGCCGGGCGCGCGTCTGGTCAATATTCAGCGTCTCAGCAACTCCCAGCAAGTAATCGCGCTGAACCGTGCTGTCCACAAACTCGCCAAGGTTATCCTGCAGCTGCTTCAAGTGGCTGACCGCCCGCCCCAATTCCCTCGGCGGGAAAAGGCTGGCAAAGAACTCCAGCAGATAGCGCAGCGCCTTGCACTCGATGCGTAGGGCGTGCAGCAGCCCATCTTCGGTATGCTCGATAATGTACGAGCCTTCTTTCACAATTTGCCGGTACTGGCGGGCCAAGCGCGCGCGGGCTACTTCAATGATCGGCAGCGCCGTTCGTTCTCCGTCGCCGTCGCTGAACGGCTCGCGCAAGAACGCCTCCCAGTCGCGCAGAAAAGCGGCGTGTCCTTCCGACGAAAGTCCGGCAACCACCGCGGCCAGCGCGTCCGACCGGCGCGCCCGCAGGTCGTCAAAGAGGGGTGTAATATCGTCCTGCATCGCATCGGGCACCAGCGCCCGGTAGCCGGCTTCGGCCAGCAAATGCACATCCAGGTCGCGCAGTGCGCCCGTCAGCCGGCCCAGCTCGCGGAAACGCTGCCGGAACTCCGCCGTTTGCGCCAGGGGCAACACCCGCCGGATCTGGCTCAATGCGGAACGGGTGCGGCGCACGGCCACCCGATAGTCGTGTAGAAACTCGCTGTCAATGTCCGCCACGACGCCGGCTTCGTTGGCCCGGATCGTCTCCAAAAGCTCCAGCAGGATCAGGCGCTTGGCCTTCCCCGCGCGCATGCCCGGCGTCAATTGCACGGTCAACTTGTTGGAGTAAGCCCCCGGCTCGTGTCCTGCCGCCCGCACCGCCCACAGGTGCACGTCGTCGCCGGTAGGCATGACGTTCAAACGCTGGCGCAGCCGGCCGGCCAAACGCTCCCCGTCCTTTTCGTAGCCGCGCAACGGCTGCACAGTCAGGAAGACAGCCTCGTCCGGTCGCGGCGATCCGCCGTCCAGCCGGGCTGCGACGCACACCAGCCGGGCGACGGTCTTATCGTCCTCATTCAGCGCCCGATAGCTATGCTCCGTCGTTCGCACCGTGGCCAGCTCCAGCAGCGCCCGCGGCGCGGTGGTCCCCTCCAATTGCGCCCTGAACGGGCCGGCCGGCAACTCGGAGGCAAAGCGGGGCGGCGACGCGAGCGCAATCCGGTGCAGCACGTTCCCACTGGCCGTCGAGCGCAAGACCAACTCGTCCCCCGACCAATGCAGGCTGAGCGAGCGCGCGTGCAGCCGCCAGTCAAAGGTGTCGTATATGCGCCGGCTCTCGGACGAAAGCGTTTCGGCCGGAAGCACGCCCTGGTCTGCCAGAGCGGCGTTGAGTTCAGTCAGGGATAGTCCCCCAGGCAATTTAAATCGAGTTGACAGGTTCGCCTCATGCCGGCCCCGGGGGACTCTGCGCCCCACCGGCGACCATGATCACTATTTTAGACTTTTCTGTTCAATCCCGCTAATGTTTTGTTAACTTTGCCTTGAAGGCGCGCCGCTGAGCCGGCTTTGAGCCGGTTGAGGTCCTTGTGCACCGTATTTGCTCTACATAATCCACCGGGCGACAGAAAAACGATTACGTTGGCAGTCGAGTAGTGCATCCGGGGCGCTCCTGAAGCTTGTAAATCGTTTACGCGATCCCCCTTAAAAGCTTGCAAACCCTATTGACAACAACTGTGAGTGTGGTATTATACAAGTGGCTCCCCCCCCCAGAGGTGGACGGACAATCGCCCGATTGTCCGCCACCTCATTTTTTTTACCTGGAGGGGAACAGCGCCAGGCTACCTCGAGAAAAACACAATCCTATCCCCGACGATGCCGGGATGGCAGCTCCGGCTCTACCCGCTGCACCCAAGGTAACTCCGGGTTGCCGGACCGTCACAATTGGCATTTAATAGAGCCCCGGACAGTTCATTAAGCATCGTCTAATCTGGACGCCTACCCGGCCATCTGACCCGGAAACAGACAGCTCTTTCAGTCAAGAAGGTATCCGCTGATGCAACCACAGCCCATGCTCATCGAAGCCGGCCCGGCCCTGGAGGTTTGCGGGCTGGTCCACCGCATCCGGCAGCCAGCCGGCAGCGGCCCCCACCCGACCGTCCTGATGATTCACGGCCGCAGCGGCTCAGAGGATTCGATGTGGGTGTTTGCCAACACCCTGCCGCGCGACTGGCTGGCGGTGGTTCCGCGCGCACCACTGCCGGACCCCGACGGCGGCTACAGCTGGCTGCGGCGCGCAGAGGATCATTGGCCCGGCCTGGCCCAGTTTGATGAGCCGGTGGGCCGGCTGATGCGCTTTATCGGCGCATTGCCAAGTCTATACGAAGCGGACCCGGAGCGCGTCTATCTGATGGGCTTCAGCCAGGGGGCGGCATTGGCCTACGCCGCGGCGATGCGTTACCCCGGCCGCTTCCGGGGAATCGCCGGGCTGGTCGGCTTTGTGCCCGCGGATTGCAGCGACGTCACCCGCCTGGCCCCATTGCGCCGGCTGCCGATCTTCATGGCTGTGGGCAAGGAAGACCCGCTCATCCCCTACATGCAGTCAATGGGTTGCGCGCAGACGTTGCAGGTAGCCGGCAGCGATCTCGAGTACCACGAGTATGACACCGGCCACAAGTTGAATCAGCAGGGGATGACCGACCTGAAGGCGTGGTGGGCGGAGAGAGCGCGGGCCGGAGACTAAAGAATCCCGATTGGCGGTGGTCGAGCGGCCTACAGGGCGGCGACCACCGCTTCCTGCACGTCGCGCAAGAGGAAGCGGAGGGCAATGGGCAGCCGGCGCGCCCAGGCGGGTTCATTGTGACCCGCCCACTTCTCCTCAACGTGCAACAGGTCCACCACCGGCCGGTAGCCCTTGCGCACCAGGACCCGCTTCAGCCGGCGCACCCGGGCGTAATAGCGGCGAGATTGTCGCCTTGCCCCCTTCTCCGTGTAACCTCCATATTCGCGGGTGCCGGCGTCGAGGTATATCCTGCCGGGATTCCAGGGCGCCTGCTCCACAAAGTCGAAGATGGCGTCGTCCGCATACCAGATGGATGGGCTCATGGCCCCGACCAACCCATAGACTTCCGGCGCATGGAAAAACGCATATAGGCTGATCAAGCCGCCCATAGATGAGCCGAGGATGCCGGTAAAGGCCGGCTCCGTCAGGGTGCGAAACTCGAGGTCAATCTGCGGCTTCAGGGTTTCGGTCAGAAAGGCAACATAGGTGTCGCCGCTGCCTGCGCCGTGATACTGGTCTTCAAAGGGCCCGTACTCGGCGATGCGCTTGCCGCCCATGTTGTCAATGCCGACGATAATCGCCTCGTAGCCATCATGAGCCAGCCGCTCCATCGTCTCGTCCACCTGCCACTCGCCGGCGTAACTCGTCGCCTGGTCAAACAGATTCTGCCCATCGTGCATGTAGATGACCGGGTAGCGGCGTTCGGGGCTGTACTGGTAGGAAGGAGGCAGGTAAACGACAATATCACGCTGGTTGCGCAGTTCGGGGCTCCACACCCGTTCCTTCAGCTTCAAGTTGCCGACCACCGTGTGGAAGTGGCCGTTGCGCAACTCCCGGTAGTCATGCCATCCAGGCACTGATGTTTCTTCTCCTCTCTCTCAGCAGCAGCTAAGTATCGCAGGAAGCGCGCGAAACCGCAAACGATTACTTGCGCGAACATCAGCGCCGGACGGCGCTTTGCCCGGCGGCGAGCGCCGGGGAGCGCCGGGCCGGGCGGTTGGGTGCGAGTTGGTTAGAACTTCACCATGAAGGCGGTCAGGTACATGATCAGCACGCCGGCAGCGATGCCGGCGAGGTTCAGCCAGGAGACGGCCGGCTGTTGCCGCCGGCGAGCGTCGCGCAGCAGCAGCTTACCCACCTCCCAAATCACCTGCAAAATCGCCCCCGCTCCCAGGCTGAGAAACAATACCGCCAGGAATGGACTGAAGGCCAACCCGCCGATCCAGGTCCCCAGCATGGCCGGCGCGCCGGCAATCAGGGCCAGCAGCGCAAACTGCCACAACTGCGGCTTTTCGCGGGTCAGCGGGGCGATGATGCCCACCCCTTCGGTGATGTTGTGCAGGGTGAAGCCGATGACCAGGAAGGAGCCTAACGCCGCCGCGCCGGTGGCAAAGGCCGCCCCAATCGCCAGCCCCTCGCCGAGATTGTGCAGGCCGATGCCGATCGCGATGAAGGTCGCCACCGCCATGGGCGTGCCGCCCTTGCGCCGGCTGATGGCTACCAGCAGCCCGAAGCTGAACATCGCCCCAAAGAACACCAGCGGCGCCCCCTGAAAGACCCCCGGCAGCGCGGCGGCCTGCTCCAGCGCCTCCAACACCGTGTCCACAAAGAGAAAGACCAGCAGGCCGATGGTCAGCGCCAGGAAAGCGTTCACCCACTTCTGGTCAACCCGCTTCATGAACGGATACCACAGCATGCCCAGGGCCACGGGGATGATGCCGACGTAGATGCCCAGCAGCCCGTAATGCACAAAGGTCTCCGGCGTGGTCTGCGGCGAGGTGACGGCCACCTCTACTTCGGTCTCAAAGGTCAGGCCGGTGGAGGTGAGCAGGGCGATGGGCAGCGGCTCGCCGTCTACCCAGGGGTAGTCCAGGGAGATGGTCGCCTGTTCCAGCCGGCTCAGCTCGTTGTCCGGGCTGATGTCAAAAAGCCAGTAGGCGTCATCCACCAGCACTTGAGCGATAGTGACCGGGTCCGGCCCGCCGTTGATGACTTCCAGCTGCACCTGTCCCTTGGCGGGGAAGATCACCCGCTGAATGGTCAGTTCCTCCAGGGGAGGAAAGTTGCCCGTGAAATAGGCCAGCGGGTCAACCGCCACAAAGATCGCTACCAGCACGGCCAGCAGCAGCAGCGGGATCAGCGCCCACACCCAGCCTGGGATTCTGTCAGAAGTTGCCGGCATTGATTGCTCCATGTCTGCCATCGCCTATGCCCTTACGTCAAAGAAGCCCATCCAGCCCAGTTCCGCAAACTCGCTCTGGTGGGCGTGAAACATGTACAGCCCCGGCTCAAAACCCGCAAAGGAGACCTCGATGATGCCGCGCTGCGCCTGACATTGCATGACCGTATCCACCGTTTTCAGCGTCGGGGTCAGGGTGGTGCCGTGGTCATAGTAGTCAAAGAAATTGGCGTGAATGTGCATCGAATTGATCGGGTCAAACTCGGTCAAGTTGACCAGGTAGATGCGGACCAACTTGTCCCGCTGCACGGGGATGGGGCGGCGATGATCATAGGCAAAGGCGATGGAGTTCACTGCGTAGACCTCGTTCTCGCCGTCAAAATTGGTGTCGAAGGCGTTCATCACCATCACCATTTCCTGCACGGCCTTGTTCTCCGGCGATTGGTGATGGCGCGAGCGGGCTGCCGCCGCCTCCTCCGCGTGGCGGGCCGGGTCGGGGTCCACAATGAAGGCCCCGTAGAGGCCCTTGTGGATATGGCGCTTCAGCGGCAGGGCATGGCAATGGTATAGATGACAGCCAAATGGGTTGGCGTCGAATTCGTAGGTGAAGCTCTCGCCGGGGTTGATGTTGCCCCGGCCCACTCCCGGCGCGCCGTCCATGAAGGCAGAGTGAATGCCGTGAAAGTGGATGGTGTGCGGATGGCTGCTGGCATTGGTGAACTCAATTTGCAGCCGGTCGCCCTCCACGCAGCGCAGGGTCGGGCCGGGGCATTGGCCGACAATTGAGCCGGCCCGGCGCGAGGCGGCGGAGGTGGCGCTGCCGTATAGCCAGCCGGGAAAGCTGACGCCCGGCGCAATCTCGAAGTTCCTTTCCACGGCGACGATGCGCCAGCGGCGCAGCGTTCGCCCGTCCGCCCCGATGCTGACCTCGCCATAGTCGAAGTCGGTCAACATCTCGTGCGGGTCAAATTGATTGGCGGCGTGGTCCACGTCTCCCACCGTGCCGGCTCCCCCGTGACTGTCGTGCTCGGACTGGGGCGCGCTTTCGGCCTCCGTTTGCGCCGAAATACGCACCGGGCCGAGCGCCCGCAGGCCAAACAAGCCGGCCAGCCCGGCCACACTCATCCCGCCGGCCTGCAAGAAAGAGCGCCGCGAAATGCCGTTTCCCGCGTTGCCGCCGTTCACTCGCCCGGGGTCGTTGCTGCTTTCTGATTCTGTTTTCATCAACGTTTGTCTTCTTTTCTGGGTCAGGTTTGCTAAGTGCCGGGACGCCGGAGCGTGTGTCTTGCGCCGGGGCCGGCTGTGCATCCAACCAGCTTGCCTACGGCCAACTATCCTGGCAAAGTAATTTTTTAGTCAAACCTAAATTATAGGGACGGCTCGCCTTTTGTCAACCTGATTTCGGGCGCTTGACGATGAACCAGAGGCGGAATTGCGCGACACCGTATGTAGCCCCGGCATCCTTGCCGGGCCTTCCCCATTCACCCAACAAGGTGGTGAAAGGAGCGCCGGCATCCTTGCCGGCTCTTCCACGCTCGCCCGGCAAGGCGGTGGCGGGAGCACCGGCAAGGATGCCGGTGCTCCCGCGATGGCCCGGCCCGACAAGGATGTCGGGGCTACGAAATGGGGCTGGTGACGGCGCTCTCTGAAACAACCATCACCTGTTTTGCCGCACGCTTGGACAATCGCTCCGGCCCGGCTATTAGCGTAACCAACACCGCCGCCCCGTTGATCAGTAAGGCAGCGATAAGCTCCGTCTCGACGCTGCCGGATGGCAGGAAGAAGCCGGCGGTGTTGCCGGAGGCGTGCATCATCGTCGCCAGCAGCAGGCTGCCGCGGGTGTTGTTGTACAGCCAGGTGAACAGCACGGCCTGGCCAAGCATCCGGATCACCAACAGGGGGAACGAACCGCTGCTCTCCGGCCCGAGAAACTTCGGCAGGTGCCACAGGCCCCACACCAGCCCCAATATCAAGCTGGCGATGAGTGCGCTATGCCGGGCCTGCAGGCGGGGCAATACGTAGCCGCGCCAGCCCATCTCCTCCCCGTTTGCGATGGCCTCATAGATGAAGAAGGGCGCGATGAACAGCGGCCACATCGCCGGCGCGCCGAAGAATTGGGCGGCCATCGTCGCGCCAAAGTTCAGCGGCGCGCCCGTCCAGGCGGCGTTGAGCAGGGCGGCGGAGAGCCAGATGGCCGGAAAGAGCAGCAGCGCCACGACATACCAGCGCCCGGCCACCCGCCAGATCAGGTAGCGCCGGAGCAGCGTCACCACCCCTCGCCGGCCCTGGGTCAACCCGGTCATGGCCAGGGAGGCCACGATAAAGCCCCAGCCGAGGAACAGGTAGGCGACAAAGGGAACCTGGAAGGGCATCAGGCCGGCGTTGGCCAGGTCAATGGGCCATGTCAAGGCGAACATCAGCGCCAGGCCGGCGATCAAAGAATGACGCGCCAGAAATGCTTGCCAGTTTGACATTGTTGCACCTCCGAATGCCACCATTCCCGGAAGACCACTGCTCTCCCGGCGTCATCAAACTCCACCACAAAGAGACAATTCAGCGCCACCCTGTCGCCGCTCGACCGCACCAGGAATTGCGACCGCCAGCGGGCGACGCCCACGTTGGCCCGCAGGGCCAGGATTTCGTGCGACGACTGCTTGTCCGCTAATCTCTCCGCGCCGGCGGCCCAGTAGCGATAAATCGCCTCCCGGCCGGCCAGCGGCTCGGCAAACGGGCTTTCGTAATAGCGCGCGTCCTCGGCAAAGAGCGCCGCCGATGCCCTGGGATCGTTCTCTTTACTGGCCCGGCTGTACTCGGTCAGCCAGCCATCGAATGTGGAATCAGTCAGGTTAAACATGTAATCTTCCCGTGGCGGGGTCAAATGCTGAAGCAGGAGACCCCGCAGGTCCATCCGTCCCTGCGGGGTCTCAACTACGGTTGCTGAAGCTGAATGAAGCGGGTCAGCCGGGTGTCGGTGAATGTGCCGCATGCCCCGCCTTGCCCGTGGTCAGCGTCGTAGGCGATACGCGGCTGGCCGGCCGGGTCCAGGGCCAACGAGGGCCGCATTCCTGTGTCCCAGGTGGAGATCGTGCAGGGTGGGATGGGCGGCACGCAGGTCGGGCAGCCTTCCCACGGCGGAATCGGCAGCTCCTCGTTCACCTCTTCGCTGGCTTCCAGCTCTTGCGCCTGCCAGCCCGTGGCCACATCCTGGCAATCGGCGGCGTCGCACCAGGCATAGTACAGGCCGAATCCCGCCGCCAGCGGGGCATGATAGGCCAGGCGCGGCCGGTTCTGGGCATCCAGGGCCAGGGATATTCCTTCCTCGCCGTGGGTGTCCGGCAGACCAATGTCCACCACAGACCACGAGCCCAGATCCATGCAGTCCGGCAGCCGGCAAGCCAGGTAGTATAGCCTGCCCGGCGGCAGGGTCCCGCCGATGCCCGTGCCCGCGTACAGGGCCACTCGCGCCCGCCCGCCGGTAGTCACTTCCAGCGAGAAGTTGGCGAAGCTGGTGACGCTGGACGAAACGACGTCCAGCAGAATCACGTTGTCCCAGTTCACGCCGTTGCTGCAATTCTGCCGGCACTCAGCGTAGGCCACGTTGTTGGTCAGGTTAGCGCCATCATAGGTCGAGTAGACGAATTGCGGCAGGCCGCCGGAAGTGAAATCCAGGTCAAATTCGCCGGCGTTCCGGTCCTCCAGCACCCGCGTCTCGTACCAGTTGCCCGGCGAAGTGCAATCGGTGTCGCAGAAGGCATAGAACACGCCCCAGTGCGGGTCGCTGTAATCCGCTCCGGCGTCATAGTAGACAAAGCGAGGCCGCCCCTGGTGATCCAGTGAGAAGGAGCGGGTGAAGGCCTCCACCCAGCCGGTCGTGCGGGCATAGCTGTAGCCGATGCTTTCGCCGCTCCAGCTCGCCGGCTGCAGGCAGTTGCTGTTGCACTCCCAATATTGGTAAACGTAGACGTTGTCTATGGGCACGCGCAGCAACAGCCGCGGTGCTCCCCCCGGGGTCAGATCCAGGGCGGCAAAATCCACCCCTTCGCCCACCTGGGTGATGGTGAAGGCGGATGGGTCCGTGCAGCCGGCCGGGCAATAGGCATAGAAGGCCGGGCGAACTCCCTCTTCGATGGAGCTGTCCGGCGTGAAGACCACGTGCACGCCCCCATCAGAGTCCGTCCGGGCGGTGGGGTGCGAAGAGGGCGCCTCGATGTCCGGCAGGGGCGTGATGAAGAAGCCGTCCGGGCCGGCCGGCGGCGGCTCAATGACCGTCACCGTCACCTCGTCGCTGTCTGAGCCATGCGCGTTAGTGGCGGTGAGGGTGTACTCGGTCGTGTTCGCCGGGCTGACCTCGATGCTGGAGCCCGTGACCACGCCGACGCCGGGGCTGATGCTCAGGCTCGTCGCCCCGTTGACCTGCCATGATAGGGTGGAAGAGTCGCCGGCGTTAATGGTCGCCGGGTCTGCGCTTAAGCTGATGATCTCCGGCGGCTCGCCTCCGGCCCCGTCCTCCGGGCTGGAGACGATGGGTAGATAGAGGGCCGGTTCCAGCAGCCCACTTACATCGTGAAGTTGGCCTTCCGGCACGACCGCCGCCCCTGGTCGCGCCGGCAGAAGCAGCACGGACAGACCCAGGAGAAGCGTGTAGAAGAATAGGTGACTGAAGTTGCGGCGTTTCATCTTGTGCCTCCAATGATTGCGACGATGCTCCCCTACAGGAGCGAGCGTCGCCTGAATGGCGTCATCCGGGCCGCTCTGCCCAAATGAGTGACCGCCCGTTAGAGATGGCGCACTCCCCCGGCAGCGGGTGGAAGCCGGCCCGCGCCAGCCTCTCTCGCACCTGCTCGACGGTGGGCAGGGCCGCCTCGGGGTTATCCAGTGATTCCAGGAACAACCATTCCAACCGCGTGCGATGTGGCCGGCCCTCCGCCGGCGAAAACTGGTCGGCGATGACCAGCCGGCAGCCCGGCTTCAGCGCCGCGTACGCCGCGACGAACAGCCGGTGGTCATAGAGGCCGACGTCGCACAGCAGCGCCAGGTCGTTACCGCCGGGAAAGCGCCCGTTGAGCAGGTCCGCGGGGAAGTACGTCAGCCGCCCCCCAAAGCCTTCTTCCTCCGCGATTTCGCGCCCGGCGGCGCACACCGTTTCCAGGTCCACCACGGTGGCGCGCAGTTCCGGGTAGCGGCGCAGCAGGGCCATGGAAACCACGCCGGAACCGCCGCCCAGGTCGAGCACCTGCTGCGCGCCGGAGAGTTCCAGCGCCGCGGCTATTTCCGCCGCCATGCGCTGGTGTACCTCAAACAACATGCGCGTGAACTCCCGCGCCCGTGCCGGATCCTGGCGCATCTTCTCCACGTAATCAGCCGGCCGGGCCAGGCCCTGCGCCGTCCAGATGGAGCCGGGCGTAGCGAGGAAGGGGGCCAGTTGCTGCACGCCGGCGACCCGTTCGCGTTCATCCTGCGCCAGATGCGCCCAGCTCTCGCGGCTGAATCGCTCCAGGATCGCCGCTCGGGCCGGCGCAGACGGCGCATACCCCTGCGCAGTCTCGTCCAGGATGCCGGCTGCCTCCAGACATTGCAGCCAGTAGCCGCAGCGGCGGAGCGGGATGCTCAGCGCCCGGGTCACCTCTTCCGCCTCCAGGGGAGTGTCCGCCAACATCCACAGCAAGCCGCTCTCGATGGCCGCGCCAAGCGCCGCCGAGTAGGCCGTGGCTGAAAAGAGGGTGTCTACTTCCTCTGCCGTGCTTATCCGTTTCATCGTCTATCTCATCTCGTTCGCAGCTGGGAGCCGATTGAGCCCTAACTCCCCTTCGTCACCAGCAGTGTCCCTTCCATGCCCGCCTGGCGATGGCCGGAGATGGTGCAGTAGTAGCTGTAGCTGCCGGCGTCGCCCGCGGTGAACACCACTTCCGCCTCGTCGTTTCGGCCCATTAGCGGGGCTGATTTCACTTGCAGGTCGGGGATGTGCAGGTCGTGCATCATGCCGTCTTCGCTGAGCAGCACAATGCGCAAGGTCTCGCCCTCCACCGCCGCCAGCTCGGGATTTACCAGGCCGTCAATCGGCCCGCCGGCCCCCACAAAGGCCATCTGACCGTCCACCAGCGCGGTGCGCAGCCGGTACTCGCGCTGCACATCGTCCTCCGCCGCCCTGCCCTCGGCGTCCCCGGGCTTGCAGCCGGCGGCGCTGAGCAAGACCAGGATGATGGCGGCCCACAAGAGCTCAACTCTTGAGAAGCGGCGCACTGCTGCCCTTTGCAACGCAACCTGTCTGTTCATCTTGCCCTTCCTACACCCCGTAGGTCTGCCCGGGCTATCCTCGGGCGACCTACGGGGTTCCGATAGATTGCCACCTAGAAGGTCCAGTAGCGCGCGGTGGCCATGAAGACCAGCGAGGCCAGCAGCAGGATCACGTCTACCCGCTCGATGCGGAACATTTCCCCGCTCAGCTGCTGCATCTCCATACCCTGTTCGGCGCTAGGCGGCCCGCCGGCCATGGCAATGGTGTTGCCAATCACCGCGATGCGCTGCGCCCGTGGCCGGATCATGAAGAAGCCGATGCCGTAGACGACGAAGGCGGTCAGCGAGCCAAGGGTGAAGCCGATACCCGGCCCAGAAGTGAGCCAGGCCGCGCTCAGGCCGCCGGAGGTGGACCAGTAGAGCAGGATGCCGGCCAGGATGGTCAACGAGCTGACCACGTTCATGAACAGCGGCACCTTGCGCTTGCCCATGAAGTTGCGCATGAACTGCGGGCCGGCCGGTCCCAGGTCCTTCACTGTCGGCTCAACAAAGAGGAAGTAATAGACGCCGCTGCCGACCCACAGCGCCCCGGCCACGATGTGTGTAACGCGCAGAGTAATGAGGTAGATAGTGTTCAGGTCCATGATTTAGCTTCTCCTTTCGTTGCTTGCCGGGCGCCTCACCCGGCGCTTGTGGATAAAATGCTTCACTCTTCATACAGATACAGCTCAATCATTTCCCGGTGCGCGCCGGTGGCCGGGTCTGCGTCCTCGGCCGTCTTTTGCACCAGGAAGAAGCTCCAGCCGCGCGGGGCGACGCCCGGCCCGCGAATCCGCACGGGAAGCGACTTGCCCGCCGCACCGCTCCTCCGCCGCACATACAGGCGGACCCAAATCGAGCCGGCATTTCCCCGATCGCGCGTGTTTTGAACGGCCTGCGCCAGCGTCTGCCGCAGCTGGGTCACATTAGCCTCCGGCCACTGCAGGGAGCGCGCCACGGCCGTCACCTGCTCGCCGGCCCAACGGTCGCAGTCCGGCTCTTCGGTGATGTTCAGTATGGCGACGATATTCCAGCTAACTTCCCCATCTTGACGCCGCCTGGTTGCGCTCACATCGTTTGCCATCATTCCTTGCCTCGCTTCCGGAGAGACGATCGCCGCCTCCTCCGCATGAATCCCATTTAAGCATGGTTCAAGTCACGGTTGGGGGCGCTGAGTGACCCTACCGGCGACCCAAAAGTGCTACAAATTGAGTTCGGGCTGTGTTACCATAGGGGCACGCGGCGGTCGCTGAGGACAGCGACTGTCACGTGAGGAGCGAGGTGCAGGCTGGGGCTTCTTTCGGCGACTGGGTGCAGCGGCGGCGCATGGCGCTGGAACTGACTCGCGACCAGGTTGCCCGTTGCGCCGGCTGCTCCGTTTCCGCGCTGCGCAAAATCGAAGGGGATGAGCGCCGGCCTTCCCACCAGCTGGCCGAGCTGCTCGCCGGCTGCCTGCAGCTGGCGGACGATGCCCGTGAACTTTTCATCCAGGTAGCCCGGGGACAGCAGCCGGCGTTCCACCTGGAGGCTATCGAGGGCCAGGGTCGTCTGCCGGCGGCGCACGCACTCTCCCAACTGCCCCACCCGCCCACCCCGCTGGTCGGTCGCCAGGCAGAGCTAAGCGCCCTGGGCCGCCTCCTGGCTGCGCCCCAATCGCGACTGGTGACCATCATTGGGCCAGGGGGCATCGGCAAGAGCCGGTTGTCGCTGGCAGTGGCCGCCGGGCAGGCGCGCCGCTTTCCGGACGGCGCTTACTTCGTCTCCCTCGCTCCCGTCACCTCCCCCGGCCTGATTCATTTCGCCATCGCCGACGCGCTTGGGTTCGCCTTTTCCGGCCCCCTCGACCCGGAGCTGCAATTGCTCAGTCACCTGGCCCCGCGCTCGTTGTTGCTGGTGCTGGACAACATGGAGCACTTGCTGGACGGCGCCGAGCTGCTCACCCGTATCCTGCAAATGGCGCCGGCCGTGAAGCTGCTGGTTACCTCCCGCGAGCGACTGAATGTGACCGGCGAATGGGTTTTCGACCTGCAGGGGTTGCCCACGCCGCCGGGAGAGCAAGCGGATAAAGTCGAAGATTACACCGCGGTTGAGCTCTTTGTGCAGAGCGCGCGCCGGGTGCAGGCCGGCTTCGAAATGTCCACTGAAGATCGGCGGGCAGTGGCTCGCATTTGCCGGCAGGTGGAGGGGATGCCCCTGGCGATTGAGTTGGCGGCGGCCTGGGTGCGCCTGCTGAGCTGTGCTGAAATTGCCGCCGAGATTGAACGCGGTTTGGATTTTCTGGCCGGCGAGATGCGCGACGCGCCGCCGCGACAGCGTAGTCTGCGGGCCGCCTTTGACCACTCCTGGGGTATGCTGGCCGCCGGTGAGCGCGAACTGCTCAGCCGGCTGGCAGTCTTTCACGGCGGCTTCGATCGCCGGGCGGCGGAAGTGGTCGCCGGGGCCACCCTGCCGCTGCTCTCCGCCCTGGTGGACAAGTCGCTGTTACGTCATGCCGGCGGCCGCTACGACCTGCACGAAGTCATCCGCCAATACGCTCGGCTGCATCTCTCCGCCGCGCCTGCCCAGGAGCTGGAGACGCGCGACCGGCACAGCCGTTTTTACCTGGCCCGGCTGCACCACGGCGAACAGGAACTGCGCAGCGCCGCTATGCTGCCGGCCCTGCGCGCGCTGGTGGGCGAGATTGATAACCTGCGCGCCGCCTGGGCCTGGGCGGTGGAACGCTACCTCGATGACGCGCTTGGGCCGGCAGTGCGCGCGGCCGGCGGCATGTTTGAGCTGGCCGGCTGGCTGGCCGACGGCGTGGCCACGCTTGAATTGGCGGTGCTGAGCGGTCGCAACCGCCCCGACGACCCGCGCTGGCAGCGGATCGCCGGCGAGGCGTTGGGCCAACAGGGGTTGCTGCTCTTCCGGCAAGGCCTCTTTGAGCAGGCGAAGGAGCGCTGCCGGCGCAGCCTGCAGTTGTTACGTCCCCTGGCCGACCCGCTGCCGCTAACCCCGCCCCTGCTCTTCCTGGGGGTGCTCACCTCTTTGGCCGGCGATCTGAATGAAGCGCAGGCCATAGTGCAGGAGGTGCTGGCTTGCGCCCGGGCTGCCAATGAGCGCTGGTATGAGGCGTATGCGGTCATGAATCTCGGCTACATTGGCGCGCTGCGCGGCGAGTACGAAAGCGGCTACCGGCAGATGAGCGAGGGGCTGGCCCTGTGGCGCGAAATCGGCGATCCGCGCTCAATCGCTCTGGGGCTGAATTTCCGCAGTTCGGCGCAGGTGCATCTGGGCCATTTCACGGAGGCGGAGCAGTCATTGGAGGAGAGCCAGGCGCTATGCCGGCTGGTCGGCGATCGCTGGGGCCTGGGCACGGCCCTGCGCTTTCGGGGATGGGTCGCCCTGGCGCAGGGGGACGCGGGCGCGGCCCGCCGCTGGCTCGATGAGGCGCTGAGCACTTTCACCGGCTTCACCACCGGATGGGACATCGGCCTCACACAATCTTATATCGGTGAAGCTTTCCTCCTGGAAGGCGACCTGGAGCAAGCCCTTCAAGCGCTGCGACTTGCCTACCAGGAGGCATTGGCCGCCCACTCTTCGCCCCTGGCCCTGTCGGCGCTGGCCGGCGCCGCCGAAGTCCACCTGGCGGGCGGCGCGCCGGAGGACGCGCTCCGGCTGGCAATCTTTGTCGCCGGCCATCCGGCCGCGAGCCACGAGACGCGCAGCCGGGCCGGCGCTTTGCTGGAGGCGGTTGCCGGGCGGCTGGATGCAGAACAGATTTGCGCGGCGCAAGAGTGGGCAGCGCGTCAGGCTTTGGATTCAATCGCGCTCTAAGGCAGCGTCACGCGGCTGTTGGAGAGCGGTCCGGCGGCGCATCCACCGGATTGGGTCGCCGGCGGCCATCTTCCCGGCAGCGCAGCGCCAGAGAAATCGCCGCTCCCAGACCCATCATCCGGCCCTGCTCCCAACAGCGGGCGAAATCGGAGGCCGGCAACCGCGTCCGCAAGGCGACTTGGGTGCGGGCGTAGACGCCGGCATCGGCTTGAGTCGGGGGATGGGGGACGTGCAGCGCTTCCCAAATGGCGCCGGCCGCGCTGTTCAATATGGCCGCTCGGTGCAGCTCGCCCCCGGCCAGTTCCGTCGCCGCCGCGATCTCCAGCCCTTCCGCCGCCAATTCGCGCTCGCCCAACAAGTGACTCAAGCGCAGCCCGGCCTGGCCCAGGCGGGCGGCCTGCCCAACGCGCCCATCCTGCAGCGCGATCCAGCTCAGGTTGAGCAGGGAAATCGCCACCCCGCGCGTGTGCCGCAGCTGCCGGGCCAGCGCCAGCGCCTCCTCAAAATACTCCCCGGCGAGACCCCACTTTCCCAGACATAATTGCACCCAACCCAGGTTGGTCAGGGCCCGGTAGGCGGCGGCGTCTCCGGCCACATCGCCGGTCGCCGCCATCTCCCGCCCAATGAGCAGGCTCTTCTCGTTCAGGCGTATGGCCTCGGCCCATTCTGCCTGATCAACAGCGATCCAACCCTGGTCATAGTATACGCCGGCCAGGCCGGCCCGGTCTGCGGCTGCCTGATAGAGGGCCAGGCACCTGGCAAGCTTCAGCTGGGCCGCCGCGTAATCTCCCTGGCGGTAGGCCAACCTGGCCGCCGTCCGCGCCAGCCGGGCGCCGGCCGGATGGGGCAGCGGTGACCGGTCCAGCTGCGGCATCAACTGTTCCAGCCAGACGCGCGCTTCGCCAAATTGACCGCGCCGGATCCACACGTCCCCCAGGTCGCCCACCATCCGCGCCGCCAGCGCGGTCCGGCCGGCGGCCAGCAAGTAGCGAAACGCCGCCCGCAGATTGCCGGCTTCGCGTTCCAACCGGGCGATCCATTTGCCTTGCTCCGGCCCATAAAGGTGGGTGGCCGCCTCGGCCGCCATATCAGCGAAGTATTCCGCGTGCCGTGCCGCCGCCTCTTCCTGGTCGCCGTTCATGCCGGCCTGCCGCCGGACGAAGTCCCGCACCACCGCCAACATATTAAAGCGCGGCTCCTCATCCATTCTTTGGCGCAGCCGGCGGGCCGGGCAGTTTGGGCAGCAACCGTCGTTGGCCGGCGCCGGCCCCTGGCGGACGAGCAGACCCTGGTCAAGCAGCGATTCAATCCCTGCCATAATGCCGGATTCTCCCTGTGGCCCGGACTCTGCGCTCGCTTCCAGGACCGCGGCTGCCGCCAGCGTAAATCCGCCCTCAAAGACCGCCAGCCGGGCCAGCAGCCGGCGCCCCTCCGGCTCCAGCAGGCCATAACTCCAGGCGATGGCTTCCTGCAGCCCCTGCCGGCGACCCGGCCGTGCAGCCGGACCAGGTTCGAGCAGGGCCAGCGACTGTTCCAGGCGTTGCAACAGCTCCGGCGGAGAAAAGAGGCGCACGCGCGCCGCCGCCAGCTCGATTGCCAGGGGCAGCCCGTCCAGGCGGCGACAGATCTCGGCCACCGCCGGGGCGCTGGAAGGGGTCAGCTGGAAGGAGGCTCGCGCCGCCCGCGCCCGTTCGCAGAAGAGGCGCACCGCCGGGGCATCGGCCGCGGCCCGCAGGTCGTCCGCCGGCGGCAGAGGCAGCGGCCCCACGGCGAACTCGTGCTCGCCATAAAGCTGCAGGCGCACGCGGCTGGTGACCAGAAGCTGCAATTCCGGGCAGGCGGCGAGGATGTCGCTGAGGAAGGGAGCGGCCGGGAGCAGATGTTCGAAGTTGTCGAAGATGAGCGGTTGGGTGGGGCCGGCAGGTTGCCGGGCGTGGGCCGGACGGGGGATTGGGGCAGGGTCAGAGAGGAGGAGGGTTGCCGGCCGGCAGCTATCGCAAGGAACCGTTCGCGCTCTAACGGGGAGAGTTGCAGAAAACGGGCCAGCCGCTCCGCCATCTCCGGCGACGGCCGGCGCTCATCGGCTTCAATCTTGCGCAGCGTGACCACGGCGCAACCCACCCGCCGCGCCAACTCCTCCTGCGTCAGGTCAAGGGCTTTGCGCTGCCGGCGCACCCAATAACCGAAGGAATCCGTATGCTCCACGGCGCTCCACCGCCGGGCGGCTCAGCGAACTTGTTGCCGCGGCGGTCGCCCCAGCGTGCGCGGCTGTATCGGAAAGCGATACCCAGCGCAGATCATTCTATGCTTCAATGTAGCGCATGTCAATTGAACGCCATACAAGTTGGATGGTCGTTCGGAGTAAATTTGGGCAACGCCGACAGGCGGCGCAAACAACCTTGTTTCAAGTAGGAGAATGGCAATGGCTCAGAGAATTGTGCAGGTAAACGGCAAGATTGTGGTCACGCTGGAGGAGTTTGAGGAGCAGAACCCATTGGATGGGGCGTACTTCTTTGCCGGCCTGCCCGGCATGTTGTGGAAGATCTTCCTACTAAACCGCGAAACGATGGAAACGGGCGGTATTTATCTCTTCGCCGATGAGGATGCTTGCGCGGATTATGTCAACGGCCCGATTGTGGCCCAGCTCCGCGAGTGGCCGCTGTGGACGGACTTCAACTTGAAGGTGTTCGACTACATGCCGGAACATTCCGCCATCACCCGCGCGCCGGTGGGTGAACGATTGGCCGGCGTGCCGGTTTCCTGATGCTCCGTGGGCCGCGGCCTTCCGCGAGGCGCATTCTATTGGGCCGGCAGCCGCCGGGCAACGCCCGCAGGTTGAGCCGGAGTGCTGGCCCTTGAGCGATCTTCCTGTTGGTTGCGGCTGTGTGACGTCAGCGAGAATGCCGACTCGTGCGTAGCCGCCAGGCTATACGAGTTGTGAAAGCGTGTTCAACCTGCCCGAGGTAGGCCGGCTGCGCAACGCTATTGCCGTCGCCCGTCCAGAAACCACGTCTCCATCTCCCCCTTCCCTTTGATGGGTATTACGCCCCGGGGGGTGTAGAGAAACTCGTCGCCCAACAGCTCGTAGGTGGCCCGGCTGATGTGCACCCGCCCCGGCTCCCCATGCGACTCCATCCGGGCGGCTACATTCACCGTGTCGCCCCACACGTCATAATGGAACTTGGTGGTCCCGATCACGCCGGCGACCAGCGGACCGGAGTGGATGCCCACCCGAAACACCATCCGCTTGCCGTTGCGGGGCTGCATTCGTTGGCACTCCGCCACCATGTCCAGCGCCAGCAACGCGATTGCCCGCGCATGGTCTGGGCGGGGGATTGGCGCGCCGGAGGCGATCATATAGTTGTCGCCTACGGTGCGGATCTTCTCCAACCCATACTGGTCCACCAGCCGATCAAAGCGGGAGAAGCATTCGTTTAGCCAATCCACCGCCTCTGCCGGAGGTAGGCCGGCAAACAGGGGAGTGGAGTCGACGATGTCCGCGAAGAGCACGCTGACCGAGTCGTGATGGTCGGCGATGGTTTTCTGCCCGCTTTTCAATAGCGGCGCGATCTCTTTCGGCAACACGTTCAGCAGGAGCGCATTGGCCTTTTCGCGCTCCAGCACCGCGTTGCGCACAAAGTAGCCGGCAAAGGCGAACACCACCACGGACGCGGCGCTGAGATTCATCCAGAAAAAGGTCAGCTGCAGCTCTTCCGAGACTACCTCACCCCTGGCGGCAAAGAAATCATTGAACAGCACCGTAATTGCGACGTTCACCAGGAACACGACCAGCCAGATGAGCGATTGGCGGAAGGAGAAGAACATCAGCGCGGTCAGCGGGCCGATAAAAGCCCAGACGATCACGATGCCGGAAGCGAACAAGTCGCCGATTGACCACTGGAGGAAGGTGGAAATAAAAATGATGCAAATCACCTGCGCGTAAACAGCGAAAAAGTGGTTGCGGCTGAGGTGCGAGACGATCAGCGCCGGCCCGACCACCAGCACAAAGCTCAGGGGCAAGGCGGCAACCAGCCCGGGGCCGAAGATGCCGAGATACATCAACGACCAGATGACGCCGGCAATGCAGCAGGAGCCGGCGACCAGCAGCGCCGTTAACTTCTCAATGCGGATCTCAGTCGTGTCGCTCGGGTCGTGAGCAAAAGAAGAAAGTAGTCTCATTCGGGCATGCATCCTATGCGCCGGGATGGACTGCGGGGTCGGGTTGCCTTGGGTTCAGGTCAGTGCGCAAACTGGAGCAATTCTGACAGAAGTTGTGGGCGCGTCAAGAGTAGCGGCGTAGTCGTTGCCGTGAAGCGGCTGTCGCGCGGCGGCAGGCGAGAGCCTTCATGTGCATGGTCCGGCTAACCGGCCATGACTCCAAAATGGGTGTAATATTACCGGCACAAGTGCCGCCATAGTTAATTGCAGGAGAAAAGACAATGCCCAGTTGGCAAGCATTCACCCAGCAAGCCCCTGAGTTGGCCGCCTTTGGCGCGGCTCGATATGCCGGCGGTGTGGCCTACCTGGGCACGTTGAGCAGCGACGGCAGCCCGCGTGTGCACCCGGTGACCCCCATCATCGGCGAGGAGTTGTTCCTGTTCATGGAGCCGACCTCGCCGAAGGGCAAAGATTTGGCGCTCGACAGTCGCTACGTGTTGCATTGCGCGGTAGAGGACATGGAAGGCGGCGCCGGCGAGTTCTACACACGTGGCCGGGCGACGCGTTCTGACGACCCCGTCCTACGCGAGGCAGCGATGAGCGCTGCACCATACACACCGCAGGAGCGTCACATCCTGTTCGTGCTGGCGGTGGAGTTTGCCTTCATGCGGGTCTACGGGGAGAACGACTCCCGGCCTCGGCGCTGGCGAGCAGCCGGATAGCCCTAGGAGTGTGCTATGGAATCAGCCGGCTTCACAATTAGACCTATCGGCTACGTGCGTTCGGAGCTAACCCGGCTGGAAGATGCGCCCATGCAGGGTGAGGAGGGTGCGCCCGCCGCCTGGCTGGAGCTCGATGCGACAGTCGCGCCCGCGTTGCAGGGCATCCGGCCCGGCGACGCGCTGATCCTGCTTACCTGGCTGCATTTGGCCCACCGCGAAGTGCTGCAGGTGCACCCTCGCGGCGACCTCACCCGCCCTATGACCGGCGTGTTCCTCACCCGCTCGCCGGACCGGCCAAACCCGATTGGCTTGCATCGCGTCACTGTCCTGGAGATCGCGGGAAGCAGGCTGCTCGTCGCGCCGCTGGAGGCCGTTGACGGCACGCCGATAATTGACTTGAAGTCCGCCTGACCCTCCGCTCAGATCCAGGCGCGCCGGCGCATCCACCAATACATGGCCAGCGGCACAACCATCATGATCCCCATTGTCAAGACGAAGGCGGTGACGTCCGTCCACACCAGCAATTTGTCCGTCGCCTGAAAGAAGTTCATGCCAAAGAAGCCGGTGATGAAGGCCAGGGGCATGAAGAGGGCGGTGATGACGGTCAAGGTCTTCATCACCTCGTTTAGCCGGTTGTTGACCACGGACAGATAGGTGTCCATGCCGCCGGCGGCTAGGATCAACAGGTCGTCCAGCAGATCGTCGAGATGCACCAGGTGGTCGTAGATGTCGCGAAAGAACACCTGGTCCGTGTCGTCAATGGCCGCATAACCGTTGCGCGCCAGCCGGCCAAGCACATCCCGCTGGGGAATGACGATGCGCCGCAGTTGCAGCACATTTCGCTTGAGCGTGAAGAGCCACTCCAGCGTCTCCTGCGTCGCCCCGGCGAACAACTTATCTTCGATCTTCTCCAGCTCCTCCTGCATCCGCTCCACCGCGCCTACCGAATCGGTGACCAGTTCGTCAATCAGGCGATAGAGCAGATGGCCGGTAGTGCCGCTGGTCCAGCGCTTGTCCCCCAGGCACACCTTCCACACGGTCTGCACCGCTTCCAGCGGCTCGGCGCAATAGGTGACCATGTAATGGGGGGCGAGAAAGACATCCAGCTCCGGCACGTTCAGCCGGCCGGCCTCGCTGTATTCCTTGCTCACCGCCCGCAAGACCACATAGATGTACTCCCCCCAATCGTCGAGCTTGGGCACGTGGCTTTCGATCAACGCATCGTCAATGGCCAATGGGTGGAAGTTGAAAACATCGGCCAGGATACGCTCCACCTCCCGTCCGGCCGAATCGGTCACGTGCATCCAGAGCAGCCCGCCCGGCTCCTTCAGCAAGCGCGGCAGGTCGCCAACGGTGCGCTCCGTGTCCAGCCGGCCCTTCGCATCACGAAAGAGAATCTGAATCATCCATCACCTCCAAATCTGCGCCGGCCTATTATAACCGCCCCGCCAAAAGAAGTTCGACTTCTGGGAAAAGTCGAACTTCACCCATCGTCTCCGCCCTCCTGCAAGGCATAGGGCGCGTTGGGCGGCGGTAGTCCCCGGCAACCAGGATTCCTGCTGCTTCGCAAAAACAGTTATATACTGAGCCTGCTAGACCAAAGCCTGGACCTGCTCAAAGGAGATTGAACATGGAACCAAACCAACCCGCCGGCCATCTCGCCGCGCCGCACGCCGGCTCCGGCCGCCCCGTCCTCGTCCTGCACGCCTGGTGGGGGCTGAACGACACCGTCAAGGCCATTTGCCGGCGACTGGCGGATGCCGGCTTCCTGGCCTTCGCCCCCGACCTTTATCACGGCAAGCTCGCCGACAACATCCCCGCCGCCGATGAACTCAGCGAAGCCCTTGACCACGAGGGGGCCAAAGCCGACCTTGCCCAGGCAATCGAATACCTCGTCCAAAGGGCCGGAACGCCCATCGCCGTCATTGGCTTCTCGCTGGGCGCCTTCCTCGGCCTGGAACTATCCGTCACCGAGCCGGAGCACATCAACAAGGTAATCGTCTTTTACGGTTCCCGCGCCTTGGACGACTACATGGCCTCCCGCGCCGCCTATTTGGGCCACTTTGCCGAGAACGACCCGTTCGAACCCCAGGGCGATGTGGACAACATGGAGCGGATGCTGCAACGGGTGGGCCGGCCGGCTCATTTCTACAGCTATCCCGGTACCGGCCACTGGTTCTTCGAGCCGGACCGCCTGGATGCATACAACGAGGCCGCGGCTGAGCTGGCCTGGGATCGCACCCTCGCCTTCCTATCTAATTAGTGGGCTGAAATTACCCCGTAGGCATTTCTGGGTTGGCCGGCTCCATGAGGCCCCAGAATTGCCCGCGGGACATTCTTCGAAGTTTGACTCTGCTCAAGAATAGTCGACTTCTGTGGGTGGAGTGGTATTATAGTCCCATTCAGGCTGGCCAATGGGCTGCCTGCCCTTACACCGGGAAGTGGGATGGACACTCGCATGCCAGCGGCCGTCGGCGTTCCGGCGACCGGGCCGAACACCACCCATGCGCGACGGCCGGCCCCGAGAATTGGGACTGGACTGTGATCTTTAACCTGCCCGGCCCCGTCACCATCGCCGACCGCTTCGAGATTGCCGATCCTACTCGCGCGCACATCGGCCGGGGCAGTATGGGCGAGGTCTTCCGTGCTATGGACCGGCGCACAGGAAACCCTGTCGCCGTCAAGGTCATGCGCCCGGAGGCAATGAGTAGCCCCGCCGAGATGATCGCCCGCTTCCGGCGTGAGGGAGCTGCCCTGCGCCAACTCGACCACCCTAACATCGTCGCGGTGATCGACACCGTCGAAAGCCCCGCCAACGAACAGCGTTCACCGGCCTACTACCTGATCATGGAGTACATGCCCGGCGGCTCATTGAAGGAGCTGCTCGCCCAACGCGGCCGGCTGGCCGTTGACGCCACCCTGGACATGGGCTTGGACCTGGCGGACGCGCTCACGCGCGCCCATCGCCTGGGCATCATCCACCGCGACTTAAAGCCGGGAAACGTCCTGTTAGCCGACGACGGCACGCCGCGCCTGACGGATTTCGGCCTGGCTCGGGTCGTCGGCCTCTCCACGCTCACCCGAGCCGGAGCTGTCATGGGCACGATCGAATATCTCAGCCCGGAAGCGTGTCGCGCCGAATCACTCGACGAGGCTTCCGACATCTGGTCGTTTGGGGTCATGCTGTGGGAGATGCTCAGCGGCGACCGACCCTTCCGGCGGGAGAACATCGGCATGACCCTGGCGGCCATTCTGGAACAGGAGCCGGGCGACCTGGCCGAGCACTGTCCTGACGCGCCGGACAGTCTGAAGCAGTTGTTGGCCCTGATGCTGCGCAAGGAGCGCACGGAACGCATCCCCAGCATGCGCCTGGTCGGGGCGGAGATGGAAGCCATCCTGCTGGACAATCAGTTCCGGGCCGGCGACACCGCCGGCCGGCGCGCCTGGCATCTGGCCCACCCAGCCATGGGCGCTGCGCATGACTTCTCGCCGCCCGAGACGGTCAACCGGCTGATTGCTCAGAGCTACGCGCAGGGCGACCACATTGTCAGTCGCTCCTCATTGACCTTCGCCTACAGCGCTCGCCAGCAGTTGGAGCTGGATGAGCGCGGGGCGATGCTGCTGTTGCGCAGCGCGCTCACCTATGGAGAAGCGGCGGACCCCTGGCTGGCGGCTTTCGGTTCGGCGCAACATGCCGGCGTAGCCCTGACCAGCCTATACGACGAATACCCCCGCCCGGACGTACGCGAGCGCATAGTAGCCGCAGCCGCCGGCGCGCCCGGCGAGGCATCCGACCGGCTGTTGTTGGCGGCGGCGGCCCGCGATGACGCCCCGGCCGTGCGTAGCGCCGCTTCGTTGGCGGCGGCTCGCCGCGGCTACCAGGAGCAGGTGGTCGGCGAGTTGCTCCGGCAAGTACAGGAGAGCAACGGCTCCGGCAACTCCACCGCGGACGCCGCGCCAATGGCCGCGCTCTCTGACCTGGTGGATGAGTTCGGCATGCCGCCGGGAGCCGGCCTGTACCTGCGCCTGCAGCTGTCGCTTGCCCATGCCCGCCGGCGTTGGCGCAAACGGCAGGCATCCGTCCGGCGTAATGCGTTGCAGACGGCGCTCGGCGGTGGGCTAATGGTAATCTACGGGGCTGCCGTACCTCCAATGGTAGCGCTCACCTCGCCCGAAGACTATGCGGCGACGCTGGCTTTCCTCACCCTGGGCGCCTATTTCGCGGTCAGCATTATCATCTTTGGCCTTTATGGGCTGATGCAGGGCTGGGTGGCCGGCTTGCTCTTGGGGCTGGCCGACGCCCTGCGACCGGAAATGCGCAGCCTGCGTTGGCGCTACGTGCCGGGGGCGCTTTCCGGCCTCGTGTTTACCTTGTTCTTTAATGCGGCGCAGTTACTCAACGAGAGTCCGCCGCCGGCCCCGCCCGCCGTCGTCTTTGCGGCCAACGTGCTGTTCGGCCTGCTCATTGGGTCATTGCTGTCCCTGGTGATTCCGCCGCTGGGGACGAGGCGCAGCCGGCGGGCGCAATGGCTGCATATCGGCGCCGCCATTACCCTGGCTTCGCTATTCGCCTTGCCGTATTCCCTGGTCGTCTTTCAGCAGCAAGCAGGGATCGTGATTTATAGTCGTCTGGGGTTGGTGATATTGCTGCCCCTGACAATCGGCCTGCCGTTCCTCTTCACACGGCCCGCCCGGCGGGATGAAGAGGCCGACCCTCAGGCCGGCGCAATGGAGGAAACATGATGAAATCGGATTCTGAACACTCTTCTCATTGGACGCAGATAGTGAAGCTGGTGGAGGACGCTCGCAATGACCCGGACCTGCTGTACACGTTGCGCAACGGCACGCCTGACGAGCTGGACGCAATCTATGAGAGCTACGGCATAACTTCGTCGGACCTGGAACAGAGCCGGGAAGAACTAAGCCTTTTTATTCCTGAAGGGGTAGTCGCCTTCGGCAAGTGGTTCTTCTAGCCCGGTCGTGCAAGGGTGGTCAGGAGACCCTGCGGCCGGGTTACTCCTGGTGATCTAGAGCGCGCTTTATGCTTAGCGTAACACTGCGGCCGGGCAGCCGGCCCGCCCGTTTGCGCGCGCAGGTAGACGCGAGCTTCCTGAGCTTTGCGGACCGGCTGCCACCCTTGCTGCGCCGGCTGGCCCTCGACCGGCGCACATTCACGGGCCGGGCGGAAGCGGGCCCGTTTTTGGGACCGTCGCAGCTGAACCCGGTGATTGCGGGCGCGCCCTGGCTGTTCTGGCGCGCCTGCCGGCGACTGCCGGACGACCGCCTATTGTCCATCGCGGAAGCCGGCGCGCTGTTGGGGGCGGCCTACGCGATTCAGGACCATCTGATAGATGAACAGCTGCCGGAGCCGGCCGGGTCAGCGCTGTTGGCTCAGGCCTGTTTCGAGCGAGCATGGCGCATTCTGCAACGACTTTTCCCGCCGGCCCCTCCGTTCTGGTCGCATTTCGAATTTCTGTGGGCGGAACTGCGCTGGTCACAGGCCGCGGAACGCCAATGGCAGTTGGAACCGGCCGAGATTTCACCGGCTGACTTTCGCCGCGCCGCCCGCGCCAAGGCCGCTCCTGTGGTGATCACCCTGGCCGCCCTGGAGGAAGCCGGGGCGCAGCCGGCGTTGCTGGAGACGGGCGGGGAGTCGCTGCTGGAGTTCGGGGCGGCGGCGCAATTGATACACGACGTGGGCGACTGGCGCGATGATGTGCTGACCGGTCATCACACCTACTTCCTGAGTCGGGCCGCGACGCCGGCTGACCTGGTCGCAGGCCGGCCGGCGCTCAATCAAATTCAGGCCGGCTTCCACCAAAGCTGGCTAGACTTTGACTGCCTGCGGCTGGCCGGGGATTGGCTTGGCGCGGCCGAACGCCTTGGTGAACAGGTGGCCTGCCCTGCCTGGTGCGACTATCTGCGCCGCTGCCGGGGGCTGCTGGATGAGGAGTTTACGCGCTGCCTGGCCGGGCATGTGGTGGGCGTTGCCACTACGGCAAATACCCCGCCATCATCGTCTGAACAGCAATCATCGCCTCCTGGCTCACCTGGAACAGCCCCTGCGTGGAGCGGTCCAGGTCAATGATCAGGGCGATCACCGCGGCGAATGCCAGGGCAAGCCCGACAAACGCAATCAAGTTATGTTCGCCGGACAGGCCCACGTAATAGCCAATGACGCCCATCGTCAACGTGGCCAACACAAAGAGCCAGATCAGACTGCCATACGGCAGGCGGGCGTTGAACTC
>CAYVQP010000054.1:25436-31155 GCA_964452775.1 uncultured Ardenticatenaceae bacterium | reverse complement strand
GATAGCGGGTAGGGGGAACGCGCCCGGCGCCCCGGCAATTAGAAGGCTCTTTTCTCACGCGAAGACGCGAAGGACGCGAAGGAAGAAAAGGCCCTCCTCTTCTTGGCGTTCTTCGCGTCTTCGCGTGGCAAACCGCTTCCCCCTAGCCAATTTTGCCGAAAGAAAGCAATTGCTATGTGTGAGAGGTAAGATTTTTCGGCCGGCGTTCGATATAGCTACAGTGTTTGGGCATTACGCCGGCGGCCACGGTCTCCGGCAAATGTCCAGGCGGCTCGCTGAACACGGCCGGCTATCCCGCCTCACTCCGGACTGCGCACTCATTCTGCCTCTGGGTTTGGGAGGATAATAGCCACACTGCTTTCAAAGCGGGCAGGCCGGCTTAGGGGTGCGGGCGGAGCTTTGCGCGGGGGTTGGTTGGCGTCCAGACGTTCGGCTGGTGGGGAGAACGGACTTCTGGACGCCGGGGAGAACGCGTCATTCCCCTTGTGTGCAATTCCCCAACTATGGTATATTCGGCAACAATCTCTCGTGGTGGTCTTCCCGCGAAGCACGTGTAAAGCCTGGTAGCTTCCATTTGCGCCCTTGCCCCCGGCCCAGCCGGTGCGGCAGCGCCCTGAGCTACGCCGGCTGGTTCTGGATGGGGCCCTTATTGGGTCCCGGCAGGAAAGATGGATGTCTGGGGATGATCCCTTGGGAGCCGAACTGGAAAATGCGCTGGCGGCGCTCGCCATCGAGCAGCCGCAGCTTGCGCGCGCAATAACGCCGATTATTCGCCAAAGCCTGGTCGGGGGCCGGGTGGCCAAGGTGTTGGGCGGCGATCCCGAGCTGGGCGCGGCGGGTTACGTGCGCCGGGTGGCGGAGCACTACGAACTGGAACATGAGCGGGTGCACGCCTTGCTGGCCAAGGACGAGGAGAGCTGGAAAATCCTGGTCCGCGTGATGCAGGGATGGGCGTTCTGGATCCTGCTGGGGCGGCGCTTCGGCCCGGGCCGGCGCGAGTGGGCGAAGCATTGGGCCGGGCCGTGCGCGCAGGATGCGGCGGTCATCTTGCTGACGAAACCGTTTCCCTTTGATGTGGCCTTTGACCCATGGGCGCATGAAGTCGTGCGAAATGTTTGCAAGCGCCGCCTGAAAGATGAGTTCGGGTCGGAGGACGGCAAGAAGCGGCCGGCGCCCCTGTCCTTGGACGAAACCGAGGACTGGGAAGAACATCTCCGCGATCCCAGACAAGAGCAAGCGTTTGTCGGCGACGATGAGCTGGAGGAGATGCTCATTCTGGTGGGGCGCATGGCCAGCGAGTTACGCCGGGAGTTTGTGATCCTCTACTACCTGGAAGGAAGAGGGTTTGATGAGATCGCCTTGCTAATGGGGCGGGAGAGAAATACGCTCTACAAGTTGCACTTTGACGCCAAGGAAGAGTTGCGGAAGCTGCTGGGCGGCCGCTGATTGGGCCGGTGGTACTTATGTACGGCTTCAACCGGGTAAGGTTTTTCGGCAGTATGGCGATAGTATGAGTGATGGAATGAATGCGGATCGCTCTCCCGGCTGGGTGGAGGCGAAACTGGCTGAACTGCGCCGGGAGCTGCGGCAGGATGCGCACGTCGCCGCCGCGGTGGAGCGGCTATTGGCGGATGTGACCGGCGCGCAAGATGAGCAGCCGGCCGAGGAGCTGGATTTGATGCTGACATTATTGGTGGATGAAGCCCTACGTGGGGTAGACATTACCCGCCGTTATCCGCAACTCTACCGGGCGTTGACCCGCAATCCCGAGTTGCACCGGGAGTTTGTGGAGAGTGTGGAGCTGCTCACCGCCAGCCGGGATGTGAACTGGAATCCAATGCCGGACCGGCCGGAGGTGGAGCTTGATTTCCTGGCCGCGGTTGGGCCGCTGCCGCAAGTGGAGCAACTTGAGGGGCGACGCTGGCGCGTCAGTTGGCGGGCAAAGGTGGAAGAGTTGCAGCATCTGTTGGGCCTGGGAGGCCTGCGCCCGGCCTATCGCGGCGACGCGGATGTTTGGGATGAGGACGGCGGCCGGCGTACCCTGCTGCGTTCGGACGCAATCGTAGCCGGGCAGGAGCTGGACGTGCTGTTGGAGATGCAGGAACCCGGCGAAGGGGAAGAGAGCCGGCCCCTCTTTCTGACCGTCACCCGCGCGGACGCCCAGTCTGCCTGGCCCGTGCTGGATGCTTCGATTCGTTGGGGCGGCTATCGCGGCGCGGCGCGCCTGGAAGAGGAGGGGATCACGCAGCTGCCGCCGGCCACCGCGGATGAGATATTTGACCCGCAGAGGGGCGGGCTGCTTGGCGACCTGCTGTTGATGCTGGAGGTCGCGGCTTAGAGATTGGCCGAATCCCGGAAACTTTCTGGTTTCCGGGATTCCATTTGGCGATAGAATCCCGGAATCTTCTTGGATTCCGGGATTCTGCTCGATGGATGTCCTTCCCACCCTCACCGGCGCGCAACTGGCTGAATTGACCGCCGCAGCAGAGCGCCTTGCCGCCTCTCGGCCGGGGGATGGTTGGGCGTTGCTGGCCGGCGCGGACGAGGCTGCCCGGCAGACCGGGGATGTCGCCCTGCAGGCCCAGGCCGCCCTGCAGTTGGCGCGAGCGGCGAATGCGTGGGCGCGCCCTTTGTGGGCGTTGCAGGCGGGGCGGCGGGCCGCGGAGCTATTCCTGCAAGCCGGCGATGCGCCCTTGGCGGCGGCGGCGCGCTGGCAGCAAAACGCCTTGCCCTGGTGCCGGCCGGATTTCGCCCAGGCGGCGGAGATTCTGGGGCAGGCGCTGGGGGAGCTTGAAGCGGCCGGACTGGACGAGTTGGCGGCCGATTGCCGGCTGTCCTGGGCGTTTGCGCGGTTGCTGACCGGCAACTACGAAGGGGCGGGGCAGGCGGCGCGGCGCAGCGAGGAGTACTTTGCCGGCCGGCCCGCGGGCTTGGAGGCGGACCTGGGCCGTTGCCGTTGCCTGCTCACCCGTTCGAGCGCCCTGCGCCGGCAAGGGCAAGTTGGGCCGGCCCGTGACTGCCTGGAAGCGGCGATGGCTGCGGCGGAGGCTCATGACGCGCCGGTGCTGGTCGCCCAGATTGAGTTCCAATTCGGCTATCTGGATTACGTCGGGGCCGGCCGGCTGGAGCAGGCGGAGAGCCATTGGCAGCGCGCGAGCCGGCTGTTTGCGGCGGCGAATATGCCCCTATGGGTCGCCCAGGTGCGCAAGGCTATGGCCGAGGTGCAGTACTATCGCGGCGACTTTGCGGCGATGGGCGCCGGCTTGCTGGAGGCGCGGCGAGTCTTTGAGGAGCACGAGGTGTTGGGCATGCTGGCCGACACCCTGCTGGAGGTCGCACGCTGGGAGATGGCCCGCGGCGAGTACCGGCGCGCGCTGGTTCATTTGCAGCAGGAGTGGGAGCTGCACGACCGGCTGGGGGCGACTTTCATGCTGGGCGTGGGCGAGCTAAATCAGGGACAGGCCAACGCCCAACTGGGGCGCTATCAACTGGCGCTGCGCGACTTTGAGCGGGCGATGGCTCGCTTCGAGCAGCTGGGCAACCCGCAGCGGCAGGCGGAAGCGGAGTGGAACCTGGGCGGGCTGTGGCTGCACCTGGGCCGGCCGGGCCAGGCGCTGGCCCATCTGGATCAGGTGGAAGCGCTCTATCGGGAAGCGGCCCTGGACACGTTGCCCTTCAATACTCTCAACCTGAAGGCGCGGGCCTTGCTGGCGGAGGAGCGCTATGAGGACGCCCTCCGGCTGCTGCGCGATTCGTTGGCCGAGGCGGAGCGGCTGGGGGCGATGGCTCAGGCCGGCCTGGCCTGCCGCTTGCTGGCGGACCTGTTGCTTAGCCGGGGAGAGTTGCAGGAAGCGCGGCGCTGCCTGTCGCGGGCGGAGGAGCTGTTCGCCGGAAGCGGCCTGCTGCACGAGGAGGCGGCGACCCTGATTAGCGTGGGCCACTGCTCGCTGCACGCCGGGGACCCGCCGGCGGCGCGGGCCGCCTGGCAGCAGGCGCTGGCGTTGAGCGACGGCCTGCTGCCGGAGATCACCCTGCAGGCCAATGCGGGATTGGCCCGGCTGGAGGTGGAGCCGGCCGGGAAACTGGAGCTGTACCGCCGGGGGGTGGCGGCGATGGCCGAGATGCGCCGGGATTTCCGGCAGCCGGAGCTGGCCGATTCATTCTTCAGCGGGCGAGCCGGCCTGTTGGAACAGGCGGTGCGGCTGGCGGTGGAGTTGGAGCGCGGGGAGGATGCGCTGGCCCTCATCGAGGAGGGCAAAGGACAGCTCCTGGCCCGCGCGATCAGCGGAGAGGCGGCGGGCGGCGCGCTCCCGGCAAGCGAGGAGCTGCTCAACTTGCGGGCGGAAATGGACCTGTTGCAGGAGCAGTTGCGGGCGATGGGCATGGAGCGCGATTTGCGCCGCCGCTCCGAGGAACTGGCCCGGCTGCGCGGCCGGCTGCGCCAGCGGGCGGGACAATACGCGGCGTTGCGCGGCCGGCTGGCCCGGGCGGCGTGGGATGGGGCGGAGGAAGCGAGGCCGGAAGGTTTTCAGCGAGAGCGGCTGGCCGCCGCCCTGGATGGGCATCTGGGCGGAGCGCTGTGGCTTGGGCTGGATTACTTCCTCACGCCGGACGAGATCTTCGTGGCCCTGGTGGATGGGGACGGTTGCCGGGTGGTCCGGCGGGCGCGAACGGCGCGGCTGAATGTGGCCCTGGAGCAGTTAGGGCGGGCCGCGGCTCCGCATGGGCCGGACCTGCGCGTGTTGGGTGAGCTGCTCTTGCCGCCCGAGGTGCGGGAGCGCCTGCGGCCGGACATGCTGCTCATCATTGCGCCGCACCGCGAATTGCACCGGCTGCCCTGGGTGGGTCTGCTCCTGCCGGATTCCGGACAGGCGCTGGCGACGGTCGCCACGCCCGTGATTGCGCCGTCCATGCAGGCGCTGTCCATGCTGCTCCGCCGGGATGAGCGCGCCGCGAAGGAGAGCGAGGCCGGCTTACGCGAACAATTGCTGGCTGTCTGCGTGGCCGAGTTTGCAAGCCGCTGGCCGGCGTTGCCCGCGGTGCGCGCTGAGGCGGCGCGTCTGGAGGCGATGTTTGGCCGGAAATGCCGGCAGTTGCTTGATGACGACGCGACGGCGGCCGGCTTGCTTGCGGCCGCCGGAAGCTCGGGCTTAGGGGGCAGTTACGGCATCTTGCATATCGCCACGCACGTCTATTTTGAGCACCTGACCGGCGTGCTCAGCGGCATTGCCTTGCATGATCGCGATTGGTTGCTGGATGAGATGTGGGAGCTGGCCCCCTTGCCGGGGCTGGTGACTCTGTCCGCCTGTAGCGGCAGCCGCAGCCGGGTGTATGCCGGCGATGAGCAGGTGAGTCTGGTGGACACGTGCCTGGCGGCGGGAGCAAATCAGGTGGTGGGCGCTCTCTGGCCGGTGCGCGATGAGGCGGCCGCGCGGTTGATGGCTCACTTCTATGCGTCTTATCTGGAGGGCGCGCCGGCGGCGACTTCCCTGGCAATGGCTCAACGAGCGGCGGCGCAACGGGGCGATCCGCCGGCTGATTGGGCCGGCTTTCGCTGCAGCGGCCTGCCCTAAAGCGAGGCAAATGGCATAGGAGGTGCCGGGCTACCCTCTCTTCCCCCATCTTCTTCGCTCTCTTCGCGTCTTCGCGTGCCCCTTCCTTTTTTTCTCACGCGAAGGCGCGAAGGACGCGAAGGAAGATAAGCGTTTCTCTCTTTACT
>CAYVQP010000054.1:17994-25336 GCA_964452775.1 uncultured Ardenticatenaceae bacterium | reverse complement strand
CGCGAAGGACGCGAAGGAAGAAGAGGGGGCTTCATCTTACTTTTCTTCGCGCTCTTCGCGTCTTCGCGTGCCCCAGCTCTTTCTTCTCACGCGAAGGCGCGAAGGACGCGAAGGAAGAAAGAGAGGTTCAATCTTGCTTTTCTTCGCGCACTTCGCGTCTTCGCGTGCCCATTCTTTTTCTTCTCACGCGAAGGCGCGAAGGACGCGAAGGGGGTGCCAATCCGTATCCATCTTGCCTTTCTTCGCGCTCTTCGCGGGCCAAACCACTTCCAGTTGATGTACTTTCTGAGAGAATAGATACGCGATAATGTTTGACCAAGTTAGGATGGTGTTGTAGTGCAGGCCAGTAAGGACCGTTTGAAAGTTGTGGCGGCGTTTGCCGCCGTCTATATCATCTGGGGGACGACCTATGCGGCCATCCGCATCGCCGTAGAGACCCTGCCGCCCTTTCTCATGGCCGGCGTCCGCTTCATTATGGCCGGGAGTCTCATGTACGGCCTGTTGAGGCTGCGCGGCGTAGGCGCGCCTCGCCGCTCTGATTGGAAGCCGGCGATCATCGTGGGCGCCTTCCTATTGCTGGGCGGGAACGGCCTGTTGACCTGGGCTGAACAAGAGGTCCCTTCGACTATCGCCGCGTTGGTGATCGCCACGGTCCCCTTGTGGATGGTGCTCTTTGATTGGCTCATTTTCGGCGGGCTGCGACCGACCCGGCGGATCACGCTGGGCTTGTTGATGGGGCTGGCCGGCATCCTCTTGTTGTTAGGGCCGGATCAACTGGCCGGCACCGCCCCGTTCAGCCTGCTCAGCCTGGGGATTCTGTTCATGTCGCCAATCCTGTGGAGCTTGGGCTCCCTGTACTCGCGGAAGGTGGTCTGGCCCCACGGCGTGTTCATGGCCACCGCGATGCAGATGTTGGCCGGCGGCGTGCTGTTGGCCATTGCGGGCCTGGCGATGGGGGAGTGGCAGGAGTTTGAGCCGGCGGAGGTGTCCGCCCAATCGGTGTGGGCGCTGCTTTACCTGGTAGTCTTTGGCGCAATTGTGGGCTACTCGGCGTACATCTGGCTGCTGAAATATGAGCAGCCGGCCCGGGTGAGCACCTATACCTACGTCAATCCGGTCATCGCCGCCCTGTTGGGCTGGTTGCTGTTGGGCGAACAGATGTCCCCGCTGATGTTCGTGGCCATGATCGTGATAGTCGGGGCGGTGGTCCTGATCGTGTCCGGCCGGGAGAGCGGCGCCCCGCCGGTCCCGGCTGGGGCGGTCGCGCTTCAACCTGGGCCGGATGAGCGTTAAGCGCGTCGCGATCGGCCGGCAGCCTCTCATGTTCCCGGCGCGCAATGTGGTCAGAAAGTTGGCATGATCTGAGCTGTACAAGGGTCGCCGGCCGATCTATACTGGCTGTCATCTGAGGCCGGCGGCAAGCCCATTGTTAACCGGCGCAACCAGATCATCCTACCAGTGTGGCGATAGCGAGGTAAAGAGCGCAAATGAGCAGGGTTGAATCCGGCTATCTATTGATTGCGGACATCACGGGTTACACCGCGTACTTGAGCCAGTCCGAGCTGGAGCACGCGCAAGAGATATTGAGTTCGTTGCTGGAGGTGCTGGTGGCGCACACGAAGCCGCCGATGCACCTGTCGCGGTTGGCCGGTGATGCGGTGATCAGCTATGCCCTGCGCACCAGCTTCCAGTTGGGCCAAACGTTTGTGGAAATGCTGGAGCAGACCTATGTAGCCTTCCGGCGGGCGATTGACCTGATGGTGATGAACAACGCCTGCCGCTGTAATGCCTGCGCGAACATTTCCAGCCTCGACCTGAAGTTCTTTGTCCATTATGGCCAGTTTGGCATTCAGCACCTGAGCGCGCACGACGAGCTGGTGGGCAATGATGTCAATCTCATTCACCGGCTATTGAAGAATCATGTGACCGAGGAGACGGGCCTGCGGGCGTATACCCTCTATACGGACGCGGCTATCGAGGCCATGGGGCTGAATGATGCCCGGGCGATGATGACGCCGCTTAGCGAGGGCTATGAGCATCTGGGCGAGGTGCGGGTGTGGGTGCAGGATATGCAGCCGGTGTGGAGGGCGGGGAAGGAGAGCATGCGTATTCCATTCCCGGAAGACCGGTTGATGATCCGGGTGCAAACGGATATCGCCATGCCGCCGGAGCTGGTGTGGGACTTTCTGGCCTCGCCGGAGTATCGCAATGTGCTCACCACCGCCGACCGGATGGAGGTATCCGAGCGGAAGAATGGCCGTATCAGCGCCGGAAGCACGTATCATTGCCACCATGGCGAGCACGAGTCGCTGAACATGATCCTGGAGTGGCGGCCCTTTGAGCGCATCGTGACCCAGGACCTGCCCGGCTTGCCGCTGCCGGTGGCCAAACCGACGCTGTTGAGCGAGTTCCGGCTGGAGCCAATCGCCGGGGGCACGCGGCTGACGCAATCGCACGCGAAGGCGACCGGGCCGCTGATCGGGCGGACGATGGTCAACATGGTGTTGCCCCGGCAAAACAAGCTCTTCCAACGTGATATTGACAACTTCCGCATGGTCATTGAGCGAGACCTGGCGGCGAGAATGGCGGCGGAAGGAGGATCAGCGGTGGTCGCGGCCTAACCGGCGAGAAGACAGGCGGGCATGATTTCGCGTAGTGACGAACCCTGACGGACGGCCCCTAAGCGGCCGGGGTTGAGAGGCGTGCCGCCAAACTCGCTTCGCATAGTGACGATACTTCAGGAGTGACGGGCGCAACCTGCCGGTGCAGGAAGGTCACGCAGCTCAAACTTCGTATAGCGACATCGGGGATGCAACGAGATTTGGCGCGCCCCGGTGTTGCCGGCACGGGCAGGATGTTCCCTGGGTTACTGCGGGCGGGTTGGGGCCGAGCAGCTCAGGATGCCGGGGCGGGCCTGACCGGGATGGCGTAGGCCGGCAGGGCCAGGATGAACGCGCCGGCGGCCAACATGGGCAGCGCGCGCATGTGCTCGCGAAGATGGAAGGCATAATCGTCGTAACCGGCCATGCCTTCGGTGCCTGGGAGGACGGCGATGTCCGGCGTGATGGTGACGAATATCAGCCAGTCGAGAACGGTGAGGTCGAAGAGCCAGAAGGAGAGGATGAGGCCGAAAATGTGGGCATAGGCCGCGGCAAAGCTGATTCGGCCGCCATGGCGGCGCTTCAGCCGAAGGGTGGACAAGATGGGGCCGGCGAAGCCTATGAGCAGGATGGGCAGTGCGAAAATCCGCTTTTGCCGTTTGCCCTTTTCGTCGAGCGGGCCGTAGGCGGCCCGTATGTCCGGCGGGTAGTCGTCAATCCAGATGGCCGGATTCCAGTACAGGGAGCCCAGCATGACGGTGGCCAGGGAGATATTCAGCGCGGCGGCGTCCCGAGCGAATTGGCGGATGGGTGCTTGCTGAGGTGGGGGCGGTGGAGTCAGGGTCATGATTGTACCGTGGGAATCTACAAAATTTAGACGTACCTAAATATTACGCAACATTGAGCTGGTTGTCAAGGTGGGAGGCGGGCTATACTCTCAGTGGATGTCGGGAAGGGTTGCGCATTTTGCGCCGGGGCGGTTAATGCGGCGCAGCGCCCGGCGGCGAGGAAGCAGAGCGAATGGCCACGATTGAGTCAGGTTACCTACTGATTGCCGATATCACCGGCTATACGGCGTATTTGAGCGCCTCGGAGCTGGAGCACGCGCAGGAAATCTTGAGTTCGCTGTTGGAACTGTTGGTGACGAACACGAAGCCGCCGCTGATCTTGTCGCGATTGGCCGGAGACGCGGTGATCAGCTATGCGCTGGGGGCGACTTTCAAGGAGGGGCAGACGTTTGTGGAGATGCTGGAGCAAACGTATGTGGCCTTCCGGCGGGCGATTGAGTTGATGGTGTTGAACAACAGCTGCCGCTGTAATGCCTGCGCGAATGTGTCCAACCTGGACCTGAAGTTTTTCGTCCATTACGGAGAGTTTGGCATTCAGCGGCTGAGCGCGCACGATGAGCTGGTGGGCAGCGATGTCAACCTGATTCACCGCCTGCTGAAGAATCATGTGACCGAGGAGACGGGCTTGCGGGCGTATGCGCTGTACACGGAGCGGGCTATTGAGGCGATGGGGCTGCAGGAGGGGCGGGCGATGATGCGGCCGCTGCGGGAGGAGTATGAACACCTGGGGGAGGTGCTCGTGTGGGTGCAGGATATGCAGTCGGTGTGGCAGGCGGGCAAGGAGAAGGTGCGCGTGCCGTTTCCGGAGGAGAAGTTGATCATGCGGGTGGGGACGGTGATTGGGATGCCGGCGGAGCAGGTGTGGGACTACCTGGCGGCGCCGGAGTTTCGCGCCATCCTGTTGGCCTCAACCAGGCAGGAAGTGGTGGGGCGGAAGTATGGCCGGGTGGCCGAGGGGAGCGTGTATCGCTGTTACCATGGGGATAAGGTGACGTTGAGCACGGTGCTGGAGTGGCGACCCTTTGAGCGGCTGGTGACGCAGGACCTGGTGGCCTTGCCCGTGGGGCCGGCGCCGCTGCTGATTGAGTACCGGCTGGAGGCGGCGCCGGGCGGAACGCGGCTGACCATGTCGGCGGCGCTGCCGGGGGCCGGGTTGTTGGTGCGGTTGGCGCTAAAGGCGGCCGGGGGGCGATTTCGGGAGCAGTTCGAGCGGACGATGGAGGAGTTCCGGACGGCGATTGAGCAGAATAGGGAGCTGTCAGGGTAGTGGTTTGACGCCTGGGCCTGTGGGCAGGAGCGAATGGCGGGGTGACGGGAGCGCTCGAGGGGACGAGTTGGAAACTCGTGTTACGGGGGAGAGGGGAGTGGTCGAAGGGCACGATTTGGAAAATCGTGTTACGGGGGGAGAGGGAAGCGCCCGAGGGGGTTGGGGCGCTGGCCTCATGACGGCTGGGCGCGCCTCCATTTATTCTTAGCGCAATTGAGCCGCGGCGCGGGGAACGATTTCGCTCTCCGGCGGCAAGTCGAATCCGGCAGACTGCAGCGTAGCTGCTTGCCGGGCGTTGAGGAGAATTGGAATGAGCGCGACAACTGGTTGGAGGCGATTGACGAGTGTGAGTGTGCCGCTGTTGGCGGCCGGCACGGCGGCGGGAGCGCTGTGCGGGACGCTGATCCTGGGGACCGGCGCGCGGCTGGCGATGCGCGCGGTGGCCCTGCTTGGGGGACAGGAGCCGGGCTTTACGGTCGGCGGGACGGTGTTCATCATGATTCTTGGGGGGCTGTTTGGGGCGCTGCTGGGCATGTTGTATGGGATGTTGCGCGGGCTGTTGCGGGTCAAGGGGGTTTTGGCGGGGCTTGCGTTTGGGCTGGCATCGGCGCTGTTGTTGGTTGTCTTGCCCGTCATCCGTCTTGGGCCGGAGGGTGAGTTGGCGCTGGCCACGCCGCAAGTGACCATCGCCTTGTTTGGCGGGCTGCTGGCCGGCTTTGGGGCGGCGATGGGGGCGACCGCGGATGTGCTTGCGCGCCGGCAGAGCGTGGCGAGCGACCGGCGGGTCAATGTGCTCTGGCCGGTGGCCTTGCTGGTTGCCACGCTGTTTTTTATTTCGCAGGTGTCAAGTTTGGGGACTGAGTTCCAGCCGATTCCGCTGTTCTTCTCGAAGTTGATGGGGGAACGAGGGCTGGGCTTCATGCAAATACGGGAGTTTCACAGTGGGCTGGTGCTGTTGTTTGCGCTGGCGTACTGGGCGCTGTCGCTGGGCGTGTTGGCGGCGGGGCGCGGCGACCGGCCGGCGCGCTGGAGCGCGTTGGCGCTGTTGCTGATTGGCGGGTTGCTGCTGCATGCGGGGCGTGCGCCGGCCATTATCCCGCACACCATGGCGATATGGGCGGCCGGTGTACCCCGGCTGTTCCAGGCGCTGGGATTTGGGGCGGTGGTGGGGCTGCTGTATGTGACCCCGGACGGCCATTTCCGTTCGCGGGGCTGGCGAGCGACGTGGCTGGCCTGGTGCGCCTGGTTCCTGGTGTGGTTGCTGCCCCTGTTTCCGGGGACGGCGCTGGATGTGATGCAGTGGCCGGCGGTGTGGCGGGTGCTGCCGGTGTTGCTGGCCCTGGGCAGCGGACTGGCGGCGATTGGGCTGCGATTGAGGGAGGCTCCGGCCGGAGAGCGAGGGGCGTTGTGGCTGGCGCTGGCCGGCTATGGGGCGATGTTGTTCGGGCTGGGGCTAATTTGGCTGGCCATTCCGACCGTGGACGGCTGGTTGGCCGGCCGGGCGATGGGGGTGACCAATTGGTTCGGTTTTGGGGGCTTCTTGTTGCCGTGGCTATTGCTGCCGGGGGTCACCCTGGCGGTTCAATGGCGACGAGCGCGCTCAGGCGATGGGGAGCGAATTGAAAAGTCAGGTGAGTTGGCGGCGGTGTAGGCTGCCCTGTTGGGCCGGCGGCAGATCCCCGCGGCTCCGGCTCGCAGGGGACCTGCCGGGTCTGTTAACCAATTGGAGGAACAAAATGAAGTTCAACGCTTTTGGACGCGGTAAGGTAGTGTGGATGTTCCTGGCAGCGTTACTGCTGGCGGCGCTGGCCGGCTGTTCGGGCGGCGATGAGCCAACGGTGCGCTTCAGTAGCCCGGCTGATGGGGCGACGGTGACTTCGCCCGTACATGTGACCTGGACGGCGGAGGGCTTTACGGTTGAGCCGGCGGGCGAGGTGCGCGAGGGGGCGGG
This sequence comes from uncultured Ardenticatenaceae bacterium, assembly GCA_964452775.1. Taxonomy (GTDB): domain Bacteria; phylum Chloroflexota; class Anaerolineae; order Promineifilales; family Promineifilaceae; genus JACKCB01. Next base: position 18,670 of record CAYVQP010000054.1, on the reverse strand, counting down.
GCATTTGCATGTGATGGTGGATACGGCCTGTTTGATGCCCGCGCAGCTGGTGCCGAGCGATGAAGCCCACCTGCACTTCGGCAAGGCGCAGATGGAGGCGGATCTGGAGTTGCCGCCGGGAGAGCATACGTTGTGTTTGCAGGCAGGCGATGGCGCGCATATGACTCTGGACGGTGAAGGGATGACGGATACAATCACGGTGACGGTCGAATAGTCGCTGCGGCAAACGTGAGTTGCTGAAAATCCGGCAGGTCTTGCAGGTAGGTCTCAATGGGATTGGGGAGACCTGCCGGGTTTTGCCTACCGATTTGGAAAATCGGCTTACGAGGTTGGGGACGATGGCAAATACGGAAATGCGCGAACTGCTGACAAGTTTGCATTGTTTGAATGGCTATTTGCTGATGTTATTGTTGCCGGGGGCGGCGGCGTATCTGCTGGTGAAGTACCGGCTGGGCCGGACGCTACGGGGGGTTGACCGAGCGTTGTTGATTGGGCTGCAGGTGCTGTTGTTCTTGCAGGTGTATATGGGGATATTGCAGTTGCACCTGAGGGAGCAGCAGGATGTGTGGCATTATACGTTTGGGTTGTTGACCCTGGTGCTGTTTGCGGGGGTGTACTGGCTGTTTCCGGGGCAACGGGGCCGGTGGATGGTTGCGCTGGGGGTGATGTTGGTTGG
>CAYVQP010000054.1:1688-17894 GCA_964452775.1 uncultured Ardenticatenaceae bacterium | reverse complement strand
TCGGGTTACAGGTTGGGTTACGGGTAGGGATGGTTGGATGATCAGGATTGCAAAGGTGGTGGGGGTGATGGGGCTGGTGGTGTTGGCGGCGCTGTTGGCCGGCTACTTTGTGACCGAGGCGCGGCTGAACAAGGTATATGCGGTGCGGGCGGCGGCGGTGAGTGTGCCGGCGGATGAGGCGGCGGTGCGCCGCGGCGAGCATCTGGTGCACACCGTGGCCGGCTGCGTGGAGTGCCATGGAGATGACCTGGCGGGGGAGGTGGTGCTGGACGACCCGTTTATGGGGCAGCTGGCGCCGGCCAACTTGACCAGCGGGCAAGGGGGCATTGCGGACGACTATGCGGCGGAGGATTGGGTGCGCGCCATCCGGCATGGGTTGGACCGTGACGGCCGGCCGCTGATTGCCGTGTCCTCCTTGCAGCTGGCCCATTTGAGTGATGAGGACCTGGGGGCGATTATTGCCTACATTCAACAGCTCCCGCCCGTGGACCGGGTCCTGCCGGAGACGAAGTTAGGCCCGCTGGGGCGCTTGTTTGTCTTAATCAGTCCGGAGATGTTGCCGGCTTCGATGCTGGATCATGATGCGGAGCACTTGCCGGCCATTGCGCCGGAGGTGTCGGCGGAGTATGGGCAGTATCTGGCGGCCACCGCGTGCAGCGATTGCCACGGGGATGACTTTGCCGGGCAGGCGGGAGCAACGGGGGCGGGGCTGAACTTGACCCCGGGGGGCGAACTGGGCGACTGGAGTGAGGCGGACTTCATGAACACCATTCGCACGGGGGTGACGCCGGAAGGGTGCAAGCTGGAAGGGGATTTGATGCCCTGGGAGCGGTTCAAGGGGATGAGCGACGAGGAACTCAGGGCGATATGGCTTTATCTGCAGTCGTTGCCCGCGGTGAGCGAAGGGGAGGGATGTGAGCCGGACTAGCTCTGTTGCGGCGGCGGACGGGCGATTGCCCTGGTGGAGCTGGCCGGCGCGGCTGGGCTGGTTGTGCCTCAGCCTGGTCATCTTGCTCTTGCTGGCGGCGGGTCTGGCGGGGCGCTTTGCGGAGCTAAGGGAGCAGTTGGCGGGTCTGGAGCGGCTGGTGGGGCTGAGCGCCGGCGCGCCGGCGGGTCTCTTTGTGGGCCTGGAGCTGTTGGCGGTGCTGTTTCATATTGCGGTGGCCGCGTTCCTGGTCTGGCGGAGGCCGGGGGATGGGCCGGCGCTCTTTGTGGCGGTGGCCCTGACCGCGAATGGGGCGCTGATTCCGCTCAACTTGATGTACGGCGGCGACGAGTTGGCCGGGCCGGGGCGGGTTGCGCTGAGCGTGGTGGTGTTCGTGGGGCTGGTGAGCAGCATCGGGTTGCTGTACCTTTTTCCAGATGGGCGCTTTGTGCCCGGCTGGACGCGCTGGTTGCTGGTCGCCTGGACGATCGGGTTGTTGCCGGGTTTTGTGTTGCCGGTGGAATCGTACAGCATGTTGAAGTGGCCGGTGTGGGTGCAGTTGGTCGTGTTGTTCTTCTTTAGCGGGGCGGGGATTGTGGCCCAGCGGCAGCGCTACCGGCATTTTTCGACGCCGTTGGAGCGCCAGCAGACGAAGTGGGCGATGTTGGGCTTGACGGCGGCGGTGTTGGGGCCGGTGAGTTATTTCTTGCCCTTTGTGATTTTGCCGGCGGTCACGGAGGCCCCAAACATGCTGGTGCAGCGGATTGGCGGCTGGTTCTTTGCGTTGTCGTCCGTGTGGGGGCCGGCGGCGACCCTGGTGGTGCACCTGCTGCCCTTCCTGTTCCCGCTGTCCTTTGCGGTGGCGATCTTGCGCTACCGGCTGTGGGACGTTGATGTCATCATCCGCAAGACGCTGCTCTATTCCACGCTGACCATCATCTTGTTGTTGCTATATTTAGGCAGTGTAGTGGCGATGCAAGCAGTGATTGGGGCGCTGTTTGGGGCGCAGAGCGCGCTGGCGATTGTGGCCTCCACGTTGCTAATCGCCGCGTTGTTTGCGCCGTCGCGCCGGCGGGTGCAGGGGGCGATTGACCGGCGCTTCTACCGGCAGAAGGTGGACGCGCAGGCGGCGCTGGCCGGCTTTGGCCGGGCGGCGCGAGACGAGGTGGAGCTGGATGAACTGCTGGCGAGTGTGGCCGGCGTGGTGCGGGAGACGCTGCAGCCGGAGTTTGTGGGGGTGTGGTTGGCGGGCGGGCCGGGGGTAAGGCGGGAGCGGGAAGGGGCGGAGTGAGCGCGGGGCTGCGAGTGGCGCGGGCGGGCTGGGTGGGGCTATGCCTGCTGGTGCTGGGGCTGTTGGCGGCGGGATTGCCGGCGCGCTTCGGGTCGTTGCTGGGCCAATATGGGGGTTTTGAGCAGGTGAGCGGCGTGTCGCCGGGCGTGGTGGCGGGGACCCTGGTGACGCTGGAGGTGCTCTCGGTCTTGTTTCATCTGCTGGTGGCCGGGGTGCTGGTGCGGCGGAGGCCGGAAGACCCGGCGGCGTTGTTTGTGGCCTATGCGCTGGCCGCCAATGGGGCCTTGATTCCGCTGCAATTGCTTTATCAGGGGGTGGAACTGCCGCCGCTGGGGGAGCTTGGGCTGCAACTGGTCTTGTTCACCGGCTTGTTTACCAGCATCAGCCTGTTGTATCTCTTTCCCGATGGGCGCTTTGAGCCGGGGTGGACGCGCTGGCTGGCCGGGTTGTGGGTGCTGGTGTTGCTGCCCAATTTTGTGTTGGGGGAGACGGCCCTGGCCAGTCTGCCGGTGTGGGCGCTGCTGGGGGTGCTGTTGCTGTTTGCCGGCGTGGGGGTCGGCGCGCAGGTGTATCGTTACCGGCGGGTGTCGGGCGCGGTGCAGCGGCAGCAGGCAAAGTGGGCCATCCTGGGGTTGACCGCGGCGGTGCTAGGTCCCCTGGCTTATCTGCTGCCGTTCGTGATCATACCGCAGTTCGTGGCCGGGGCGGCCCCCAATATGCTGGTGCAGCGCATCGGGGTGGCGTTCTTTTTGACTTCTAATTTCACCTCCTTTGCGGGGTTGATTGTGGTCCGGCTGGCGGCCTTCTTGTTCCCCCTCTCCTTTGCGGTGGCGATCTTGCGCTACCGGCTGTGGGACATTGACATCCTGATTAGCCGGACTCTGCTCTACGGCGCGCTGACCGGCACGATTATCGCCGTGTACGCCCTGGTGGTCGGGGGATTGGCGGCGATTTTCCAGACGCAACTGGATAATGTGTGGCTGATCTTGCTGGCCACGGTGCTGGTTGCGGTGCTGGCGCAGCCGCTGCACGACCGGCTGCGGCAGGGGGTGAACCGGCTGATCTACGGCGACCGGGATGAGCCGGGGCGGGTGCTGAACCGGCTGAGTGGGCGGCTGGAGGAGGCGGGGACGGGCGAGGATGCCCTGCCGGTGATTGTCGAGACGATAGTACAATCCCTGCGCACGCCTTATGCCGCCATCGCCCTGTTGCGGCTGGTGGAGGGTAAGGCGGAGTTCTCGCCGGCGGCTGAAGCGAGGAAGGGGGCGGGCAGCCGAACGGATGGCGCGGAGGAGGTGCGGGCGTGGCCGTTGGTGCGGCAGGGGGAGTTGTTGGGCCGGTTGGTGGTGGGGCTGCGAGCGCCGGGAGAAGCCTTTTCGCCGGGGGACGAGGAGCTGCTGCGGAATATCGCCCGGCAGGCGGCGGAGATCGCCTATGGGGTGCGCCTGGCGGAGGATTTGCGCTTGTCGCGGCGACGGTTGGTGACCGCGCTGGAGGAGGAGCGGCGACGGTTGAGGCGTGATTTGCATGATGGGCTGGGGCCGGCCCTGGCAGGCGTCATCTTGAAGGTGGATGCGGCAGCGGCAGCAGTGGCGGGGAGTGAGCCGCAAGTGGCCGGCGAACTGGCGGGAGTGAAGGGGGAGGTTCAGGGTGCGCTGCTCGATGTGCGCCGGTTGGTCTACAATTTGCGCCCGCCCAGCCTGGACCAGTTTGGGCTGGTGGGCGCGATTGACGATTATTTGCAGGGGGCGAATACGGCGGCGGGGTTGCGGCTGACCCTGGATGCGCCGGATAGTTTGCCCGCTTTGCCCGCGGCGGTGGAGGTGGCGGCCTATCGAATTGTGCTGGAGGCGGTGACGAACGTGGGCCGGCACGCGCAGGCAAGCCGGTGCCTGGTGCGCCTGGGGATGGAAGACGGCGGCCTGCGGCTGGTGGTGTGGGATGACGGCGTGGGCTTTCCGGCAGGTTGGCGGGCCGGCGTGGGGGTGGCGGCGATGCGCGAGCGCGCGGCGGAGCTGGATGGAGAGGCGACTATTGGGCCGGTGGAGCCGCATGGGACCGAGGTGCGCGTCTGGTTGCCGGTGGAGGCGTTCAGTATCCCGGAAACGGGGAGTTTCCGGGATACATACGGTGAGTTTCCGGGATACGAGGAGAGGGTTCGATGAGCGATGAGGAGCGCATCCGGGTGCTGGTGGTGGATGACCATCCCCTGTTTCGGGATGGGGCGCGGGCGATGTTGGAGGGCAGCGATGATGCCCTGCTGGTGGGCGAGGCCGGTTCAGGAGAGGAAGGGGTGCGGCTGGCGCTGGAGCTGCAGCCGGATGTGGTCTTGATGGACTTGCGCTTGCCGGGGATGAATGGCATTGAGGCGACGCGGGAGATCTTGCGCAGCAGCCCGCGCATTGCGGTGCTGATGGTGACCATGTTTGATGAGGATAGTTCGGTCTTCGCGGCGATGCGCGTCGGGGCGCGCGGCTACGTGATCAAAGGGGCGGACAAGGATGAATTGCTGCGGGCGATCCGGGCGGCGGCGAATGGGGAGGCGCTCTTTAGTCCGGCAATCGCGCGGCGAATGACGGACTATTTCTCGCGCTTGGCGGAGGGGGAGACGGGGCAGATTTTTCCGGAGCTGACCAGCCGGGAGCGGGAGGTGCTGGATTTGATTGCCCGCGGCTTGAATAATCAGCAGATTGCGGAGCGGCTGGTGATTTCGGGCAAGACGGTGCGCAATCATATTGGCAATATCTTTGACAAGTTGCAGGTGGCGGATCGGGCGCAAGCGGTCATCAGGGCGCGGGATGCCGGCCTGGGGGGCACCCGCCATTAACCATTCACCACTCGCCGTTCACCATTTTCAGTTTGGCGTGGGGATGGCGCGGGCCAACGCCGGGGTATTTTTGCCAAGTGAATACGTGCTACACTTATTGGCGTTAAGATGGAAACGCAAAACGTGACCCTGTCAATTCCCAAGCATATCCTGCAACGGGCGAAGCTTCTGGCGGTGCAACGTAATCAGTCGTTGTCCGGCCTGCTAACTGGCTTGCTCATTGACCTGCTGGAGAGCGAGGAACGGTACGAGGAGGCGAGGCGACGCAGTCTGGCCCGGCTGCATGAGGCGCGCGCCCTGGGCGGCGACTACGCCTGGTCCAGGGAGTCGTTGCATGAACGCTGAGGGTGGGCGGCAGCTAGTTGAACAGTGACGCGGAAGTTATCCGCGCCGTATAGCGCCGGCGAGGCGACGTCGGTCAATCAATACCTGAGAAAATGAGACAGTTCAAGAACATCCTGCTCGTGCTTTCCACCGGCTATATCTTCGTCTACTTCTCCGAGCTGCTCTTCTGGGCGCGGCCGCGCGGGCCGGCGACGGAATGGATCGCCGTGTGGCTCGCCTACTCGCTGATGGCGTACATCTTCTTGGCCCTGGTGCAGCGCTTTCGGGTGCGGAGCATGTGGGCGCTGTTTCTGGCGGGGGCGGCGTTTGGCTGGTTGGCGGAGGGAGTAGTGGTGCAGACTACCTATGAGATGTTGCCCCTTTCCATCTCGTGGACGGGACTGGCCTGGCACGGGCTGATTACGGTGTTGGTCGGGTGGTATGGGGTGCAGCGCTCCTTTCAGGCGTCGCGTCCGGCCTCCGCGATTGGTCTGTCGGCGGCGCTTGGGCTGGCCGCGGGCCTGTGGGCGATCATGTGGTGGCTGGAGCCGGGGCCGGATGGAGGGGTAAGCGCGCCGGCGGAGTATGCGGCCTATATGTTGGTCTGCACGCTGTTGGCGTTGGCGGCCTATTGGCTGCTGAATTGGAGCGCGACGGAGCGATTTGCCCCCAATCGGTGGCTGACCCTGGCGGTGTGCGCGTTGTTTGTGCTCTACTTCGTGGTCACGGCGCTTCCGGCGGCGCCCATAGCGGCTCTCGTTTTGCCGGCGTTGCTGGGCCTGGTCTACCTGGGCCTGCGCTGGAACGCGAGCGCTGAAGCAGAGGGGTCGTTGCTGGATACGCTCGGCGCACGAATTCCCAGGCGGCGCTTTGCCGCGCTGTTGGCCTTGCCGCTGGTCAGCGTTCTGGTGTACACCGCCGCCTATTACGCCGGCCTGCGCGCGCCGACAAACTGGGTGGTCTACGCGCTCACCACGCCGTTAGGGTTCATCTTCTTTGGGTTGAGCCTGTACAAAGTGTGGCGGGCCGGCAGGCGGTCAGCCGGAGGATTGGGCGGAGTGACCGACGGCGTAGCCGGCCTGAGCGAGTAGTTGTACAAGCTGGCGTCCGGCGGGTTCAGTGACGATTATCTTCACGTTGCCCTGGCCGAAGACGAGGGTGGGGGTGCTGCGATAGCCGTTGTTGATGAAGATGACGAACTGCTCGGCCTGCGGGTCGTGGTCAATGCTGGTTTCCTGGAAGGGGATCTCGAGGGCGTGCAGGTGGTCGCGGACGCGCTCCGAGTCGTCGCAGTCGAGGGCGGTGTAGATAGTGAGGGGTAAGGGCATGAGTTAACCTCTGAATGGAGTATGGCTTAGATGGCGCCGGACTCACGGAGGCCGGCGATCTGGTCGGGGGTGTAGTGGAGCAGGTTGGCAAGAATCGCGTCCGTGTCTGCGCCCAGGAGTGGGGGCGCGCTGCGAATGGCCGGCGGGGTCAGGCTCTGCTTGGCGACGGGGCCGACGAGCTCAATTGGGCCGGCGGTGGGGTGTTCGATGCGCTGCACCATATCGCGGGCGGCGACCTGGGGGTCAGCCAGGATGGTGGGAAGGTCGTTGATGGGCGCGGCAGGCAGGCCGGCGCCGACCAGCAGCTCGACCCATTCGCCGGTGGGGCGGGTGAGGAAGGTCTCTTGTAGCTGCGGGATGAGGCTGCGACGATGTTCCACCCGGCCGGCGTTACTCTGGTAGCGAGCGTCTTCCCACAGGTCGGGGCGCTCCAACAGCCGGCAGAGGCGGCGGTACTGGTCGTCCGAACCGGCGGCAACGGCGAGGTGGCCGTCCGCGGTGGGGAAGCTCTCATAGGGGACGATGTTGGGGTGGGCGTTGGCGTGGCGAGCAGGGGGCCGGCCGGCGGCCAGGAAGTTTTGGGCGACGTTGATCAGCGCCGCCAACTGGGCGTCGAGCAGGGCGATGTCAATGTACTGGCCGAGGCCCGTGTGGGCGCGATGGTGCAGGGCGGCGAGAATGGCATTGGCGGCGAACAGCCCGGCGGTAAGGTCCACGACGGCCACGCCGACCTTGTGGGGCGGGCCGTCGGCGGGGCCGGTGATGGACATCAGGCCGCCCTCCGCCTGGATGATGAAGTCGTAGCCGGGACGGTCGCGATTCGGGCCGCTCTGGCCGTAGCCGGTGATGGAGCAGTAGATGAGGCCGGGCTGATTGGCGGAGAGGGTAGGGTAGTCGAGGCCCAATTCGGCCATTTCGCCGGGGAGGAAGTTCTCGATGAGGATGTCGCAGTGGGCGGCGAGCGCGTGGATGATGTCGCGGCCGGCGGGGTGCTTGAGGTTGGCGGTGATGCTGCGCTTGTTGCGGTTAGCGCACAGGTAGTAGGCGCTTTCGCCGCCCAGCCAGGGTGGGCCCCACTGGCGGGTAGGATCGCCCAGGCCGGGTTGCTCCACCTTAATCACTTCCGCCCCATAGTCGCCGAGCAACATGGAGCAGTAGGGGCCGGCGAGGACGCGGGAAAGGTCGAGGACGCGGATGTTTGCCAGGGCGGCGGTGGTCGGCTGCATCTATATTTGGTGGACGCCGGCGGCAGGTGGTGAACCAGGGTCCGGTCGGAGCGGATTATAGCATAGGGAGCAGAAAGGGGGCAGGCAGTTGGGCGGGGAGGGGAGCGCCTACGGGGAGCCGGCCCGCCAGGCTATCGTGATTTCGCACCCAGCGCCGGGGGTGGAGTGAATGGTCAACTCCGCGCCAATCAGGTCTGCCCGCTCGTACATCTGCCAGAGACCGTAGTGCCGGGCGGCGAGGAGTTCGCTCAGCTGGCCGCGTTCCGTCACGTCAAAGCCCTTGCCGTCATCTATTACCGCCAGTTGAACGACATTGGGAGTCAATTTCCCGCTGATAGTAATGTGCGCCGCCTGGGCGTGACGAAAGGCGTTGACCAGGGCCTCCTGGACGATGCGAAATAGATTCTGCTCGACCGATCCGGGATAACGATGGTCGCCGTGCAGGACCGTGAACTGCAACACGCCGGCCTGCTCCGGCCAACCCTGCATGTCTTCCACCAGCTGCCTCAGGCTGGTCCACAGGCCATAGGTCAACAGGGCGGGCCGCAAGCCGGCGGTGGTGCGGCGCAACTGGTCAACGAGGTCGTCATAGGCCTGTTGCGCCTGGGGGGACAGCTCCCCCTCTTCTACGGCCCATTGCAGGCGCGCGGCGCTGTGCAGCAACTGGTCGTGGATCTCACGGGCGATGCGCGCGCGCTCCTGCTCGTGGCGGTCAATGTTCGCCTGGTACATGGCCCGCAGGTTCTCCGCCTGGGTGATGTTGGTGAGGGCGATGGCGGCTTGATTGGCGATTGTCTGCAAGAGGGAGATGTCCGATGGCGAGTAGATGTCGTCAGGGTCGCGCCGGCCGAGCAGCCACAGGCCGATTTCTTGCTCCCCCAGCTTCAACGGCAGGACCAGGCGCGCCCAGCCGGCTGGGTGGGCCGGCCCGGCGGCGGTGAGCGGCGGGCGATAGCGGCCCGCCTGCTCCACGAGCGGTTGGAGCTGCTCGCGGGTGGGCAGGTCGCCGGCCGCCACGCCTTGCGCATACAGGGCCTGCGGCGGCTGATTGTCGGCCGCCATCAACACGGCCGACTGTTTGACGAGCAGTTCCGGCAACAATTCGTCGCGCAAGACGGCAACCAGCGACTGCCGGTCCAGGGTGGTGGAGACGCGGGCGGAGTAGTCGGACAGCAGGCCGGCGGAAGCGAGTTGCCGGCCGAAGAACAGCCTTTCCATTAGCCGCTGGAAGGGGCCATAGGCGAGCGCGCCAAGAACGCCGGTCAGGATAAGGAGTATGCCGGCAATCAACAATTGCAAGGAGTCATCATTCGTGACCGCGAAAACCAGGGCGAGCGGCAGGGCGACCAGGGTGATCAACAGGATAATGTACAGGTAGAAGGTGAGCAGCCGGTTGCCGCGCAGGCCCATGCCCGCGACCTGTTGGCGATAGGCGCTGAGCAGGTAGACAAAGGGGATCAGGATCAGTCCAAGCAGCGCCGCGCTGCCGGAAATCGGGTACCTTGCCTGGGCAGCCATAAACAGGAGGACTGCGAACGGCGCGAGGGCGATGCCGGCGGTCACCAGCATGATCGCCAACGATCGTCGCTGGGCTCGCCGAAGCACGAAATGGAACAGCAACAGTATGATGCTGCCCACGACGGCGATCAGCAAGAGACCCAGGTAGGTGTCGCCCGGAATACGTTGGGCCAGCTGGAGCAACAACAGGATGCCCGTGGCCCCATACAGCAGCCAGAGGGCCCATTTCGGCAGCCGGCCAAGCGGTTGCGGGAAGACCCAGTGCAGGTGCAAGTAGACGGGAACGGAGCTGATCGCCGCCAGGCGCAACACCATGCCGCTGCCGTAGACGCGCCAGCCGGAAGGGCCGCTGCCGGCAACGAGCCAAATGGCCGTGAGATAGTAGAAGGCGATTAGCAGCCGCCAGCGCTCGTCTTTGGGCCGTAGCATGAGGGCGGTAACGGTCCCCGCCGCCCAGAATATGTAGCCATACCACCAGAGTTGTACCACCCGGCTGGCCACCATGCGCAGCGTCGGCCGGGGCATCTCATACTGAACGGTCAGCGCTTCCCGGTTGCGGATGACCGCAATGGCTACAACATCGCCGGGCCGGACGCCTTCAAAGAGCGACCTGGTAACATCGGCGGCAAGCTCCTCCCAGGCGGCCCCGTTGATGGAGACGATTTGGTCGCCGGCCCGCAATCCCCCGGCCGGCTCCAGGAACAAGCCGCGCTCGATGGTCGCCTGGTTGCCGTCAATCATGAAGCCGGTGTATGGCGCTGCCACAAACCAGCAATAAGAGAGCCAGAGCAGCACAACGAGCACCGCCGATGGCAGGACCAGCTCCACACGCCCCCGCAGGTTCACCTTCAGTTCTCCCCGGAGCTAAGGTTCCCCTGGTAAGGCGAAAGGAGGCCCAGTTCCCGCGCCCGGATGATGGCGGCGGCGCAATTGCGCACGCCCAGGTTCAGATAGGCGCGCGAGAGCTGGTTACGCACGGTGGAGTCCGCGATGCCCAATTTCCGGGCAATCTCGTAAGAGGTCAGGTTGGGCTGCTCGCTGGCCAGGGAGAGAATCTGCAGCTGTCGCTTTGTCAGATTGACTTCACTCTCCCCGCCCAAATTCAGCTGTTTGCTTGCCTTGTCGCTCAGGTACACGCCGCCCGCGGCGACCGATTCGACGATGGAGGCGATCTGCCGGATGGCGTAACCTTCTTCCTTTAAGATGTAGCCGCACGCCCCGGCATCGAGGACCTGCCGGATGAGGGCGCTCTCGTGGTGCATCGAGATGATCAGGATGGCCAGGTCAGGATACAGACCGCGCAGGCGCTTGATTGCCCGCGGGGTGTCGTACAGGGAACTGTCTTCCGCGGAGATTGGCAGCCCGACATCCAGCAGCAGGACATCCACCTGTGATTGCGCCAACAGCTGCTCCATGTCGGCGGCATACAGCGCGACACCCACCACGTGTATGCTGGGCGATTGGCTCAGCCGGTAATAGAGGCCGTCAACAGTGCCCTGGTAATCATCCACAATCACCACCCGGATAGGTGGCGCCATGATCCCTCTCATTTTGCCGCTCCTAGCACAAAGTCGCCTGCAGCGCGGTACAATTGACTACACCTTGAGGGCGCTCTGCCTATCGCAGCAACATGACCAATGGGCTATAACATGATTGGCGCAGTCGTTACTGGTCACCACGGACGACATGGCCCGCGTTTCAAAGCCGCCTCTGGGTGCAGCGTGCCGGGGACCGAATCATCGCCGGTGCCATCGGCGATCACCATAATACCCGCCGATTTCGCGTTTGCAAAGCAGATTTGAGATTTGCTGGCGAACGTGACTTTGGCACGCCTTCTATTCGCGGCCGGTGGGTCGCGCATTCTTTTTTGGAGCCAGCCGGAAAAACACTCGCGCCTCCGTTTATACGCGCTAAATGGTCTGCGCCGCGGACCTATCTGCCGGACGTAAATTGGAGGTGTCAGTGGTTCTCAAAGTAGATCAACAGGAGCGGACGCAAGCTGCGCGCCGGCATCCTGCGCCTGAGGCTGAGCGACTTCTGCCTCCGGCCATCGTCGCCCCCATCTGCCAGTTTGCCTATGCGGTCGGGATAAAGGGCTATTCGGTCGCCGCCGAGATTGAGGTACAGGTCAATGGGCTTCTCGTTGCCTGCCGGCCGGCCGGAGAAACCGGCGTGCAGGGGATCACGATTCAACTGCCGGTGAAGCTGTTCGCCGGGGACCGCGTGCGCGTCCGTCAGAGATGTCCCGGCTCGCAGAGCGATTGGTCCGCCGAAGTGACCGTGCGGAAGGCGTGATATCCTGCCGGCATTGTCGTAACCACCACTAAACTTCGCGAATTCAGGAGCGCAGCAGGGCGTAAAAGGGGTCGGATACCGGCTCAAAGCGCAGCAATAAGCCCGCCTGGAGAACCTCCCGCCCCTCGGGATCGCGGTGCATGGTCGTGAGCAGTTCGGTGAGCCTGGCGCGAACTTCGGGTGGGGTGGAGCTGTGGCTGACAAAGGGCGGGGCCGGGAAGGGGCCGAGGGTGTCAATGATCTTGAGGTCCGCGAAGCGGCCGGGTCGCTGATGTTCCAGGTAGTCCCATAGGGTGGAATCAATCGCCGCCGCATCTACCTTTCCTTCGCGCAGCAGGGCAAGCGAGCGCTCGTGAGCGCCGGATTCCACCCAGCTTGAAAAGTGGGCGGGCGATGCGTTGATGCGGGCCAGCGCCCAAAGGAGGCTGTAGTAGCCCGATTGGGAACCCGGCTCGTTGTAGGCGACGACCGCGCCCTGCAAGTCGCGGAGAGTTTGGGCGGGGTGATGGCCGGGGAGGACAAGGTACGAGTAGTAAACCGGCCGCCCGGCGTACAGCGCCCCCTGCGTGACCGGAGCGGCGATGCCGGCGATCGGCCGGGGAACCTCAGCCAGCTGTTCGGCGTAGGGCCGGGAGCAAATCATGCCCAGCTGGATATCGCCGCTGTGGATGCGCCGGAAGCGTTCTTGCCAGGGGGATTCCTGGTCGTAGGTCACTTCGGTGTGCAAGCGCTGAGCGAGGTAGCCGGCGAGCGCCTCAATCAAGGGAAGTGTGTTGGCGGCCTGGCAGGAGCTGATCAGCAGCGGCATGGGGGGAATGGTAGCATGGCTGCCGGACGGTCGCCAGAGCGTTTGCGGCCTACGGGGAGGCGAGCATACTCTCCGCGACGGGGGCGTGCAGCAGCGAAAAGCCGGGGTTGATGGCGAGAGCGGTGCGCAGGTAGTCCGCGGCGTTACCCTCACTGAATCCCGGAAACTCGAAGTTTCCGGGATTCTGCGCCGCGATGACCCCGGCATGGTAGAAGAGCATCGCGTCGCGCGTGCCCAGCCGGAGCGCTTCGGCGCTGTAGCGGGCCGCCTCCTGGTAGTCGCCGGCATGGTACAGCGCCCAGGCCAGGGCATCCGCGGCGTAGATGGTGGGCCGCCGGTCGTAAGCGGCGCGAGCAAGCTGGAGGACTTCGGCCGGATCGCCGCCGCGGTCGGCCAGGAAGAGGGCCATCTCAAGGTCGACGTCCATGCCCGCGGCGATGTTCAGTTGTTGCAGCGCCTCGACGAGCTGATAGGTGCGCTGGGCCTCTTCTTCCAGGCCGGCGACGTGGTACAGGTCTCCGAGGAGCATGGCGAAGGCGGGCAATGGCCGGCGTTCGACCAGGGGTTGCATGATCGCGAGGGCCGGCCCATACTCGCCGCGAGCGGCGCGCACTTCCGCCAGGCCGGCCTGGGCATAGGCGTAGTCGGGGCGCAGGCGCAGCGCATCTGCGTATATGCCTTCCGCCGCGTTCCAGTCGCCGCTATTGAAGTAGAGCCGGCCGAGCTGGTATTGGGCCCACAAGGTCTCCTCCCGGCCGGGCAGCCCCATTTCGACCGCGGCGCGCATCGCTTCGATGGCCCCGGCCACGTCCCCGTGCAATTCGCGCAGGTAAGCCACCCGGCTGTATGAGGCCAGGTCCGGGCGCAGGCTCACCATTTGCTGCGCGGCGGCGACTGCTTCCTCGTACTGGCCCAATTCGACGTGCGCGTCAACCAGGATGCCCAGGGCGGCGGCGCGGTATGGATTGGCGCGCCGGGCCTGTTCGCCCCAGTCGAGGGCGGCGGCGAAATCATGCCGGGCCAGCGCCAGCTGACCCTGTCCGACCAGGGCGTCATTCTGCCCCGGCTCCCGGGCCAGGGCTTCCACAAAGGCAGCCTCGGCCCGGGAGTAAAAGGCGGGGTCATCGGTTTCACGGACCCGTTGGAGGTAAGCGAGGCCCAGCTGTGCGTACTCAGCGGCGGTATCACTGTCGCCGGCAGCACTGCCGCCAGCAGCACTGCCGGCGACCTCCTGCGACTGGTCGCGCAGCCGGGCCTGTAGGCGTTCAATGGCGGCTTCTGCAGCGGTAATCTGTGGCATCTGCGCCGGAGACGCGCCGCCGGCATAACCGGCGAGGAGCTGTTGCCGGACCGTCCAACCGAGGACGACCAGCGCGACGGCCAGCAGGATGAGAATCCGGCGGCTGGATTGCCGCTGCATCAGCCTGATCATCAGTCGCCCATCCTGTCATCGCGGCGACGGCGCCAGACGAGGGCCGGCACGCCGAAGAGGAGCGCGCCGCCGCTGAGCGTCACCGCGGCCGTGGCCGCCGGGTGCTCCTGGACGGTGGTCTTCAAGACGCTGGTCGTGTTCAGCATCACCGGAAACAGCTCTTGCTGGATGTTCTGGTGCCAGTGCGTTTCGCCGGACTGCGCCGGGGCGATGTAGGGGAAGTCGTCCTGGAAGGGCATGTCGTTGCCGTCCAGGCTGTCATCCAGGACGGCGATCAGGTCGCTGTTGAAGCTGAAGGGGTGGCTGGCGTCCAGCACGCCGTAGGCAGCCCCGGCGACGGCCAGCAGCTCAATTTCAATGACGTCATCGGCCAGCCGGCGACCGTTGGGGAAGCCGCAGGCGTCCCCGCCGAGGATGCCCAACCGGCTCGGCGTGGGCGAGCAGAGGTCGCCGCTGATCGCCGTGTTCACCCGGATCATCTCCGCCGGCTGCACCCCGACGGGCTGGTTGACGTTGAAGCCGACGGGCAACGTGATTGGGCCGGAGGCGGTGTTAATCACGAACTCGTTCTTCAGAGTCATGCCCGTGAGGAACACCTCGAACAGGTCCGAGCGGCCGGAAGCGGGTGTGCCGGGGGTGAACTCGCTGTTGCAGTCCGCGTCCGAGTCCTCGGGCAAGGGCACGGCGTAGAGGCCGCAGAGCAGCCGGCCCAGCTCCGGATTCTCCACGCTCTCTTGCAGCAGATAGCCCGTGCCGGGGTCGAGGTAGACGGAGACGTCATCGTACGGCTCCAGCGAGTTGAAGGCGTCCTTCAGGGCCAGGGGGATGACGGCTTCGTTGACCAACGGCATGCCCAGGCGGGAGATTTGTACCTGCGGGCCGCTGTGGCTTTGAGCGCCTGCGCTCAGCACCCGGGTTTCGGGTCGCGTGGTGGTCGCCCATACCCCGAGCACCGGCTCCGACCCTTGCGTCAGCCGGTCAATGGGGATTTCCAGGACGAGGCTGTGCACGTTCAGGCCGGATAGGGAGTCAATGGGGATGTTGCGCGTGCTGTCGTAGCCGACGGGCGGGGCCTGGCCGCGGATGGTGAGCAGGTCGAAGACTTGCAGGTCCACCCAGAAGGCGTCATCCGTCGGGCCGGCGAACACCTGGATGTCGTCGCCCCCTTCGCTGACGTCGTAGATGGCCGCCGCGTGCAGCGCCGCGTAATCAGGCGTGGACTTTTGCCCGATGTTCACCGGCGGGGTCGAGACGTCGGACAGCAGCACGGTGGGCGGGTCCCCCTCGAACTGCTCGGTCAGCGTGTAGGTCTGGCGCATGTTCCAGTCCGTGTCGGCGAGGGAGTCTATCGGGCCGGTGTTGTACAGGAAGGTGAGCGGATTCAGGATGGTGGTCTTGCTGGCCAGGGTGTAGGTGATATCCGGCATGGCGTCGCCGTCATTGTCCACCATGATGTGGTACTGGGCGTTGTCGTCGAAGCCATAGTAGTTGGGGCCGTTTTCCGGCCCTTCTGCCGGTATCCAGCTGGCGATGAGCACCACGTTGTCCGCGTTGGCCGGCGAGACAAAGGCGTAGGTGTCCGTGTTGTCCGCGTAGGCGTCCTGCGAGATGAGCGGCGCTTCGCGGTGGCTGGAGGCCGAGACGGATCCCTGGGCGATGAGCAGTGCGGCCAGGAAGAGGGTGGCCGTCAGGGCTATCGCTGCTACGAGGAACAGACGGAAGAGAAAGAGTTGGCGCTTGCTACGTTTCATTTTGTTTTATCTCCTTGTTTAACGGCAGCATGACAGGAAAGGGCAGATCTCGGTGGAACAGTCAGTTCATGTGGATTCCTCCCGGTTCGTATGGCATACGATTCTCAGAGAACGCCGGCTTGCAACAGCGCCTGCAGCGCCACCAGGACGCCGGCGATGGCGACAAACGCCGCGCTGGCCAGGGGAACGAGGCTGACCAGCCGGCCGCCGCGCATCGGCGAGCGTTCTAGCAGCTTGCCGGCGTAGATGAGCACAAGGCCGGCGAAGGTGAGCACGCCGGCGAGGCCCACACTGAAGGCGACGATGAGCGCCAGCCCAAGAGCCACCCGGCCGAGGGCGATGGCGCTGAGCAGGAGCAGCAGCGCGGATGGGCAAGGCAGCAACCCGCCCGAGATACCCAGGGCGAGCAAACTGCGCCAGGTCACCTGGGCCGGCGGTTGGGGATGCGCGTGGTGATGATGGCCGTGAGCATGGTCGTGGT
>CAYVQP010000054.1:0-1588 GCA_964452775.1 uncultured Ardenticatenaceae bacterium | reverse complement strand
GTGGTCGTGAGCGTGGTGGTGGTCGGGCGCTTGGCGGCGGCGGAGGGTGAACCAGCGCTGGCGGAACAGGCTAAGTCCGATGGCGGCCACCATGACTCCGGACAGGACCCCGAGCCAGGGGTAGAGCACGGCGGGTTGGATGAACTGCGCGGCGGCGAGCACGATCAGCCCGAAGGCGAACACCCCGGCCGTATGGGTGATGGTGGTGGTAACGCCGAGGAAGAGGGCGTGGCGAGGGGTTCCGCGCGTGCCCACCAGGTATGCGCCCACGACGGCTTTGCCGTGGCCGGGAGAAAGGGCGTGCAGCGCGCCCAGGCCGGCGGCGATGAGCAACGTAATCGCCAGCACGCCGGGACCGGGGTCCGGCAGCGCGGCCAAATCGGCGAAGCGGTCGGCTAGCTCGTCGCCGCCGAAGCGGTCGGCGGTGGGCGCGATTGGGTTGCCCGCCGCTAATGCCGCCTGGCTCTGGCTCGCCGCCGGCCCGTTGGAAAGCGGCGCGGCGCGGAACTCAGCGGCGCTCAGCGTGGGTGGACTTTGCAGCAGGTCGGCCGGGTATTGGCGCAAACCCTGGCTGAGGTCGGCGCTGGGCGCGGTGGATTGCAGGAGGGTGACGCCCGGACGAGGCTGGACGATGACTTCCTTCCAGCCGGAGCGGTCCGGGTAGTTATTGTCCTGGTAGCTTAGCGCCCATTCGCTCTCGGTGGCCGGCAGTTCGGCGCTAAAGTTAACCTCCAGGCGCATGGTAGGCAGGTCGCCCTGGCCGGGGGGAAAATCGAGCGTCGAGCCGGCCGGCTGCAGGGCGAGGGGCCGGCCGTCCAGCTGGAGGAGCAGGTTGGCCTGGATGGCGCTCAGCAGGGCGCGGCGATACTGGTCGTTCTCGGCCGGGTCAACGGAGCCGTCGCCGTTGCGATCGATGTCCGGCCAGATTTGGAAAGTCGGGATCTCGGCCATGTCGAGCGCGTAATGAAGAAGTATGCGGCCGGGCGCAACTTCCAGCCGGCTATATTGGTTGACGCTGAAGTTGCCCAGCGGGTGGGCGGAGACGGCTTTCGGCGACCAGATCGCGTTGGCTGCGCCGAAGAGGATCAGGGCAATGACAAGCGGCCGGAGCCGGCGTAAAGGGGCGGATAGCAGAGGTCGCCTCATGCTGATGGTCTCCTAGGGGTAGGGATGGTCGCTCAGGGCGCCTGGCAATTGATTCCGTTTATCATGCGGGGATGATAGGACTTCCGGAGGGTCAATCTACAGTTCAGAATGAGGCCGGTTGTTGCTCATTTTTTGTGCCGGGGCGGGCGATCCGCTTCACTGTTCGCCAAAGGGGGCCACTTTCCGGCGCACTAGCCGGGGACGCGGCTGGCGCTTCAGAAGGCTGTCAACATTTTGGCAACATCGCTGATTATCATGCGCTTCATGGTGGATTCGCCGGTCAGGGCTGTTTTGGGAAGCGGCCGGGTCGGTCGGTTGCTGGGGCGGAGAAAGAGACCTGCGGGGTTTTGGCCTGGTTGGACCAGAGGTCTCTTTAGGAAACCCCGCAGGTCTGTTTTTGGGCGGTCGCCCGCCCGGCGCTTAGCTGATACGATTGCGGGCC
>CAYVQP010000053.1:0-32644 GCA_964452775.1 uncultured Ardenticatenaceae bacterium | reverse complement strand
TTAACGTTCAGGCTTTGCCCGAAATACACTTTTACAGAAAGGATGTTGCTTTATCTCCTTATATCGTGCGCGTAGTTGAGCCAGGTATTCGGTCGACAACGGCACTTCAGGAAATCGAGATACTCATCAACCAGTTCCAGGCCGAGCCATAAGCGAGTAAGTTGGCCGTTGCGGACCTCCCGCTGCAGTTGGTAAGGCATAATGTACCTCCTCGGAAAACGACTGCCCGACGCTTGGTCGGTGATCGCTGCATCAATGCTCATTGTAGAGGATCACATTACGCATATATTAATGGCGTGCCGCACACGCTAACCTATGACAATCTCAAGACAGCCGTGCAAAAAGTGCTTCAGGGGCGTAACCGCAAGGAACAGGAGCGGTTTGTGCACTTACGCAGCCACTACTTGTTCGACAGCCGCTTCTGCACGCCCGCGCAAGGACACGAAAAGGGAGGCGTAGAGCATGGCGTCAAATATGTACGCCAGAACTTTCTAACCCCGCTGGTCAACGTAACTGACTTTGCCGAGCTGAACCATCTGCTGCGCACGCGCTGCCTGGCAGAGGATACGCGCCGGGTCGACCGACAAGAGGAGACCATCGGGGCGATGTTTGCTGCGGAACAACCCCACTTCCGGCCACTGCCCCAACAGGACTTTGCCGGCTACATCACGCGCGAAGTCGTGCTCAACGGCTACTGTCAGGTGGTCTTCGAGACAAATCGCTATTCTGTCCCGGCCGAGCAGGCAGAGGAGCACCTGACCCTGCGCGTCTATCCGTTTCGCATCGAGATATGGCACGGGCAGGAACAGTTGGCGTCCCATCCACGCAGCTACGACCGCCAGCAGGACATCCTTGACCCGCTGCACTATCTCGCTCTGTTGGCGCAACGACCCAGCGCCTTCGAGCACGCTGCGCCGCTGCAACAATGGCGCGCTGAGTGGCCGCCGCTGTACGAGACGTTACTGCAGCAATTGCGTAGACAGCAGTCAGCCCCACAGGCCGTACGCGAATTCATCGCCGTGTTGCAACTGCACCAAACGCATCCTGCCGAGCAGGTGGCCGCCGCCATTGCAGCCGCGGTGACCAGCAACATCCCCCATCTGGCCGGCGTTACCTACTGTTTGAATAGGCTAAGTGATGCAACACCCCAACTAACCGCCATTGATGTGTCAGCCCAGCCCCAACTGGCGGCAGTGGGCAGTCCACCGGTACCGGCGACACAGTACAACCAGTTGTTACAGCAGGTGGTCGCATGAAGTACGACCAGTTGGAACAGCAATTGACCACGCTCCATCTGACGGCGATTCGAGAACAATATCGACCGCTGGCCCAACGGGCCGCCCAAACCAACTGGTCATTTGAGGCCTACCTGGCCGAACTGATTGACCAGGAAAGCCGCCGGCGCACACGCAACCGGCACATCCGGCGCATCAAGGAGGCCAAGTTCCCTTTTCTGAAAGAGCTAGCTGACTTCGATTTCAACGTTATCCCGCAACTGAACAAGCAACATATCCTCTCATTAGCTGAGGGCGCTTATCTCCAGCAGGCCCAGCCGGTGGTCTTGGTGGGCAATCCCGGCCTGGGGAAAACCCAACCAAGTCAATACCCCCATAAGAAGGAGCCTTGCCGCTCCTGAAACCATCACTGTTGTAGACCCCCGTCACCCGCTCTACGACCAGACCTTCCCGCTCCTACACCTCAAAAACCAGCGCGACCTCATTCCTTCCTGTTTGGTGCAACTGCCGGAAGGGGTCGAGCGGCTCATCCCGCTGGCAGCGACCAATCTGGCTGCCCAGCCGCCGGCTGTCTATCCCTTACCATTGGACTTATCCTCTCTGCACAACCTGACCCAAACCTTTGCGCGTATTGCCGGGCAGGTTCATTTGGAGCAGAGAGATGAAGCAGCAAAGCGAAAGTCAACCAATCCAGACAACGACTCCACCGCCGCAGGTATGGCAGACACTAACGGAGAGTCAGCAGCAGGTTGTGCGGCAAACGGTCATCCATATCTGCCACAGCCTCGTCAAGCCAGACGAAAGGGAGGGAAAAGATGAACCAACCAGCCCGCGGTGAACCTGGTTCGATGCCCCATCCGAAAGTGACCCATTTCCACTGCCGGCGGTTAGCCTACGTCTATGTGCGCCAATCTACCTTCAAACAGGTCCACCAAAACCAGGAAAGCACACTTTACCAATACCGTCTACAGCAACGAGCCCTTGCCCTGGGCTGGCCGGAAGGGCGTATTCGAGTGATAGACAGTGACTTGGGCGTATCGGGTAGCGAGGCAGCCGGGCGAGCGGGCTTTCAAGAGTTAGTGGCTGAAGTGTCATTGGGCCATGTTGGGATTGTCTTCGGCTATGAAGTCTCGCGACTGGCCCGCAACAACCGGGACTGGTATCACCTGCTGGACTTGGCGGCTGTCTTTGGCACGCTCATCGCCGACAACGATGGCATTTACGACCCCCGGCTGTACAACGACCGGCTGCTGCTGGGTTTGAAAGGAACAATGAGTGAAGCCGAGTTGCACCTGCTGCGCCAGCGACTGGAAGCCGGACGATTGAACCAGGTACGGCGGGGGGCTTATCGTCAGCGTCTCACGACCGGCTACATTCGTCTGCCGGACGGTACGGTCGTCAAAGACCCTGATGACCAGGTACGCCACCTCTTGGAACTGGTTCTGGCCAAGTTTGAGGAACTGGGCAGCGCCAACAAAGTGTTGCGTTATCTGCGCCGGCAGAAGATCCTCCTTCCTCGCCGGCAAAACGCCGGCCCGCAGGCCAACCAGCTACTCTGGAAAGTAGCCAGTGAGGCAGCCGTGATGCAAATTCTCAAGAACCCTGCCTATGCCGGCGTCTTTGCCTACGGTCAACGGCAGATTGACCCGACCCAGCGTCAACCGGGCCGGCCTGCTTCCGGTCGGCGGCGTATGCCCATGGATGAGTGGCTCCATCTCCAACATGATGTCTATCCGGCCTATATCAGCTGGGAGCAATACCTGGCTAACCAGGAACGGCTGCAACAAAACGGTTTGAGCTTCGTCGAGGGTCGGCTCAAGGCTCAGGGCATTGCCCGCGAGGGACCGGGTCTCTTACAAGGTTTGGTTGTCTGCGGCCGTTGCGGCCATCGGTTACAAGTGGCTTACAAGCAAACGCCACGCTACTCTTGTCGTGGTCTGGTGCGGACTACCGAAGCGCCCAGTGATTGCACCTCCGTGCGCGCCCCGGTGGTAGACGAGGTGGTTGTGCAAGCCTTCTTCGAGGCCATCCAACCCGCCCAGCTGGATGCCTTGGAGGCCGTCTTGGCCTCACATCGATTGGAACGCGAACGGTTAGAACGTCAGTGGCAGGAGCAACGCAAACGAGCCGACTACGCGGTCCACTTGGCCCAGCGCCAATACGACGCGGTTGACCCTGCCAACCGGCTGGTGGCCGCTGAACTAGAACGGCGTTGGGAAGAAAAGCTTACCCAACGCCGCCAGACTGAGGAAGCATACCACCACTTCCAGCAAACACCGTTGCCGGAAACCGTGCCACCTGAACTACGACAGTTGTTCCGCGATGTTAGCGGCGAACTACCCGAACTCTGGCCGGCGCTGTCCAACAGCCAAAAGAAGGAACTGCTCCGCACACTCATCAGTCAGGTCAATATTCGGCGGCCGGCCGCCGACCAGCTTGAGATACGGATTGTCTGGATTTCCGGCTGTTACACCGACTACCGGGCGTTAACACCTATCTATAGCCAGAAAAACGTTTCTAACTACGAGGCCCTGGTTGAACGTATTCATGAGTTGTGGCAACAAGGGTGCAATGATGAAGCCATGGCCGAGCAACTCACGGCTGAGGGGTTCCACTCGGCTCGTTCCTCTCAAGTCAGGGTAGACACGGTGATGAAGATTCGCCTGGCCCGGCAGTGGTACGCGCCGTTGGCCCGGGTGCGGGGCGTCAAAGAGATAGAAGGGTATTTGACAACGTGCGGTCTGGCGGCGCGGCTAGATGTCAATAGCAGCACCATCTGTCGCTTCATCGCCAGCGGGGTGATTCCGACCGAACTGGTGCAACACGATCCACAAAGCGGTATCTACCTCATTTGGCCTGATGTCCAACTCCTCGACCGCCTGCAGCAGCGTGTCGCCCGGAACAAAGCCCGCAATGGAATGGTCAAGGTGGATGAACCCCTTCACCCGGTGGTGGCGACTGAAGAAACACCCGTGACAGAAGAAGGCCAACAGTTACCCCACGCCTCAGACACCAACAGCAGCCAATCCCCATCCCCGACGAGCAAAAGAAGTACCCCAGAAGTGCGTTCAAACAAGCTGTACCCTGACGGCGCAGGTCATTCGACAGCCATTGCCGAAGTGGGTTCGCCAGAGTGGTTCGCCTGGCTGGAGGAAGCGACGAGATTCCGATATCATTCAACTCGGCAGATCCCTGTCGCCCAGGGTTATCGGCGATCTATGCGACCTATCTCTGTCCGCAAGGAAAAGCGTCGCAATGGTTTTTTCTGGTGCGCCTATGTGCGCACCAATGGCCAGCTCTATAAGCGTTACGTTGGCCGCTCTAAGATTGTGACCGCCGATAAGCTGGACGAAATAGCCACAATCCTGAACCAGCTCTGGTAAGCCAGGCGGCCACCAGTTACCCAACAATTGCAGCCCTTGTTCCAATAGAGGCATTTACATGGACGAGCTAAAACCCACATTGCTCTAGGACTCGCCCTGACAGCCTGTCGCCAAGGCGAGCGCGTACGGTACTACAACGTCACCCAGCTGGTCAACGAACTGTCGCATGCCCAACAAGAGCACCAACTGCCCAGATTGCTCGACAGACTGGCTCGGCACAAGCTGCTGGTGTTGGATGAGTTTGGCTATGTGCCCTTCTCGCCCACCGGCGCGCAGTTGCTCTTCCAGTGCACCAGTTTCCTCAGTGAGCGCGTCTCACTCATCATCACCACCAACCTGCCGTTTGGCGAGTGGGTCAGCGTTCTGGGCGACGAACGACTCACCAACGGCTTGCTCGACCGGCTCACCTTTCGCAGTCACATCATCGAGTTTGTCGGCAACTCTTTCCGCCTACGACAGCAACTACAGCAGCAACAAGCAAATGTCGGCGGTGGGTAACTTTTCTGAGAAGCAAAACATGGCTCACACGACTCCGCTCATCCAGCAACAACAATTGTTCCTGCCTGACCAGCAGACGCCCCTCTGTCAGGTTGACTCACCGGCCTGGTTCGCCTGGTTGGCAACGGTTAGCTCTTTCCGCTTCGCCAGTACGCAACGACGCATCACCTTTCGTGGTTATGGTCCCTTGCTCGCTCCCATCTCACTGCGCAAAGAACAGCGACGTCATGGTATGTTCTGGTATGCCTACCGCCGCGCAGACGGTCAACTGTACAAACGCTACGTCGGTCGTTCTGACCAACTCACACTCGCCAAGCTAGACGAAGTTGCGGCCATACTCCATGACTGTTGGTAGAAATGTCCCGTTTGCCGGCCTGGCGCTGGTCCTTTCGGTCAGCAAATTGCGCTGGGAGCAGCGTTCTTTCTTTTTGGTGTCGGCCAAAAAGAAAGAACCAAAGAAAAAACCGAGGCTCCCCACCCACTAGTGACGCCGTTTTTGATGCACAAGTGACGCTGTTTTTGACGATCTGATCTACAACTCTATTGGCCCAGTGACGCTGCTTTACGCGATCTAGTGACGCTGTTTATGATTGACAAATACAGCCAGTGCTTGAAGCAGCGAATCGACTCTATGGATTCCCTGCAACAGCTTGTCGCCACCTGGCAAAAACGGCGCAATGAGCAACAGGCCACCATCAACTGGTCATTTGACCTTTCAAGTGCGCGGACGAGGTTGGCCCGCCTCTATCCCTAAAGAACCTTTGTGGTGTAATACTACCTTACTGCTGAGATACCTTTCTCAAAACATGGGATTTGGATAAAAGTTACCAAACAACCAAAAGGTTTGTAATGTCTGCGTTTGTTGTTAAGATATCATTATTTGCTGATATATTGATGTGATGGAGCAAATCATGTTATTGACAGCCCAAAAAACAGAACTGAGGATTAAAGCTAAACTTTTTCGCGGATTTGGCGATCCGTCTCGGTTGAGCATCCTGGATACGTTGCGTAACGGCCCACTCACCGTAGGCGAAATTGTGGAAGCCACTGGCCTGTCGCAGTCCAACGCTTCCAATCACCTGGGCTGTTTACGCGATTGTGGGTTGGTGGTGGCGGAGCAAAACGGCCGTTACGTCACCTACCACTTAAGCGATGACCGCGTCGGCGATATTTTGGCGCTGGCCGAGTCTCTCCTGGCCGATGTAGCCCGCGGCGTGTATGAATGTACCCGCTATAACATACCCCAGCAGTAGGAAACAGACCGATGAAAATTATCAGCTGCTGCAATCACATTAGATTAGATCCAAATAATTTGGAGCATATACAAAATGAGCACAAAACAACTTGACATTCGCGTCGGCAATCTCGACTGCGAACATGATGCCGCCGCCATTGAGCGCGGCTTGACCAATTTCCCCGGATTAGACCAGCTAAAGGTTTATCCGAAAGCGGCCAAAGTGTCGCTGACCTTTGACCCGGAGGCAACCACGCCGGAAACGCTTAAAGAAAAATTAGACGCTCTCGGCTTCCCGCCGCAGGTCGGACTGTCCATGCCAGAGCAGCCTAAGCCCTGGCGCAACCCCAAGGTGTTGACTGCGGCCGCGTCGGGCATCCTGCTGCTGCTGGGCTGGTTGTTGAGCCTGGCCGGTTTGCCGGAAACGGTTTCGTTGGTGATATATATCGTGGCCACCCTCACCGGCGGCTACTATTTTGGCCGAGAAGCACTGGAGGAATTGATTTACGAGCGCGAAATTGGCGTTGAATTGCTAATGGTAATTGCCGCCATCGTCGCCACCGCAATGGGCCAGGCCGCCGAAGGCGCGATGTTGGTCTTCCTTTACTCCATCAGCGAAGCGGCCGAAGGCTACACCGAGGAGAAAACCCGTTCGGCGGTAAAGGCGTTAATGGACTTGGCCCCGAAATTTGCCCTGGTGCGGCGTAACGGAACCGAACAAGAAATTCCCGTTGAAGAAGTGGTCGTTGGCGATCTGTTCATCCTCAAACCGGGACAATCCGTCCCCACTGATGGCGAAATCGTCACCGGCGAATCCAGTGCCAACCAGGCCCCCGTCACTGGCGAAAGCGTGCCCGTAGAAAAGCGGCCGGGCGACCCGGTTTTTGCTGGTAGCATCAATGGCGAAGGCGCACTGGAAGTAACGGCCACCAAAGCGTTTGCCGATAATACGATTTCGCGCATCATCCAGATGGTCGAGGAAGCGCAGGAGCGCAAAGGACAGAGCCAGCGGTTTATTGAGCGGTTTGGGGCGCGTTACAGCCCCATCGTCCTACTGATTGGCGTTCTGCTGGCCGTCGTGCCGCCGCTGCTGTTTGGCGCGGATTGGACGACCTGGCTGACGCGGGCGACAGTGTATATTGTCGCCGCCGCACCCTGTGCGCTGGTCATTTCCATCCCCATTACGCTGGTGGCCTCGTTGGGTACAGGTGCGCGTCAGGGTGTGCTAATTAAGGGTGGCATGTACGTAGAAGAGTTGGCCAAGATTGAGGTCGTCGCCCTGGACAAGACGGGAACGATTACGCGAGGCGAACCGCAAGTCACAGACTTCATCCCGGTGAATAATGGAACAATGGGCAATGAACAAATGCTGGCGTTGGCGGCCGGAATTGAGAGCCGCAGTGAACATCCACTGGCGCGGGCGGTGGTGCGATATACCGAGGAACAGGCTATTACGCCAACAGCTATCAGTGATTTTCGGGCGTTATCCGGCGCTGGCGCACAAGCGCAGTGGGAAGGGAAAACAGTTTACATCGGCAGTCCGGCGCTGTTCCAGGATCAGTTGCGAGTCAACCTGGATGGACGGGCAGAGGATGTCAGCCGGTTACAGGCGGAAGGAAAAACGGTGGTGCTGCTGGGGGATGAAACGGCCGTTTACAGCCTCATCGCCATCCGGGACAACATTCGAGAGAACGGCAGTCAAGCCATCGAAAAACTGCACAAAGCAGGTATCAAGAAAGTGGTGATGCTCACCGGCGACAACGAACGCACAGCGCAGGCCACCGCTCAAGAAGCCGGTGTAGACGAATTTTACGCTAACCTGAAACCAGAAGATAAGGTCACAAAAGTACGCGAACTCTCTGAGATGTATGGTCATGTAGCTATGGTTGGCGATGGTGTCAATGACGCCCCGGCTCTGGCTGAAGCCACAGTCGGCATCGCTATGGGCGCGGCCGGAACCGATGTGGCGTTGGAAACGGCCGACGTAGCCCTCATGGCTGATGACCTGGAAAAACTCATCTATGCCCTGAATCTGGCGAAGCGCAACCAAAGAGTTGTGGGGCAAAACCTGGTCTTATCGGTCATTGTCATTAGCATTTTATCACTGGGGGCTATTGGCGGTGCATTAACCTTACCGGCGGCTGTGTTAGGGCATGAAATAAGCGAGTTTATCGTTATTGGCAGCGGTCTGCGTATGTTAAGGGCTTGAATCAACTGCATACAGATTGCATCGGCCCTCCATAAAATCTCCATCACCCAATAGTAAGCTAGAATAAAGTGAACCCCATTGTCAAGACCACAGATCAGCAAAAATAAGGTGGATTCTTCTTGACATAATGGCTACCTTAACAATCGAAGTGAACTTGAGCGGGCGACCGGTATTGCAGGCTTTGGTGCGGCCGCTGGTGGTTATAGAAATGGAAGTAGCTGTCCAACCCAGCCGCAAGAGCCGGCACGGTGTCGTACTCCTTCAAGTAGACATCCTCGTACTTGACCGTCCGCCAGAGTCGTTCGACGAAGATGTTGTCAAAGGCCCGGCCGCGACCGGCCATGCTGATGCGAACGCCGGTGCTTTCGAGCTGGCCGGTAAACGCCTTGGCGGTGAACTGCGTGCCCTGGTCGGAATTGAAGATATCCGGCCGACCGAGCTGGAGAGCCAGGTGGAGGGTATCCAGGCAGAAGGCGCCTTCAAGCGTGTTGGATAGCTGCCAGGCCAGGACGAAGCGGCTGAACCAGTCCATGATGGCCACCAGGTACATAAAGCCCTGCCGCATCGGGATGTAAGTGATGTCGGCGCCCCAGACCTGGTTGGGCCGGACGATGGGCAGGCCGCGCAGCAGGTAGGGATACTTTTTATGGCCAGCCGCCGGTATCGAGGTCCGTGGTCGAGGGTAGACCGCCTGTAAGCCCATCCGCTGCATCAAGCCTATGACCCGCTTGTGGTTGACCAGGGGAATGTCCACGCCGGCGATGGACAACTGGCGCAGGTGCACGGTCATTTTCCGGTAGCCGAAGAATGGCGTTCGCAGGTACTGCTCGTCTACCAAGCGCATCAGCAGCAGGTTGAGCGGCGAGTCGCTGGCCGGCTGGTAATAGTACGTCGCCCGGTTCAGCCCCACCAGTTCACACTGACGACTCGAGAGCCTCGCCGACCGACGGCGGATACTGAGGGTTGGATGGCCGCTTTCAATCATCACTCGCCGGGCCTCATTGGAAGCGGGCAGCTTTTTTTTCCAGCCACTCCAGTTCCATCCTGAGGCGGCCAATTTGCTCGTATAGCTCCGCCTCTTTGGCGGCTTGCTCCCGCACCTGCCGGCTGGTGTGGTTACTGAACACCCCCGGCCCGCTTTCCAGCAGTTGCCTCTTCCAGGCGCTCACCTGGTTGGGATGCAAACCGTACTCGCTGGCGATCTGGTTGACCGTTTTGGTCCCTTTGAGGGCTTCCAGGGCGACCTTGAACTTGAGCTGGTCACTTCGGCGCGTCCGTTTTTGCGACATTTCCGACCTCCACAGGATTGGTTGATTGTACAACTATCCACCTTAGCCTGTGGTCCAGTTTCTGGGGTTCAGTATACGATGACGTGCACCCCAATGACCAGGTGAGGGAAATGGAGGTTGATGCCGAGATCACCATTGGCGGCAGCACCTTTACGGCCCGCCAGGTGGTCAAGAGGCCGGATCGCTATTCGGCCGGCGAAAGGCGCGCGGCCGCCAACTCTATCAATATCCAACATACCCCTTCCGGCCCGTTCAACTACTCCGCCAAGCTTACACCGCTCCCCCAGACCAACAACGTCATCGTCGAATACACGCAGGCGCGCAATGTCGGCAACGCCGGCAACGCGCCCGACCTTCGCTACAACTACTTCTTGCTGAGAGACGGCGACTGGTCAGGCGGTGTACCGCCGGCGGCCTTTAACGAAGGGCGCAACCTGATGGGCGGCGGAAGTCTGGTGGTCCTCGACCAGTTCCCGGTGGCCTCTGCCGCCTACTTCGAGAGGGGCGAGCACACCATCGGCTATGTCCCGCGCGGAACGACCACCAACGACGCCGTCTGCGGGGTATTGCGTGAGGTCAACTGCCCCAGGATAGGCGGCGGCACTTATGTCACGCCGGAGCTCTATTGCGTCTACGACCACTACAGCACGATGCTTGGCGGCAACCGGTTCGTCGCCGTGACCACGCCGAGTAACCTCTGCCCGAACGCTGCCTCCCAGGCGATGGGCGAGCGGGTCTTCATGCACCAGTTCGGCACCGGCACCAACAACGAGGCAATCGGCCATGAGGTCGGCCACATCTTTTCGATCAGCACCGCCAACAATCCCACCCCCGGCCATCGCAACAACAGCGTCGGCGTCGAAGGGTACCAGGTGCGGCTCATGACCAATCGCTCGCACATCGAGAACCCCTCCATGAGCACCTGGCTGATGCACACCACCGTGCAACCTAACAACACATCCTGGGTGCATAACGCCGACTACGACACGTTGCTGAACACAGTGGTGGCGGGGGGTATATATAGCCCGCTCTTCGGCGACTACCTGATCGTGTATGGGCGCATTGACGTGGAGGCCGGTACAGTCTTTCTGGAGCCCGCCTTCCGGCAGGAACTGCCCAACGACCCGCCGTCCGACGTCGGCGAATGCACCATTTCACTGCGCGACGCCTCCGACAACGTGCTGGCTTCCGAGAAGGTTACGCCGGGCGTGAGCGTGCACGCGGTTGGCCCGGCCCGGCACGCCACAACTCCGGTCCCAGAAACACCGCTGCTGAGCGGGCCGCTGCTCAGCGGGCCGCAGTTCTTCTCAGTCAGCCTACCCTGGCACAATGACGCCGACCATCTTCGGATCGCCTGCGGTGGGCAGACGCTGCTCACCTACCAGCGCTCCGCCAATGCGCCGGCGGTAGACTTCACTAACCTGTCCAACGTAGACGTCTTAAGCGGCGGCGAGACCATTGCCTGGAGCGGCTCAGACAGCAACGGCGATGATCTGGTCTACCAGCTTCAGTTCAGCTACGATGCCGGCGTCACCTTTACACCGCTTATGCCCCTTGGGTCCGGCGCTTCGTTCGCGCTGGACAGCGCTCAGCTGCCCTCCGGCGACCTCCAGATGAGGGTAATCGCCAGCGACGGCTTCAACACATCCTATGCCGTCCGGGACGTAACCGCCGCCAATCCGCTCACTGTGCTGGGTGCGGCACCTGCCGACGGCGAGGTCGCGGTGGGCGTGAACACCACGGTCGTTGCGGCGTTCGTCAGCGAGGTCGATCCGGACACGCTCCAGGCCGGCGGCTTCACCATGCGCGACGCCGCCAACCTGCCCGTCGCCGGGACGGTCAGCTATGATGCGGTCAGCCGGATGGCCACATTCACCCCCGTGTGGTCCCTGGCTTACAACGCCGAATACACAGCCATATTGGCGGGCACGGTTGCCGATCAGGAAGGAAACATGCTCGGGAGCCAGGTCACGTGGAGCTTTACAACCGGGCCGGATGAGTCGCCTCCGGTGATATGGAAAGTGTCGCCGCTCCCGGCCGCGCCGGAGGAACCGCGCAACGCATTGGTGCAGGTACGTTTCCGGGAACCTATGAACGGCGGCTCTCTCTTGGGCGCGCTGGAGCTTTTTGATGACAACGGATCGCCGGTCGCCGGGGTAGTCACCTATAGCGCCCTGCGGTGGTCGGCCCTGTTCACGCCCCAGGAGTTGCTGGCGGCCAATCACACTTACACCGCCCGCCTGAGCACCGCCGCCACGGACCTGGCCGGGAACGCCCTGGAAGCGCCCTTCGAATGGCAGTTTTCAACCGGCAGCGACCCTGGCGGACCTTTGCGCATCATCGGCAACTACAACGATGTGCCGCTCGACCTGGACGGTGACGGCCTTTACAACAGCCTCAACCTGGTTGTGGATGTGGAAGTGCAGGTGGCGGGCGATTACAACCTAAACGGCCGGCTGGTGGATGCGAGCGGCCGGCTGATCGGGTGGGCCACGAATTTCGATGAGTTCCTCACCCCCGGCGTGCACACGCTTGCTCTCGGCTATCCCAGCGCGCTGGTTCGCTCCAACGGGGAGGACGGGCCCTATCTGCTGGACTCGCTCAACTTTTACGATGTGGAAGATGCCAATACCGCCGACACGGCCTCCCGGGCTTACTGGACATTCCCTTACGATGTCACCGACTTTTACGCCGTCCTGGCCTTTGGCGGCCTCCCGGACATCATTGTGGAATGGAATACGACCTTGGAGAACGCCCTCAACCTGCGCGATTACACCTTCCATGCCGAGCGACCGCTAAGTGACGTCAGCTATAGCATCTATGTGAACACCGATCCCAGCATCGGCATGACCATCGACGGCGGCGACAACCTGGACTTCGCGCCCCCGCCGGACACGGAGGCGGAGAGCGATGTCACGATTCTGGCCACCGACCCGGACGGCAACCGCGCCCTGGGCAGCTTCCACGTGGGCGTGCAAGCGCCCAGGGTCAGCCGGCTGACCTCGGACGCACCGGCAACAATGTCGGCGGGCAACAGCGTAAGCATCGAGGTAGAGCTACTCGACCAATGGGATCGCCTTTTCCAGGAGAGCACCGAGGTCAGTTTCTCGGCCAGCGGCGGCTTCGTCACGCCGGCGTCGATGACCACCTCCAACGGCCGCGCCAACTTTTCCTTCACCGCCGGTGTGACGCTCGGCCCTGCCTTCATCACCGTCACCGCCGGAGACGCCACCGCCATATTCGTGATCCAGATCGTAGACCAGATGAACCTTTACGTACCGATCGTCGTGTTTAGGTGAAGCAAAAAAGAATCCCGGAAACTCAGGGTTAAATAGATGACTCATAGCACCATTGGAACACCGACAGAGCCTGTCCTGAGGAACCTACCCCGGGTTGGGGAGACCGCAGCTTTGAAGATCTACGCTGGAAATTGGGACACTGAACGGCCGGAGGTACAGGTCAACTCTATCCGCTTCCGACTGTAACTTTAGGATGGTCGTCGACCGAACGGGATATAGCGGCGCGCCTCCTGGCGCGCCGATGGTCTGCTGGAAAGCACAATAGGAGAAGGCCGCGGCCACAAACAGCAGGCCAAGAAGGGCCAGGAAAAGCGGTAGGCGGCGCATTACCTTTTCGCCTGGGAAAACTGGAACGTCCAGAGGTAGTCGAGTAGGGCCTGCAGCTCCTCGTCGCTAAAGACGGCGCCCCAGGCGGGCATACCGGTGCCCATGCCGCCACGCATTATTTTTCCCTGCAACAAGGCGTTGCTGGCGGCAAGCAGCGCCGGGTCGGTCAAAGCAGTGGCTGCTTCCGCGTCGTGCCCGCGCATGTCGCCCATACCGCCCGCGCCGTCAGGACCGGCCTGCGCAAACACACCATCGCCGGCGCCGCTTTCGCCGTGGCAGGCGGCGCAGTTCTGGCTGTAGAGGAATTCACCCAGGACCAGCGCTTCCGCCGTGGTGTTCTGCTGCCAGAGGTAGGCGACGGCATCCCAAAGCGCGCCATCGTCCAGATGTTTGAGTTCCGGCAGGCTGCGCAGCGCGAGCCACACCTCTATCGGACTTTGACGCATGTACGCGCCGGCCGTCTGCAGGTTCTGTGGATAACTTATGTCAAGCGACCGGCCGCGCTGAGCGGAGGGTGTGTTCTCTGGCGCAAACGGGGCTGGGTGGGGGGCGTCGATGTCCAGGCCCAGCTCGACGTAGAGCGGCGCGCGTGCCGGCGCCGGCGTGGCGTGCGGCTCGTTCCCGCTGACCTCGATGACGCCGCGCATCCGCCAATGATTGGGGCCACACCAGCGGGTGCAGTAATAAGTATAGGCGCCCGGCTCATCGAAGGTTAGCGAAAGCTCTGTGACCTGCCCCGGCTGGACCGCAACCTCAGGGCTTTCATGGCGGCCAACCGCGAAGCCATGGGCCACGTCGTCAGAGATCAGATGCAGGCGTAGCGGCTCGCCCACCCGGGCCGAGATGTGGCCCGGCTGCCAACCGCCGCTTTCAGGCATCGCGGCGTGCAACGTGATTACGCCATCCCGCGACCGGCCCGCAACAGCAATAACTAGCGGCAGGGCAAGCAACAGCAGAAGGACAAACAGGCGAGCCGCCCACTCCTGCATGGCAGGCCTCAAGCGACCAGTAACCATAGTAACCCCGTCGTCACCAGTAAGTTGAAGAGAGCAAGGGGAAGCGTCTGGCGCACCGGCTGTGTACTGTCCTCAGAGGCGATGCGGCGCACGACGCTGATGCTCCAGAATAGGCCGGCGACAAGCGCCAACATCTGCAGTAAGGAGGTGTGGGTAGTAAACAGCGGCGTCCATGACCAGCCGGCCGTGCCCAGTAGATTCCAGCCCCAGCCGAGTGGGTCTGAGACCACAGGACCGACATAGGAGATGTTGGCAAAGACAAAGCCCAGGCTGAAGGCTATCCAGGCAGCGAGGCCGATAGGCACGAGGCCATAGGCAAAGGCAATGAAGGCCTGTTTCGCGCTGCGCCGCCCGGGAGACAGCATCTGTCCGGCGCGCACCGCCAGCCAGAAGACTCCCGGCAACAGAACCAGGGTCGTCAGCAGGAAGGCAGCCGCAAAACCGAGCCAGGGCAGGCTGCCCACCCGGAAAGCGGCATCTTTGAAGGTGCCCCACGGCCCAAGCATGACCGCGCTGTAGATGGCCGCGCTGCCGAGCATGATAAACGCTTTGTAAGCCTCGTCGAGCCGCCGGCCGCGCGGCACGGTCAAGTCCGCACCTGGCGGCCGAATCTGGATGGCGATGTTGTCTTTGGGGCAGGTGCGCAAGCATTCCAGGCAAGCGCCGCAGTAAGTGTTCTTGACCAGGCCGCCGGGAAAGACACCCCATGGGCAGCCGTAGCCGCAGTAGTCCCTGGTGGCGTTACCTGTGTAGCACGTTTTCTCCTGGTGGCCGGCGCAAACGGCTGTGTCCTTCACGCGCAGTTCCAACGGCGCCGCCTGGGCATAGAGGCCGATGAAGCCGCCGACCGGGCAGAGGTAGCGGCAAAAAGCGCGACGCTCAAACACGAGGGCGGTCGCCGTCGCCAGCAGCAGCAACCCGGCAAGCACGAGGGCGGTGACCAACGCGTTGGTCAGGATGACGGCGCTGAAGAGGGCAAGCAGGAGGAAGCCGGCATTCTGCAGCCAGATGTTGTTGAGCCGTTTGGGCCAGCGGCGACGCAGACCGAGGCCGCGTGTCTTCTGCGAGGGAGCCAGGATTGCGCCCTGCTGCAGCCACTCGCCCGGCATGGGAATGGGGCAGATCGTACACCAGGCTCGGCCGGCCAGGGGCACGGCGACGAGGATGAGCAGCGCCCACCAGACGATCCAGACAAAAACAACGGCGAAATTGCGGTTGCCAACCGGCGTACCGGCGAGGCCGGCGATGATTGCCAGCAGGAAGCCGCCCAAAGCCAGGGCGCGCACAAGAAATTGGGGCCAGCGGCCTACGAGCAGGCGGCGGATTAGGGGGATGTGCAGCAGGTCGTACCGCGATGGGACGACCACTCCTTTTTCAAGGCGGTCAGCGACAGCTCCAGGGCTTGCCCGGGTTACACTCCGTCTCTCCTCCTGGCCGATCACGGCCCTTTCCTACTCAGGCCGATACTGGCGGCGGCCGCAAGGAGCAGCAGGCCCACGCCGCCCCAGAAGAGCTGATTGTTGCCTACGCGGAGTGTGCCGACCATGAACGGGTGCATACCGCCGCAGGTGACCGAACAGCGGAAACGGAACGCGCCCGGCCGGTCGGCGATGAAGGTCAGGCGTGTCGACTGCCCCGGCTCGGCGCTCATCTCCAGACCGTAGCCGTCGAGATAAAGGCCGTGGACGACGTCGGTGGCGACGAGTTCGATGGTCACCCGCTCGCCACGCTTGACGTGGACGACGCCGGGATCGAACTGGTACTGGCTGGCCTCGATGCGCACCAGGTGCTCGGCCACAGCGTGTGCCGCCGGCGGACGCGACATCGCCGGCCGAACAATGGACAGCGCCAGCGCAATCGCCAACACTGCCACGGCGAGTTGTCCCATTCGTCTGACGCTCACCGCATTCTCTCTGCCTGCGGGAACTAGCTACTGCAGGGGCGTTGGCGGGCCGAAGCGACTATAGGTGGCATCCACATAGTCGTAGATTTCTGCTACGCTTTTGCCCTCATCCAGCATGCGCAT
Source organism: uncultured Ardenticatenaceae bacterium (assembly GCA_964452775.1). Lineage (GTDB taxonomy): Bacteria > Chloroflexota > Anaerolineae > Promineifilales > Promineifilaceae > JACKCB01. Next base: position 16,128 of record CAYVQP010000053.1, on the reverse strand, counting down.
GGCGTCCTGGGTAATGTCCACACAGATCGAGCAGCCAAGCGCGTGGTTGTCGTAGAGGATGGTCTCCCGCTGTCGCTCCTGGATGTAACAGCTCTCGTTGGAGATGTGACCCATAGCGCCACAGCCACAGTAGCAGGGTAGCTCGCTCAGGACAGCCGAATTGTGGACCGCGAACTGGTACGCCTCTCGCACGGTTGCCGGCGCCTGTTGCACCTCATGCGGCATTTCTGCCAGCGGGGCCATCCGATAAGCATGTTCTCCATCCGGGCCGCTCCGGCTACTGCAACCGGCAGCGAGCGGGGCCAACATCAAGAAGATTACGATTAGGGGTATCAACCGCTTCATTCTCAGTTACTCTCTGACTGCTGTGATGAAATGATGTTCACACTAACCACGACCGTCACCTCTGGCTGCGCCGGGCTCCTTGGAGTTGATGAAGACCTGCCGGTGCCAAGCAGACCCACTATCAGGGGCCGGACAATAGATTTCGACGGAGTATGCGACAAGCTCATCTGCCTTGTGAACTGACCCTAAGAATACGCTTGAGGGAAGGCCAAATACGAGCGCCAAATGGCGTATCACATGCCAAGAGGTGATTTACGTCACATAGTCCCCCCGCCAAATGGCCTGTCTGCTGACCCCGCCATCTGGCGTATCGGCGTGGTCATCGGCCATAAGCGCCCGAATCGGGTCATTCACGGTTCCAATTGCGTCGGCCAGCCTTTCCGGCGCTCTCCCGCGGAGTTAGCGCGATCCAGGCGCGGATACAAGCACCAGACCACACCCAGGCCAAAGAGAAGGCCACTGATCAGGCGCAACCAGGAGTTGAACGACCCCAGTGCGTCGCCAGCATAGAAGGTGGCCGGAAAGGCATGGCCGGTCAGACTGGCGAGCCAGGCGTTGCTGTCGCGGAAGCCGCCGCCAATACCGCCCATGAGATCGCTGACCATATGGCTGGACCCATCCAGCGCCATTGGCAGAAGTAAGAATGCCAGCCCCCACCAGCGCAGCGGTCGAAGACGCCGGCGCACGAACGCATAAAGCAGGCTGAACAAGAACAAACTGCCATACATGGCTACCATACGGTCCGACCAGGCCACCTTCCAGCCCAGCTCCGGGCTGCCGATGAACTGGCGCAGAAGCAGCGGGTTCGTGGTGTTTTGCCAGGCGGCCTGGACTTCAGCCAGGGAAAGCATCGACCGCTCGCCGAATAGGAAGAAGGATCGCTGCGGGAGCTGGTGGCAAAACAGTCCATAGACCAGATAGAGGGCCCTGGCAGTCCGCACCCAGCCCAACTCCATGAACAGCGGGGCCAGCCAGGGCAAACCGGCATACAGAGCCAGGAGCACGGTGCCGCCCGGCAGCCAGAACCGGCTCACCCATAGCGCCATCGTTGTATGGGAGCTTCGCGCCGGAGCATTGGTCGTCGTATTCACGTTCACGCTGAATAATGCTCCATGTCACCCACCGGTCTCTTGCCGTTTCGTTTGCCTCACGAAGCGATTGCTTTTGCCGCGGAAGGGGGATCGGACAGGCACATTTTCCATCCCGGCTTCTAGAATAATCATAAGCGAAGGGAGGCCGCTACACTAGCGTCGATTGCCCGGTGTGATCATAGGCCATTTGGCGCTCAAAGTGCTTCACGGCCTACGGTAAGCCTGCTCGCCGACTCTCAGCAGACCCGCAAAATGCTGCTGTCCTTTGAAGGGATGGGTTGCTCCAATTGCGCCAACCGGGTGTGCAACAGTCCGGTGTCGCTTTCGGGCGTCACCAACCGTTGCTCCCCTGACCGATTCCCGGCGGCGCTGATGAACGGTTCAGCCAGTGCTGCTCGGCTACCTGACGAATGTCACACCCGAGTTATGACGAATGTCATCACTCCAGGCGCGATAGGCCATTTGGCGCTCACAAGGCCGCCGGACGATCAGCTATGCTGGGCCTGAATTCGCAAGCGCTGGATGAGACAGTGGAAGGATTAAGTGGCAGAAAGGGTATGCGGTGGCCGCTGGCCACCGGGGCGGCCGGCGCCGGGTTCCTGACCCTGCTCTACTTTGCAATTGTTTCCTGGGCCGAGAGTCCGCAGCATGCCCTGGAGTTCTTCTGGCAAGACCGCTGGATCGTGCTGCCCATCATCCTCGGCTTTGGCGTGCAAGCGGCGCTGTACACCATCCTGAAGAAACAACTATATCTGCCGGCGGCAAGTACCGGACCAAGCGGCGCAATGACAGGGGCCAGCGGCGGAGTGTCTACAGTGGCGATGGTCGCCTGCTGCGCCCATCACGTGGCCGACGTACTACCCATATTGGGGCTCACCGCCGCCGCACTCTTTCTGGCGGAGTACCGCATACCCTTCATGATTGCCGGCCTGGGCATGACGCTCCTGGGCATTGCTTTCATGCTTTCGATCTTGTACAGAGAGTGGCGCAAGGCGCTGCGCCGACTGGCTCCTGCCATGGACAGCGTATGAAACGCTTACCTGTTTTCTTGCCAGCCATCCTGATGTCCCTTGGCCTTATGTTGGCTGCGTGCAGTCAATCGCCGGCCCAGGGTTCGCAGACCGCCAGCGCGCAGCCGGCCGGAGCGCCGATCCAGCCATCGGCTATGGAAGCGACGTTGGTTCTGCCGCCAAACGCCGCCCCTCAGGACGCAGCCGAAGCCGGCGAGGCCTGGCCGGATGGCCGGCCGCAGACCAGCGAACAGGGTGCGGTGACGGTGATCGTCACCCCACTTAACCTGAATAACCCGGCCGAAACGCTGGAGTTTGAGGTGGCGATGGACACGCACTCGGTGGAGCTGGATATGGACCTGGCGAAGCTGGCAACGCTCGCGGCCGACAACGGCCTCAGTGTAAATGCTACGACCTGGGACGCGCCGGGCGGCGGGCACCACGTCTCCGGCGTCCTCTACTTTCCGTCGACCGTGGACGGACTGCCCCTTCTCGAAGGCGCCACGACCCTCACTCTGACCATCCAGGGCGTGGATGCGGCCGAGCGTATCTTCATTTGGACTACTTCTGACTAGTGGCGGGCCAACAAAGGCATCGAGAGGTGACCCATGAACACTAAGCTATCTGCCCTGTTGCTCGGCGTGATGCTCCTGGGCCTGGTGGTTGTGTTGGCGCTGCTCCGGCCGGAACAGCCCTTAGCGGCTCAATCGGCGCCCGCCGGGCCGGCTCTCATCACTTCTCGGCCCGGGCTTGACTCGCCCGAGGTTGGTCCCACTGCCGGGTTGGAGCCGCCGGCATCCATCGCCCAGGGGGACGCGGGGACCCAGGTGAGCATCCGGATGCCGGAGAGCCACGAACTACACGCCAGCTTTGATGACCTCGGTCCGAGGCTGGTGGCGGCCGGCGCCATTGACTATGACCGCTTCACCCAGACATACGAGCGCGCCGGGCAAGCTCTGACGGAAAGCCAGCATGCCATTCTCTCCGCCGGGAGCGACGACCCGATCGTCATAGATCGTCAAAACGCCTACTTCATGCTCAACTTCTTCTGGGCGCTGGGTCTGACCAACAAGAATCCGATCCTGGAGAGCGGGCTCCTGGTTGAACAGAGCCAGGGGGACATCGGCGGCTACGCCTCCACCGGCGGCTGGACGCTTGGCCGGCGACCGGCGACCGAGCTATACGCCAGCCAAACCCTCATTTCTCTCACTCCAGAACAGCAAGCACGGTTGGAGGAGGTGGCCAGTCATGTACACCGGCCGTGCTGCAATAACCACACCGCCTTTGCCGACTGCAATCATGGCATGGCCATGCTCGGGTTACTGGAACTGATGGCCGGCCAGGACGCAAGTGTGGAGGAGATGTATGCCGCGGCCCGAGATGTTAACGCCTTCTGGTTCCCACAGCAGGCGTTGGAAGCGGCTGTCTTTCTGAAGGTGGCACTGAAGCAGGATTACGCAGAGGCGGATCCGCGGCTGACAGTTGGCCCTGAGCTGTTCTCGGCCGCCGGCTATCGCGCTGTCCACCAATGGCTGGCCGACAATGGCTTGCTGGAACAGGCGCCAAACAGTGGTGGCAGCTGCGGCGTTTAGCTCACCAGAACGAGCTCGAGATCGGCACGCGCCATATTCAGCGTCAAGAGCAGGCGCTATTTGGGTGACGTCATCACCGGTGTGGTAACCGAAGGCTGATCAGAATGGGTTGCGCCTAAGCAGTGGGTAGCGCGTTTACCCAGCTCCGAATCGTCAAGAAGGGTCGCATCACTGGATGGGGCCCTTTCTTTTCTACACGATGGCGGGAACTACACCCACCGCGGTCTGAATATAAGCCCCGATTCCCGGAGAATTCGGCGTTCCCGCCGCCTGTTCCAGGGAAATCCAGGTATAGCCATCATGGCCGTGGGCGATCAGCGTCGCCGGCGGCTCGGCGGTACTGTAGATCAGCAGCACCACCATCTGGCAATCACAATCGGCTGTGCGGTGGTACGGGCAAGGGCAATCTGACGCGCCGGCAAGGGCGCTGCGCAGGTCGAAGGATATGGCCGTCACCAAACCCGCCTCGACCAGACGTTCTCTTACCTGGCGGACGACCTCATCACACGGCAAGTTCCACAACCAGCGCCGGTTCATAGTTCATTCTCCTGCCAGGCTCAGCTCGGTCGGCTAGAACAGAACGCCGCCTTCCCTCACAGGGCGGCGTTCTGTCTTGTTCGCTACTTCCCTGTTTTACTGCACCCAATTGGATAACACGGTGAGTGTACGATCCGATTGAGTGGGGTCGTTGTTCGGCAGATGAACGCGGAAGTTGTGCAAGCCGCCCATGTCGCCGTGCATCATGAACTGCATGCTCACTGTGGTGCGCTCGCCGGGCCCTAACACCATCGAACCGATGGTGGGTATGGGCGGTCAACACCCTTCCACTACTTCGATATACGGCGCCTCCGCAAAATGGAGCGGCTTGTCGCCTACGTTGGTCAGCTCAAAAGACGCCTGGACCGTTTGCCCGAGTCGAACGGTGCCCAAGTCAACTGTCTCCTGGTTGACCTTCAGACTTGGCCGGCCCGTGACTTCGAGGGCGGCGGTGGGCTGGCTTTGGCCGCGCCAGAACAGGAAAGCGGACAAGCCCAGGAGGATGAAGCCGGCCGTGATGATGATGCCGAGCCAGTGTACGCGCGGCTCCTGCTGGCGAGTGCGGTGTCTAAATTTCTTACTCATGGCTGCCTTTCTAATTGAAATGTACACAGGTAATCGACGGGCGTCCACGTCTGGACCTCGGTGAGAATTCGCTCCCAGTAGAGCATGCGGCGCTGTAGGTCTACTTGCAGCGCTGACCGCTCTGCACTTCTACTCCACGGGTAACAACTCATTGCTAAGAACTATACGCGGGTAGTGTCGGATTAAGAAGCGCCGAATGTCCTATTCCGCTATGCGCCATTTGACGCTAGCCCTGTGCCTTCGGCCGCCCATCGGACCCACGGGCGATTCTGTAGAGACCAGGGCAAAGTGGGCGCAAGTATGTTCGCAAGGGTTGACTCCCCTTCCCGGCTCCTGTAACCTCTAATCAACGTTCCTCGCCATTTTCTCCCAACGGAACCCCCATCAATCATAAGCTATTTCGGTGCCGATAGACATTCTTATCGGCACTGAGACATATGTCCCTCTACAGTTACGATACCGATAAGATGCTGATAAACCACGGTCGAAGCCTTATTCTCAATCTCATGGCCTGGCGGGAGCAAGCCAAAAAGCGTCCGTTTGCCCTTCATCACCTCTCCGCTCGTGACGTCCGTCAGTGGCAGCAACACCGCCAGTAGTTTGACGGTGTCTCGCCCAAAACGATGAACCGAAACATAGCCTCGTTGCACCGTTTCTGCCAGTGGGGAGTTATTGCTGGACGATCCGGCCAACATCATCTGATCTGTTATGTCAATGCCACCGTTAACTTTCCGCCAATTGCGCCCCAGACCCCTGATAGAGGGTGTAATCGCCAATGTCCCGCAGATTACCCGAACCTGTGGAAATGATGCAGTTCGATAGTGACCTACGCGCTGCCTGACCTGGCTCGCCGTTTCAAGGCCGGACCGTCGGCATCGCCGAAATAGCAGCCCGGCTATCCCCCCTCAGCGAGTAACTGCTCAATCACCGCTCGGAAAACGGCAATCGGCTGCGCGCCGGAGAGGGGCCGGCCGTTCAGGAAGAAGGCCGGCGTGCCGCGCACCCCCAGCTCTGTCCCTTCCGCCAGCTCGGCCAGCACGGCATCCTCATGCCGGCCGCTGTCCAGACACTCGTCGAATTCGGCCTGCGGCAGACCGGCTTCGGCGACGAGTTCCTTCAGCGCGTCCGTGTGCTCCGGCAGCGGCGGGGTTGCCCATGATTGCTGGTATTCAAAGAGCAGGTCGTGCATCGTCCAGTACGCCTCGTCGCCGCCCAGCTCGCGGGCGCAGCGGGCCGCCTCATGCGCCTTCTGCGCCTGGGGATGGATGCTGCTGATAGGGAAATCCTTGAAGATGTAGCGCACCACGCCGGCGTCAATGTACTCCTGCAACAAGGGCAGCGTGCTCTGGGCATGGCGCAGGCAGTACGGGCATTGGTAGTCGGAGTATTCCACAATCGTCACCGGCGCGTCCGGCGAACCCAGGGCCGGCGCGTCACCCAGGGGCACATCTACCGGCTCGGCGGCTTTCACCGCCTCCGCCGCTGCTGCCTCCTGCGCCTTGCCGTCGTTGGGGCCGGTGGGCGGCTGGTAGGCGGCTTCCAATTTCCCTTCTTCAGCGAGGCCGATGGCGTACTCGAACAGATCGTAGGGCTGCGCGCCGCGGATGGGATAGCCATTGATGAAGAAGGCCGGCGTGCCGTTCACGCCCAGGCGACTTCCCTCGGCTACTCCGGCCTGCACCTCAGCGGCAAAGTCGTTGCCGGCCAGGCAGTCACTGATTTCCGGCAGGCCGGCCGCCTCCAGTTGGGTCAGAATCGCCTCATCCATTTCGGCCAGTGTCTGCACCTGGAACGCCTCCCCCTGCTCAAAAAAGAGGTCGTGGGTCTGCCAATAAGCCTCGCCGCCGCCGGCCTCCCCCACGCAGAGCGCCGCTTCGTGCAGGCGATAGGCCAGCGGGTGCAGGCCGGCTAACGGCATGTCCTTGAAGACGTAATAGAGCCGCCCGGAGTCAATGAAGTTCTCCTTCAGTTGCGGGATGGTCTCCAGGAAATGCCGGCGACAGTAGGGACATTGATAATCGGAGTATTCCACGATGGTCACCGGCGCGTTCGGGTCGCCGAGGGCGGTCAGCGGACGGGCTTCGATGGCGGCCGGGGTGGGCGCGAGCGGCGGCGCAGGTGTAGCGGCCGGGGGCGCGACGGCCAGCGCTTCCCCGCGCTCGACCTGTTCAATGGCCGAGCGGAAGGCCTCCAGCGGCTGCGCCCCGACCAAGAGGTTGCCGTTGATAAAGAAGGACGGCGTGCCGCGAACGCCCAATCCCTGTCCTTCGGCGACGTATTCCTGCACCTCGGCGGCAAAGCGGTCGCCGGCCAGGCAGTCCGCGATATCCGGCAGCCCGGCCTCCTCCAATGCCGGTAGAATGGCCGCGTCCATCGCCTCCTCGCTGTTGCGCTGAAACAGCTCCGCCCGCTCAAAGAAGAGGTCGTGCGTCTGCCAATAGGCGGATGAGCCGCCGGCCTCGCCCACGCAGAGCGCCGCTTCATGCAGCCGGTAGGCCAGGGGGTGCAGGCTCGCCAGGGGCATGTCCTTGAAGACGTAGTATACCCGGCCCGTGTCGATAAATTCCGCCTTGAGCTGCGGCATCGTCTGCTGCATGTGCCGGCGGCAGAACGGACATTGGTAATCGGAGTACTCGACCATCACCACCGGCGCGTTGGGATTGCCCAGGGAGGTTAGCGCTCTCCCGGCTGTGTCCGCGGGAAAGGTCGCTGCGGCCGGGCCGGCTCCAGCTTGGACCACCGTGTCTGTCTCGGACGTGGTGAACGGCTCGGTTGCCGTGTCATCTTGCCCGACGTTTGCCGGCCCGTCCCTCGTGTCCGCGCCGGCCGGACCGCAAGCGATGAGAGTCAGGGCAAGCAGGAGAAGGGCGACGGCGATAATCGTTCTGCGCATGATTACTCCCAGTGAATTCTTGTCTGTGTCGTGGCATGAAGTCAGCAAAGTGTCCTCGCGCCGGCCAGTCGGCTAGGGCGCCAACTCCCTGAGCACCTCTCGCAACACATCCTCATTTTCCGGCCCAAAGTAGCGATGGGCGACCTGCCCGTTCTGGTCCAGGATGACTACCGAGGGGTGCCCGCGCAGGCCGTACGCTTGCAGGATGCGCCCATTCTCCGGCTGCTCCGCATCCAGCCTGACAAACTGTATCTCCTTGCCGAACTCTGCCTCCAACCCATTCACGATGGGCGCAAATTCCGCTCAAGGCGCTCAGTTGTCTGTGTAGAAGAAGACGAAAGCCGGCCCGGCAATCTCCGGCGACCGGGCCTCCTCGCCGCCGGAACAGGCAGCCAGTAAGGGCATGAGTATCAGGAGTAGCGCCGCGAGCAGCGGCCGGAGTGGTCGTTTCATGACATTCCCCACGCGCCGGTCTGTTAGCGGGCCGCCTGCGCCTGGAGGATCTCCGGCGGCCAGGAGGTCTTGATGTAGGCCAGCACGGCGAGGATCTCTTTGTCGCCCAAGACGTTCTCGTAGGCGGGCATCGGGCTGACCCCAAACTCGGTTCCCAGCCGCGCTCCACCCTGTTTAATAGAGTCGACCAGATATTCATCGTTGTGGTGCCAGGTATGGCCGGTCTCATCGTGCGGGGGGGCTTTCAACAGTCCACCCTCGCCCGGCTGCTGCCAGTTCTCCTCACCCTCCAGATTCTCGCCATGACAACTGGCGCATTGCGCCGTATACACTTCCTGACCCAGGGCCACCTGCTGTTGGTCGGATGGATTAATGGCAGCCGCCGCCGGCTCGCCCCGCGCCGCCAGGATGGAGGCCGCCACCAGCAGCAAGGCGGCCGCGCCCAGGAGTATGATGGTGATTTGCCGATTGCGTTTCTGTCTGTCCAGCGCCTCTTGACGCTGCCGGCGGACTGCTTTCTTCATCGGGTATCCCTCGTGTCTTTTGCGTCAGTTGACAGTTACTTCGCAAGTGACAGCCAACTCCCAAAGCTTACCGCCATATAACTCAGTTGCGTAGCGCCATCCGGCAGGCAGGCGGACAGGCCATTTGGCGGGTCGGGCGACGGCTCTATCAATCGAGCGAAATCGCCCGCAACGTCTGCGCGTTAATGGCCACGATGATGGTGCTGAGGGACATGAAGACCGCGCCCAACGCCGGCGGCATCATCACGCCCAGCGGAGCCAGGATGCCGGCCGCCAGCGGGATCATGACGATATTGTAGCCGGCACCCCACCAGATGTTTTGCGTCTGCTTGCGATAGCCGGCCCGGCTGAGCTTGAGGATCTTCACCACGTCCAGGGGGTTGCTTCGCACCAGGATCAGGCCGGCGGACTCCACGGCTACGTCCGTGCCGCTACCGATGGCGATGCCGATATCCGCGCGGGTGAGGGCCGGGGCATCGTTCACCCCGTCGCCGACCATGCCTACCATTTTCCCCTGCTTCTGCAGCTCGATGATCTTCTGGTCCTTATCGGCCGGCAGCACTTCCGCGAAGTACTGGTCAATACGCAGCTCCTCGGCCACTGCCCGGGCCACGTCCCAGCTGTCGCCGGTGAGCATGGCCACTTCCACATCCAGCTCGTGCAGGGCGCGCACCGCCCGGCCGCTTTCCTCTCGAATCACGTCCGCCAGGGCAAAGGCGGCAACGGTTTCCTGTCCGCGAACCAGATAGACGACGCTCTGCCCCTTCTCGCCCGCTTCGCCGGCAAATTGGCGGAGGGCGGCATCCGGCTCTACCCCCAGATGTTCCAATAGGCGCGGCCCGCCGACGTAAACCGGCCGGCCGTCATGCGTGGCCCGCACGCCCCGCCCCTTCAGGATCTCGAAATCGGTAATCGCCGGCAATTCCAGCCGCTTTTCCTCGGCTGAACGGTGAATGGCGCGGGCGATGGGGTGCTCGGAATCCCCCTCGACGGCAGCGGTGAGAGCCAGCGCCTCGTCCGCCTGCACACCCTCGGCCGTGGCGATGCTGACCACCCCCACCTCTCCCCGGGTCAGCGTGCCGGTCTTGTCAAAAGCGATGATGTCCAGGTCTTTGGCGGTCTCCATCGCCTGCCGGTCGCGGATGAGGATGCCGTTTTGCGCGCCGATGGCGGTTGTGTTGGCGACGACCAGCGGCACTGCCAGCCCCAGGGCGTGCGGGCAGGCGATGATCAGCACCGTCACGACCGTAGCCACAACCTGTTCTGTCAACCCGCCATAGTAGATGGACCAGGCCACCCCGGCCACCAGGGCCGCCAGAACGGCCGCGTAAAAGAGCGTAGAGGCGGCTCTATCGGCCAGCAGTTGCGTGGCGGACTTGCTCTGCTGGGCCTCGGCGACCAGGCGCATGATGCCGGAGAGGGCGGTATCGTCGCCTACTGCAGTCACCTGCACGCGCAGGCTGCCGTTGCCGGCGTTGACTGTGCCGGCGATGACAGGCGATCCGGCTGTCTTTTCCACCGGCCTGGACTCGCCGGTGACCATCGCTTCGTTGACCTGCGTTTCCCCGGCGACCACCACGCCGTCCGCCGGGATGGCCGCCCCCGGCCGGACCAGCAGCAAGTCATTCAGCTGCAGATGGCCGGCGGGATGCTCCTCGATGCTGCCGTCCGGCATGACCACTTCCGCCGTGTCGGGCATCAGCCGGGCCAGGGCGTCCAACGCGCCGGATGCCTGACGCACACTACGCATCTCCAGCCAGTGTCCCAGGAGCATTATGTCAATCAGAGTGACCAACTCCCAGAAGAAATCCTCGCCAATCTCCCAGAAGATGGTGGCCATGCTGTAGAAATAGGCCACGCTGACGGCCAGCGAAATGAGGGTCATCATGCCCGGCTTGCGCCCGCGCAGCTCCCATGTGGCCATGCGCATGAAGGGCAGGCCTCCGTAAGCATAGATAAGGGTGGACAGTACGGGGACAATGAGCGCGCCGCCGGGAAAGACCGGCGCGGTGTAGCCGAACCAGCCCTGTATGGCGGGGCTGTAAATGATGACCGGGAGGGAGAGAACCAGGCAAATCCAGAAGCGGTTGCGGAACATGTTCTCGTGACCGGCGTGGCTGCCGTGCCCGCCATGCGCCCCGCCTCCCTTGCGACCCGCATGACCATCATGGGCGGCCGACTCTACGTGCGTTGTCTGCGCGGGCGCATCCTTCGCGGGAACGTGTTGGTCGTGCTCGCCGGCGTGACCGGCGTGGGCGGCGTGTATGGCCGCGGGCTGCGGCGACACATGCTCATGGCCCATCTCATGTCCGCCGGGCGCCATCCGGCAGATGCGGCAGCAGGAACACGACTCGTCTGAAGGGGAGTGGTGAACCACCTCGCCGGTCATGCCGCTAGCCATCAGAACCGCCATCGCCGTCATCCATATGACCATCGTCCATATGGCCGTCATCCATGTGACCGTTGTCCATCGCGCCGCCGGCGAGGGTGCGCACGAAACTGACCAGTTGCCAGCGCTGCTCTTCCGTCAGGCCGGCTTCCCAGGCGGGCATGGCCGAGTTGAACGGCTCCATCGCGCCCCCTTTGCTGATGCGCCAGAAGAGGTAACCGTCGCTCAGGCTGCCCATCATATTCCGGTCGCCCAGAGCAGCCGGCTTCGGGTCCAGCGCCGCCGCGCCGGGGCCGTCTCCCTGTCCTTCCGGCCCGTGACAGACAACGCAATTGGTCTGGAAGAGCGCGTCGCCGGCCTCAATCGCCTCCGGGTCATCGGCCAGCGGGTTTTCCAGCGAGGCGAACTCGTCCGGCGCGACCGCGTGAATGTGCGTCATGCCGCTATCCGCCTGATGGTCATCGCCTTCGTGCTCAGAGTCGTCTGCATGGTTGTCCCCCTCGCCCATGGCTGGGCCGCCGCAGGCTACGGCGAAGAGGAGCAAGCCGGCCAGCGCCAGCAATAGTAAGAGCAGAGTTGAACGGTGCATCAAATCCTCCTACTGAGTATGAATAAGGTGAACTCTTTCTTCACGTCTTCGTGTGAGAATTGATTTCACACGCGAAAACGCGAAGGAGTTTCTACTCTAAGGGCAGCGAGACCTGCAAGCGCGTCCCCGAACCCGGCGCGGCAGCTAACGCCAACCGTGCGCCGATGGCTTCGGCCCGCTCCTCCACGCCAAGCAGACCGTAGTGGCCGGCGGGGGCCATTTCAGCCGGGCTTTCGGGGACATCGAAGCCGACGCCGTCATCCTCGACGCTTAGCGTGATCGCCTCAACGCCAAAGTCCAGGCAGAGGCGGGCGCTGCCGGCCTGTGCGTGGCGAGCGACGTTGCTCAGCCCCTCCTGCGCCATGCGGTAAAAGGCCAGCTCCACCTCGGGCGAGAGCCGGCGCACCTGGCCGGTAGTCTCGAACGTCACCGGAATGGTCATCGAGCGGCTGCTGTCCCGGGCAAGCATATCCAGCGCCGGCGTCAGGCCCAGGTCCTCCAGGTAGATGGGGCGCAGGTCGCGGGTCAGCCGGCGCAGGTCGGCCACCGTCTGCTCGGCCATGCGCTGCATCTCTTGCAGCTTCGAGAGCATGTCCACATCCTCGGCCGCCAGTTGCGCGAGCTGGATTTGCTGGTTGAGGGCGATCAGCGACTGGATGGTGTCATCATGCAGGTCTCGGGCCAGCCGCCGGCGCTCCTCTTCCTGGCCGGTGGTGACAGCGCCCAGGTAACCGCGCAGGTTCTGTTGCGCCAGGCGCACCTTGCGGGCCATGTGAATCAGCTCGGCCTGCAGGCGTTGGATCTCATTGATGCCGCCGACCGGCTGTTCGATGGCCTCAAAATCGCCCCAGCCCAGCTCCGTCGCCTTCTTCTCCAGCGCTTGCAAGGGCTGCACGACTTGTCGCACGCCGAACCAGAGGCCGATTACAGCCACGACCAGCACCGGAATGAGGATCAGCGGCGCCATTTCGGTTGTGCGTAGCAGGGGATCGGCCACTTCACGCCACGGCTCTTCAGCGACCAGCGCCCAGCCAACCGGCGCGATGGGGCTGAAGGCAACGACATGCTCGTCGCCCTCCACCTCCAGATAGGATGTGCCGCTCTCCCCGCGCAGGGCCTCGGCCACGCCGGGGTACTGTGACAACTCGCCTCCGCTGGTTGGCAACGCCCCTGTGTGATAGAGCAACCGCCCGTCAGCGGCGACGACAAAAGCCGTCGCCTGGTCGCCGGCTCCAAAGATATCGCTCAGAGCGCGTTGGGCCAGCCGCGCCGGCGAGAACGCGCCCACCGCCTTGAAGCCGTTGACGGCGGCGACAGCCAGCATCCATTCCTCGCCGCTGACCGGGTCCGTATACGGAGAGACGAATTGCGTCTCGTAGGAGGCTTCGCCGGCGTATGCCTCCAGGGCCGCGGCGACCTCCGGCGTCTGCCACATTTCCAGGGCCGTGGTGGCGCTCTGCAACGCGCCGTCCGGGGCGAAGATGGCCACACCGCCCTCGAAATCGGGCAGCATGAAGGCGGAGTCGGCCAGCGCGTGCTCCGGGTTGTCGGCGTTGGCGGCTTGCAACGCCAGGCTGCGCATGGCGTCCCGCCGATGGTGCAGTTGTTCGGTAATCGCCGCCGCCGCGGCGCGGATGGCGCGCTCATCGCGCTCGCCGACCATCGAGCGCATGGCCTGTTGGTGCAGACCCAGGCTGCCGAAGGCGATGACCAGCAGCAGCGCGGTCAGCGGCAAGACGGTCAGCACAAAGAGCTGCAGCGGCAGACTGCGCCAGCGACGGAGCATCAGCCCGAGATGTCGGCCGGCAACAAGCCGGACGAGACGGCTTTCATCACCGCTTCCGTCCGGCTGCCGGCGTCCAGTTTCTGGTATATGCGGGCCAGATGCCCCTGGACGGTGCGGTCGCTGATGCCGAGTTGCACGCCGATGGCTTTGTTGGTGTACCCTTTCGCGGCCAAGGCGAGCACGTCCAGCTCCCGTTCGGTGAGGGCTTCGTGGGCGGCTCCCGGTCCCGGTCGGCCGGCAAGATTGGCGATGAGCTTGCGCGCGATGGCCGAATCAAGGGCCGACTTGCCCTCATGCACATCGCGCACCGCCTGGACGATGGCTGCCGGCGAGGCGGTCTTCAGCACGTAGCCGTTCGCGCCGGCCTGCAGGACAGCCATCACGTAAGGGTCGTCGTCGTAAGCAGTGAGCACCAGCACGCCGATCTCGCGGTGATTGGCGCGCACCCAACGGGCTACCTCGATGCCGGTCGCGCCAGGCATCTGGATGTCCAGCACGGCCACGTCGGGCAGATGCCGGGTGATCAGGGTCCGGGCCATCTCGCCGTCATCCGCCTCGGCCACTACCATGATGTCCGGCGCGTGCTCCAGGAACTGCCGGATGCCGGCCCGGACGACGGCGTGGTCGTCCGCCAATAGAACGCGGATCGCTGCGGGTTTGTTCATCTATGAATGATGGCCGCCGTGATGGCGGTGCGTTCCTCCGCCGCCTTGCTCGCCGATGTATTTCTCGGGGTCTTTGTCAAAGCTGGCCTTGCAGCCGGGAGCGCAGAAGTAATAGGTCACGCCTTTGTATTCTGAGGTGGCGGCAGCGGTCTTCTCATCCACTTCCATTAAACAAACGGGATCGATAGCCATTGGTCATACCTCCAAAGAATGTTCGACAATGCTCAGTGCTTCATTCGCTAAGTTCGCGCCGGAGTCTGTAGGTCTTCTCCTGCGGCCTGATCTGCGGAGCGTCGGTTAATGAGAGTTACGGGGGTTTTTCAGGACGCACTGCATCCAATCTCCGGGAATCCCGGCGCTTAACTGTGCCAAGCAATACTACATCCCCAACGCCATTCGGTAAAGCGATCATGCCACGGACCGCACAGGAAGCTACGCGCCATTTGGCGGGTGGGTGATAGGCCGAATGGCGCGTAGCGGCCGGGCCGGCGCGTGTTACCATCCGATTCCCGACAACGCCCATGGATTCCCGGAAATCGCAAGGCGAGCGAATAGCGCGCCAGGTGGTTTCCGGGAATCTCAATCTATCTAGGAGACTGATACGAATGAATCGCATCGCATTTGCTCTACTGTCCCTGCTGGCGTTGGCCTTGGCGGCCTGCAGTTCCGCGGAGCCGACGCCCATTCCCGCCGCCGACCTATCGCTGACCGCAACCGATATCGCCTACGATACGAACCGCCTGGAAGCGCTGGTCGGGCAGCGGATGACTGTGACGCTGAACAACGAGGGCGCGCTAACCCACGATTTCAGCATCATGCAGATGCCGCACACCGGCGAGGTCGCGGCCCACGAAGCGGACGAGGTAATGGCCGACCACGACATGAGCAACATGGAAGTAGAGCCGGAAATCCACGTGGCGTCGCCGCCCGGCGGCGCCAACAGCGTCGAATTCATCCCTTCCGAGGCGGGCGAGTATGAATTCTTCTGCACTGTCCCCGGCCACAAGGAAGCCGGCATGACCGGCACGCTGGTGGTCACCGCTCCCTGAAAATAACCGGGCAGGTCTGCCGCCTGGGGTCTGAGAGGCGACGGAGACCTGCCCGGTGTTAAGCAAATCCGCAAGAGAGTGTGCTTACGGCAGGGGGACGTGGTTATCAATGTGCACGTGGTTGTTGCCGCTGTCGCCCACATGCTTCGCGCAGATGTAGCCATCGCCGTTCAGGTCGGTGTCCGCGCCGATGTGATGGTGCTCGTGATCGCCATGATCGTGATCCATCGCCATATGCAGCTCGAAGCTGTCCGGACAGCCATATTGCGCCTGCCCCTCGCTGCCGGCGGCCAGCGATACCGTGGTCAGGCTGAGCAGCAACACCAGTAAAAGCACCACAAATCGTTTATTCATCGAAAGTCCTCCGTTCAGAGCGTGCAATTGTCAGATGAGAAGTTCGGCTTCTCGTGGAAATCGCGGTTCTTCCCACCCCTGATTCTACGTAACGTCCGGTGCGGGAGCCATAGCCGTTTGGCGTGGCTGGCGTAGGCCGAATGGCGTATTGGCCGGCCGGAGCGTTGCTGCAGGCCCTCTGGCAGTCACGTCGGGGATGCCTCAGCGTCCAGGTACTCCAGGAATTCTATGTCACGGTGACGCAGAAAGTAGCTGCCCCCTATAAC
>CAYVQP010000052.1:0-32758 GCA_964452775.1 uncultured Ardenticatenaceae bacterium | reverse complement strand
CCAGATAGTCGGCAATCGGCCGGACCGGGACGTAAATCTCGTCTCGTCCTGCTTCACGAACAAGCACGGCGGGCAACTCATCCCCGTAGAAATCAACTACTCGCTCGTCCACCGGCACCAGGGCATTCTGCTCGTCCGTCATGTTCATCTCCTAATTTGTTGTTCTGGCTACGGCCTGCGCAACCCGTGCATGGTCCGTTCGAAAGGGCGTGAGCAGCCCTCGCAAACCGGATCAATCAATGTCTACTGCCGGCAGATCCACCGTCTTGCGCACCACTTCTTCTGTCAGCTCGGGCCGGCGGCCTGCTTCATAGGCCCTCAGACCAACCATGACCAGCCAGCGCCTGACGTCTGTCTTGGTTATGCCCCCCTTCTCGGTAATGCGCTCAATGGAATTCGCATACTCTGGAGGGAGCCGGAACATTACCTGGGCGTAACTGTCGTGCATCCGGTACTGTCCTTTGGTGGTCACTTTCTTCATTTTCGCCGGCGTCACATCGTTTAGCGGATCGCCGAACTCTGGTTTCTGACCTCGACCGGTTGAACGGCGCGGCTTCTCTTCCGGTTCGCCAAGTAGATCACGCGGGTCAATTGGCTTTTTGTCTGACATCGTCATACACCCTGTCCCCTAATTTCTGGTAAGCTTCCCCACCCTGGCTGTCGGGAGCATACTCCAGCACCGTCAGGCCAACTCCGGACGCCTCCTTGACACTCACGTTGTTTGGAATGGGATCGGCAACCATGTTGTGACCGTACGCCCGCTGCAGGCTTTCCAGTACCTGGCGGGCCATAACCTACTGCTTATCAAAAACAGCCGGTACCACCACGCTTACCTTGACGTCCACGCCACCAGCGACCAGCGCCAGCACATCGTCTACGTGCTGGCGCGCACCCATAGCAGAAAGGAAGTGGGCCTGCACCGGGACGATCACCTCGTCGGCGAAGCGGTAGACTGCTCCTTTCAAAACGTCCATCTTGGGCGGGCAATCGAGGACGATGAATTCAAAGGCGCGCAAGGCCGGTCCCACATCGTAGGTGAGCAGCTCGTTGATGAGTACCATGCCTTGCCCCATCATCATCGACTGCATATTGGAGAGCACAATCTTTGACGTGGCTTGCTCGAGAGCACGGCTGGCTGATGCAAACGCCCTCTAGATTACGCTGACTGATTCATTCAGGACATGCTTTTCCCTGCGCCGGTCGCAGTCCAACTGTGATAAGCACCCGTGTCGCTGAGAGCCGTTCTAAGCGCAATTCCACCGAATTCTGTCATCATCTGCCACAGATCCGCAAAGAGTTTGCTTTTTGAAGTCAATTGAACTACCATATGAACCACGTGAAGTTTATATGAGTTCAATTGAGTTCAATAATAGACAGGAACTTGAAAAATGGCGCGGATTATAGCGGTCGCGAACAATAAGGGCGGTGTTGCCAAAACCACGACGGCTGGTAATCTTGCTTACGGGCTGGCCCAACAACTAACAAGCAATAGCGGTGGAGGCAAAGTTCTCGTCGTTGATCTGGATAGCCAGGGCAACCAGGCCGATTTTTTCGGCGTGCGCGAACAACTTTACGATCCGGTGCAAAACCCCGAGGGGGCCTGCATCAGTAACTTGCTTAACGATGAGAACTGCGACATCCATGAGTTTGTCATCAGCGTGGATCGCACCGATGACGGCTTGCCCCGTCCCAACCTCTTCTTGGTGCCGGCCACCCGTGAGCTCAACTTCGCAGTAGAAAACATCGCGGCCATCGATTCGATTTCGGCCTATCAGGCATCGATCAGTCGCAGTCGCCGGCGGATTCTGGCCGCCCGCCAGCTGGACACCATCCTCACCGATCGCCTAGCAAGGCTGACGCACAATTTTGACTACATTATCCTTGATTGCCCGCCCAACCTTGAGGCATTGAAGCGGGCCGTGTATGAGTTTGCCGATGAGGTGATAGTGCCAGTGAAGGCGGATCGCCTGAGCGCGATTGGTGCCCAGCAGCACACAGATGACATCGCGCGCATGATCCGGGATCACAATTTGAGGGTCCGAATATCTCTCATTCTGCCGACAATGATGCGGGCACGGCAGGTGTTAGCAGAGGAAACTGTAGAAATGCTGCGCACCCGTTACGGCGCCAATCGAGTAGCCACGCCAATCCCGGAGAGTGTGTACATCAAGGAGGGGCCAGCCGCCGGCGGATTGACTGTATTTGAGTACGCACCGGACTCAACGCCGGCTGGGGCCTACGCCGATCTCGTCGAGAGGGTATATCATGGCTAAGAAAGACTTCACCAAGCCAGACAAACTGGTCAGCAGCCTGGACGATCGCGCGCCTGCACAACCGAGAGAGGTGCGGGAGCAATCGGCACGCGGCCGCGGCAAGTCGTTTAAGGATCCACCGCCGGCCGACGCCAGGGACATCGCTGTGGCCACCGGCGACAAGGCCATGGCTGGTCAGTACATACGCAAGCAGATCCTCATCCCGCCAGCACAGCTGGAATACATTCGTCGCAAGGCCAAGGAACTACGTCTAAGCCAAGCGGAGCTCTTTCGCTGGCTGATTGATTATGGCTTGGTGGCACTGGACCAGGGCATCAAGCTGGAGATTGAGGTGGTCGACGTCCGCAGCGAGGCGCAGAAATCGCACTGGACCAGCCAGTGAGTGCCGGAACTGCACCTTGGAAGAGGCAGGAGTATCATCTGATACTCCCCTTGAAGCTAACCTGGAAAACCAATGAGTGATATTCAAGTAGTCAGTCAGAAAGTGGTAACACTGTACGGCGATGAGCTGCTCGTGGTCAAAGCGGAAGACGACCAGTTATACGTATCGATCTGGCAAATGTGTACGGCTTTAGGTATTGCACCCCCACGCAGCGACGTCGTATTCGAGAACATGAAATGATGTAGCGTCCGTAGTTCAGATTTGCCCGAGATGATGTCTATCATTCAATACTATGGCGGGTTATCCCCACAGCTGCAACTATGAACAGGAGAACAGAAAATGGCCGATGAGAAAGCTTTGGTGCCTGTTGAGCAAAAACAAGTCATCTTTAACGACGATGAAATCACGGCTGTTTTGGTTCAAGAGGGGAACTATCGCGAGGTATTTGTATCGATTCGTCAGATGTGTGACCGGCTTGGCGTATCATATCAGGGCCAGATGCGGCGTATCAATGATGATCCGGTATTGGCGAAGCAGGTGAAAGGGGTAAACATTACATTTACCCCTATTGCTGCCCGGGGTGGAGGTGAACAAACCACTAACTGTCTACCGATAGATTACCTCAATGGCTGGCTATTTGGCATCAATGCAAACCGCGTCAAGCCGGAAGTGCGCGCTCGCCTCATCGTATATCAAGAGAAGTGCTACAAGGCCCTGGCAGAGGCATTTCGTGAAGGACGATTAACGACTGACTCGGACTTGGATGAACTTCTACAGACTAGTGAAAGTGGTGCCGCTCAGGCTTACCGAATGCTGCAAGCGCTGGTCAAGTTGGCGCGCCAGCAGTTTTTCATGGAAGCACGTATTGGCGAACAATCCCGACGAATAGATATGCACGATCAGCAATTGGCTGCGTATGCAGAGCGACTTGAAGAAATAGAAATCATATTGGGCGATCCTGGCCGGCATGTGACCCCGGAGCAGGCGAGCCAGATCAGCCAGGCGGTGAAGGCCATCGCCATGAAGCTGGGGGACCGCAGCGGCCGCAATGAATACGGTGGAGTGTACGGGGAACTGTACCGCCGGTTCGGCATTACAGCGTACAAGGAACTGCCGGCCAGCCGATTTGACGCAGCGATGGACTTTCTCAACGACTGGCACGCGCGCCTGACAGGGAATACCGCGTTCTAGTCCGCAGGCCTGGATTCATGACAAGGCCGGAACTTACTCCGCAACAACAGCTCCTTGTTGACGTAGTCAGCCGATATCCCGGTCGCTTCACGCGCAGCGGACTGGCGCAGATGCTGGTGGGGGCGCGCTCATGGCAGGAGACAGAGCTTCCTGAATATGGGCAGTTGGCCGGGCATGGCCGGAAGGAATTGACGTATCAGGTCGATATCTTGCTGCAACAGCGTTACCTGCAATTGGATAGCCACAACCGTCTTGTCCTCGCCTCACAGTAAGCAGCAACCAGGGCGGGGGGATAGCCGGCCCAGATCAAGCCGTACGGGGATTCACACCGGGGCCACAATATTCCGGTCAGATAGCGGCGGTCTTGCACAAACCTCTGACATCCCGGATCAATCTCCCACCATTGCGTCAGCGGCCGGCGCTCCCGCCCGGTTTGTTAATGCCTTTGGTCTCGCGGTTACATCCTTAAAGATGGGAACCAGCCGGTTTGACGCGGGGATGGACTTTCTCAATGATTGGCACGCGCGCCTGACAGGGAATGCGGCGTTCTAATCAGTGCACCCCTGAATCCACCAGCGATAGCTCGGCCACGCCATACTCTACGTTTGAGGTGCTTCGCATAGTACTTAAAGAAGGAAAAGGATCCCACACTAACTGCCGGGTTGAGATCTCCCGTTTAACCATTTCACGAGCCGGTACCACGTATATGTGGCCGCCCAATTGCGATCCATCAGTATTTCGGTGAGCTTCGCACGACTCGCCGGAATCGTGATCTGCACTTTCGACTTGCCCGACTCTAAGAGCCTGCCCATCATCTGGTCAATCATGGGCGGGGCCAGCAGAAGGTGCTCGTCGGGGATAACGGGGCGCGCAATGAAGCCGGTATTCTGGTTCTGACTGGAGCTCGCGAGTAAGAAGCCAACGGCCTGACCATCTTGCTCAAACGCGCAGGACCAACGCTGAGCGCCCATAAGGCGATTGACAATGCGCCCAATAGGGGAGGGGGAGTAATGCGGCCAGGAAGAACCTTGTAACTGCAAGGAGAGCGGGTTGACGGTCTGAGACTCAATGCGTTCAAAAGCATGCCTGTCCGACGATCTCACAGGGCGGACAACGCTGTCTCCGGCATCAGCCTTGTCTCTTTGAGACCGGGGAAGGCCTGTTTCCAGCACAGCGTACTCGTCAAACACCTCAAAGCCTTGCTTGCGAAGGTTTCCTAACGAAGCCTCGTTGCCGGCGAGGACCATGGTTGTCACCCGTTCGTGCCCCAGGTCCGCCAGGCGTTGTAGCCTGAATTCCAGCAGCTTTTGACCAATACCCTGGCGGCGATACTCAGGAGCGACCATCAAGTTGCCCAGATCGACATGTCGCCTGCCGACATAGCCGCCACAACCAACGATCTGACCGTCGACTTCAGCCACAAACAGCTCCCAGTTGATGCCGGCTATGGCGGTCATAAGGCGGAAGGGGATCATTCGGCCTCGCGTAATCATCCGCACCTGGCCGATGAAGCCCTCCGGCGTTATGCCCTGGGCGCGCATTTCTTCGGCAAAGGCAACTGCCGCGATCTGCACAAGAGCGTCAACATCGCTGTAGCGAAAGGGCCGAATATGCACATTGTCCGTCATCTGCACCTCAGGAGATCAGCGATAGTGAAATCTGGATAGGCCGCTATCTTTTACCACAATCCATCATTCGACTGCAATCAGGCAACATAGTACCGCGCTTCAACTTTATGAGCGCGGCCCGCCAGACCATTTTCGCTTCTCAGAGAAGAATCGGGTACTCTCTCACGCCGTATCCTTGAGCCTGGAGGTATGTATGAACAAACGCATTAGCGTGGTCGTGATTGACGATCACCTTGTCGCTCGAAAGGGTGTTATCAGTTTGCTCGAAGATAGTAACCGCATCCAGGTGATAGCCGAGGGATCGGCCGGCAATCATGTATTGGCGCTCATGGATTTGTACAATCCCGATGTCCTGGTGACCGACTTGCAGATGCCGGCGCATGAGGATGACCCGAAAGGTCCGCTGTTTGAACCGCTGACCACGCTTAAGCAAGCTCTCCACAGGTATCCCGATACAGCGATTCTTGTGCTTACACAGGACGACGACATTCAGACAATTCAAAGCCTGGCGGAGATGGGCGTGCGGGGATATATGCTGAAAACTGACGATTTCACAGCCATCCTGGACCAGGCAGTGGAGATGATCTACAAAGGAGCAACATACTTCTCGCCGGAAGTGAAGGAAGTGATCTTCTCCGCACCCAGACTCACGAGGAAGCCGCAGTTGACCGAACGACAACTCCAGGTGATTCAGGCTATTATCAGATCTCCCGAAGCATCTCGCGAGGAAATCGCTGAGAAACTTAACATCTCCAAGAGCACATTACAGAAGCATGTCACTGCCACGTTTACCACTCTGGGGGTGCTGAATATGGAATCCTGCATATTGAAAGTGATGCGGATGGGACTGGTCGATGCAGATGGCAATTTGGTGTGATGCCTTCATATAGCAGCCAGGTGCTATGTCAAAACTGTAGCCAGGTGCTATTGCCACATCTCGCGAAATGGGCACAATGAATTGTGCAGTGCGTAGCTTATCAGCCAGGTTTGGCGTTTTGGAGGATCTGAGATGAAACACCCCTTTGACTTTGCACAATCTGACATCGAGGAATTGGCAACAAAGGCAGATCGTCTTTGTGACTGGCTTGAAGAAGAGCCGGTCCGTTGCACCATTCAGGAGGAGGGCGGGCGGATCAGGCTGCCGTCGCAACTCACAATTCTTACTGCCACATCGCTGATGTACGCCACCATATTCCTGGACCCGCATATCCCAGACAGCATGTGTTGGCTGGGTGGATGTACATTGTGACTCAGCCGGCTGGTGGGTTACAGGTGTCCGAAGCCTCGTTTATGTAGCTTCTGAAGCTGCCGGGCAGCGTTCTGAGAACACCTCTGTGACACGGACGAGCAGTTTGCGCCTACTCCTTGAGCAGGGGCAGCTAGAGGTAGATGCAGAATCGGAACTGACAGTCGCTTTTGACACCCTGCTGAGGCGCATTGAAGCTATCGGCGCTGACTTTGCTAACAGTCACACCGATACGCTCAGCAAGTATCTGGGAAAACGGCGACTTCATCCGGGAGCCAGGAAGCAGGATCTGCTGCCTCTGCTGGTCTATGCTTCCCTTGGGGGACAGGATCCTGCAAAGGCTTTTCCTCTAGCAGCTTGTTGGACGCTCTATCTGGCCGCCTCTCATATGCTGGATCAGGCTCAGGACAATCAGGAGCCTTCGGATGGTGTCGGTATCTTTGCACTTGGCCTGGCCAATATCACTCTTGCTGAACTGGATTCAGATCGTGACACCCTGAGTGATATTGTTGACGCTCTGGGGCGCGTCACAGCCATGGGAATTAGCGCGCAGGTTAGTGAGAAAACACGCAGTCAACAATGGTCGCGACATGAGTATTTTCAGTATGTCAGTAGCAAAGCGGCAGCTATCATCGCCACCGGAGCCTGGATCGGAGGGCGGCTGGCAAGCGAAGATGATGAAACCCTGGCAGTACTGAAGGAGTTTGGTCTGGCGCTGGGTATGGCAATGCAACTATCCGACGACTGTCTGGATCTTGTGGAGGATCTGACCAACGGCACGTTCACCCTGCCGGTAATCGAAGGACTGGCAATGGAAGGCCACCCGGACCAACCATTACTGCAGCAATTGCTGAGGAGCGGACCACTCACCATGCCGCAGGCGGAAGCTGCTGCGGCGCTCCTGGAGCAGATGGGTACCGTTACGTTGACCAGGCGGATGGCCAGAGCCTTTCAGGTGCAGGCGGCAGCCGCCTTTGAAGTTCTGCCTGAACTGGCGACATATTTCGCTGACTATGTTGGCCACGAACCTTGAGGCGATCGCTTACAGAGGGAGAGTCGCCTTATCGCTAATCCTTCTGGTGGTGATTCTCTACTTCACGGCGTATACGTGGATTACGCTGCCTCCTCCGGCGCTTTTTCTGGGTTGGAGACCGGACACGGTGCTCACGGTGCTTCAGATTGTGGAGGAAGAGTACCAGCAGTATGTCAGCCCGGGTGATATTGTTCTGGAGGTGGATGGGCG
This sequence comes from uncultured Ardenticatenaceae bacterium, assembly GCA_964452775.1. Classification (GTDB taxonomy): domain Bacteria; phylum Chloroflexota; class Anaerolineae; order Promineifilales; family Promineifilaceae; genus JACKCB01. The sequence goes on along the minus strand of CAYVQP010000052.1, from coordinate 24,795 downwards.
GCCTGTGCGCCGCGGGGATGCTGTTTTCTTTCCACCCATCAAGCCGAGCTATACCTTCTCGATTCTCCGCGGGGAGGAGATAGTCACTCAGGAAGTGGTCATTGCCGCCGAAAACCCGGTCACGCAGGTTTGGAAACTATCTTTGACCATCCTGGCACTCGCATTTTGGGCCATCGGCTTCCTGATCGTCTTCTTTGCTCGCCAGGACCATTCCCCACCACTTTATGCGGGCCTCGGTTTTCAATTGATAGCTGCCGGTATCGTCAGTCCGGGACCCTCACAAATGGGCGCTCCAGGCGGCTGGTTCGTCGGACAGGTGCTCATCTTCTCCTTTCCACTCATCATGCTTTATCTGAGCTTTCTTCCGCGTTATTCGCCGCTGCCACCGGCCGTCAGCAAGTTACTTCTCTGGAGTGGCAGCTTTCTGGCCATAATGGCTACCCTGTCCGCCATTGAAGTGCTCTTCCTGTATCCCAACTCAAGCTTTCAATCTCTCACCGGCGTGAGTACAGCCGATGTATTGACGGTGCTGACAGGGGTAAGCATCGTGGCCGCGGTTGTTATCCTGCTGACCCGATTACGCAGAGCAGCAAAAGGATCCTATGAGCGTCAGCAGTTGACAATCCTGTCCTTCTTCCTTGCCCTGGCAGTTCTCCCACTATTTGCACTTGTTGTGCTGCCGGTGGGCCGTTACATTTTTGTCCCCTACCCCTTTGTGCTCAGCCTGTTTCTGCTGGCGCCGGCCGGGTATTTCTTTGTGCTCCACCGGCACGGCTACCTGGCGCTGGACAGCGTGTTCAGCCGGATCGCAACCGTTGTGATGCTGGTATTGGCCGTAATGATGGCCTACGCAACCGGAGCGTTCCTGTGGCAGGAGATATTCCAGACGGAACCTGGCGACATTGAGCAAGGAGGATTCCTGCTGATCCTCCTGGGAATCGCGGTCGCCGGGCAAAGACATGTACAGGCTTTCGTCGATTTGCTCCTTTACGGTCGGGATCAGTTGAGTCGAGATTCCATCAGGATATTTACGTCCAGCATCTCTGCCAGTCCTGAGCCCGCAACAGTAGCCGGGGTGGCTGCTCAACTTTCCGACCGACTGCGCGTCCAGCATGTGGTTGTGATGGTCAGGGGAGGGCGTCAATTCAGTCTGCTTGCGGCAAGCAAGGAAGTAAGCATGCTCACGTTGGCTGATGATGAGCGCCTTCACACTCTGCAACTGCGCGCCGGCTCAGGCGAGAGTGTGGCGAATATGCCGGAATGGGTGGAGCTATCAATTCCCATTGTTGTCCGCGGCGACATTCTGGGTTTGTTCTGGTTGTCCAGGCCGGTTAATGGTTATTTCAATGCAAGGCAGGTGGCGATGCTGCGCGACGTAGCAGACATTCTGGCTTTCGGTCTGCAGGTGATAAGCCTGGTTGAAGTGACGCAGACTCTCTCACGACAGATGCTCTATGAGAAGGAGTTGCAGCGGCAGAAACTGGCTACAGAGATCCATAATGAGCCTTTGCAGACGCTGGCTATCGTGATCCGGCAGCTACGAGACGACGCCTCAAACGAGACAATCCATGAGGCGGCTCAGGCGATTCGTCAGGTGACAAGAGATCTGCGTCGCATCATTGCCGGGTTAAGACCGCCTGCGTTGACGAAGTCATTGGAGTGGATGGTGCGTCATGTCGTGCGAGACTTCGAAGAGAGACATGCCACGCTTGACGTTCAGCTTGACTATCGGATTGAAACAGAAAGGAGGCTCTCTGAACCGGGTCAATGCGCGGTTTACTATGTACTGACTGAGGCGCTCAACAACGTCAGCAGACATGCGCAGGCGACCCTGGTGCAGGTGCGCCTGAATTGCACAGAGCAGGCACTGACTCTATCAATCTGTGACGATGGGGTAGGAGGAATAGATGACAACCAGCAATCGTACTTCGAGCTGTTGCGCAGGGGGCACTTCGGCCTGGTCGACATGCACCGCTGGGCAAGAACTGGTGGGGGAGAGTTGCAGGTAGGACCCAACTCTCCGCATGGAACCGCTATCAGGCTATCTCTCCCCGGCCCCGCTGGTCAGCCGGCATCCATCTCAGCACCGTAGTAATCTTCGATTCGGTTTCCGCTGTGACGCAGAGTTCTCTGCACCTGCCTTATCGGGAGTTGTCCTTGCAACTTAACTCATCCATCGGCTTTGAGGCGTAGCTGTGATGTAGACCACGCAGTACCGGCGTAGAGATGACAGTGCCTTTCACCTTGTTTGATGGCGCATATGCAGTTCCAAACCGAGCCGGAATCTGTTGGTTAATTCCCTGATGCGGCCGTTGCTGATCGTAGAAATCAACGTAACGTCTGACAAGACGAGATAGTTGACGCTAATGCAGGATGAGGATGTGATTCAAACATTCTCGTCGCATCGAACCGATGAATCTTTCACAGATGTCATTCGCTCGTGGGGCTTCAAATGGGGTCTTGATCTCTTTGATGCTGCTGCTTCTGGCGACAGCCGCAAACTTTTGGCCATACTTCCTGTCGCTGTCGCGAATGAGGTATCTGGGGCGTTGACCCCAAGGCGTGGCTTCCCGGAGTTGTTGCGCGACCCAGGCATCGGTTGGAAGACGGGTAACTGCCCGCAGGGTGCAAAAACCTCAACAAGGACAAGCCGCTCGAGATAATAGAGCCGCCGGCACTGTGTAACCTTCACAAGTCACGACCAAGGAAGACTACAATGATTACTACTCGTGTAATCTTGTCGCATAGATTACCTCTAATATTCTCGTATATCAGTCGAGTTTGGAGCCAAGAGCGAGCTACCTGCCGGCCTGCGCGGCGCGGATTTCGGCCGGCCAATAGCTCTTGATGAAGGCCAGCACGGCGGCGATCTCCTCATCGCTGAGCAGTTCGGCGTAGGCGGGCATGGCGCTGACGCCGACGTTGGCCGGCAGCCGCGCCCCGCCCAGCTTGACAGACTCGATGAGATAGGCGTCGTCGTGGTGCCAGGTGTGGCCGGTCTCGTCATGCGGCGGCGCTTTCAACAGCCCTTCCGCCGTCGGTTGCTGCCAGTCAGCCTCGCCCTCCAGGTTGGCCCCGTGACAGGCGGCGCACTGGGCGGCGTAGACCTGCTCGCCGAGGGCCAACTGCTCGGGGTCGCCGGCGTCGATGGCCGGCGCGCCGGATATGGCGGCGATGAAAATGGCGGCCGAAATCAGCAACAGGGCCACTGCCCCAATCGCGGCCCAGGTCATGGTCCGCCGGCGCTGTTCCTGTTGCCGGTGGGCCTGTTTTTGTCGTCGGGTTAGTTGCTTGCTCATCGTGATTCGTCCTTCAATGGATAAGAGACCTGATCTCGTCAAAGTTTACATAAAGTGGGCAAGAAGAGAACGGCTGAAAGTTGCCTACCTCCTGGCCTTATAGCGCATCGCCACCGCACCCGATTTGAACTCCAACCGGTCCACGAGTCGCAAGTCAATTGGCTGCGAAAGACCCGCGAGCAGCGTCGTTCCATGGCCGGCCAGCCTGGGTTGCACCACGAACTCGTACTCGTCAATCAATCCCAGCTCTGCCAATGCGAGGGGGAGTGTCACGCCTCCCACGAGCAGCCCCTTACCCGGCTCCTGCTTGAGCTGCCGAATCGCATCTGCCAGGCCCCCGCGCACGAGCTCCGCGTTCCAATCTATCCGCTCCAGCGTGCTGGACACGACGTACTTCTTGGCCGCGTCAATCGTGCGGGCGAAGGGCTCCATCCAGGGTTCCATCCAATCAGGGCTCGACCCGGTCTGCGCAGCCGGCCGCCACGCGGCTTCCATCATTTCATAGGTCACCCGACCAAAAATGAGGGCATCGGCCTGCGCGAGGTTCTTGGTGTGGTGACGATGCAACTCATGCAACTCCTCGTCCGGAATGATCGCGCGATGATCGCAGCAGCCGTCCAATGTGGCATTGATAGAATATCGAAGGGGTCGCATAGATTCCTCCTGAAACGGGTTATGCCAATAGGGTCGAAACCCCGCAGGTCTTTCAAAGCCAGACCTGCGGGTTTTCTTGTGGTTATTCGAACGACCAGCGGCGCAGTGTCTGGGCGTTGAGGGCCACGATGATGGTGCTGACCGACATGAGCAGCGCGCCCACCGCCGGCGGCAGGTTGATGCCCCAGGGAGCGAGCAGGCCGGCGGCCAGGGGGATGGCCACGATATTATAGCCGGCGGCCCACCAGATATTCTGCACCATCTTGCGCTGGCTGGCCTTGCTCAGCTCGATAATCTTCACCACGTCCAGCGGGTTGGACTGCACCAGGATCAGGCCGGCCGACTCCACCGCCACGTCGGTGCCGCTCCCGATGGCGATGCCGATATCGGCCCGGGTCAGGGCGGGGGCGTCGTTCACCCCGTCGCCCACCATGGCCACCTTCTTGCCCATCTTCTGCAGCTCGCTGACCTTCTTATCCTTGTCCTCCGGCAGCACTTCCGCGAAATAGCGGTCAATGTTCAACTCCTCGGCCACCGCCTTGGCGACATCGCGGCTGTCGCCGGTGAGCATGGCCACCTCGATGCCGGCTTCGTGCAGCCGTTGCACCGCTTCGTGGCTCTCCGGCCGGATGACGTCCGCCAGGGCGAAGGCCGCGGTCACCCGGTCGTCCTGCACCAGGTAGACCACTGCCTGGCCCTTCTCCCCGGCCTGCCGGCTGAAGGCGGCTATCTCCGCCGGCAAGGTCGCTTCCAGGAATTCCAGCAATCGCGGCCCGCCGACATAGACATTCTGCCCCTGGTAGCGAGCGCGGACGCCGCGCCCCTTCAACGCCTCAAAATCGGTTATGGCGGGCAACGCGCCGCCGGCCTGCCGCGCTTCGGGGATGATGGCCCGGGCGATCATGTGCTCGGAGTCCCCTTCCACGGCGGCGGCCAGGGCCAGCGCCTCGGCCTGAGAGACGCCGGCGACCGCCACGGACCCGACCACGCCCTGGTTGCCGGCGGTCAGCGTGCCGGTCTTATCGAAGATGACTGTATCCAGCTCGCGCGCCGCCTCCAGAGCCAGCCGGTCGCGGACCAGGATGCCGTTGCCGGCCGAGATGGCGGTGGTAATGGCCACCACCAGGGGCACGGCCAGGCCCAGGGCGTGCGGGCAAGCGATGACCAGCACGGTGACCACCCGCTCGAGCACTTCCTCGTTAAAACCGACGGCGATGGTCCAGAGCAGGGCGGTGAGCAGAGCGGCGGCCAGGGCGGCGTAGAAGAGGAAGGCGGCGGCCCGGTCGGCCAGCAATTGCGTGCGCGACTTGCTCTCCTGGGCCTCGCGCACCAGACGCATGATGCCGGAGAGGGCGGTGTCCTCGCCGACGGCGTTCACCTGCACGCGCAGGCTGCCGTTGCCGGCGTTGACCGTGCCGGCGATCACTTTCGCCCCCGGCTCTTTCTTCACCGGGCGGGATTCGCCGGTGATCATGGCTTCGTTGACATCGCTGCCCCCCTCGTAGACCATGCCGTCGGCGGGGACGGCGGCCCCCGGCCGGACCAGCAGCCGGTCGCCGACGTTGAGCTGGGCCAGCGGGACGACCTCGCTCTCGCCGCTGTCGGTCAGCCGTTCGGCGGTGTCGGGCATCAGTTTGGCCAGCTTATCCAGCGCGCCGGAGGCCTGCCGGACGCTGCGCATCTCCATCCAATGGCCGAACAGCATGATGTCAATCAGGGTGACCAGCTCCCAGAAGAAGCCCTCGCCCAGCTCGAAGAAGACGGTAGCCAGACTGTAGATGAAGGCGACGCTGATGGCCAGGGAGATGAGGGTCATCATGCCCGGCCGGCGATCGCGCAGTTCCCAGGTAGCCATGCGCAGGAAAGGCAGGCCGCCGTAGGCAAAGACGGCCACAGCCAGCACGGGCGCAATCCAATTGCTGAATGGGAATTCGGGGGAGGTGAAGCCTAGCCACTCCTGGATGGCCGGGCTGTAGATGAGCACCGGCACGGTCAGAATCAGGCAGACCCAGAAACGATTGCGGAACATGATCTCATGCCCCATGTGGCTGCCGTGCGTTTGATGGCCCTCGTGGCGGGCGGCGGTTGCGAACGGGGAGTGGCCGGCGTGCGCGTCGCCGCTTGCCGCAGCCGCGGCGTCTGACTGGTGGCTGTGCGCCATTGTATGTTCCTCGCCGTGGCCCATTGCCTGGAGCATGGCGTGGTCGTCAGCCTGCCTACCGTCGCCGGCCGGGGGTGGGTGCGCGTGCGCGTGTTCGTGCTCGTTCATCCGTCCTCTCCTGTAAGTCGAAATTGCATTTCGATGCCTCTTCTGTAAATCGAAACTGCATTTCGATACCCGATTTACAAAATCGGGTTACGGACCTGCGGGCAGGTGAATGGCGATGCGCGTGCCGTTGCCGGGCGACGACGCGATCAGCAACCGCGCCCCAATGGTCTCGGCCCGCTCCTGGATGCCCAGCAGGCCGTAATGACCGGCGGCTGCCAGTTGGGCCGGGCTTTCCGGCGCTTCAAAGCCAACTCCGTCATCCTGGATGGTCAACCGTACCGCCTCCGGCTCAAATTGCAGGCGCAGCTCAGCGTGGGCGGCCTGGGCATGGCGCAGCACATTGCTCAGGCTCTCCTGGGCGATGCGATAAAGGGCCAATTCCTCGCCGGCCGGCAGCCGCCTTTCCAGGCCGGTGCGCGCAAATGAAACCGCCGTCGACCCCAGCCGGCTCATATCGCGGGCCAGGATATCCAGGGCCGGGATGAGGCCCAGGTCCTCCAGGTAAATGGGGCGCAGGTCACGGGTAAGCCGGCGCAGGTCGGCGATCATCTGCTCGGCCATGCCCTGCATTGTCGCCAGCCGGGCCGCCGCGCCGTCTTCCGTGACCGACATCTGGGCCAGCTGTATCTGCTGGTTGAGGGCGATCAGCGCTTGCATGGTGTCGTCGTGCAGCTCGCGGGCCAGCCGGCGGCGCTCCTCCTCCTGCCCGACGGTGATCGCGCCCAGGTAGCCGCGCAGGCTCTTCTGGGCCAGAGCCACCTTGCGGGCCATGTGCACCAGCTCGGTCTGCAGGCGGCGGATCTCGTTGATGCCGCCCACCGGCTCCTCAATGGCGGTGAAATCACCCCAGCCCAGGGCCGTTGCCTGTCGCTCCAGCGATTGCAGGGGCTGCACGACCTGGCGCACGCCGAACCAGAGCGCCCCGAGGGCAATGACCAGGGCGGGAATGAGCACGATAGGGGCCAATTCGGTGGCCCGCAACAGCGGGTCGGCCACTTCGCGCCAGGGCTCCTCGATGACCAGCGCCCAGCCGACGGGCGTGATCGGGCTGTAGGCGGCCACCAGCTCCTCGCCGGCGACGGTGAAATAGGTGGCGCCGCTGTCGCCGCGTAGCCCGTCCGCCGCGCCGGTGTGTTGCGCCGGGTCAGCGAACACCTGCTCGCCGGTGTGATAGACGAGCGAGCCGCCGGCGGTGACCACATAAGCGTGAGCCGGCTCGTCCGCGCCGAAGATGCCGGCCAGGACCTGCCGGGCCAGAGCGCCCGGAGAGAAAGCGCCCAGGGCGATAAAGTCGCCGGCCGAGGAACCGACAATCATCAGCTCATCCTCGCCGGCCGGGCCGGGAATCGGGCCGGCGAAGCCGCCGCCCTGGGCCTGGAACGCGGGCAGCCCTACCGCGGCGATGCGCTGCCCCCATTCCTCACGCCCGTTGGAAGCCGCCGTCACCGCGCCGTCGGCGGCCAACAGGGCCAGGCCGCCTTCGAAGTAGGATAGCAGGTAGGCGGCGTCGGCCAGGGCGTGGTCGGGGTCGTTGGCGGCGTCGGCCTGCAGGGCCAGGGCGTGAACCGCTGCCTGCCGGTAGCTGAGCTGCTCGCTGATGCCGGCGGCCGCGGCCCTCGTTGCCCGTTCGTCGCGCTCGCCGACCATCGCGCGCATGGCGCGCTGGTGCAGAGCCAGGCTGCCGAAGGCGATGACCAGCAGCAGAATGGTCAGCGGCAGGATGGTGATCACGAATAGCTGCAGGGGCAGCGCGCGCCAGCGATGCAATTCTATGCCTCAGATTCCCTTAAAATGCCCGGTAGATGTACTGCCTGGCGGATGATTTTCCGGGAATCTTAACCAATCAACCCCAGAGAGACGGCCCGCATCACCGCTTCGGTGCGGCTGCCAGCTTCCAGCTTCTGATAGATGCGGGCCAGATGGCCCTGCACGGTGCGGTCGCTGATGCCCAGTTGCACGCCGATGGCCTTGTTGGTGTACCCTTTGGAGGCCAGGGCCAACACTTCCAGCTCGCGTTCGGTCAATTCCTCATAGATGCCGGGCGTTGGGGGTTGCCGGCCGGCGAGATAGGCCATGAGCTTGTGGGCCACCGCCGGGTCCAGAGCAGCTTTGCCCTCGTTGACGTCGCGCACTGCCTGCACAATGTCGGCCGGGGAGGCGGTCTTGAGCACGTAGCCGCCGGCCCCGGCCTGCAAGACGGCCATCACATAGGGGTCGTCGTCGTAGGCGGTGAGGACCAGCACGCCCACCTGTGGGTGGTTGGCGCGCACCCAACGGGTGACTTCGATGCCGGTGGCCTGCGGCATCTGAATGTCCAGGACGGCGACATCGGGCAGGTGGCGGGTGATCAGCTCGCGGGCCTGCCGGCCGTCATCCGCCTCGGCGACGATGGTGATATCGGCCGCCTGCTCGAGGAATTGGCGGATGCCGGCGCGCACGACGGCATGGTCGTCGGCCAGCAGGACGCGGATTTTTGCCATGGTTGGCCAAGTGACAGTCACTTTCCGAAGTGACTGTCACTTCACCTAGCGGCCGGAATGATGGCCGTGATGGCCGCCGCTGTGTTCCATGCCCAGATACTTCTCCGGGTCCTTGTCAAAAGAGGCCTTGCAGCCCGGTGCGCAAAAGTAATAGGTCTTGCCCTTGTACTCCGACGAGCCGGCGGCCGTTTTCGGGTCTACTTCCATACCGCAAACAGGATCGATTTCCATTAGTGATACCTCCATTGTGACTATAGAACCCCGGTTCTTACTCCTCGGGAGCACTACATTGAATGGCTTCAAGAAACCGGGTTACTCGTACCAATCAGCCGGCCGCCCACCGAAGCAGCATCCGGGCGGCAAGCGCTATTATAGCTCCGGCGTCAATGCACAGGCCAATCATGCCACTGCCGGCGCAGTCCGCCTATACGCCATTTGGCGGGTGGGTAATGGGCCAAACGGCGCGTCCTTTCATTGACGGCGCGTGTTAGCATGTTGCCGACGACAACGCCCATAGGTTCCCGGGAACCAGCAGACGGACGCTCACCCCGCCGGCCGGTTTCCGGGAACCTCGCTTTCACATTCAACAACAAGGAGATTTGTTATCATGCATCGCATTGCATTTGTCCTGCTCATTTTGCTCGGCTTGGCCCTGGCAGCCTGCGGTTCCGACGAACCGGCATCCACCCCCGACGCCGAGCTTTCGCTCACCGCGACGGATATCGCCTATGACACACACCGGCTGGAAGCGCTGGTCGGGCAGCGAGTGACAGTGACGCTGAACAATGAGGGCGCGCTGGTGCACGACTTCAGCATCATGGAGATGCCGCACACGGGCAAGGTGGTCGCCGGCCACATGGATGAAGAGATGGCCGGGCATGATATGAGCAACATGGAGGAGGAGCCGGAGATCCATGTGGCGTCGCCGGCCGGGGAGAGCAACACGGTGGAGTTTACGCCGGCGGAGGCGGGCGAGTATGAGTATTTCTGCACTGTGCCCGGCCATAAAGAAGCCGGCATGAGCGGCGCGCTGGTGGTGACGGCTCCGTAAGGAGAAGATTCCCGGGAATTTCGCTTCAGGTAGGGCGGGTCGAGAGAGGTCATTTCCGGGAATCTTTGATGATTACGGCAAGGGGACGTGGTTATCGATGTGCACGTGGTTGTTGCCGTTGTTGCCGACGTGCTTCATGCAGATGAAGCCATCGCCGTTTAGGTCGGTGTCCGTGCCGATGTGATGGTGTCCGTGCTCGCCATCATGCTCCATTGCCATATGCAGCTCAAAGCTGTCCGGACAGCCGTATTGCGGCTGTCCGTCGCTGCCGATTGCCGCCGATACGGTGGTCATGCTGAGCAGCAGTACCAGTAAGATTATCACAACGCGTTTCTTCATTAGAAAGGTCCTCCAGTTAGGGTGTGCAATTATCAGGGAAGCAGTTCGACTGCTTCGATAAGTCGACCTGCTTACTGTCGTAGATTCTATAGATTGCCCGGAGCGGGAGCTATCGCTGTTTGGCGGGTTGGGAGTGGGCCGAATGGCGGGTTCGGTGGGCCGGTACAACCAGGGCGGCAGTAAAGGTGGCTGGTGCATCTGTACTATGATCTCATCGTCTGAATACTCTTTCCATGTTCCGCGTCGGGTGAGTAACGCTCAGAGCGCAAGACCAGCATTCCGTCGCAGAATATGGGAAATAACCATGACAGTAGAGGATGACAGGCCAAAATCCTGGGGCGGTACATTGTTGCTGACCCTAATACCTGCCATGGAAAACTGACATTTCGCGGCACCCGCGTTTTTGTGGCTCATGTCTTGGAGCAAGTTGCCGGTGGCATGGCCTGGGAAGCCATAATTGAAGAATGGCACAACACCATCACCAAAGAGGCGATTGCTGAGGCCGTGCATTTGGCATCACACTAACTTTTCTTAGACAGCCTGATTGAGCGATCGTTCCACGCTTCGCGGGGAGTGAGCGACTGACATCGACTTTCAGGGAATCTGGGGGCGTGGGAATCCGACGACCAGTTGCGCGAAGGCGGATGCCCGGCGAGAATTATCGCCCTGTAGTGCGGGGATCTACAATGGCTTTTTTGCGTCACGCCAACTGTGCATTTGTCGAAGGAGCTCATCCGGCTTGAACCTGGCCACCGGCTTCTCCCGTACCGTTCCGGCGCGATAGGGTAGGCCCGCTCCGGCAAGCTCGTAGTCAACTTCACCATGCCGATCGAGGATCTCCTTCTCGGCGTGCAGGGCCAAAACCTGGGCCACGAAGAGGGTGTGCGAGGGCAGAGTCAATTTCTCGACCACCCGACACTCAATATTCACCGGACACTGCGCGATCAGCGGGGGCTGTACCACGTGGGCCGGCAGCGACGTCAACCCGGATTCCCGCCATTTGTCCGTATCTCTGCCGGTTGTCGTTCCTACGAAGTCGCTGACCGTCTCCATATCCGGCCACGGGATGTTGACCACAAACTCGCCGGTCTGGTCAATCAGGTCATGGCTGCGGCGAATCGGGCGAACCGAAATACTGATCATCGGCGGCTCGGCGTTGCAGCTGGCGATCCGATTCAGGCTGAAGATACTGAAGTCGCCGGGGATACCACAGGTGATGATCACCACTGGTACCGGATAAAGGGTCGTGTTGGGCTCAATCTGGACTTTGTCGTACATCAGCCTGCCTGAAGATTGGAAAAGCGGTCCAGCGCCCAGCCGATCACCGCGTGCATGAAGAACTCAGAAAACGGATGGTCGTGCTTCTGGTCGAACTTCTTTCGGTAGCGGTCATCGGCCTCCAGGCCGGCCGGGGCAATGCGCATGCTGTGGTCCGCGCCGGGTATGATGACCAGGGTTGCATCACGATGGCCGGCATTCCGCAGCTCGCGAAAGATCTTGTGCGCCTCCTGCACCGGCACGTTGACATCCTTGTCGCCGTGACAGATGAGGACGGGCCGGTTCAGATGGCGGAACTGCTCGGAAAGCGGGAGCTCCAGTTCCTGCTTGAGACGGGTCAGGTATTGGCGAACAAGCTGGTCGCCGTCTCTACATTCAAAAACATCATCGTCCCGGCGGGCCGCGGCCAGTACTTGCCGCCAGTGCCGGGCGATGCCGTAGAAGTCGCCCAGGTGCGCCCGGGTCCACTCCTCCTCTTGCGGCCCACGAGCGGCGTAAGCCAGAACCTGCTCATAGATCAGCTCCATAAACGCATCAATGCCCATATACAGGCCGCCGGTGAGAATATAAGCCGCCGGCAACGTCGTGCGCGCCGCCAGCAGACAGGTGAAATACACGCCGGCGCTGCGTCCCATGACGGCAATACGTCGCGGATCTATTTCCGGCTGCCGGCTGAGGAAGTAGAGAGCGCTCTCGGCATCCTCTACGTCGGTCATGACGGAGGTGTAGGCGTCCCTTTCGCCCGGGGGATCGCCCGGTTCGCGATTCCCGCCGGAGCTCATGCCGACTCCACGCTTGTCCCAGTAGAACGAGGCGATGCCGGCCTCAGCCAGGCGATGGGAGATCCAAATGTAACGGCCGTGGGGGTCGACCCGACCGTCGCGCTGCACCATGTCGCCGTATCGGTTCTGGCTGCCGGTGCCGGCGACCGCCAGAATTGCCGGGTGCGGGCCAGGATGCGCCGGCAAGACCAGGTCCCCAGCCAGAGTCTCTTGTCCACTCTGGAATGAGACTGTGCGCCGGAGTACGCCTTCCGGGTTTAACAGGCGCGAATCGTGCACTTCAGGCTGCTCCTCAATCATCAAACTGCAACTCCTTCATCGGAACAAGAAACTCGCGAGATTTGCTTGCCCATTACCTGAATGATTGTACAATTGATTATCAGAGCATATGCTCAGATATGCAAGTAGGAGGTTCTCATGCCCAGAAAGCATGATATTCCACATGACTCTCGCGGATTGCCGGAAGAAATGCTCGTGGACCTGGCGGATGTCTTCAAGGCGCTTAGCGACCCAACCCGGACCCAAATCATTTACCTGTTGACGCAGCGTGAGTATAGCGTCAATGAGCTGGCCGAATATGTGCCGGTGTCCGCCTCGGCCGTCTCTCACCATCTGTCCAAACTGCGCGACCTGCGGCTCGTCTCAGTCCGGCGAGAGGGCAACCAGGCCTTTTATTCGATTGACGATAGTCACGTGGCGGCGCTGCTCAGAGAGGCGCTCTATCACCTGGATCACGCCCGGCGCAGCGAGCCCGAACAGCCATACCAGCAATTCGTCGAGCTATTGAGTTAGCAACGAGGAGATGCCGGGGTCGCGAACGCGGCTGTTCGCGTGTTCGGCATGGCTTCGCTACGGGGGTGGGGTCTACCAGTTGAGGAATTGGAGAGCAAAAAGTGAAAATCGAAAACCACACCGACCACAACCATGAGGGCCACGCGCACCCCCATGACGAGGGCCATGAGCATGGCCCGGACCACGTTCATGACAATGGGCATGACCACAGCCACGACCACGGTAGCGACCATGCGCATGATCACGAGAACGGCCATACGCATGATCATGCGGACGGTCATACGCACGATCACAGTGACGGCCATAGCCATGATCACGGCCACGATCACGATCATGCGCACGCCGGCGGTCTGCGCGGCTGGCTGGCGGCTGTGTTCCACATCGGGCACAGCCACGACCACAGCGACCTGGCGACCGACCGGGCGTTCGTTGATAACAAGCTGGGCGTTCGCACCGTCTGGCTGGCCCTGTTGGCGCTGGGCCTTACGTCTTTGTTGCAGGTGTTCATCGTCATTTTGAGCGGCAGCGTGGCCCTCTTTGCCGACACGGTGCATAATGTCGGCGATGCGCTGAACTCCATCCCGCTGCTGATCGCCTTTTATCTGGCTCGCCGGCTGGCAAACCGGCGCTACACGTTTGGATTTGCTCGGGCTGAAGATGTCGCCGGCATCTTTATCGTGCTGTCGATTGCCTTCAGCGCCGCCGTGGTGCTGTGGGAATCGGTGCAGCGATTGCTCAACCCGGAGCCGATGACTGACCTTATCTGGGTAGCGGCGGCGGCCCTGATCGGCTTCTTCGGCAACGAGATTGTGGCCCTGCTGCAAATTGGCGTCGGCCGGCGTATCGGATCAGCGGCCCTGATCGCGGACGGCCTGCATGCCCGGATCGACGGCCTCACCTCCCTGTCAGTGTTGGTGGCGGTGCTGGGAACCGCCGTCGGCGTTCCGATTCTGGACCCCATTATCGGTATCCTGATCGGCGTGGCCATTCTATTCATCGTCAAGGATGCGACGGTCAGGATGTGGTACCGGCTGATGGACGCCATTGAGCCTGAGATCCTGGACGAAGCCGAAGCTGTGGTGAAACGACAGCCGGACGTGCGCGAGCTACGTCGTCTGCGCATGCGCTGGATGGGTCATCGTCTTCACGCCGAGGTATATATCGCCGTGGACGCGGACCTGACCACAGCCCAGGGCCACCACATCGCAGAACTTATCCGCCACGACCTCTTCCGGGCGCTGCCGAAGCTGTCTGAGGTGGTGGTGCACACGGATCCGTGGCCGGAGATGCCGGAGGAACATCACCGGCTGACCGGCGCCTATGAAGCGATTCCGCAGGCGCTCCAATCAACCAATTAGGTTCCCGGATAGCCTGAACCGCAGGAAAGTGACAGTGAGTGAACCGGCTGCCGAGAGATTGAAGAAGCCCCTGCTGGAAGTGCGGGATCTGTACACGCGCTTCGCGACTCAGGAAGGTTTCGTCCACGCCGTGAACGGGGTTTCACTCACGCTGCACGAGGGCGAGATATTGGCGCTGGTCGGCGAGTCCGGCTGCGGCAAGAGCGTGACCATGCTCTCGGTGATGGGCCTCATCCCACAGCCGCCCGGCGAGATAACGTCTGGGGAGATACTGCTGGAAGGGCGGGAGCTGCGGCGACTGACCAACGCGCAGTTGCGCGCCATTCGCGGCAAAGAGATCGCGATGATCTTTCAGGATCCGATGACGGCTCTCAATCCGGTGTTGACGGTTGGGAAGCAGATCAGCGAGGCGATCCGGCTACACCTGCCATACAGCGCCGAAGACGCGCGTGAGCGGGCCATTGAGCTGCTGGATCGGGTCGGCATACCCGAGGCGCGGGAGCGCAGCAACGACTTTCCGCACCAGTTCTCCGGCGGCATGCGGCAACGGGTGATGATCGCCATGGCGCTGTCCTGCGACCCGAAGGTGTTGATCGCCGACGAGCCGACCACAGCCCTGGACGTCACCATCCAGGCGCAGATAGTGGAGCTGGTGCAGAAGCTGCAGCGGGAATTGGGCATGGCGGTCATCTGGATCACCCATGACCTGGGCCTGGTAGCTAACTTGGCGCACCGGGTGGTGGTGATGTACGCCGGCCGGATAGTTGAGGAAGGCTCAGTGCACGACGTCTACGCTCACTCCCGGCATCCTTATACTCTGGGGCTGCTCGGCTCGATTCCCAACCTGAGTGAAGACGTGCCGGAGTCGCTGCAGGAGATCGCCGGCGCCCCACCCGATCTGACGGAGAAGCCGACCGGCTGCTCCTTCGCTCCCCGTTGCTTCCATACAGATGAGCGTTGCCTGGCCGGCGTACCGCAACTGGCCCAGACAGACGTGCCGGGCCTGCAATCTGCCTGCGTACACTGGCAAACCCTGATAAAGCCGGCCGATATCGAGGTGAGGGCCGGCGGCTTGGGGGCGGCGGGCGCGACCGGCCAGAGTAACGGGCAGGAGTATCTGATCAGAATGGACGGCCTGAAGACCTATTTCAGCATCCGAAGGGGAATCCTGCAGCGGCAGGTCGGGGTGGTGCGCGCGGTTGACGGCGTTGACCTGTCCATTCGCCGGGGTGAGACGCTTGGCCTGGTCGGCGAGAGCGGTTGCGGCAAGACCACGCTGGGCCGGACGGTGATCCGCCTATATGAGCCGAGTGGCGGGAATGTCACCTTTGACGGTCAGGACCTGGTTGCCCTAGACGGCAAAGGGATGCGGGCCATCCGGCAGCGTATGCAGATGATCTTTCAGGACCCCTACTCATCGATGAACCCGGGCATGCGGGTGTGGCAGATCATCGGCGAGCCGCTGAAGGTTCATGGCCTGGGCAACAACCAGGAGATTAGAGAGCGGGCCGCCGATCTGCTGGGCCGAGTTGGACTGAACGGAAAGCACGCCGACCGCTATCCGCATGAGTTTAGCGGCGGGCAGCGGCAGCGCATTGTCATCGCACGGGCCCTATCGCTGGAGCCTGATTTCATCATCTGCGACGAGCCGGTCTCCTCGCTCGACGTCTCGGTGCAGGCGCAGATCATCAACCTGTTGGAAGAGCTGCAGCGCGACTTGGGCCTTACTTACCTCTTCATCGCTCACGACCTGGCGGTAGTACGGCACATTTCTGACCGGGTGGCGGTGATGTACCTGGGAAAGATTGTTGAGTTGGCTGACCGGGAGAGCCTGTATAGCGAGCCGATGCACCCATATACGCAGGCGTTGCTCAGCGCGGTGCCGGTGCCCAGCCCCGGCGCTGCCGGCTCGCGCAAGAAGATCGTCCTGGAGGGCGATCTGCCCAGCCCGGCCTCTCCGCCGAGCGGCTGCCGTTTCCATACCCGCTGCCCGATATTCGAGCGCGGGCTGTGTGATGTGAATGAGCCACAGCTTCGCGAAGTTCGACCCGGCCGGCTGGTTTCCTGCCATCTGGTGTAATGCGCCGGCCGCGATCATTTGACAGTGACATGTGGCGTCCGATATGACCGGAGGTGACTTATAGGACTATTTGAGAAAGCAGTCAGGCACGGTTGTGTTCCCACTATGCCATACCCTTTTGCCCGTTGAACTGGCCTATGCACCGGCCTGAAGAGCGCCGGCGCGAAGAATCCCGAAGAGGCATGGAGAATGAAGAAGATTAACTTGCTGATATTGATCGTAGCCGGCCTGTTGCTGTTCAGCGCCTGCCAGGCCGAACCCGTCGAAGTGACTCGCATTGTCACCGAAACGGTTACGGAGCAAATAGAAGTTACGCGTGTTGTGGAAGGGGAAGTGGTGACAGAGGTCGTGGAGGTAACCCGCGTGGTCGAGGTTCCCGTCGAGGTGCCGACCGAAGAAGCCGAAGTAGTCGAAGAACCCACCAGCCTGCGCCTGGCTATTCCCGGAACTGAGAACTCAATCAATCCGTACACGTACCGCACAGGCTATCCCGGCTGGAACATGCTGCTCCTGCAATACGACACCCTGCTGCAATTCGATACCTCCAGCGTCCCCCAACCCTGGCTGGCCACCAATGTTGAGACCAGCGAGGATGGTCTGACGATCGCGCTGGACCTTCGCGAGGGCGTCACCTGGCATGATGGCGAGCCGTTTACGGCCGAAGATGTCGCGTTCACTGTGGAGTACTACCAAACGTACAACCATGGCCGCTGGTCGCGCAATGTAGCGAACATCGAATCAGTCGCGGTAGAGGGTGACAATCGGGTCGTCTTCACCATGTCCGCCGCCACGCCCGGCTTTGAGATTGCGACGCTGGCCGACACGCCGATCATCCCGCAACACATCTGGGAATCAGTAACCGATCCTGAAAACCAGGTCTTTGATACCAATATCGGCACCGGCCCATTTATGCTGACGGAAATGGTGCCGGATCAGTTCTACGTCTTCCAGGCCAACGAGAGCTACTGGGCCGGTGCGCCGCAGGTGGACGAGCTGGTATTTGTGCAGTTCGCTGACGACGCCGGCAGCCTGGCCGCGCTGCGCACCCAGGCGATTGACATGATTGTCAGGCCGGTAGGGCCGGAGCAAATCGCCATTCTCGGGGCCGTTGACGGCATCCAGGTCGCTCAGGGGCCGGAGTTCGCCACCGACATGGTCAACTACGACACCCAACGCGCGCCGTTCAACAACAAGACCGTGCGCCAGGCGATGAACCTGGCCATCAACCGCCAGGACCTGGCCGACACGGTCTACCTTGGCGCGGCCGCGCTGGGCAGCCCGGGCTGGATTCATCCCTCGCACTCCGTGTTCAACGACGCCATTGTCACCGAATATGACCCGGAGCGGGCGGCGCAGATGCTGGAGGATGCCGGCATTGTCGACTCCGACGGCGACGGGATTCGCGAGCTGGACGGTGAGCCGCTGTCCGTCGAGTTCATCGTGGACGGCGGAGACTCGCTGCGGCTGCGCATCGCGGAACTGGTGAGCCAGATGTTGCTGGAGATCGGCATGCAGACGCAGGTGGCGGCCGTGGAAACAGCCACCTGGGAAGCCGCCGTGTGGCCCGATTTCGACGTGGCGCAGGGGCGTAATTACGACATGGCTATGTGGGGCTGGTCGGCTCCCGTGCAGGTCAATCCGACCCGGCTCTGGCAACTGATCCACTCCAGCACGGACGTCGGCTTCCTGAATCTGACCGGCTTCGCCAACGAGCGCGCCGATGAGCTGTCCGAGGCGCTAACGACTGAGGTAGATGTGGAGGCCAGCACCGCGATCATCGCCGAACTGCAGGAGATCATCGCGGACGAGCTGCCGTTCATTCTGCTTCTCTACCCGGACGGCATCTACGCCTACTGGTCAACCGCCTATGACGGATGGACCTTCATGGCGGGACAGGGCGTGTTCCACAAACTTTCGTTCCTGGCCGAAGAAGCCCGGCCATAAGGGCTGGGCCAAGAAACCCCGCAGGTCTCGAAAGACCTGCGGGGTTTACCCGAGCGAAGCGCAATGCTTAGTGAATCGAGAGGAGGTCGCGCGTTACAGTATCTGGTCGTCCTGGTACTGGCGATCTCCCTGAACTTCTTCCTGCCGCGCATGATGCCCGGCAACCCGTTGGCCCTGTTGGCAGGCGTCGATGTGGGTCTGATGACGCCCGAGCAGCGGGCGCAGGTCATGGCCGATGCCGGGCTCGATCGGCCCATGTACGTGCAGTATCTCAGCTATTGGGGCGATCTGCTGCAGGGCGACTTCGGCTACTCATACCGGCAGCGGATGCCAATCGCCGACTTGATTCTTGCCCGGCTGCCCTACACGCTGTTGCTGGCCGGCGCATCTCTGGTGGTAGCGGGCGTGTTGGGGGTCGCCGCCGGCGCGTACTCGGCCTGGAGACGGGCGGGTAAAGCGGACGTAACGCTGCTATGGTCCATGATCACGATTAACTCTATGCCTTCATTCTGGTTGGGTATGTTGTTGATTTCACTGGTCTCGGTGCGCATGGGCCTGCTGCCGTCATTCGGCGCGGAGACGCCGGCCTCCGGCCTGGAGGGATTTGCGAGAGCCGTGGACATTGGCAAGCATGCCATATTGCCGGTGGTTACGCTGACGGTCTTGACCATTCCGGCGGTGTACCTCACCACCCGTTACACTATGCTCAGCGTATTAGGCTCGGACTTCATCCGCACGGCGCGGGCGAAGGGCGCCGGCGAGCCGAGAGTGCTATTTGCCCACGCCCTGCGCAACTCGCTGGCCCCGGTGGTGACCATCCTGGCCTTGCGGCTGGGATTTGCTTTTGGAGGCACGGTGGTGATTGAGACCGTGTTCAGTTACCCTGGTCTGGGCCGGCTGATGTTTGAAGCCGTCGGCGGGCGCGATTTTCCGGTGATGCAGGCAGGATTCTTGCTGATCACCATTGCGGTACTCTTTTTCAACCTGGTGGCTGACTTTATGTATCAATTCCTTGATCCGCGGACCAAACGCCAATGACCACCGCTGAACTCGATCTGGTTGAAGAAGTCCCGGCCTCGACCGAAAGCGCCAGGAGACGCCGGTTTCGCCTGACCTCGACGAGCGTCTCCGGCATCATCGGGGTGAGCCTGATACTCGCCCTGGTGTTCACCGCGCTTTTCGCCAATCAGCTCAGCCCATATGATCCCACGGAGCGGATCGGGCGGCCGTTTGGAGAGCCGAGCATCGAACATCTATTGGGCACAAACGACATCGGCCAGGATATTCTCAGTGAGCTGATCCACGGCACCCGATCTTCGCTGGTAGTGGGCTTTGCGGCGGCGGCGGTAGCCATATTTCTGGGCACCACGGTAGGCCTGCTGTCCGGCTACTATCGGCGGGCGGACGGCTTACTGATGCGTCTGGTAGATGTCATCCTGGTGATCCCCTTCCTACCTTTGCTTATTCTGCTGGCCGCCTACCTGGGTCGCAGCCAGACCAATACGATCGTCATTATCGGGCTGCTGATTTGGGCCGGCTCAGCCCGGGTGATCCGTTCCCAGGTGCTGACGATTGTCAAACAGGAGTATGTCCTGGCCGCTCGCGCCGTGGGGGCGACGGACTGGCACATCATCACCCGCCACATATTGCCGCAGGTGATGTTGCTGGCCATCGGGCAGTTCGTGCTGGTGATCAGCACAGCCATCTTGTTGGAGGCGGCGCTGAGTTTCCTGGGGCTTGGCGATCCCATTCAGAAGAGCTGGGGCACCATCCTTTACTGGGCGCAGGTGCGCGGCGCGTTCCTCACCCCGGCCTGGTTGTGGTGGGTGTTGCCGCCGGGACTACTGATCGTCTGCGCCGCCCTGGGTTTTGCGCTGATCGGCTTTTCGATTGAGCAGCGCATTGATCCCCGATTGAAGAAAAGTCGATAGCGTTTGACCCGCTTCATAGCGCCATTACGGAGGTAGAACACATGGCAAGGATTCTTATGTTGGCTAGCTTTGGCCTGGAGATTGTCGAGTGCGGCGGCGCACTGGCCCGCCATGTGCAGGCGGGCGATGAGGTGCAGGCGGCCGTTCTCCTGTCGCGGCCCGAAAGTCGCCCACAGGTGATAAGTGCCGCCGCGGTACTGGGCATCGAGAGCGTGGAATTTCTGGGCTTCCCTTACGGCGAATGGATCGTTGACGTACCCCGGAAGGAGATTATTGTCTCTTTGCTGCGCCGGACAAGGCCGGATATCGTCATTACCCAGGACCCGCATCATGCCCAACACGACCTCGACCCCGATCGCCGGCTGATCGCCCTGCTTTATACAGAGGCGATGGCCCTGGCCGGTCGCGACTGGCACATAGAGAATTGCGGGGGCCACGAGCCGCACCTGCCGGGCACGATCTACTACATGACGCCGGAGCACCCTAACTGCATTGTGGAGATCAGCGACACTTTTGAGCTGAAACAGAAGGCCCTGGCGGAGTTGGGTCACCAGATGTCATTCAGCGCGGAAATGATTGAGCGGCGGAGCTCGCGGGAGACGCTTGGCCACGTGGTCAGCAATTACAGCAGCATCAACGAGGACAAGACCGCGCTGGGCCTGGCGCTGCACCGGCAATTTGACATGGCTCTGGCGCTGATAAACGGCCTGGCCGGCCATTCTGGGGCGGTAATGGGCGAGGCCTACCGGCGCGAAGGTCCGTTTGTGCTGGACAAGCTGCTCGTCTAGGCCGGGCAGATGCTGTGGGAATAATGGAGGAATTATGACGCATCCATCGGGAATTGTGGAAATGGCCGAAGGCCTGCGCATCATTGACGACGTGTTGGCCCACCCGGGGGTGGATACGCTGGAAGGGCGGGTTGGGCCGCTAATCTTCGGCGATAGCTGCCGCTCTCACTACATTGATATGCCGGCGCACTCCTTCGTGGACGAACACGGGCATGATGATGAGGCGCTGACCTATACGGTGCGTGGCCGGTGGGTGCTTTGCGCCAATGGGCAGCGAAGATTGATGGGCCCCGGGAGCATTTACTGGTTCGCGCCGGGCGTGCCCACCGGCTACGAAGTGCCCTTTGACGAGCCGGCCTATCTGTTGGTATTCCGGGCGGTGGTCAGCGGCACGCCGGAGGAAATGCTCAGCTATGTCGAAGAGAAGTTGAGGCCTCTATTCGAGGAAATGCAGGCGAATGGTACGCCGTTTATGCTGCGCGACCTGCCGGCCGATCATCCGGCGCTGGAATACGCCCACATGGTCAACCCGGAGCAGTACTGACCGGCGCGTCATAGAACAGAAACCTCGTAGGTCTTGCTGGTACGTTCGTCCTGTCAAGGATCAGGGAAAGACCCACGGGATTTTGTTGTCCAGTTGACGATGGTGCGGGCCGGCTGTTCGTTGACCAGGAGCTGGAACACGTCCGGCCGCGCGTAGTGGCCGACAACGTCGAGGTCGAACTTCCCGCGAGCGACCTCGGCCAGGTCCAGCTCCGCGGTCAGGATGCCCTCCTCGCCGAAGAGCGGTCCGGCCAGCACTTCTCCCAGGGGCGAGATGATGGCGCTGCCGCCGCGAGACAGCTCCTCCGGCTGCTCCTGTAGCTCCTCCCAGCCTTCAAAGTCGGCGGGGTACATATCGCGCCGGAAATACTGGTTACAGCCGATCACGTAGCAGCGGCCCTCACAGGCGATATGCCGCAGCGTCGCCTGCCAGGTATCCCGGCTGTCGGCAGTGGGAGCCAGGTAAATCTGAACGCCCTTGCCGTACATGGTCATCCGGGCCAGGGGCATGTAGTTCTCCCAGCAGATGAGCCCGCCAATCTTGCCCAACTCTGTGTCGAAGACGGGCAGCGTGCTGCCGTCGCCTTCGCCCCAGATGTAACGTTCGGCGGCTGTCGGCTTGAGCTTGCGATGCTTGCCCAGCAGCCGGCCATCGGGAGCGAAATAGAGCAGCGTGCAATAGAGCGTTCCCCCGCTACCCTGAGCATCCCGCTCAATAACGCCGACAATCAGGTAGACGCCGGCATCGCGGGCGGCGGCGGCCAACTGCTCGGTTGCCGGGCCGGGCACGGCGACAGCGCTCTGCCAGTAACGCTCCCACAAGCGCCTGCCTTGCGCGCTACGCCTGCCGACGACCGTGCCGAAGCTCAGGCCGGCCGGGTAGCCGGAGATGAAGGCTTCCGGGAACAAGACCAGTTTCGCGCCGGCGGCGGCCGCTTGCTGTGTGAGCCGGATGGCCTTTTCGACTGTGGCCTCACGGTCAAAGGGGATGGCCGCCGCCTGAACGGCGGCTACGGTGAAGGTGGGCGTCTCGGCCATTATGTCAGCCCAACAGACCGCCGGCCATTTCGTTCATCACCGCCGGCGCTATCACACTCCGCCCTCGCGACTCTACCAGCGCGCGCATTTCGTCAGCGTTTATTGCCCCTCGGGGGGACGGCGCGAAGCTCAGGATAAGAGTGACCGGCTTGTCAGTGTGGTTTTCAAATCCAAGCGGCACGCCCCGCACGCAATGCAACGCCGTGTGGGGATGCATGCTGAAGACCTGGTCGCCGTACAGAACGGTTGGACGGCCGTCGAGGATGTACAGCGAAAGCTCAAACAGACTGGATTCCTCCTCGTCGGGTAGAACGCCGCCGCCGGGCGGGATATGAGCGATGTAGGTGAACAGATCCTTCCCATAGACCAGCGGCCGATAGTAGTACTCATCGCAGTGCTCGCCGTGGCAATGTTGCACGCCTTCCACGTTTTTGGCTTCAATGAATGGTGGATGGGCCATGTTCTGTTAATCCTCCTGTAATTGTGCGCCGAACTGCTGAAGATAGATGTTACTCTTGTGGGCATGGACGATGCAAGGATTCAGCAAACTACCCTGCTGTTGTTGTCCCGGCATGGTTAATTGCTTAATAGCGTAGGAGCCGGGATAGTACACTGACAGCTGCGAATGTCGTCTGCTCATGGTGACGAAGCTCCTCTGTATCGGAACGCGTTACCCTGTCCATGACTAAAGTTAGAGGACAGCTTATCCATGTCGCCTTATGCTTATCCTGTCACGTTCGCTACGTTGATAACGTTTCGAAAGTGCGAATCTGACAGGGAGACAATGATGGCAACCACAAGTATTGCTTTGAAGCAGGTACTTACAATTCGATGGAATCCCAACAAGGATCTGGCCGCTGTTGCAGTATCCTGGCTGCTGGTGGTAGCCGCACTCTACACTGCAACGTCGATCGTTGGACAGTCAGTATGGGGCGGAATGGGATATTTCTTTCTTTACGCCGTTTTGGGAGCCACGCTCTTTGGGATCGGAATACCATTATACTGGACGACCGTGATCCGCCGGCGCCCTGTTTCTGACCTGGGCCTGACCGCGCGCAAGACGGGTTTGAGCCTGGCCCTGCAACTGCTCTTTGCAGCGCTGCTGTACACTGCTACTCTGGCAAAGATTCAGCTTCCGCCAGTCGAAGAGCTGTTGCCGTTGCTGGCCCTGGCGCTGGCTATTGGATTCTTTGAGGCTGTATTCTGGCGAGGGTGGGCATTGCTGCGGCTGGAGGATGCCTTCGGTTTCATTCCCGCGCTCTTGCTCAGCTCGCTCCTCTACGCGGCGTATCATATTGGCTACGGAATGCCGGCCAGCGAGATGGTCTTCCTATTCTTCATCGGCATCATGTTTGCTGTGGTGTTTCGCTTGACAAAGAACATCTTGATTCTCTGGCCGATTTTCCAGCCAATGGGGCAGTTGGTGACCCTGATCCAAGACGGACTCACATTGCCCGTTCTGGCGGCGCTCGGGTTTATCGAAGCCCTGGCGGTGATGCTGATACTGGTGTGGCTCGCAGCTCGCTACCACCGGCGACACCCAACTGAGAAGACACCACCCTCAAAAGTGACTGGTTGGCTACCTGAACGAGATCGTCAACTGAAAGGGTGAAGTAACGGTCGAGGTCTCCAGCCGGTACCTCCTGGGGAAGGTGCTTAGCCGCGCCCGTTCGGCACTGGTGAGAAATCCTCTTGCCGCGGTCAGCCGCCTGGGGCTAAGTTGCGGCGGGACCTGGTATTGACACCGCGGTGGCTGAGTTAAGCATAGAACGTCGGCCTGGAGATCCTGAGCTGATCGCATATGGCCGCAATGGCCAGTCGGCCCTCGAGCTAGAGCGTTTCGCCGGCCGTAGTGGTTGCTTCAGTGTCCTTGGAATGGCCCCGGGGATGGCCCCCTATACGTCCACGCTCGCGGGCAGCGGTGAGTCCGACCTGAATGCGTTCGCGGATGAGATCGTGCTCGAATTCCGCCAGAATGGCAAAGATGTTGAACACCAATGGGCCCTGGGGCATATTTGAATTACTGTGCAGGGGGAACTTCGGCCTCGTCGACATGCACCGCTGGGCAAGAACCGGCGGAGGAGAGTTGCAGGTAGGGCCCAACTCTCCGCATAGAACCGCTATCAGGCTATCTCTCCCCGGCCCCGCTGGTCAGCCGGCTTCCATCTC
>CAYVQP010000051.1:21621-33319 GCA_964452775.1 uncultured Ardenticatenaceae bacterium | reverse complement strand
ATCGCCGGAAGGTACAAAGGACATTATGATGGGATTATCTGCGCTGCCCAACTCCGGCTCTCCGCCGCAGGCGGCCAGCAGGAGCGCCAGAACTGAGACAAGCAAAAACAATAGGGTTAAGCGTCGTGGGTTCATTCTTTCCTCCAAATTTGTAATTGGTTGACCAACAGCTCCCAGCCGGCGCGAAATCTGCGACGGATCACAGTTGCCGAACCGGCTGCACGATTTCCGAATGATATTACTACTACAACTGTTTGCCAAACGACTGATACGTTTTGCTGGCAAAGCAGCACAGCGCCCCAACTCGCCCGCGAGTCCAGGGTGGTGGAAGGGCAGCGGCGACGACGACTGTCTATGCGGGGGAATAATACTCAAGGTCACAGTGATCCGGCGCAATTTCCTCGCCAAAGCTAAAGGTTGTGACTGACCCCGTAGCCGGATAGCTACCTGCTATCCCAAAGGGTTCCAGCATCTGCCGGCTCGCCGCCTTTATCTCCAATCCACAAACCCAGGTGAGTGCGAAGGCTACCACATCGCCGTGCGTAACCCCGACGATGTGCTCACCGGAGTGTGTCGCTTGAACAAAGTTGAAGAACGAGATGACGCGAGTGAGCACATCGGCGGGGCGCTCATATTGCTCCGCGGGGTGCGCGTAGAGGTCCCAGCCGATACTTGCCATCTCTGTGTAGGCTACACCGTCAAAAGGGCTGATTACTTCATTCAGGTCGTCATGAACTTGCGGCGTAACTTTGTCTGGCAGTTGCTGGGAAATCAGCACGGCCGTCTGCTGAGCGCGCAGCAGTGGGCTATGGTAAATGGCCCGCACGGAGCGCGGGCTCAGGTACAAGCCGGCGGCAATCGCCTCGGCCTCACCTGCTGTACTTAGCGCGAATCCCGGCAATCGGCCATAGTAAACGTTCGCCGGGTTCGCCACGTGTCCATGCCGAACGAGTGAGATGCGCGTGGTCCGGGAGGCGAGTTCCTTCGCCGGCAATGGCATGTTCACAATTCTCAACTCCTCTGTCGGGTGGAACCCCGGATAGATTGCAAATCTTTAGGCGCACTCGCGCTGTGGGCCGGTTCAATCCAGATTCGTCGTGGCATACTGAGGATTGCCGATGAATGTCAGGGCAATTATAATCGCAGTCATGGCTAAAGAACGACCAATTCCCGACTCGTATTGGGTGGACAAGAACGTGCTGAACCCCACAATGCTGGGAGCCGGTTCTATTTTGGCCGGCGAGTATCCTGGTGCTCGCGATCAGGGTGAAGCGGAGCGCAAGCTCTTGGCGCTGTTGTCCGCGGGAGTCACTAGCTTTCTCGATCTGACCGAGGAGGGTGAATATGGTCTGGAGCCATATGCGCCATTCCTAAGAGGGCTCTCTGACGGAGTGGTTCAACATCATCGCATGCCAATACCCGACATGGGCGCGCCTGATCCTGAATGGATGGTTGATGTCCTGGACTTTCTTGACCAGTCCACGCGGGCGGGACATACCGTGTATGTTCACTGTTTTGGGGGCATTGGCCGGACCGGCACCGTGATCGGCTGTTATTTGGCCCGGCATGGATTATCCGGCGACCAGGCGATCAAGCAAATCGCAGAATGGCGCGCCGGCACGCCCGACGGCTACCGTTGGTCGCCGGAGACTGTATTGCAGCGGCAGTTGGTACGCTCATGGCCGGTGGGCGTCTGAAACGGGGCAAAACTGGCCTTGACCAACTCTCGCATCCTGGGGAGTTGCTGCTATACTAAATTGCTTACATCCCCGATCCTGTTTCTACTAAGTAGCAACAATAGGGAAGTCTGGGCGGGTCTGCCCGAATGAGGATGCATCTGTAGGCCTGTAGTATTTACTTAGGAGGTAAGTAGAAATGGCGGATCGTGTTCAAGGAACGGTCAAGTGGTTTAGCAATGACAAGGGATACGGGTTTATCACCGGCCCGGACGGCAAGGATGTGTTCGTACACTACTCGGCTATCAGGGGACGGGGACATCGCTCCCTTGTGGACGGGCAGCGCGTCGAATACGCTGTGGCTCCGGGCAATAAGGGTCCGCAGGCTCAGGATGTCGTCCCGTTAGAGTAGTTCCAGGTTCTTCATAGACGAGGTTGGTTGAAACGGGAGCCAATTGCCCGTCTGGTTGTTTGCAGCCCTGCCAGACCTGGCGAAACAATGCGTTAACCCGAAGGCAAACCAAATAATGGGCCGGCAATTTGCCGGCCCACTATCAAATCTGCTCGACGAACTTCTTGAAGCGCTCCATATCGGCCAGCGTATGCTTGCGTATTGTACTGCGCAAGAGTGGGCTGATTAGCCGGCTAAAGCCACGGAAGCGGTAAGAGACCTCCACTTGCCAGCGAGTCTGAGTTGCGCCCATCGATTCGAATGTGTTCACCACCCGATTCGAGTGCTGTTCCCCATGTGTTGTTGTGACAAATAGTTCCGGGGCCACCTTCTCCAAGATGACCTGCTCCATAGCAACCTGGCGGCCATTCTCGCTGTAGGTCAGCACGCTTACTGCGCCCTCATTGCCGGGTGTGCCCTGAATGTGGCGGACGGATTGGAGCGCCGGCTGCCAACGCTGAAGATTTTCCGGGTCGTCGAAGGCGCGCCAAACGTCCAGCCGGCGCCGGTTCAAAAGTATTTCCAGTTTCAGCTTCATCCCTGAAATATTCTCCCAACGCCACTACCCGGACGCTTGAGGTTCATTGTAACAAAAGTTGGCGGTGATGGACCGCCAAAGTAAGCATGCGTTGAGCGTAATTGAGGGTTACAATGGCATAGTGTTCGTTTGTCCACACCGCCCATACAACTTGTGCCAGGAGCAATAACCGTGAGTGAGAACAGTATTCAGTCAGCAATTAATTACGCCGCCGCGCACCGTGAGCAATTTCTCTCGGAGTTTGAGACGCTCCTGCGCTTTCCGTCGGTGAGCACGGACCCGGCATTCGCCGGACAGGTGCATGCCGCAGCTGACTGGCTTGTTGAACATATGCAATCCATCGGGCTTGAAAACTGCCGGGCGATGCCTAGCGCAGGACATCCGGTGGTCTATGGCGACTGGCTACACGCCGGAGCGGGTAGGCCGACGGTGCTGGTGTATGCGCATTATGATGTGCAGCCGGCTGACCCAATCGAACTCTGGCAAACGCCGCCGTTTGAGCCGACCTTGCGAGACGGGCTACTTTACGCGCGCGGCGTGTTCGATGACAAGAGTAACCTCTTTCTCAATCTGAAGGCAATTGAGGCAATGCTGGCGACGGCGGGCGAGTTGCCGGTGAATGTGAAGGTGTTCTTCGAGGGCGAGGAGGAGGTTGGCTCGCCGAACATGGAACCCTTTGTTCAGCAGCATAAGGGACTCCTTGCGGCAGATGTCTTGTTGGTATGCGATGGCTCCTCGCCGGCGGATAGCCCGCGCATTACGACAGCGACCCGGGGGCTTGTCGGCGGAGAGGTCTTTGTGACCGGCCCAAGGCGCGACCTACATTCCGGCAAGTATGGCGGAGGAGTCCACAATCCGGCTCATATGGTCGGTCAAATCATCGCGGCGCTACATGATGACGAAGGGCGGGTGCAGATACCCGGCTTCTACGATGATGTGCGAGTTCTGGACCCGGACTCGCTCGCCGACCTTTTGGCGCAGGACGCAAAAACGCGGCAGGAACATCTGGCTGATTCCGGCGCGCCGGCGCTATGGGGAGTGCCGGAGTATTCGTACATCGAGCGGGTGACGGCGCAGCCCACCTGTGATGTAAACGGTATCACCAGCGGCTACCAGGGGGACGGCGGCAAGACGATTATCCCGAGCCGGGCGAGTTTCAAGGTGACGCTGCGCCTGGTGCCGGACCAGGATCCGGAGGACATCGCGGCAAAGTTCAGACTGTTCCTCAGCCGGTTTGAGACCAAAACGCTGAGTATTCAGGTGCAAATGCGCGCTGACAGCCCGCCGGCCGAGATCCTGACCCGGGGGCCAATCATTGATGCAATTTCCGATGCGTTCGAGGCGACGTGGGGCAAGCGCCCGCTATTGGAACGGAGCGGCGGCACGATAGCGATTATCAGTATGTTCGCCGACGAGCTGGGCATTCCAATCACTATTCCCGGCTACACCAGCGGCCACGCTATCCATGCGCCAAACGAATGTCTGGACCTGGAAGGATTCTCCCTCAATATTGGGACGGCGATTCACGTCTTCCACAACCTGGCCGGGCTAGAGTCAGGCGGCGCGTAGGCGTGTAAACAGGAGTCTCGATTTGCAATTGCCCCGTTAGCCAGATATCGCCTGCAGGAGCCAAAGTAGAGCCATGCCGGCAGCGATCACGACGATCGCTGCTGCAAATGACTAGCGCAGCGATTGTGACGCAGGTGATTCCAGCGGTGGTTGCCAAGTGCGCCGGCTGAAAGTATCATCGCCCGAAGAAACAACGGACACTTTAGAGCGGAGGCCACGGTGAGCGATGAGAAACTAGTATTGATTGATGGCCACGCACTGGCCTATCGCGCGTACTTCGCGCTGCCGCTGGAATCGTTTACCACCAAGAGTGGGGAGCCTACCAATGCGACCTATGGTTTCACACGTACACTGCTCGACCTGATGCTGACAGAGCACCCGCCGAAATATCTGGCGGTGAGCTTTGACGTGGGGGCTACCTTTCGCGATGAGATTTACGGCGAATACAAGGGAACCAGGGAGAAGATGCCTGATGAGCTGGATGTGCAGATCGAACGCATCCGGCAGGTTGTCCGCGCCCTGAACATCCCCATCCTGGAGCAGCCCGGCTACGAGGCGGATGATGTGCTGGGAACGGTGTCCCGGCAGGCAAAAGCGATGGGCGTGCCGGTGCATATCATTACCGGGGACAGAGACCTGTTGCAGTTGGTGGATGACAACACGGTAGTGGAGCTTCCGCCGGGCCAACGCCAACGTGACCCACAGCTCTTTGATTCGGCGGAGGTCTTAAAAACATTTGAAGTTGAGCCCGGGCAAATCGTTGACTGGAAGGCGCTGATGGGCGACTCCAGCGACAATATCCCGGGCGTGGCCGGGATCGGCGTAAAGACGGCCACGCAATTGCTGCGCCAATACGGATCGCTGGACGAAATCTACGCGCACCTGGATGAAATTCCCACTCGCTATCGCAGCAAACTGGCGGAAGGAAGGGAGTCCGCCTATATGAGCCAGAAGCTGGCCAGGATCGTTACCGACGCGCCGGTGACGCTGGACCTGGAAGCTTGCCTGACCCACGAATTTGATGCGCAAAGGGTGCTTGGCCTATTCCAGGAGCTTGAGTTCCGGTCGCTGTCTAACCGGCTGGCCAGAGATTCGGGTGAGCGAACATCAACGCCGGAGGAGCCGCCGACCAGTGCGATTACGGTAAGAACGCCCGACCAACTGCAAGCTTTGATCGAGACGCTTGCCGCCGCCGGGATGATCAGTTTCGACGTGGAGACGACGAGTCTGGATACGATGCAGGCCCGGCTGGTAGGCATCTGCCTGGCGGTTGCGCCGCCTACCAGCTATTACATCCCGGTGGGCCATCTGATAGAGGAGGGAGCGCCGGCGGAGATGCAGATGTCACTTTTTGCCGGACAGGAGCGACTGGCGGACGGGCAACTGCCGCTGGCGGACGTCATCGAGGCGATCCGGCCGGCGATGACAGAGGCAGCCATTGAGAAGGTCGGCCATAATGCCAAGTATGACTTCTCCGTTCTGGAGCGACATGGTTTGCGGGTGACGCCTATTACCTTCGACACGATGATCGCTGAGTGGTTATGCGATCCCAGCAGCAAGTTTAAGGGGTTGAAGGGATTAGCAGGGCACCGGCTGGGCATACAAATGACGGAGATCAGCGAATTGATTGGCCGGGGAGCCAAACAGCGGAGCTTCGCCGCGGTGCCGATCGAAGAGGCCGCGCCATACGGAGCCGCTGACGCGGACATGACCCTGAGGCTGGTAGCGCCATTGAAGGAGGAGTTGGAACGGAAGGGGCTGGCGAAGCTGATGCGGCTCGAGATGGAGCTGATGCCGGTATTGGCGGACATGGAGCAAGCTGGAGTTGGGGTGGATAAGGAGTTCTTCCGGCAACTCGCCGGGGAGATGACCGAGCGCCTGTTGGAGCTGGAGAAGCGGATATACGCAATTGCCGGGCATCCTTTCAACATCAACTCCACGCAACAGCTGAGCGACGTGCTGTTTAAGGAGTTGAGATTGCCGCATGAGCGGCTGCGCAAGACATCTAGCGGCTACTATTCTACGGCGGCGGAGGTGCTGGAGAGTCTCAAGGCAAGCGATGACAGCGGCATCATTGACCTGCTCCTTGAGTATCGAGAACTGGGCAAGCTGAAGGGTACCTATGTTGACGCCCTGCCGGGGATGATTAACCAGGAGACCGGCCGAATTCACACCCGTTTCAACCAGACCGGCGCGGTCACCGGCCGCATTGCCAGCGAATCTCCAAATCTGCAGAACATTCCCATTCGTTCCGAGGAGGGGAGGCGGATTCGGCGGGGGTTTGTCTCTCAGCCGGGCTGGCAGTTTGTGGCCGCCGATTATTCGCAGGTGGAGTTGCGGGTCTTGGCGCACATCAGCCAGGATCAGACTTTGAAGGAATCGTTTTGGGCGGACCAGGACATACATCGTTCAACCGCCGCGGCGGTCTTTGGCATCCCGATTAGTGACGTGACCTTTGAACAGCGGCGATTCGCCAAGGCGGTTAACTTTGGCCTGATGTATGGGATGGGTCCGTACCGGCTGGCGAGAGAGTCGGAGCTGACCCTGGCAGAGGCTGAAAACTATATCAAGGAGTATTTTGCCCGGCTGCCGGGGGTGCGAGACTACCTGGAGAAGACGCGTCTATTGGCGCGACAACAGGGCTATGTGGAGACCTTGCTTGGCCGGCGCCGCTATTTCCCGGTCTTTCAGACAGCCGGTGGGGAACGCAACCAGGAAGCGATCGCCCGGGCGGAGCGAGAAGCGATCAATCACCCAATTCAGGGAACCGCAGCGGACATCATCAAATTGGCAATGGTCGAGCTGCACCAGGCGTTGGAAGGCAGCTTCAGGGCGCGGATGATCCTTCAAGTGCATGACGAGTTGCTATTGGAAGCGCCGGACGATGAGGTAGAGGACGTGGTTGAGCTTGTGACCGGCATAATGAGCTCGGCATTCAAGCTGGACGTGCCGTTGAAGGTAGACGCAAGTACCGGCCGCAACTGGCTCGAGCTCAAGGATTGAGCCGGAGATATTGGCAGAGGGAGAAATGGAAGCGCTTCACCAGCGAATCAGGGACGAGGCGGTGTACCTTGGCCGTGGGATCATTAAGGTTGACGGCTTCATCAATCATCAGATAGAACCCTGGCTTACCGACGAGATCGGCGCCGCCTTTGCCGAGCAGTTCGCCAGCGTGGGCGTATCGGGATTGACCAAGGTGGTGACCGCCGAGGTCAGCGGCATTGCGCCTGCCTATGCGACCGCGCGAGCATTGGGTGTCCCGATGGTGTATGCCCGCAAACACCGGCCAATCACCATGAAAGAGCCGGTCCTTCAGAGTACCGCCCCGAGTCATACGAAAGGTGGGATCGTAGAGCTGATGATTTCGCCGGAGTACCTGGGGAGTGGAGATCGAGTGTTGCTGATTGATGACTTCCTGGCCAACGGTCACACCATCATGGCCCTGGCCGAGTTGATTGTCCAAAGCAGGGCGACGTTGTGTGGCATCGGTTGTGTGGTGGAAAAGGTCTATCAAAGCGGGCGTGAATTTCTTGCGTCCCTCCAGGTGCCGATCGTGAGCCTCGCGCGAGTAGATGTGGTGAATGATCGGGTGATTGTCGTCGAGTGACGGCGCCGCCCATCTGACCCGGCAAAATTGAACGGCCCGCCGGCGATTTCGCCAGCGGGCCGCTGTTGTCTTATCTTGCTTCCGGCGGCTTAAAGGGCCGGAAGTGGGACGGACTAGCCGGTGCGGCTGAGACGGATGATCTCAAATCCCGCGCCGTCGCGAAGGATCAGCTGATTGCCGTTAAGCTGATAGGATGTCGCCGATTGCAGCAGGCCGGTGTAGATCTGCTCCTGCGCATCAAGTTCGGGACCACAGGTGGACAGGGTTCCTCCCAGGGGACCGATGCTGATGCTGCCGCCGCTCACCACATAAGGGCCGTTGAAGTTGTTGCAGCCGCCAAAGGCGCTTACCGAATCGCTGGTGAAGGATAGAGTCAAGGTGGCGCCAACCGGGATCTGATTGACATTGATTGTTGACACGATCCAGCTGGAATTGGCCAACGGATTGGTCACGATGACGTTGACCGTCACCTGGCGCAATTCCACAATCCCGTCCGTACGCAATACACGTAGCTCGTAGGTGGTTGTGAACGTCGGGCAGACTTGCATACTGCCATCGCCCGTGACGGGGAACTGATCGAACGGCTGTCCGACCGGATAGACCCACACGGCCTGAACGTTTTGTACGCTCCAGCGCAGTGTTGTGCACTGTCCTTGATTGATCGTGGTGCTGTCAGCCGTAAAGACAATCGTTGGCGAGGGAGTTGCGGTCGGCAGCGGGGTGGCCGTCGGGACGGGCGTAGCCGGCGGAGGCGGCGAAGCCACAACCGGAATCTCGCCCTCGCCTGAAATGGCTACTAATGAAGCGCTGACCCAGCCCTGACCACCGGCCACGTTTGGCAGCGGGGTCACATACCATTGTCCGTCTGCGCTCTGTCCTATGACTTCGCCGGTAGCGCCAAAAGGAGCAGTGCCCAAAACCGGGAAGTTGGTGCCGGGGCCGGTACGCACGTTCGCTCCGGCTGGAGCGATGATCTCACCGGTGATGCCATCGGCAGGCGGCTCAGGAAGCTCAACCACCGGGCCGCTCGCTTCCGCCGGACCGAGGTTGCGGAGGACAATGTAGCCGCCGTTGACCGGCTGAACCAGATCCATCATCAGGCCGCCGGGCCGGATACGGAACTCCTGGGCCTCCGCCAGGGCGGAGGTAAATTCCGGGCCCAACGAAGCGTCGCTACAGGCGGCTAAGGTGGTCGCGCCCAGCTCTATGCCAATCGAACCCATCAGACCGCCGCTGATCGCGTACGTTCCCGAGCCAACGTTGCAGTCGGCCACGTAGTTGAGCGTACCATCCTGATTAAAGCTGACAACATTGGTCTGGCCGACATCTACCGGGATTTCTGCCAGGCCATCGAAGTTGTTGGCGACATATTGCCAGGTGATTCCCGGCAGACCGGAAGATGGAACGGGTGCGATCTGCAGCGAAGCGACCAGGGCATCGAGGGTAGCCAGGTCCGGCGCCCAATCAGCGGTGGTCAATCCATTCAGCAAGGCGGCCTGCTCACTGATGTGCGCCTGGGGATCTTCGTTGAAACGGTTCATCGTCTCTTCGGAGACCTGGGAGACGTCATTGGGCAAGGCGCTGGTGGAAACAGGATAGGCGAAACTGACCAGGTACTCGCCATCGTTCGTGAAACCCTGGTACACGTAGCGCAAGCCCTGGTTGGTCACCGGATTGGCGTCCTGCACCCAACGACCCACAAAGCGATAGCCATTCTTGGTGGCGCTCAAGTCGGTGGGGGTGGTCCGGCCAAGTTGAACGGCCAGATCATTGACCGCCGAGAACTCTTCCACGGGAAGCGCAGGCATCCCGGATGTCGGCGGCGGATATGGGAGAGCAAAGGTCAACGCCCAAATGTCATCCATCGTGCTTGAGACGGAATCGTTGCCGGCCTCGACCCACATTTCCTCGTATGCTGCCACGGGAATGATATACATGACCGGGTCGCCGGGCTGCCGTGCTGCGGGATCTGTGACCCCGAAGAGGATCTGCATGTGCGCCGGCATTCCCATCGGGCCTGGGGGCTGGCTCTCGTCATAGGGGCTTTCAGGGACAAGCACCGGCTGCCAAGAATAGGGCAAGCCCTGCGTGTCCAGGCTGATCTGGTTTGGCGCAATTCCGACTTCTGCGGCCAGATCAATGGAGGATCCGCCGTTGGTGAAGCCCATGCGAGCGGCATTGTCGGCTGTGTAGAGGAGTAGCCGGCCTCCGTCCAGTGTTCCGCTAGTGACTGTGCTGAGCAGGTTCAGGAACTGCTGGTCCATTGATTGCTCACCACAGAAGGCTCGAGTGGATGGGCCTAACTGGATGGAGATTGCAGTTCCATCAATCGTATAGGTGCCCAACACTATGTTGCAGTCCGCGGTGATATTGACAGTGCCATCATTCATGAAGACGAGCACGTAGCTCGCGGGATTGGAAACTGTCACTGCAGCAGCACTGGTCGTGTCTACCAGCTCTGACCACAGCCAGTTTATATTCACCATGCCTGAGGCAGTAGCGGGCTGACCAACCACTTCAACGGTGGTGGGCCCCACAACCGGCTCTTCGGTCGCTGCGGGTTCCTCGGTGGCGGGCGGCGGCTCCACTTCTGCCGCCTCGGTTGGCTCGGCCGGCGGCGCTTCGGTAGGGGCTGTCGTCGGGGTCGGTGTAGGATTTCCCCCGCAGGCGACCAGCCCAATAGCCAGTATCAATAACATCACAACCGTGAGAGATCTCATCATCTTCTCGTTCTCCTTGATTTGCGGACCGGACCCGGTCCACGCCCGCACCGTCGGTTCGAGCGCAGAGTTGGTCCATGACAGTAAAGGCTCCGGCAAGGGATTACCCTGCACATCCCCACCTCAAGTACAAGCGGGAAAGAACTATAGCAGTGCGCGCCTGAAGCGTACATAGCCGGCAAGTCCCGAAAGGCTCTAATATAGGCGACTACACTGGACGGGGCCGCCATGGCGAATGATCAATTCGAAATGCTCATCTCTAACTAATCTGTTTTCGCGCCCAGTGAGGCGAGTAGCAACGGGCGCCGGCTCCCCTGAACTCCAATTGGGCGCAGGGATGTAACCCCCCCGGCGGCAGGCGTATGGTGATCAACAACGCGCGCATCCAGACGAAGCTTGGTTGCAGGCGTTGCCTGAGTTCGCCGGCCAATGTAACATTTCGAGAGCTTCGTCACTTGTCCTGAGAAGTGTTGTGTTGCCTGGCAGTGAGCATTGCTCACAGAAGGCCATGATGTGACCCGAACTGCTGGAAAAGCCGGCGCGTGAACCACTCAGTCGAATTTTCGCTCGACAACTCAATCGGCATTCTCCGCGTCAATCGCCTGTCTGCCATGAATGCGCTGAACTGGGAGGCGCAGGAGCGATTTGCCGAGATTGTTCACCAATGCGCCGGGCTGTCGGAGTTGCGGGTGCTCATCGTTACCGGCGCGGGCGAGAAAGCCTTTGTGTCGGGAGGCGATCTCAAGGAACTGGTGAGCCATCCGGAGGAAGACGCCGGTGCACGGTTGAGCCGGACGATGCGCGGGGCGCTGTCCGGCCTGGCCGGGTTGCCGCTGCCCGTGATTGCGGCCGTCAACGGTGATGCTGTTGGCGGCGGGTGCGAGATCGTCTGCGCCTGCGACTTGCGGATTGCGGCTGCACACGCGAGGTTTGGCTTCGCGCAAGTCAATAATGCACTGACCACCGGCTGGGGCGGCACACGCCGGCTGGTGAGGTTGGTCGGGCAGAGTAGGGCGCTGGAGCTGCTGCTGACGGGCCGGATGATCAGCGCCCAGGAAGCGGAACGGATCGGGCTGGTGCATCGTGTGCTGCCGCCGGAGGAAAGCGTGATGCCGGCTGCAGTGGAATGGGCCAGGC
>CAYVQP010000051.1:16761-21521 GCA_964452775.1 uncultured Ardenticatenaceae bacterium | reverse complement strand
GTGTCCACTTCGTCGCCGGCCAGAAGGTACTCCTGAGCAGAGGCAACGACAAGCTGCCGGCTGGCGTTGCGCACCGCGGCCTGCACAGCACTGAGTTGCTGAACAATCTCGTGAGTGTCACGATCGCTTTCCAGCATCCGTTGTATGCCTCTGACCTGACCTTCAATTCGCCTTAGCCGTTTAATCAGATCGTGACGCGAACTTGCTGACTGAATTTGCATATAAACGCTCACTGGTTAATAGAGTGGAATCATGCCATCAGATACTATAGTAGAGTATAGTATATGCAGTCGCCAAATTGGGCAACTTGGATACTCCGTTCCAGAGCCTGGCTGGTTCCACGGGGTGGCGTGCCTGTCGTTTGTATTGTCAATGACAAGTATTTTTGGAGGCCCTTCCGACAGGGGTAGAGGTCATCGTTGGCTGTGGATATGGTCCAAATGGGAGACTGCGTGAGTGATGCGCCTTTTATCGGCCGGAAAGTAAGTCGTTACCGCCTTGTCGCCGAAATTGGGTGCGGGAGATTGGGGACGGTTTATAGAGCCGAGGATGAGAGCCAGGGGCGGGATGTCGCGGTGAGGCTTGTGTTCGGCGACGAAACTCAGCGGCCGGCATTTCGTGAGCGTTTTCTTCAGGAAGCGCGCAAAGTCGCCCGACTGGCGCATCCGGGGATCGTGCCGACCTATGACTTTGGTGAAAGCGAGGAGCTGCTTTTCTCGGTCAGTGAATACGTACGTGATCCAAGTCTGGCCGGCATGCTGGGAGTCATGAAGGCTCAGGGCCAACTTGTCCCAATGTCAGAAGCAATCGCACTGGTTGGCGACCTGGCAACAATTGTCGCCTGCGCTCACAGTTGCTCGGTATTACACCTGGGGCTGAGGCCGTCCAGGGTACATGTCCGGCAACAGCCTGGCGCTGCCCTGCCGTTTTACCCCTTGCTGCGCGACTTTGGCCTGGCCGGCCAGCTCAAGCTTGACCTCACCAATCAGACCACAGCAGCAGAGACCCTGGATTACCTGGCGCCAGAGCAGCTAGCCGGCGAACCCGGTAGCACGCGCAGCGACGTTTACAGCCTGGGGGTCATATTATATGAGCTGTTGACCGGCAGTACGCCGTTCCAATCAACGAATGCCGTAGAAGCATTTAGAATCCGGGATGAGGGGCCGGCTATCGAGCCGCAAGCGGTACGCCCGGATGTGCCGGCAGAAGTAAGTGCGATTACGTTGAGAGCAATTGCGCGCCGGCCGGCTGCTCGCTTCAGGGATGCGAGCGAACTGGCTGAAGCCATGAGCAGGGTGCGTTATGTGCCGCCACCAGGGCCGGCGAAGACAATTAGCCTGGGTTCCAGCTTTGCTCTATTGACGCGCAACGAGCGAGATTCCGACGACACGGCGGCGTTGCCGGCCATAGAAAGCGCGGCCGGCGCTCCAAACGAAGTGACCATTCAACTGCCGGACAGGAGCCTCTGCGCGCACCCGGGCGAAGAACTGATTTTGCCACTCATCGTTCGGAATAGCAGCAACCTGGTGGATCATTTCAGTTTGGAAGTTGCCGGCATTCCCGCCGCGTGGATTTGTTCGCTCCCCGAGACGCATATGTTTCCGGGAGACCAGCGGGAACTGGCGTTGGCCATCCGACCACCTCGTTCACCGGCGAGCCGCGCCGGTGTCATGCCCGTAGAAATTCTGCTAACCAGCCGGGCCATGTCTCGCGTTGTAAGCCATATCACCGTTGATCTGATCGTGGAGCCCTTTTCCCAGTGGCGATTGGCATTGCAACCGCAACGAATGACGGCATCGGCTCAGGGTAGGTTTGCGGTGCAGATTGTGAACGAGGGCAACTCTGACCTGCTGCTGGCGTTGTCCGCGAGCGATTACGAAAACGTATGCCGATATGAGTTTGACCGAAAAGAGATTACGACTCCGGCGGGGGAGAGTCAGGAGGTCGGACTGGTAGTCAGTGGACCCTTCGGTGAAGCGATAGACGCGGATCACACTTATGCATTTACCGTAAGCGCCGGCAGCGTGGATGGTCAGTTGAAGCAGGTATCCGGCGACTGGATCCGCACACCGCC
Organism: uncultured Ardenticatenaceae bacterium; assembly: GCA_964452775.1. Taxonomy (GTDB): domain Bacteria; phylum Chloroflexota; class Anaerolineae; order Promineifilales; family Promineifilaceae; genus JACKCB01. The sequence goes on along the minus strand of CAYVQP010000051.1, from coordinate 19,447 downwards.
TGCTTTCGACGTCCTGATCGAACCGCAACAGCAGCGCGCTCCGGCAGAGGCGACCTATACCGTGGTGGTCTCAAATCCGGCAAGGAGTGACCCGCAAGGCGCAGACGTAGGGGAAGCTGTGACACGGGATGGAATCACGATTGACCTGACTGCCGGTGACGCGCAAGCTCTCCTGGTGTATCGCTTTGATCCCGCACAGCTTATCGTATTGCCAGGAGATTGCCGGCGGGCATCGCTGCGGGTGACGACCAACAACGTGCTTCCGGAAGGGGCTCAGATGGCTCATGAATTCATTGTGAGGGCGACCATCCGTGATTCGGGCCTGACGCAACAGGTAGCCGCCACCTGGGTCCAATTTGCACCGCAGTTCGCGCTGTCGCTGGAGAGTGTCCACGACTCCGGCAGCGTTTCGGGTGAGTTCCTGCTAGTTGCCGAAAACATCAGCGATGAGTCACTGGAACTTACGCTTGCAGCGGCGGACAAAGGGGCAAGGTGCAGGTTTGCGTTTTCTACGACGAACCTGATGCTGCAACCGAGAAGCAAGGGCGTCGTACAGGTGACAGTTTCCCGGGCCAGCAACGAACTGGTATCCGAGCTGGAGGAGCATTCGTTTGAAGTGACCGCCTGGCCGGCCCAGACGCACGGCGCCGCGAAGCGCATTACGGGAAGCTGGCGACAAACTCCGCCGGAACTCAGGCTGTTCCTTGGTCACGATGCAGAGCAGACGCTTCGACAAGGAATCTATCAGTTGACGTTGGAGAACATGGAGCCGGTAGACCTGGCGGTGGTCTTGCAGGCCAGCGATCCGGCTTCCGCCTTGAGTTATCGCTTTGGCTCACGCCAGCTAATCATCCCGGCTAACGGACGGGCGGTTACCGAACTGGATGTTCAGCCGCAGCACCCATTAGCCGGCATGGAGCCGCTGACGCATACGTTTAGTGTGCGCGCTCTCATGACCGCTGCACCCGGCGTCAATCGCGTCGTCGAAGGGCAGTGGGTACAACGGCTGCCCAATTTCAGCCTCACTGTACGGGCGGTTGAAAATACTGGCGTGGCACGCGGTCTGTTCGATGTTGAAATTGCGAATGATGAAGCGACTGAACTGATCATTGACCTGGCGGCGGCGGAGCTGGGTCAGGGGTCGAAGTGCGCCTTCCGGTTGGCGGCAACTCAAGTGACAGCGCCGGCACGACAAAAGCGAAAGGTGCAGCTGGTGGTAGAACGCGCGGATCACTCTTTGACGGATGAGCCGCGAACGCATGCATTCATAGTCACTGCCCGAGCCGGAGACGCGCCTCGCTTGCGGCGGCAGGTTACAGAAAAGTGGCAGCAGATTGCTCCGACGTTTGACATCAGAATCCTGGGGCAGCCGGCGCTCGAACGCCGGGTGGGTGAATTTCTCATTGAGCTGCGGAACAGTACCCCAATTGAGTTGCCAATCACACTGGCGGCTTCGGACCAGAGTCGAGAGTGCGTCTTTCAGCTGTCAGAGAGGCAAGTTCGGGTAGCTCCGGGGCAAACACAGCAGGTTCGGCTCAACACGCGCGGCCAGCGCGATTTGCTTGGTTTGCAGGGTAAGACTCACCAATTTCAGGTTGAGGCGCAGTTGGCGAATCTGCCTGGCGTGCGGGCGAAGGCGTCGGCAAGCTGGGTCCAGGTACCGGCAGCGCTCTCTGTGCAGCTCTTGCCGGAGCGGTACAGAGGCGGCAAGAAGGCGGAGTTCCAACTGATTGCCAGGAATGAGTGCAGCGTTCCATTGACTATGGAGGCAGCGGCCGGCGACCCGCAAGGTAATCTTCGTTATCAATTCTCGCCCCCGAGAGTAAGTGTGCCGCCTGCCGAATCGCGGTCCATGAAGTTGAAGACCAGCGCCATCGCGCGGGTCCCACGTGAGCAAGCGACAAGGGTACACCCCATTTCAGTAGCGGTGACGGCAATAGAGGCTCCCATGTTCGTGGAACGGATGACGTGCGAATGGGAAGAACTGCCCCGGAGGCAGTATCGCTTCGGCAATGTCCTGTTTGTGGTCGTTATCCTGTTGCTGCTGGCAGCCGCGCTACTTGCCACACTTTACGCACTTGGATTCTTGTAGGACCCAGCAGCTATTGGTGTCAGGTCGCGATTCGTCGCCCAACCGCTTGCGTATGCCGGACGCCTGTTTCCGCGCCGCGCCGGCGGCGCATATGATTCACTGCAGTTCGAGACCGAGCGCTGCGGCGATAGCGGCTGCCAGTTCGTGCGCCTCAGCTTCATTTTCCCAGCGGGTGTGTTCAATTACCAGGGGGTCGCCTACGAGGCGGAAGAGCAGCACGTCATGGGTGTAGTGTGAAATACGAGGAGTTGCGCCGGATGCAGCTGTGGCTTCGTGGCTCCTGACTCCTGTTGCCACCAGATCATCCTTTGGGACACGTTGGACGCTTCGCCAGAAAAGCAGCTGGCGAATGAAGAACACTTCACCAAGGCTTGCATCAACCACCACCCGGCGCTCGCTGAAGAGCAGAGTGGATCCGCCCAAGATCAGAGCTAGTCCGACAGCCATGCCTGGGAAAAGCTGCTGGCCCAAGTGGCCGGCCTCATTGGGCGAGGCATCGAAAAGCGTGGATAGTTGCTGGAGTATCGGCGACAATGCGCTGAGTGTGCCAATTACCACCAGACCCATGCCGATCACCGGTGAGCAGCCGGAAGT
>CAYVQP010000051.1:13017-16661 GCA_964452775.1 uncultured Ardenticatenaceae bacterium | reverse complement strand
AGGGGGATGCGAGCGAGGTCCTCGACTCTTAGCCCGGCTGCCATGCCGGCGGCGACCATTTGCACCGTCTCTACCGCTCGTTCTCCGACCACGTGTGCGCCAAGGAACTGATGGCTGTTCTTGTCAACGATCAGCTTACAAAAGCCTCGCGTTCGCCCGTCAATGATGCTGCGCGGAAACTGGTCAAAACGGACCACTCCGACCACGATATCGGCGGACTGTCGTGCGACCTCCTCGGTCATGCCCACACTGGCATACTCAGGATCGGTAAAACTGCCGGTCGGTATTAAGTCATAGCACAACGGATAGAGCAAGCCTTCAACCGCATTCGATGCGGCATGGTAGCCGCCCTGGATTGCGCTGGGGACAAGCATCACCTGCCCAATGATGTCGCCGGCGGCGAAGATGTGCTCCGCAGAGGTCTGCATGTACTCATTGACCTGGACATAGCCTTTGCGATTTGTCTGTACGCCGGCAACGCCAAGATTGAGGGACTCCGCATTGGCTACCCATCCGACAGCTACGACGACAGAATGTGTTGTAAGCGCATGCTGTCTACCCTGCCCGCTGTAGATGAATTGCAGGGCATTGCCATCACGCCGGACCTCATCCACCCCATCGAAGCCCTCAACTACCATCATGCCGCCGGCGCGATAGGCGGCGGCCATCGCCGCCGATACATCCTCATCCTCTACGGAAAGGATGCGCGGCGCGACCTCGAATAGGCTGACCTGGCAGCCAAAAGCGCGGAAAATGGAGGCAACCTGTACCCCGGTTGCGCCGGCTCCGACGACAACCATAGACTCCGGAATGTCGCGCAGGCACCAGGCATCGCTGTGCGTAATGGTATGTTCGACGCCGGGAAAGGACAGTAGCCGGCTCTTGCCGCCGGCCGTGATGATAAACTTGCTTCCTTGGATGCGAAAGCCGCTTTCCGTCTGCAAGGTGTACGGGTCGCTGAACCGCGCCGGGCCGGCATGCTCGAATATGGTAATACCCAGTCCAGCGAAGTATTCGCGGCTATTCATGCACTTGTCTACTTCCTCAACAACCGCTCGCACACGTTCCAACAGGCGAGGGTAGTTGACTCTTTCTATGTGGATGTCTACTCCGTAGCGGGGAAGAAGCTCTGCTTCACGGATTAGCCGGGCTGCCTGCGCCAAGGTACGCACCGGTATCGGGCCGTCATGATTCCCCATGCCGCCCAGAAAGTCCCTGGTCACGATTGCCGTTCGAGCGCCCAGTTCACTTGCGCGACGGGCTGCCTCCATGCCGGCCGGACCGGCGCCGATAACGACTACATCATACATGCCGTAACCTTCGCGAATAGCCAGCAGTTATCCAGAGCCGGTCGCGCAACTGAGCAGCGGCGGCGATCAACTGCTAATGAGTGTACGAGAAAGCCGATCTGGTCGCAACAGGATCGCGCGGTCCCCTGATCCAAACCGCCGGGGGACGCCGGCCGGCGGCCACTAGGACGCGCAACTACAACGGATAGAGATTCTTACGCAGGTAGGGTCCAAGCCGGAGGGTTACGGATAGGGGTAGATGGCGCCAACCCCAGGTTGCCAGACGGTAGAAAGGAACGCGATCCATTTTCAGGTCGAGGTCAGGTATTGAGGCGCCGCGGCGCAGGTAGTATTGGTAATACAGAGGCTGCGTTCTGGCTCCCCACTGGACCTTGAAGTTGAAATTGCCGGAGCCCCATTGGCTGCGACCCATATCCACCTCCGGAATCCCATGTTCGCACCCCCAAGAGAGCATCTTCCAGTAGAGCGAGTCATTGGGCCGGATGTCCCTATATTCGTGGTAGGCTGCCGACCATTGAGCGTGAATGGAGCTTCTCCCGGCAAATATTAGCATCGCGCCGATCAGACGATTCTCTTGTTTGGCTACCAGTATATGCGTCTGCTCAGGGAACTCGTCAAAGATGCTACGCAGCAACTCCTTGCCAAACACCGGGGTCCCAAGCAGGCGCAAGCTATAGGCCAAAACTTCGTGTAGGAAGTCAATTTGATCGCGCCCGCACATCTCGATCTTGAGACCTTCTCGTTCCGCCTTGTTGACGTTCTTGCGTTTGTGGCGGGAAATGCTCTTCCACAGGGCTTCCGCGTCCAGGGGAAGTTCCAGGATGTGCGTGCAGTGTCGCTGGACAGTGACCAGGTTGCCGTCCCAAACTCGCCGGCAGGCAGTGAGACACAACTCATCGGCATCGAGTTCGTCGGCAAAGTCAATCGCGGCCTGGAGCAATTCCTGACCGGCCCGCTGGTCATCCGTGCATATCGCCCCGGGCGGTGAAGTGACACGAGTGCCAAAGAGCCGGTTCTGCAAGACAAAAAGCGGCAAAACACCGCGCACACATTCATTCTCTCTGGCAATTAAGTAGCGAGTCCGGTGACCATAGCTGCGTTCCAACACGTGCTTCCAGCCGGCCAGCTGCATGAAGCCGCTCTGGGGCGTTTGTTGGACAAAGTCGTCCCAGGTTGCTTCTTCACCCGGCTGGAGTTCTGTGATGGATAGGTGATCAGCCATTGGTCTCCCCGGCGATTACCTGCTGGAAAACTTCACTTGCCGGGGCGAATTCGAAGTCCCTCAGCAGCGCACGCCATTTGGCTTCGGTACTATCGAGATTCAGATAACGCCTGGCCTTGAACAGGCGCGGCAGACCGGGCATGACGGGTTGATCAGGGTCCATTTCCCATGGATGAACATAGAGCACCGCTGACTGTCCGGCGCGATCCAGACGGGTAATGGCCTGCTTTATTAGCAGGTAGGGAAGGGCGCGGAAATACACTCCTCCGCCCACCGGCAAATTGATGCCCAGCGGCAAAGTGGCGATGGGTAGCTCGGCTAACTCAGCGTCGTGCGCCTGGATTCGGTGCGGCAGCCGGGGAGCGTCATGAATCCCATAGCGATGATTGAACACCGGGTAGATGCTGGAATCATAGCGGAATCCCATTTCGCCGAGGACGTCAAACGCCCATCGGCTCCTGTTGACAATAGAAAAGAAGGGCGCACGATAGCCTACAGGGGCCTGGCCGGTGACTGCTCCAATTGCATCGTTCGCTCGCTGCAAGTCCTGCTGAAATGTCTCCGGCGTCAAGTTGTAGACGAATTCGTGATGCTGGCCATGACTGGCGATCTCATGTCCCTGATCGCGAATCTCGGCGACCAGTTCCGGATGATGCTCGGCCACGTATCCGAGGACGAAAAACGTGGCTTTTGCGCCGCTTTCTCGCAGTAGACGCAACACCTTGCTGGTGCTGAAAACGATTCGGTCTTCAAAGTGCGCCCATTTCGTGTAGTCAGCGACAATACAGTGGTGCCAATCCTCAACGTCAATAGTAATTGCGTGTTTCATAGCCTGATCTCAGGGTGCTTTGGCCCTTGGTCTCGCCCCAATTATGCGAAATAGCCGCGAAGCTTGTTGAACTTACCTGGAACCGTCGTTCCCACGATCTGTGCGTAGAAGATCCCGCATGCGCTGTTGGGTATGGTTGCTCCGGGATGGAGCCGGGTAAGAACTGCCGCCTTCCGATGAGTCGGACTTCCCAATCACAAGTTCAGTAGCACTGCCAGACTCGAACGACGTTATCCGTTGAAAAGGTGGCCAGGCGCTTGCCCATCGGATCAAATACCAGCGC
>CAYVQP010000051.1:0-12917 GCA_964452775.1 uncultured Ardenticatenaceae bacterium | reverse complement strand
TCTTCCGGTCGCCAGACTCGGATCGCCCTATCTATTGAACCGGATGCCAGGATATTTTCCGTGGGGCTGTAGGCCAGGCTGATCACCCGATCCTCATGGCCCGCGAACACGGCTCGTTCACGGCCATCTCCCGTATCCCAGAGCCGGAGAGTACAGTCCCAGGAGGCGGAGACCAATAGGGAACCGTCGGGACTAAATGCCAATCCTATGATCCGGTCCTTGTGCCCGGCCAGAACAGCTTTCAGCGAAGCCGTGGCTACATCCCACAACCGAACGGTCTTATCAGCAGAACAGGTGGCCAATGTTCGCCCGTCCGGGCTGAAGGTCAGCGCCATTACTCCCTCGTTGTGGCCGGTGAGAACGCTGCTGCGGTTAAATCCCCACAGGCGAACGCTACCGTCCCAGGAGCTGGACGCAGCAAGGGCTCCATCCGGACTCATGCGGATCTCCGTGATGCCGCCGCGATGCCCTTTCCAAACGCTGCGCTCCCGGCTGTCCTTGACGTCCCACATATGGATCCTATGGTCCAGGGTCGCCGAAACAAGAGTTGCCCCGTCAGGACTGAAGGAGAGCGCGCCGGCGCTGTTCGGGTATTGAGCCTGTAGCCTCCAGACTCCGCTCACATTGCTCGTTGAAACATGCTGGTCCACTGATATCCCCTAGACGTGGAACGTCTTGCGCCACATTGACATCAGTATTCTAGCACCGATCATCATTGGTGACAGGTTGAATTGATTCATCGGGCTTATTAGCCTTGAACGGGGGGTACGAAGCTGAATTGAGGATACTCCCTGCCGGCCGTGCAGACCAGTTTGGAAACCCGGCTAGCACTTCCGGCAGGGAGAAGTTCGGATTGGAGGACGATGGACAGGGCGCTTAATTCAGATCAATCCCATCCACCGGGAAGGATCCGAATCCATGCGCCGAGCCGACCCAATACATACTAAAAGTGCAGCTGGTGTTACTGCCGATCACGGGTGACGTACAAACGAAGATGTCTGAGCGAGTACCACTTACGCCAGTGACCGCGAAGTTACCCGTGGTGGTCAGATAGATGTCGCCATTGGGGGCGATGCGCACGCCGCTGATGTTTTCGCTGGACGAACTGTCCAGTCCCACATCGGAACCATCGAAGTACCAGGACCAGCTGCTGGTCTGGCTGTCAAACACAATCAGGTCCTCATCCTGAATGGAACCGAAGCCGACATTGCCGGTGCTGAGGACGCTTACGACAAGCCTTCCGTCCGGCGCAAACCCGAAGGCGTCAATATCCTCACCGGAAGTAGTCAACTGGTACGCGGAACCATCAAAGTACATGGCAAAGGTCCCCGCTGTGTTGCTTCCGACGGCTGTCGGCGTGAAGCGTACAATGTCGGAATCGTCTACCGTTCCCAGGCCGGCAAGCGTAACAGGTTTGTCAAAGCTCATCAGGATGCTGCCGTCCGGGTCGATATGAAAGGCATCCAGGTTGGCACTGACGCCGACATCTGAGAGATCGATGTACATCTCCCAAGCGCCGGTGCCTTCATCGTAGCTCAAGATATCTTCGTCGCGGAAGCTCACGCCGCCAACGGTACCATTTGCCTGCGCGCTAATGAAAAGTCCGCCCAGTTCCACGGTGTGAATGGGGAAGTCCGTGCCCTGATGAAACGTATCCGTACTAACTGCGCGAATCTTGCTAAGGTAGTAGCTGAATTCATCACCGGCTATTGAGTTCTCGTCTACAGATATCGTGTAGGTATCCGATGGTAAGCCTCGAAACTCATAATAGCCGGCGCTGTCACTCACCGTTGTGATTGGTGGACGGCTGTCGCCGTCCGCGATCATTGTTACTCCAGAGTAAGGAGTATCAATGCCAGGCGTAAAGGTCAGGTCCTCATCCTCATCGCGGTAAGCCAGGCCGGAGATGCCGTTAACCCGCACGGCAAAGTCTACCACCCGAGTCTCGAGAGCCGTAAGTACAAATTGTGGGCTGAAGACGTTTATATGACCGACGGGTAACGTGGCTCCGTCTACGGTCACCGAGTAGGCGCCACTGGCCAGTGGATAGTATTGATAGTTACCCTGAGAGTCCGTATTCAATGTGTACTGAACGCCGTCTGCAGTTTTCGTCAGGCGAACTTTGACGCCGGAAAGGGCCGGCTCATAGGGTGGATCGAAGATCTGGTTGAAGTTGAGGTCGGCATAGACTTTCCCCGTCACTGTATTAGAGGGCGGCTGAACGGCAAAGCTCTTGCTTCCGAAATAGGTTGTTTCAGTAAGGGTTGCACTCAGTGCGTACGGGAACGCTGTCCAGTTCGGGCTGATTGACGCTGGATCAACGGTTACGGTGTAAGTGTCGTTGGCCAGCCCACGGAAGGAATATCCACCCTGCGCATTTGACGCGGTCGTCCCAACCAGCATCCCCAGGCTGTCATGTAACCTGGTCACAACACCAGCGTATGCGGTGTCTGCCGGGGGATCGTACAGTTGATTCAGATTGTTATCCCGGAAAATGATCCCACCAACGCCGTTTACGGAGATGGACAAATCAACTTGCTCACTTAACTGCGTCCCAATAAGGAGTTGTCTACTGTACTGGCTGGTGTGTCCTACCGGCAGACTTCCCGCCTCAACACTCAGGGTGGCGGTATAGGGGGCCATGTCGTTGTAATTGTAGATACCGTCAGGACCCGTCGTGCGAGTATGCACGGAACCATCAAGCGCATATACGAGCTTCACACTTGCGCCGGCGAGCGGTTGCTCTTCAGGTGGCTCAAAAACGCCGTCATTATCCAGGTCACCGAAGACTCGGCCTTGAACCTCAAACGGCCAGTCTGAGCCGCTGGCGGGATCGCCACAAAGTCCGCGCACATCTTCTATCGCCTGCTTCATCTCAGGGGTGAGGAGATCTGTTTTGTGTCGCGTGAACCAGACAAAGTCCCCAATCTGGGTGTCGCAGACCGCCGTTCCCACTTCGACAACCTGGGCAGGCGACATGGAACAGGCATCAAAGATGGGGCAGCCGCCGGCATATGCCTGTATGCCCCAGCCAATGCTATTGATGCTTCCATCGTCGTATACGTCAACTGCGTCCTGCACAAAAGTTTGCAGATCGCCTTTATGATAGGCGTATACAAAGGTAATCAAGTCGGTATTTACCCATTGGTAGCCGGCAGCGTAAGCCGGAAGTGTGTTGACGGTGGTATCGAGGTCCGGCCAATACTCCTCGGAGATGCTGGCAGCCGCATCGACCTCCGACTGAAGCGGGCAAAGCATACTCCAATCGGAGCAGTCGTGTGGTTCATCAATGGTCAGGTGGCTGATGATCGTGCCGTTGGCGACAAAGGGGTCTATGAGTCCAGCAAAGTCATTGATCTGATTCTCAAATTTGGCCAGGTCCAGGCCGCCGCCGGATGCGGTGATATCTTCGGTCTTGCCATGCAGGCGGACAATGACTTTGGCATTACACGCTTGGGCGATTTCGAGGGCGTCGGGACTGAACACGCCCTCCTCGGGCATCAGGTTGCTTCGCTCCAGAAGTACCACATTGTAACGACAGATCTCGGGATTTGGCGGCATACCCATTGCGAAGTGCAATTCAGGGGTCGCCCCTACCGACACGGCCGAGTTTGCTGATGCCGCCAGCACCAGGCACAGTAGCCCGACAAGAACAACGATTCGCTGCGAAAAGACCGCGGAAGAACTCCTCTTCATACTACACCTACCTGCAAACTCTAGATAACCACCGCCCAACCAATTGCCGGCGGGTTTCCGGCAACCAGCAAAGCGAAATCCAGGGAGCCATCCACGCAAGCGGAATATTCCCTCTCCGAAACCTATGCTGGAATCAGCTGGCTTATTACGGGTGATGCATCCGTGCCGCTGGTGTCACCGGTTAATAGGCGCACAAGGAACAACCCTGGACTCAGCCGAACAGAATGTTCCTGCACGCGCTGCCAGGCGAATCAACGGCACCTGAGCGTGTTACGCTCAAGAAAGAAGCGCTGACACAATTGCTCAGATTCTCTAAAACGATAGGTGCTGGGGCAATGGTTAATCAGTACTGGCGGGGAGAGTCAGAGGGGGGAAGCAAGGAGAATGCGCGACGCGCCCAGCATTCCCCGGAAGGGGGTATTTCGGCCGAGCGGGGTGGGGATGGGCTACAAGTAACCCAAATCGCGCAAGCGGGATTCGACGACGTTCTCATCGTCGAGGTCCATCACCTGGCCTGCTTTGCCGGCGCCGGAGATGTCAATGTCATCATATTGTGGAGGGTTGGCAGCTGTAAATGCCGGCAAGAACAAGTCGCTGCGCACCCGACCATCCATCGCCTCCGGCACGGCTGCTCCCAGAGCATATAGCGCGGTTGGGGCGAGATCGGTAATGCTCAGCCCGGCGAGTTGCCCGGCGGCAATGTCCGGCCCTGAGGCGATGAGGATGCCATCCGGTGAATGGGCTCCTGCGTAGCGCTCGGCGGCGCTAAACATCGTTGGCGCTCCGGGGAAGGGCTCGAATCCATAGCCCCAACGCCGCCCGTCTGGGTGGGTGTACTCTGCCGGTTCGGGAATCAGATCGGGCGCCAGCAACTTTCCGTCGCCCACGTAGATGTCGTCACGGCGAAATACATCCGCGACTACCGCCAGGCCGGTTTCCGGGTCTATGACTTTTTTGAACTCGGTCACGATGCGGTCGCAGAGAGCTTCGTACTGCGCCTCGGTGACAATACCATGCGCGTCTCGATCCTTCATATTGACGTAAAACGCGGGGCCGGGTCCATAAACGACCTGTGTTCGCGACCAGTCTACGATAGACCAGACAGCCGCCTGCCAGCTGCTGCCGGTCATGCGGGTGAGGGCGCGCTTGGCGAGCCGGGTGAGACCGAGCCGCTTAATTGTCTTGCCCACGACCGGCAAGGCCCCGCGGCCGGCCTTCAAGGTAAGCAGGCCCTGTTCCCGCAACCAGCGATTTACGGCAAAGCGCTTGTACTCCGCCCGGAAGCCATGATCTGACATGATCAGCACATTGGTGTTGGGTCCGGCGGCGTCAATCAGCCCTCCGACGGCCTCGTCGAGAAGCTGGTAGGCGTGGGGCAGTGCATCCGGAATTAGTGGACGATCTTTTATCTGGGCGCGTAGGGGATGATCGGGGTCCAAGTCTGCCCAAAAGTAGTGCATTACCGAATCAATCATCCGGAATACAACTATGGAAAGTTCGGTCGGACGTTCGCGGAGTAGATATTCGGCTGCCTGCCGGCGGGCGCGCATTCCGGCCATCATCTCCTCAAGGTAAACGGCTCGGTTGCGGCTGACGTCCGCCTCAACTACGTAATCAGGTGACGCCGCCATCACCTCGTCATGTAACGCCGGCGTAGAAAATGCAGTGGCATTATTGGGTGCGAAAATGCCGGCGATCGCGTAGCCGTTGCGCACGGGCCGGAGCGGGTAGGTTAAGGGAACATTGAGCACACTAACGCTAAAACCCTGGTCGTCGGCAACCTCCCAAAAACGCCGCCCGCTGATTGACTCCGCGGAGACAGGGCGGAAGTATTGCTCATCGCGAGAGGGGCGAAGAAAGAAGTAGACGCCATGCTTGCCGGGATTGACCCCGGTAGCAAACGAAGTCCAGGCCGGCGCGCTATGGGCCGGGGTAGTGCTGCGTAGCGGACCCCAGGCGCCTTGCTGCATCAAACGCGCCATGACAGGCAGTTTGCCCGCTTCGGCCCAGGGGCGGATCAGATCGAATGTGACCCCATCCAGGCCGATGATTAAGACCTTTCGCCGGGCGTTGGCAGACGACGTCTGCATTTGGGCGCTCAATCGATGTAACCCAATTCGCGAAGACGGCCCGTGACTACATCTTCATATTCGGCGGAAGTGTCCTGCCCGGCGGAGTGATCCTCATACAGGTCAATGTCTGCCTTCTGCACCGGCCAATCCGCGAGGTGGTCAGGCGCAAACAACTCCGTCAAAACGCGTCCTTCCATAGCCAGCGGCGTCTGTAGGCCCAACGAGTAGAGGATAGTGGGTGCGACATCCACGATGTTTAGGCCGTCATAGCAGCCCGGCAGGATACTAGGGCCGGCAGCCATGAACACCCCACCCGGTGAATGTTCACCGGCCAGGCGACGTGTCGGGGGCAGAAACAATTGCGATTCGGAAAAGAGCGGCGCGATGCCATAGCCCCAGTGCCGCCCATCGGTCCAGTACTCTGCCATCTCGATAACAACGTCTGGAGCAAGATCAAATTGGCGACCGGCATACACCTCCTCGCGGCGGCAGACACGGTGAAAAATGGGCAGCGAAGTGGCCGGATCAACAATGTCCTGCAACTCCTCGATCAGCCAGTCGCGCAAGGCCTCATAATCATCCGGTTCCACCACGCCCAGGGCATCTCGCCCCTTCAGGTTGATGTTCATGCCCATCGTAGGACCAAAAACCACCTTTGTCCGGCTCCAGTCCACAGAGCGATAAAGCCAGCTTTCATACCGGCCTTCTACGCCGGCGGCCTTCAGGTAAAGCTTTCCCGCTCGCTTGAGCAACATCTCCAGATGCAGGCGCTCGGCCCAGTCCTTGGCCATGCCGATCATCGCTGAACGCTGTCGTTTCAGGGCCAACATACCGCGATCGCGCAGCCACTTGTTGAAGGCGAAAGTGCGATCCTCTGCCCGAAAGCCATGATCGGATACCACGTATAGGGTGTACTCAGGCCCGGCCTTGGCGCGTAGCCGGCCAATTGACTCGTCGAGAAGCTGATAGCCCTCCAAGATGGCGTCGGGGATCACGTTGCGGCCAAGCCCGGCGTGCAATGGGTGCTGCGGATCCATGTCCGTCCAGTAGCGGTGCATGACCGAATCAATCATGCGGAAGACGATGATGAATAGGTCGGTTGGATGGTGCTCGAGCAGATACTCGCCGGTATCCAACCTGTTTCGCATTCCGGCCAGCAAAGCATCCAGGAAGGCGCGCCGATTCTGCAGCACGGGGGCGCTGGGAACGTATTCGCCGCAATGGGCGACTACTTCCTCGTACAGAGCAGGTGAGTCGAAAGCGCTCCGTCCATCCGGGGTGAACAGGCCGGCGACCACATAGCCGTTGGTTGGTCGGGGTGGATAGGTGAGCGGAACGTTGATGACGCCCACGGTTGCGCCCTGGTCGCCGGCGACATCCCAGAAAAACCGGCTGCGGATGGAATCCGACGAGACCGGCCGGAAATATTCCTCATCCCGCGAGGCGCCGGCAAACTGGTAGACTCCGTGGTTGCCGGGCTGCAAGCCGGTGGCAAATGTTGCCCAGGCCGGGCCGCTGTGCGCCGGGATCGTACTCTGAAGCACACCCCACGCACCGTCTCGTAACAAGGCGGCCATGTTGGGGAGTTTGCCGGCCTCGGCCCAGGGTCGCACCAGGTCAAAGGTGACGCCGTCCAGCCCGATGACCAATACTTTCCTGGATTCTTCCATTTGCCTTTCCTCGTTTCCGACTACTGTCCGGCGGCGCGAAGGCGGTTAGCTTCAGCCGGTGCAGCCGGCTTGCTACAGGTAGCCCAGGTCCTTGAGACGCTGTTCAACCACGGCTTCGTGCTCGTCGGAGAGCACCTGACCGAACTTGCCGGCGAGGGCCAGGTCAAGTTCCCCATACTCCACCGGGTTTTCGCCCACGTAGGATTCATCGAATAGGTCCAGGCGGACGCGGCCGTCCATAGCCTTCGGAACCGGTAGGCCCATGGCGTACAAAGCTGTTGGGGCAACGTCCATGATCTGCAAGCCTTCAGTCTTACCGTTCTTTATGTGTTTGCCCCAGGCGATGAACACGCCGTCGGGCGAGTGCGTGCCGGACAACTCGCGGGGATTGACGTATAGCTCCGGCGACCCCAGAAACTTGCTGAGGCCGTATCCCCAACGCTTGCCGTTGTCATCGAAATACTCGGCCTTGGTGGGTACGACATCCGGCGCCCAATCGAACGCGTCGCCGTCGTACAGTTCCTCGCGGCGGAGTACATCGCCCACGATAGCCAGGCCGGTTTCGGGATCGCGCATGGCCTTCATGGCGCTGATGATCCGGTCACGCAGGGGCTCATATTCGGCTTGCGTGACTACCCCCTCGTAGTCGCGGTCCTGCAGATTGATGTAAAAGCCCTGTCCGGGACCGTAGATTATCTTCGTCTCCGGCCAGATGACCGAGCGATAGTAAAGCGACTCGGGCCGGCGCGTGCCGATCAATTTGCGCAACAGGGCCGCCGCCTGGTTTTGCAGGCCCCATCGCTTGAGCTGTATGCCGAACTCGGCAAATAAATGCGCCGCGCCGCCGCGCGCCTTGATCAGCCCTTCCTCTTGTAGCCACTTGTTAACCGCCATGCGCCGGCGCTCGCCGCGAAAGCCGTGGTCGGACATGACGATCACCAGGGCGTCGTCATCAAGGCGCTGCAGCAGTTCGCCGATCTGCCGGTCAATCTGCTGGTGAATCTGAAAAATTGCGTCGGGGATGACGGTGCGGCTCTTGCTCAATCGCTTGTTCAATGGATGATCCGGCTCCATGTCTGCCCAGAAGACATGCTGCGAACGGTCAAGTAGAGTAAAGACGAGCACAAACAAGTCGGACTGGCGTGATTCCAACAAATATGAGCCAACCTTGCCGCGCTGGGCGATGCAGTCGAGCATGTCTTGCAAGAAGACGTGGCGGTCCGGCTTGAGCACGGCCTCCACGCAATAGCCGCCACACTCGCGGACAACTTCTTCGTAGAGCGCCGGATCGTCAAAGGCCTCGCGGTCGCTGGGAGAGAAGAAATCGCCGATCATGTAGCCGTTCACCGGCACCGGCGGATAGCTCATGGGCACATTAATCACACCGACGCGGCGATCATATGCGCTGGCGATCTGCCATAGGCGCAGTGCGCGGATGGTAGCAGAACTGACCGGCCGGAAACGATTCTTGTCGCGAGAGGCGGCCACGAAATAGTAGACGCCGTGTTTTCCAGGGTTGACGCCGGTGGCAAAAGAGGTCCAGGCCGGGGCGCTGTGAGGGGGTTCAGTGGACTTCATCGCGCCCCAGTTACCCTCTCCCATTAGCCTGGCCAGGTTCGGTAGGCGCCCCTCGTTGGCCCAGGGTTCTATCAGGTCGAAAGTGGCCCCGTCCATCCCAATGATGGCCACCTGTCGCGGCTTGCGCGGCGCCTGTGGTTGGTTGGATCCGTTTGCTGCTTCAGACATTCGTCCCTCGCTGATGTGACAAGCCTGGTTGGCTACCGGCTAAGTGATCTCGACGCCAAACTAGAAATAGGTCCTACAGGTCTTCAAGAGTCCAATACGCATTGTTCATAACTGTCGCGCACAGCCTGGCGCATCTCGGCGCCGTCTGGTTCTCTCAACGTTCCCACCGTATCCTTGTCAAATGTCCAGACTTCCCAGAAGAAGCCGCGCACGGGATACTGTTGAATGATTGCGCAGAAAAGGGCGGTCATTTCATCCGGCGTGGCTACTTGAAATTCGCGCCGGCCACCGCCTACCGGGGCCCAAACTTGCGCCGAAGACCAGATTTCGGCATCCGGGTCCTCTTTCGGGATTACTGCGAACGCCTGCACCAGCCGGTCGGCGCCCTGGAATGCCGCCATTGCCGGATCAGCCTGGAATGGTTTCAAGTTCACCAGGCACAGGTCGCACATGTCATCGGCGAATGACCGGTCAGGCTGGGTGCTGCGGTCAAGGCCGCCGGACAAGGCGATACCCAGGCGAACATCAGGAAACTGCTCCTTGATCTCGCGGTACATCTGCTGAATCTCGGCAGTAGTGTAAAGCTCCCAGGGTTCGTGCAAGTACATGAGGCTGTAGAGGGCAGGATGATCGCCAATAACGGCCAGAAGTTCCGTGATCCTGGACAGGTCATCTGGAGCGGGGTTCCAGTCTACCGGCCCAGGCTTACCTGCGATGCTTAGGCCTTCTTCAGCAGCGATGTCCAGGATCAGGGTCCAGTCTTCCGGCGTCAGCTCCGGAGGAAAGGCCTGCAAGATGGTAGTGATTCCCAGCTCGCGAACGGCCTGCATTTGTTCGCGCAAGTAATCCGGCGAGCGCAACTCCTCCACGGTGCCGCCTATCTGGGCTACCCCGAGGCTGAAGTTGGCGGCGCCGGTGAGCGGCGTGAGGACCGGCGAGGTGGGCGTAAGGGCGCTTGAGGTCACTTCTGCTAGCCCAAATGTAGGTGTGGCGACAGCCGGGATTGCTGTGGCCGGCGTCGGGCCGGTTTCAATAGTTACGGGCGACGGACCCGGCGGCTTGCCTGCGGCCTCTGTGGCCAGCCCCGTATCGCCACGGCAAGCCGGCAACAGCAGCAGCGTCAAAAGCAGCAACTGGGCGGCGCGCGGGCAGCCGGCTGGTGAGATTCGGGGAGACAGTTCGCGACTCATGACGCTTAGAGATAACCCAGATCCTTCAGGCGCTGTTCAACGATGGCCTCTTGGTCATTGGACATCACCTGCCCGCTCTGACCCAGTTGGCTCAGGTCAATATCAGCCTTGACCACGGGATTCTGCTCCAGGAACTGCGATTTGAAGAGTTCTGTTATCACTCGGCCGTCCATGGAATTCGGCACCTGAAGGCCCAGGGCATACAGGGTAGTCGGCGCAATATCCATGATGGTCAGCCCTTCCAGGCGGCGTTGCACGACATCCGGCCCCCAGGCGAGGAAGATGCCTTCCGGCGAGTGATTGCCGGAGATGGCCGTCTGGTCAACGAAGGTGGTGGCGGCCCCAAGAGATTTGCTCAAGCCATAGCCCCAGCGCCTGCTACCGTTCAGGTACTCTGCGCGCATGGGCACGATGTCCGGCGCCAACTCCAGACCGGCCCCATTGTAAATATCATCCCGGCGAAAGGCGTCGGAGACCAGCGGCAAGCCGGTATCAGGGTCGCGTACCTCCTTCAGGGCTGAGATTACCTGGTCGCATAATGGGCCGTATTCAGCCGGCGTGACGATGCCTTGGAAATCGCGATCCTTGAGGTTTACATAAAACCCCTGCCCAGGCCCGTAACTGATTTTCGTTTGAGTCCAGTCAACGAAACGGTAGTAGACCGACTCGGGACGCCAGGTGCCGGTGAGAGTGCGCAGCAATTGTTGCGCCGGCTTGCGCAGACCACCCCGCTTGATGGCCACCCGAATTCGACCCATTAGGCCGGCGGCCTGGCGGTTCGTCTTAAGGGTGAGCAAACCCATATCGCGCAGCCACTTGTTTACTGCCAGCCGGCGATACTCACCACGAAAACCATGGTCGGACATGATGATCACGTTGGCGTCAGAAGGCACGCGTTCGAGAAGCCGGCCGACAGCTTGATCGAGCGCCTTGTGCACCTGCAGCAGAGCGTCGGGGATCATCGGCTCGTGACCCTGACCGTGCATGGGATGGTCGGGGTCCATGTCCGCCCAGAAGGAATGCTGCGCGCGGTCCAGCACGGTGAAGACGATGGCGAAGAAATCAACCGGGTGTCGCTCCAGCAAGTAAGAACCGACGATGGCTTGCTGATCCACGCAGGCGAGAATGTCGCGCAGGTAGCCGGCGTGACCCCGAGCGTTCCACACCTCCGAGCAGTAGCCGCCGCACTCGCGCAGCACCTCCTCGTACAACTCATCGTTGTCGAACGCGCTGCGATAGTCGGGGGCGAAGAAGTCGCCGATCATGTAGCCATTGACCGGGACGCCGGGGTAGCTCATGGGGATATTCATCGCGCCCACGGTCGCGCCCTGGTCACTGATGATCTGCCACAGCCGGCGACTGCGAATGCTGCGGGCATTTACCGGCCGGAAGCGCAGCTTGTCAAAAGATGGCCCGACGAAGAAGTAGACGCCGTGCTTGCCGGGATTGACGCCGGTGGAAAAGGATGTCCAGGCCGGGGCGCTATGATCGGGTTTTGTGGAGAGCAGCCGGCCCGATGCTCCCTCCTGCAATAGGCGCTGGAAATTGGGCAAATGTCCTTCAGCTGCCCAAGGCTCAATCAGGTCAAAGGTGGCTCCGTCCAGACCGATTATCACGACCGGCCGCTTGCGTTCGCTGGAGTGACTAGTCGAATCTTGCATAGTTAGGACTTTCTATCATCGCAGGGCGCATTGCGCAAGCGCCGGAAACTATGGAACACAACTCTCGTAAATAGTCGGGATGGCCTCGCGTTGTATCGCCAATTCTGAGTCGGCCAGCGTACCTGTGGTCGCCTTGTCCATTTGCCAGGCAGACCAGAGATAGCCCTGCAGGGGATACTCAGCAGTCAAGGTGCACAGCAATTCTTCCATTTCTGCTGCACTGGGCACCCGAAAGCCGCGCCGGCCCCCGTCAGGCGGCGCCCACACCTGAGTAGAGGACCAAAGTTCGGCATCCGGGTCATTGGCGGCGATTATGGGGGCGGATACCGCCATGCGCTCCAGGCTCTGGTAGTCCGACAGCTGCGGGTCCTCTTGAAAGGCCTTCAGATTGACGATACAAATGTCACAAAGTCCGTCGGTGAAAGTTCGGTCGCCTTGATTACCCTTTTGCAATTCGCCCGACCAGAATACCGCCAGCGGGACATCCGGGTGTTCGGCCTTAATTATGCTATACATTGCCTGGATTTCGGCGGTGGTGAACATCTCCCACGGCTCATGTAAATAGACAAAGCCACGCAGGGCGGGGTGGTCGCCGAAGGCATCCAACATGGAGAGTACCGGCGACAGGTCGTCCGGATTTGGGTTCTCGCTGATCCAGCTGGGACCGACCAGCACGGACAACCCTTCTTCCTGAGCGATATCCAGATAGGCGCGCCACTCCTCCGGCATCATCCCTTCCGGAAACACCTGGTAGACTGTGTTGCTATTCAGCGCGGCGATTTGCTGCAGATTTGCGCGGATGATGTCCGGCGAACGCGCCTCATCCAGTGTAGCCACCGGCTGGATAACTCCGTACTGAAATGTCGAGCCGGCCGGCGACAT
>CAYVQP010000050.1:20542-34928 GCA_964452775.1 uncultured Ardenticatenaceae bacterium | reverse complement strand
CATTCCAGGTCAGATCCCCCGCCGCAGGCCGCTAATGCCAGGGCCAATAGAACCAAAAGTGAAAGCAAAAACAGTGGACGCTTCATGTTCCTCTCCTCATATTTGAGCATTAGGTATCTAGAAGGTAGCGCTCGTGGAACAACTTAGCGTTGGGGGGAGCCAGCCCCAGGATGCCACAAGCGCCGGATGCAGAACTGGGCAGAACATTCCTCCTATTGGCACAGGGTTGGCGTTGGCTACAGACCCCTGCGCGGCCTGGGACGTGAAAGACGCATATGAAATTCTAATGAAAACCGGCTACTTGTCAAACGGGCGCAAACAGCGGCAATTCAGCCGGCGGCGCGTCACACAAGCGCCTGGGACAGCGCCATCAACTCATTCATCGTGTGTGCTTGCAAGGGCCGGCCATGACCGCAGGCGACCACGGCCGGCGCAAGCTCCAACAGCGCCCGCGCCGATTGCCGGGCAATCCGCTCATCGGCGGTGATGAAGCCGGGCGACAGGCCCACCCGCCCCTCGCCGGTGCTGAGGGCGTCCCCGGCAAACAGCACCCCCGTCACCCGGCTGTAGTAGGCAAGATGGTCCGGCGTGTGGCCCGGGGTAGCAATCGCCCGCAGACCGCCCAACACCGGCAGCACCTCGCCGGGACGGATCGCCTTCAGCACGTTCAGCGGCAGCGGCTCATACTTGAACAGGCGATCGACCACAAACTGCATCGGGCGAGGCAGGTGGGCCGGAGCCATGCCACGTTGCAACCAGCTGATTGACGCTTCGCCGGCAATCACGGTAGCCCCCGTCGCCCCCTGCAGCTCCGCCAGGCTGCCCACATGATCCCTGTCAGTATGGGTGATGACGATGCGCCGGATCTCCCACGGCTGACGGCCGATGCGTAGGACGTAGTTGAGAATCATGTCGGCCTGATTCGGCGTGGAAGCGTCAATGAGGGTCAGTCCGCCCGCCTCGACACACAGGTAGCTGTTCACCGCGCGAGTGGCGAAGCAATGCACCTGGGGGTGTATCTCCACCGCTTACTCCTCGCGGACAAGTTTGCCGGCGGCGGCGTCAAACGCAGTGCGCAGGGCCATGTATACCGGCTCCGGCAGGGGCGGTCCTTGCGTCTTCTGCTTGAAGCTCCCTTTTAGCTTGGTGTAGTGCATGGCCGGCACCGGCGAATCGGCCACATCCAGCTCGCTCCCCGCCTTCTTGGTAAAGACGATCATCACCCCAACCGGCACTTCTTCCACACTCGGCGCCTTCTTGCGGATGAAGTTAGCCAGCTTCTGCAGGTCCCGCTCCGCCTCCCGGCTGGGATTGCCTATCCCTTCCTGGCCGAATAGCCGGCGCACGAAGTTAATCCCCGTCTGGCGCCAGCGGCCATTCTTGTAACTGATATTGCCGGTCTGATATTTGGCGACGAAGATGATTGGGCCTGAGCGAGTGAGCAGCACATGTGGAGCGGGCAGCACGTAGTGATAGAGGCGACCGTCCCGGCTCACGTTCTTCAGCGCCTCGTCCAACACCTCATCGGGTCGCGGGTTCTGCAGGTAGCGATGGGTGAGGTAGATGCCTACCTGCGACAACAGCCAGCCGGCCGGAATAGCCAGCAGCTGTACATAGAGCATCCGCGGATCATCAATAATGATCGGCAGCAGCAGGCCGGCGACCAGCACCGCCAGGCCGATGAAGTTCGCCCAGGTACCCAGCTTACGCAGGCGGGCGATGCGCTGATCATCCCGGATTATCGTCATTGGGCAGGATTAACCGGGGCGCGCAGGAGATTCCCGTTGCCCACGGGCCTATGCTCCACTGCCGTTTTGCCGGTAGCGCCCCAACACCAGACAGGCGTTCTGACCGCCCAGGCCAAGCGAATTGCTCATCGCCGTCCGTAAGGGGGCCGGGCGCGGCTCATTGGGCACGTAGTCCAGATCGCATTCGGGATCGGGCGTCTCGTAATTCCAGGTGGGCGGGATGATCCCTTCGTGCAGGGCATAGGCACAGAAGATCGCTTCCAACGCGCCGGTGCCGCCCATGGCGTGGCCCATCACCGACTTTGTGCTGCTGACCGGGATTTCATACGCGCGCTCCCCAAATAGTGTCTTAATCGCCATCGTCTCAGTACGGTCATTCACCGGCGTGGAGCTGCCATGCGCATTAATGTAGTCCAACCCGTCAAAGGGCACATCGGCATCCGCCAGCGCCCAGCGCATGGCCCGCACCGCCCCGCGCCCTTCAGGGTCGGGAGCGGCTACATGGTGCGCATCCGATGAAGAGGCGTGGCCGAGCACCTCACAGTAGATGCGCGCGCCGCGCGCCACAGCATGCTCCAACGTCTCCAGGACGACAATCCCGGCTCCCTCGCTCAAAATGAAGCCGTCGCGATTCTTGTCAAAGGGCCGGCACGCCCGGTGCGGGTTATCGTTGTAGGAGAGCGTGAGCGCGCGCATGGCGCAGAAGCCGGCAATGGCCGCCTCGTGGATCAGCCCTTCCACCCCGCCGGCGATGACGATATCCGCCGCCCCGCGCCGGACAAACTCGGCTGCTTCACCGACCGCCTGCGTGCCGGTGGCGCAGGCCGCCACCACCGTGCTGATCGGGCCGACCGCCCCACACATCAGGCTGATATGGTGGCTGGGCATATTCGGCAGGACGCTGGTCAGCGAAAATGGGTTCACCCTGGCCAGGCCCTTCTCACGGTATAGGTCCATGTTCTCGTAGGCTCGTTCAATACCGCCCATGCCGGTGCCGACCACCACGCCGGTGCGCTCCGGATCAGGCAGGCCGTTTGAAATGCCCGCATCTTCCAGCGCCATCGAACCGGCCGCCACCGCCAGTTGTGAGCAGCGGGACATGCGCCGGGCTTCCTTAAAGGAGATGTATTTGTCCGCCGAAAACTCTTTCACCTCGCCGGCGATTTGGCAGGGCAGGTGGCTGGCGTCAAACTGGGTAATGCGCTCGATGCCGGAGCGCCCGGCCAACACGCTCTGCCAGCTCTCCTCGGCGGTAAGGCCCAAAGGGCTGACTGCTCCAATGCCGGTAATTACCACCCGGTTCCGTCCACGGTGGTCAACAAACTGATTCATCACTCTCGTCCGTTCCTCTAACTCTCCGCCTGGCTGGTTGCTTCTGATTGTTGCGCCTGGATGCCGGCCGCGATTGCGCCCACAATGTCCTGCTGGACCGCCTTGCGCGCCTGGCCGACAGCTTGCTTGATTGCATAGGCGTTCGAGCGCCCGTGCCCGATGATTACAACACCGTTTACTCCGAGAAGTGGCGCGCCGCCGACTTCATCAGGATTCAGTTGTGTGCGCACGCGGTTAAATGCCGGGCGGGCCAACAGCCCGCCGACAGCGGTCAGCGGATGCGCCCTGACCTCGCTATTTATCAGCCGGCTCATGTAACCGGCGACGGCCTCAACGCTTTTCATGATGATGTTGCCGGTAAAGCCGTCGGTAACGCCCACATCGGCAACCCCCTGGGCAAAAAACTCCTTCGGCTCAGCTACGCCGATGTAGTTCAGCCCGCTATCGCGCAGCAAGGGTATGGTATCCCTGATCAACTCGTTTCCCTTGCCCTCTTCCTCGCCGTTGGAGATCAGGGCGATGCGCGGGTTGGCGATCCCGCTCACCCTTTCGACATAGACGCTGCCCATCTGGGCAAATTGCAGCAGGAACTCCGGCCGGCAATCGGCGTTCGCGCCGCTGTCGGCCAGAAACGGCCGGTTGGCCAGCGGGAAGACAACCCCTAACGCTGGTCGCTTGACGCCGGGAATACGGCGCAGCGTTTGCAGCATGGCCACCGCCAGGACCGCCCCCGTGTTGCCGGCGGAGACAAAAGCATCCGCCTCCCCATTCTTTACCAGGTTCAGGCCCACATGCATGGAGGAATCCAGCTTCTCGCGCGACGCCTGGCTGGGCTTGTCGGTCATGGTGATCACCTGCCCGGCGTGCACAACGCGTATCGGCAAGCCGGAGCTGTCGTGTTTGTCCAGCTCCTGCCGGATGCGCGCTTCGTCCCCCACCAGCACGATCTCATCGCCAAACTCGCGCGCAGCCAGCACACCGCCGGCTACATCCGGGCCGGGGTGACTGTCGCTACCCATTGCATCAACGACAATACGCATATTGGTCCTTATTGAATCCCGGAAACTTCAAGTTTCCGGGATTCTTCAGACGAGGGCGCAAACCCCGCAGGTCTTTGAGGTGTCTTCGCACGGAATTTGCCCCGAAAAGACCTGCGGGGTTTTGCCCAGACAAGCGGGCGATTCTACCGGTCGCCGGAAGTTCAGTCAAACACGCTTGACAATTCTCCCCCAGTCAATATAATGGTCTATCAGATAGATAATCATCAATATGATGGCGTGATGGAAACAGACCCGGTCACTTTTGCAAAGGCGATGGCGGATACCACCCGGCAGCGGATCATGCAGACGCTTTGCTGCAACTGGCTCTGCGTCAATGACATTGTCGACCGCGTCGGCGAGGTGTCACAACCCACCGTGTCACACCACTTGAGCATCCTGCGCGATGCCGGCCTGGTCTGCACCCGCCGGGAGGGTAAGCAAATATTCTATAGTCTGAACCAGGAAGCAGTAGCCTTCTGCTGCGGGACGCTGATGGCCCGCTTTGCGCCGGAAATCGGGGAGGAGATTGTGCTGGATAGCACGCAGGTGACCACCTGATACAGGTTTTCAGCCACTTTTTTTGCCATAACACATAGACGTTTATCTATATAAAGGAGAATAGGCAGATGAATAAAGTAGACGAGGTTCACAGCGCAGTGCGCGAGCGCTACGCGCAAATCGCAACCGGCTTTGACTTGCCGGCGGCATCCTCCGGTTGCTGCGGGAGCAGCGATGGTTGTGGAAGCGACGATTGCTGTGGAAACGGGTTGTACGATGCCGATATGAGCGCCGTGCCGTTGGATGTGCAGGCGCAGTCGCTGGGGTGCGGCGATCCGATCACCCTGGCTTCAATACGGCCGGGGCAGACGGTGCTGGACCTGGGTTCCGGCGCCGGGCTGGATGCCTTTCTGGCCGCCGAACGGGTCGGCCCAACGGGTGAGGTGATCGGCGTAGACATGACCCCGGCCATGCTTGCGCGAGCCAATGCCAACCGGGACAAATTGGGACGCGCCAATGTCTCCTTCCGGCAGGGGCAAATCGAGGCGCTGCCGGTCGAGTCGGAGTCAATAGACGTGATCATCTCTAACTGCGTGATCAATCTCAGCCCGGACAAGCCGGCGGTGTTCCGCGAAGCTTATCGTGTGCTCCGGCCCGGTGGTCGCCTGGCGGTCTCGGACATGCTCACCCAGGGTTACTTCACCGCCGAACAACGCGCCGATATGGCCGCCTGGGCCGCCTGCGTCAGCGGAGCCGAAGATGTCTCCGATTACGTCGCCGCCATGCAGGCAGCCG
This sequence comes from uncultured Ardenticatenaceae bacterium, assembly GCA_964452775.1. Taxonomy (GTDB): domain Bacteria; phylum Chloroflexota; class Anaerolineae; order Promineifilales; family Promineifilaceae; genus JACKCB01. Next base: position 29,515 of record CAYVQP010000050.1, on the reverse strand, counting down.
GCTTCACCAACATCTCGGTGCGAGATAAGGCCGCCCCGCAAGTCGAGCTGAGCAGCGCGCTCAGCCTGCCAACTGCTCCCAGGTTGTTCAGCGGGGTGATCAGCGCGGTGAAGGAGGGCTAAAGCCGGCGCCCCGATGCAAAAGAGGGCAACCGCCGGCCATTCGGCGCGGTTGCCCTCTGCATCATCTGACAATCCAGCAAGAGCTAGAAGGGGATTTCGTCCTCTTCTTGGGCCGGAGCGCCACCCTCGAAGTCTTCGCGAGCATAGCTCCCTTCCTCCCTGCTACTCATGAAGCGCAAGTTCTCTGCGAAAATCTCAAATGAGGTACCTACTGTACCATCCTGGCGCGTATACATGCGCGGACCACCGGTATTGGGATCCACCTGCAATCGCCCCTCAATTAATACCCTACTGCCCTTTCGCAGATATTGGTTCGCTGCTTCCGCCTGGCGTCGCCAAACCGAAACCCTAAACCAGGTAGTCTCTTCGCGAGGTTCGCCGGTAGCCTTGTCTGACCAGGTGCGATTTGTTGCCACACTGAGGTTTGTTACGGCGGTTCCATCCGGCATATAACGCATCTCAGGGTCACGTCCCAAATTCCCAATAACAATTATCTTCTGATACACGACCAGCTCTCCTTTTGGGCTGTCAATTCTGCACCGGCGTATCGAGGCGACGGGCAGCCCACGATAAACATTGACCACGACGAGCGCGCGACTGCGGCAATACTATCACCATTGAGTTGAGATGTACACGCTGCGGAGAGACTACGCCGCAATTGCATCGCATTGTTCGATTCAGTCATCATTATAGCACATATGTTCGGGTTTGGCAAGCATTTTGCGCGTTTTTGCCACATTTGCCGGTCGCAAATCGCCGTGCAGAATCACACCCACCCGCGCCAGCGCACCGCCTCAGCCACCCGATCAATCGAGGTAAGATAGGCTGCCACGCGGTTACTCACCTGCTTGGCCTGCGCCATCTTGTGCACGGCGTGAAAGGCGGTGGTCATCTTCTTGTCCAACCGCTCCTGCACCATCGCCTCGTCCCAGTAATATTGCTGGGCGTTCTGCACCATCTCAAAGTAGGAGACTGTGACCCCGCCGGCGTTGCACAGGAAATCCGGGATGATATAGATGTTCTTCTCGGCCAGGATATCATCGGCTTCCGGCGTGGTTGGGCCGTTCGCCATCTCCGCCAGAACGCGGGCCTTGATCTGGTCCGCATTGCGACCTGTGATCTGTCCTTCAATCGCCGCCGGGACCAGCACGTCAACATCTAGTTCCAGCAAATCTTCATTCGTGAACGAGTCCGCAAAGCGATAGCCGCCAACGCGCCCGGCCTCCGTGAAGTGGGCCCGCAGCCCGTCGTAGTCAAGCCCATTGGGATTGTAGATCGCGCCGAATTCGTCGCTGATGGCAATGACCTTCATCCCAAAGATCCGGGTCGCCAATTGATGCGCAAATGAGCCGACATTGCCGAAACCCTGGATGGCGCAGGTCGCCCCCTGCAAGGACAGGCCAATCAACTTTGCCGCTTCGCGAACGGTGAACAGCGCGCCCAACGCTGTCGCCGGCGGCCTGCCCAACGAGCCGCCCAGGGCTACCGGCTTGCCGGTGATCACGCCGGGTTCTCGCCGCCCGGCCAAAACTTCGTACTCGTCCACCATCCAGGACATGATCTGGGCGTTGGTGTTCACGTCCGGCGCCGGCACATCCTGAGTCAGACCCACATAGCGAGCAATGTTGCGCATATAGGCGCGGCTCAGACGTTCCAGCTCGCCGGGGGACATTTCCCGTGGATTGCAAATCACGCCCCCCTTGCCGCCTCCCAGGGGCAGATCGACTACTGCTGTCTTCCAGGTCATCCAGGCCGCCAGGGCGCGGACCGTGTCAATTGTCTCATCCGGGTGAAAGCGAATCCCCCCTTTCGCCGGGCCGCGGGCATCGTTATATTGGACGCGGAAACCCTTGAAGCACCTCACGTGCCCATTGTCCATACGCACCGGAATATTGAAATGAAACTCCCGCATCGGTTCGCGCAGAAATGCGTGCATATCCGGATCGAGTTGCAGGATCGCTGCTGCCTCATCTAATTGCGCTTGCGCAATGGCAAACGGATTCATGTTCTCAGTCATAGGTTGATTTCTCCATTCATTGTTCGGGGACCCTATCGCCCCCGGCTAAATTATAGCGATGTGCTCCAGAGTCGCCTATGGAAAGATGCCGCGCTCGCGGTAAACGGTAGCCAGCCGCGAGAGGGCCACCACGTAGGCGGCGGTGCGCCAGTCGGTATCATATTCGTGAGCCGCTGCCTTCACCCGTTCGTAGGATTGCATCATCATCCGGTGCAGTTTGCTGTCCACTTCCCCCAGGTCCCAGAACTCGCTGCGTTTGTTCTGCAGCCATTCGAAGTAGCTGACGATTACGCCGCCGGCATTGGCCAGAATATCAGGCAGCAGATCGAGGCCCTTCTCCTGCAGGATCCGGTCGCCCTCGGGGTCAGTGGGGCCGTTGGCGCCCTCTGCAACCAACCTGACATTCAGCCAGGGGGCTGTCTCGCCGGTGATCTGATTCTCCAGCGCTGCCGGGATGAAGATATCCGCCCGGGTGCGCATAAAGGTCTCATGGTCAATCGGCTGGGCCCCTGGATAGCCGGCGATGCCTCGCTTGACCCGCACATATTCGGCGAGATCGTCTGCGTCAATTCCCGCCGGATTATGGATAGCTCCGGTGTGATCTTCGACGGCCAGCAGGGTCGCGCCAAGCGGCTTCATCAGCCGCGCAGCCCAGGAGCCGACATTCCCATACCCTTGAACGAGATAGGTGGCGGCGGCGAGATCGAAGCCTTTGTCCTCCGCCCATCGCTGTATGCAAAAGACGACGCCCTGCCCGGTTGCCTTATCGCGACCGACGCTACCTCCGGACTCTACCGGCTTGCCCGTGACCACGTGGAAAGAATTCTGCCGGGATTGCGGCGACATGGTTGATAGATAAGTGTCCAGAAACCAGGCCATGATCTGCGCGTTGGTGTTCACGTCCGGCGCGGGGATGTCATACTCCGGCCCAATGTTGCTGCCCAGCGCAAAGGCGAAGCGCCGGGTAATCCGCTCGATCTCGTGCGGCGAATATTGCGCCGGATCGAGCTGGATGCCCCCCTTCGCGCCGCCCAGTGGGAGATTGGCCACGGCCGTTTTCCAGGTCATCCAGGAGGCCAATGCTCTGACCTCGTCAATGTTCACCGCCGGGTGAAAGCGCAGACCTCCCTTGAATGGACCGAGCACGTTGTTATGCTGGACGCGATAGCCGGTGAACACCTCAATTCGGCCGTCGTCCATCCTCACCGGAAAATTAACCACAATCTCATTGGTGGTCTTGCTCAGTATCCGGCGGACATCCGGGTCCAATTCCATCAGGTCCGCTGCCTTTTCAAACTGGCGGGCAACGTTTTCGAGCACACTGGCTCCCTTCTTCCGATTGTTCGTCATGTCGTCCTCATCTCCATTCCGGCTCGCCGCTGACGCGCGTGAGGCCGCCGGCAATTGAAAATTGGGTAAAGTTCGCCCCGGATGTGCGACCGTCTCGGGAATCATTTGGCGTGCACAAAGGCATATGGGCATTCTACACAAAAAGGCAGCGGTAATCTACGACAAAATGCACGAATAGCCCATCACTTTCGGCATGTCGCTGCTGAGACCTATGGGTTTTCAATGGCACGCGCCGGACTGCGCCTGTTGCCGGAACATCATCCTTATGTTAGGATTCAGGCTGCTGTGGGGTGTCGCCAAGTGGTAAGGCAGCGGACTTTGGATCCGCCATTCGTAGGTTCGAATCCTACCACCCCAGTGCAGAGGGCGTTCCGGCGAACGTCCTCTTTTTTTCCACAGCCGCATGCGAGCGTTATCGCCGGCGGTGACCGTATTGAAGGATCAGCCCATGAGCGACCTGGCTGTTGTCCTGCTGGCGGCGGGACACGGCACTCGCATGCACTCGAAGAAGCAAAAGGTGCTGCACGAGGTGGGCGGCAAGCCGATGATCGTGCATGTCTTCGAAGCGGCGAGCGCTGTCGCCACACGGAAGCCGGTCATCGTGATTGCTCCCGGCGAGAGCGGCATCCGGCAATTGATCGGCGACCGGGCGGAATACGTGGAGCAGGCGGAACGGCTAGGCACCGGCCACGCCGCTCAGATGGCCGCCCCCTTGCTGCAAGACAGCGGCGGCCAGGTGCTGGTAACCTATGGCGATATGCCTCTTCTCCGCCGCGAAACGCTTGCCCTCCTCGCGCGCCGGCAAGCAGAAAGCGATGCCGAGGTGGCGCTGCTCTCCGTAATGGGCGAGCCGGACTCCTCCTTTGGCCGGATCGTGCGGGATGAGTGGGGGGAGGTTCGCGACATCATGGAGGTTGCCGAAGCCAGGAGGCGGCCTGATGCGGCGGAACTTCTGGCCATTAGAGAATTAAACGCCGGCGTCTACTGCTTCGCCGGCCCCTGGCTGTGGCAAAACCTGCCGCGCCTGCCGCTCAGACAGGCGCGCACCGGCCCTGAATATTACCTGACTGACATGATCCCCATGGCCGTGCAACAGGCCCGCCGGGTGGAGGCGATTATTGCCGATGATCCGGACGAGGCGCTTGGCGCCGGCGCCCGCGCTGAGCTGACCACAGTCGAAAAGGCGTTTCGCCGCCGCGCCAACAAGAAGTGGCTGGAGGCCGGCGTGACCCTGATTGACCCGGAGGCTACCTATATTGATCAGGATGTGCAGATCGGGCAGGACACGATAATCTGGCCGAACACGTTTGTTCAGGGCGCAAGCATCATCGGGGAAGATTGCGTGTTGGGGCCGAACAGCATCATTCGAGATGCCCTTGTCGGGCATGGCTGCCACATTGAGCAGGCGGTGGTCATCAGCGCTTCTTTACCTGCCCATACCCGCGTGCCTCCGCTTACCCTGGTTGATGGAAAGCTGCCATAAGCGACCGTTCTTTGAAGGAGCGTTCAATGATTGATTCAGCAACCCGTGACGCACTTGTCGCAGCCGCCTGCACCAGCCGCAAGCACGCATACGCGCCTTACTCCAACTTCGCGGTTGGCGCTGCTCTGTTAGGATCCGACGGCCAGATTTACACCGGCGTAAATGTCGAGAACGCCTCCTTCGGCCTGACCATCTGCGCGGAGCGCGCCGCCGTGTTTGCGATGGTGACCGCCGGCGTCCAGCGCATCAAGGCGGTTGCCGTGTGCACATCCAACGGCGTATCCCCCTGTGGGGCCTGCCGGCAGGTGCTATCTGAGTTTGCCGGCGAAGATGGGGAGGCGCCGGTTTACATCGCCAATGCCGCCAACGAGGTGCACGAGACGACGCTGCACGCTTTGCTGCCGCTGAGCTTCGGGCGAGAACATTTGTGAGCGTGTCTGCGCCGTCAATCTCCGGCGCTGCCGGTCAGGAGTAGGATCATGCCCAGGGAAAAGACCTACCGCGTCGAAGCTGTTGTGTTACGCCGCAGCGATTTCGGCGAGGCGGACCGGCTGCTGACCCTATTCTCGCGTGAAAGAGGGAAGATTCGGGCCATTGCCAAGGGGGCGCGCAAGCCGCAAAGCCGTAAGACCGGCCACGTCGAGCTGTTCATGCGCACGCAATTCCTGATTGCTGAAGGTCGCGACCTGGACATCATCACCCAGGCGGAACTGGCAGAAGCCTTTGTGGGCGTGCGCGAGGACCTAATCCGGACCACCTACGCCGCCTACTTCGTCGAGCTGCTGGACCGTTTCACGGCCGAGGAAGACCAGAATAGCGCCCTCTACGATTTGCTGGTGGAGACCCTGCGCCGGCTGAGCGATGCGCCGGAGCCGATCCTGGTGGCGCGGCACAGCGAATTGCGCCTGCTGGCCTTCTCCGGCTACCGGCCGCAATTCTTCAACTGCGTGGGCTGCGAAGAAGAGATTGAAGAGCAAGAGCAGTTCTTTAGCGCGGAATTGGGCGGGCTGCTTTGCCCCAACTGCGCCGAGCGTGACCGCCGGGCGCGACCCATATCCGCCGCGGCGGTGAAGGTGCTGCGCTATCTGCAGACCCGCGATTGGCAGACGGTGCAGTCGTTGCGCCTGCGCGGTCCCATGCACGCCGAGCTTGAGAACCTGATGCACTTCTACCTCACCTATATCCTGGAGCGGAACCTGAAGTCGGTTGACTTCCTGCACCGCCTGCGCCGGGAGGCGGAGCTTTTCACCAGCCCCACCGAGTAACCGCGAACCGCTTCCAGGGAGAGGCGCTCCACGACATCAACCCGCGCCCAGGGGTCAACTCCCGCCGAATATCATTTCAGCCTTGCTGTGCTATAATTTGCCGGAGCACACGAAGTCTGGAACAGCTCCCGCCCCGGCAATTCTCGGGCGGTTGCGTCTGATCCTGAAGGAATGAGGATGAACAATAAGCTGAGTTACCAGGACATGATCCTGAAGCTGCTTGATTACTGGAAAGCGCAGGGTTGTGTCGTCTGGAACCCATACAATATTCAGGTCGGGGCGGGCACGATGAACCCGGCTACCGCGCTGCGGGTCCTGGGACCTGAACCCTGGAATGTGGTGTACGTTGAGCCGTCAATCAGGCCGGATGACGGCCGTTTTGGCGAGAATCCTAACCGGATGCAGCTCTTTTACCAGCTGCAGGTGATCCTGAAGCCGGATCCCGGCAATCCGCAAGAGTTGTACGAAAAGAGCCTGAGCCACATCGGCATCAACCCGCGCATGCACGACCTGCGCTATGTAGAAGACAACTGGGAAAGCCCGGCTCTGGGCGCATGGGGTCTCGGCTGGGAAGTGTGGCTGGATGGGCAGGAGATCACCCAATTCACCTACTTTCAGCAATCCGGCGGCGTCAACCTGGACCCGGTATCCGTGGAAATCACCTACGGCCTGGATCGCATTGCGCTAGTCTTGCAAGAGGTAGATGCAGTCTGGCAACTCGATTGGGGGGCCGGCGTACCCTACCACGACATATTGTTGCAATCGGAGATCGAACATTGCCGCTACTACTTTGAGGTGGCGGATGTGGATGCGCTGCGCGCGGTATACAACACATACGAGAAAGAGGCCCGCCGCTGCCTGGAAGCCGGGCTGGTGATCCCAGCCCACGACTACAACCTGAAGTGCTCGCACCTGTTCAACGTGTTGGACACGCGTGGGGCGATTGGCGTCACTGAGCGCGCCCAATATTTCCGGCGCATGCGCGACATCGCTCAACAGGTGTCAACGCAGTTCATCGAGCAACGCCAGGGGCGGGAGTTCCCCTTGTTGGAGAATCCTCACTGGCGCATGAACGGCCGGGCGGCTGCGGCAGTTGAGCCGGCGACCACAGAGATATTCCATCTGCCGCAGAACTTCGTGCTGGAAATCGGCGTGGAAGAGCTGCCGGTCACCGATCTTGAGAGCGCCTTAACGCAATTGCGGGAGAGCGCCCCGGCGTTTTTTGACGGACTACGCCTGCATTACGAGCGAATTGAGGTGTTGGGCACGCCGCGCCGGCTGGCGGTGCTGGCTTACGGCGTGGCTCCGCGCCAGACGGATTACGAAAGCGAGGTGAAGGGTCCGCCGGCTGATCGCGCCTTTGATGGCGATGGAGCGCCAACTCGGGCGGCAATCGGTTTTGCCCAGAGCAGGGGGGTGGACGTCGCTGATCTGCGCATCGTCGAGGATGCCGGCAAGCGCTACGTCGCCGCCGCGGTTCGCGAGGTGGGCCGGCCGGCTGCGGTCGTTCTCGCTGCCGCCCTGCCGGAGTTGATAGCCGGCCTGCGCTTTGAGAAAGGGATGCGTTGGAACTCGACCAACGTCAGCTTCTCCCGTCCGATCCGCTGGCTGGTCTCCATGTTCGGGGATCAGGTGGTGGACTTCAGCTACGCCGGCCTGCATGCCGGGCGGGTCAGTCGAGGTCTGCGCCCCCGTGATGGCCACCCCATTCATCTGGCTCATGCTGACGACTATCCCCGCCTGATGGCCGCCAACGGCATCATGCTGGATCCGGCTCGGCGCCGGGCGCTGATCGCGGCGAGCGCGCGCCAACTGGCCGCAGAGCAGCACGGCCGCGTTCCGGACGATGCCGAACTTCTTCAAGAAGTGGCGAATCTGGTGGAGCAGCCCACACCCCTGGCGGGGAGTTTCGACGAGCGTTACCTGGAATTGCCCCCGCAAGTGCTGGTAGCCGTCATGCGCAAGCACCAACGCTACTTCCCTGTCTATCGCTCCGCGGAGCAGTTGTCGCCCCATTTCATCACCGTGCGAAACGGCGACAGCGAGCACCTGGACATCGTGCGCGCCGGCAATGAGCAGGTCCTTCGCGCCCGCTTCTCAGACGCCGAGTTCTTTTACAAAAAGGACATCAAGAGAGCGCTGAGCGACTTCTTGCCGGAGCTGAGCAAGCTCATCTTCCAGGCGAAATTGGGTTCTATGCTGGATAAGAACCGCCGGCTGGAGCAGCTGACGCCGCAGATTGGCGAGATGCTGGGACTGAGTTCGGAGGAGCTGGCGACGGCCCAGCGTGCGGCCGCGCTGGCGAAGGCTGACCTGGCCACGGCGATGGTCGTTGAAATGACCTCGCTGCAGGGGGTCATGGGCGGCCATTATGCCCTGTTGAGTGGGGAGTCCCCGGCTGTCGCCCAGGCCATCGCTGAGCAATATCAGCCGGTCAGTCGCAGCCGGGCCGGATTAGCGCTGGCCCTGGCCGATCGCCTGGACAGCCTGACCGGTCTGACTGCCGCCGGGTTAGCCCCCAAAGGTTCCAACGATCCCTTTGCCCTGCGCCGGGCCGCCATCCAGATCGTAGAGAATCTGATCGAGAATCAGGTGTCATTTGATTTGCGAGCAGCGATTGCCGGCGCGGCTGCCCTGTTGCCCGTGCCGGTTGACAATTCTACCTGCGCGGAGACGCTGGCCTTTATCGCCGGCCGGCTGGACGTATTGCTGCGCGATCGCGGCCGCCCGGCTTCC
>CAYVQP010000050.1:0-20442 GCA_964452775.1 uncultured Ardenticatenaceae bacterium | reverse complement strand
CGAGAGTTGGAGCCGGCCATCAGCAAGTTCTTTAAGGACGTATTGGTGATGGCAGAAGATACGGCCATTCGCGAAAATCGCCTGGCGCTGCTGCAGGGCGTTGCCGACCTGGCTACAGGTATTGCCGACCTTTCTTACCTGGAGGGATTCTAAGTGGTTCATTCGCCAACTCTCTACAGAAACCCCGCCGGTCTGATGGAGCAGGTTCGCTCCAGAATGAACCGCCGAAAGACCTGCGGGGTTTTGTTCTGTTTTGGCGAGAAGACCACAAGTGGTTCATTCGCAAGCTGACTGACTATCCGCGTAGATCTCAAGATACCTACGGGGTTGTTTCAGCAGATTTGCAATGGAGGGAACAGATGAAACACCCGATCCGCATCCTACTGTTTAGTCTGGCGCTACTGCTGTTGCTGGCCGCTTGCGGGGGCGGGGACCCGACGCCGACGTCTGCGCCGACCTTTACCAGCGGCATAGACTCGCCGACCAATACGCCCGTCCCGCCGCCTCCGGCCACGAACACGCCGGCCGCCCCTCCCCCGGCCCAGACCCAGTCGCCGGCGGCTACGGCAATTCCTGAGCCGTCGGCCACACTCCCGCCGACACAAACGCCGATCCCCACCGTAGTTATCCTGGTGCAGAACGATCAGGGACAGCCGGTGGCCGGGGCCAACGTATTGTTGACCAACCCGGCAACCAACTTCAGCGCAAGTTTCGCTACCACGGCCGATGGCCGGGCGATTTTTGTCGGGGTGGATGTGGCCACGAACACCTATCAGGTAGACGTGACCGCGACGGGTTACCAGCCGGCCTCCACCGAGATCACCGTCTCCGGGCCTAACACCGAGGTAACTGTCACCCTGGAATCCGGCGTGACCGGCGTGACCACCACGATCACAAATATACGCAGCGGGCCGGGGACCACCTTCGACATCCTGGAAGAGGTGGCCCAGGGGACAACAATGCCCGTCACCGGCATCGATCAGACCGGCGACTGGTATCAGGTGATCAGCCCGAATGGGGTCGAAGGGTGGGTCTTTGGTGAGTTGCTAACCATTCAGGGCGACCTGAGCACAATAACGGACGGCGTGCCCGCGCCGCCCTCCGCCACACCGGGACCGACCGCGGTGGGCGGCACCGTTGCGCCTACCGCAACTGCCGCCGCAACCGGCACACCTCCCACCGCCACGCCGGGCACGGTGACGCCCACCTCCGTGCCGATCACCGGGGTGCCCACCAGGCCGGCTCCTGTGCCCTTCGACGCAAACGCCATGCGCGCCAAGATGACGGACCTGGAATTTGTGCTTGTGCAGATGGGCGGCCTGCTTGATCGCGTCGCTCAAGGGAGCGGCGGTAGCGCGGACTGTCCGGAGTATCTGGGCTATTACGGCCAGGTGGCCGCCATGCCCGTTTATTCGGACGTTCCTGAGGAATGGGCCAGCGTCTACACCGAGTTCCAGCGGGTGATTGACCTGACGCTCGACTCGAATCAGCCAACGGTCGTCTACTGTCTGGACGGCGCGGTCGGCCAACTCAGCCAGTTCAACTACAACCTGGCCCGCGGTGGTATTCATGACAGCCTGAGCCTGCTGTACGCGGTGATGATTGCGGCTGACAATCTGTTGGAGGAGTAACCGCCGGCGGCATACAGCGATCTGTTGGCGCTGTTTTTGGCCGCATGATACACTGTGCAGGCCGGTGTTGGTCTGTCAGCGATTTCGTCAACGAGGAGAGAAATGGAACAATTCGATAGCACAACCCTTTACGCAGGGGCCACGCTGGTCTCCTGTTGCTCATTGATCTTCATGCTCCTGGTTATCGCCGGGTTGTGGAAGGTGTACGTCAAAGCCGGCAAGCCGGGCTGGGCGGCGATCATCCCCATCTACAACATCTGGGTGCTGCTGCAGATTGTCGGCCGGCCGGCCTGGTGGATCATTCTCTTCTTCATCCCCTTCGTGAACGTGATCATGTCAATTGTGATCGCATTCGACGTCGCCGAATCGTTCGAGCACGGTATACCGTTCGCCCTGGGATTAGTCTTCTTCCCATACGTCTTTTTTCTCATGCTTGGCTTCGGGGACAGCAAATATGCCGGTCCGGCAGCAGCCCCGAAGATGACTCGCGACTGGCGCAGTTAGGCCGGCAGTTGTTATTGCCGGCGTGATCGCATTGCTTGACCGGTTGCCCCTGGCAATGCTAAACTTCCGTCGCCAGTTGTATTGATTGTCCCGTCTTCTCGGTCATAAGGAGGAATTTATGGAGAACATGCTTGCCCTTATCTTGCAGCAAAGCGACGATTCGTTCGTTACCTTGATCTTCGGCTCGTATTTTCTGGGCTGTTGCTGCACAGGAATCCTTGTAGCCCTTTACATAGCCGGCTTGTGGAAGGTCTTTGTGAAAGCCGGCAAGCCCGGCTGGGCGGCCATCGTCCCGATCTACAATATCTGGGTATTGCTGGAGATCGTTGGCCGGCCTGGTTGGTGGCTTATTCTCTACATCATTCCGCTTGTCAACGTTGTCGTGCAGATCCTGGTCACCCTGGAACTGGCCAAGTCTTTTGGCCGCAGCATTGCCTATGCAATCGGCCTCTTGCTCCTGCCGTTCATCTTCTACCTGATGCTTGGCTTCGGGGAGGATCAATATCAGGGGCCGGCTGCCGGGAAAGCATTCTAGGTTCCAACTGCCGCTGGTATCTCAGCCCATCTTCCGCCGGGAGATGGGCTTTTTCATTTCTAACACCGAGGTGATGGTAATGAGCAACGAAAAGGCGCACTTCGAGACGCTGGTCGTGCACGCCGGCACGCAGCCGGACCCGACCAGCGGCGCGGTGATGACACCCATCTACCAGACTTCCACCTACGCGCAGGAAGATGTGGCCCAGCATCGCGGGTACGAATACTCGCGCACGGACAATCCTACGCGGACAGCGCTGCAGAGCGCCCTGGCAGCGCTGGAAGGCGGCAAACACGCGCTGGCCTTCGCCTCCGGCATGGCAGCCATTGACAATCTACTGCGCCTCTTTCGCCCCGGCGATCATATCCTCTCCGGCAACGACGTCTACGGCGGCACCTTTCGCCTCTTCGACAAGATACTGCGCGAATACGGGCTGTCCTTTAGCTTCGTGGACACCAGCAATCTCGATGCGCTCGGCGCGGCTATCCAACCCAATACCCGGCTGATCTGGTTAGAGACGCCCACCAACCCATTGCTGAAGCTGACCGACATCGCCGCCGTCGCCCGGCTGGCCCAGGCGCATGACGTGCTGTTGGGCGTTGATAACACCTTCGCCTCGCCGGCCTTGCAGCGACCGCTCTCCCTGGGGGCGGATTTCGTGGTGCACAGCACCACCAAGTACATCGGCGGCCATTCCGACGTGGTCGGCGGCGCGATCATCCTCAACGATAGCGGATACTACGAAACGCTGAAATTCCTGCAAAACGCGATCGGCGCGGTCCCCGGCCCAATGGATTGCTTTTTGCTCCTGCGCGGGATCAAGACGCTGGCTCTGCGCATGGAACGCCACTGCCGGAACGCAACCGAGGTGGCTCACTTCCTGGCCGACCATCCGGCGGTGGCCGAAGTCATCTATCCCGGCCTGGAGAGCCATCCGCAATATGAACTGGCCCGGCGGCAAATGGCCGGGCCCGGCGGAATGCTCGCCTTTACGCTGCACGGCGGCGAAGCGGCGGCGCGGGTCGTGGCTCGCGAGACGCGCTATTTCACTCTGGCGGAATCGCTCGGCGGGGTGGAGTCGCTGATCGAATTACCCGCCCCCATGACCCATGCTTCCGTGGCCGGCTCGCCGTTGGAAGTGGACCCCGGCCTGGTGCGCCTGTCCGTGGGGATTGAAAACGCTGAGGATCTGATCGCCGACCTGGCTGGCGTCCTGGCGCGGATCTAGATTTCAATCACGCCGGTGTGAGCCGGTCTACGGAGCGTCGAAGGTCAACCGGTAGACAGCCGGCTCCAGCGTCGCCGGCGCGCTGGCCGCCACGATCAAGATCGCCTCGCCGTTGACGCCTAACGAATACTCCAGCCGGCCATCTTCCGCGGGAATCAGGGTAGTGACCACCGGCCGGCCTTCCACAAAGGTGACCAGCTGCAAGTGCCATTCCTGCGGCAGGTAGCCGGCGGCTCGCACAAAGCCCTCGACCAGCCAGCCGTCAGCCGGCGTCTCCGCGTCATCGTAGAAACCAATCTCCGGGATGGCGATGTTGTCCAAGGCAAAGCCACGCCTGGTGACCACCGAATCGGTCAGATAGCTGAAACGCAACAGGATTTGCCGGCCTGCGTAGGCAGATAGGTCAATTTCTTCCAACATCCACCCTTCGCTGCGCCCATTGTAGAAGCGCTCTGTCGGGCTGAGGCCGGAGGGATCGTGGGCCGGCCCTTTGCGCTGCATGCCATCCGCCGTCAGCCCCTCCCAGGTCACCCCGCCATCCAGCGAGACCGAGATGTAGGCGAAGTCATATTGGCTTTCGATATCATGATAGACCGCGTATTGCAATGTCGCCTGCTCGACGTCGTGCAGATCTACGACGCGGGTCAGCCGGCTCTCGCTGTAGTTGCTCCGCCCGCCATACCAGAAATGCGATCCAGAAAGCGGCGCTTCGTCCAGCAGAGGGACGAGTGAACCGCCCTCAAAGGTGATCGTCAGCGGCCCGCTGCCGGCGAGCCGGTAATAGTCCGCCGCGTACTGGTGCACGGTGGCGTCAAAATTCGCCGGCCCCAGCGGAAGCTCGGTCATCGTCGCGCGATCCAACCCAACGCTGCCCAGCGTGAACTGCTCCGGCACATCGGCGCGATCGCGGACGGCCAATGCCACCAGCCAATCCAGCCAGAGGGAATCGCCGTTCATCGCCAACCCATGCTCCTCGGCCAGCGCGTCAATCGCCTCCAACCCACTCGCCGGATGGCCGGCAAATTCACGAAAGAGATCCGCCCCCAGGCGATCGTAGATGTAGCGACTGAGCATGTAGCCCTGCCCGTAGTGCCGGTACGTCTGGCTGTCCGACCAGTCATTGAGCTGCAAATCCGGGTCTGATAGGAAGGCGTTGCCGCCGGCCTGCGCGCCCAGCGGCCAGCCGGCCAGCTCTTCCGCCAGCATGGCCGTGCCTTCCGTCTCCCAATCCGCCTCGCGGCGATCGTACTCATATTCCACCAGATGGCGCAGCTCGTGCGCCAGCGTGCTCAAGTAAGAGTCCGCCCCGGCCAACCGGCTATTTACCACAAACATGCGCCGCTGGTTAGAGTAGGGATTGACCGCCGGCGGCAGGGCATCGGCGGCGCTGAAGTAGCCGCCCACCCCACAACCGGCTTCGGACTCACATAGCGCTTGCGGCCCGGCGTTCAGCACATGCAGCGTTGGCTCGCCGGCAGACTCCAGGGCCGGCGGGTAGCCAAAGGCAGCGGCGACATCGAGAAAGACGCGATCGAAGCCGGCGGCGATCTCGGCCAACCGCGCCGCATCGGGCCAATCTTCGGTCGCCGCCCGGTCAAACCAGAAATAAGCATAGTCGCTGACTGCCAGCAACTCCGCCTCGATGGGGCTGGTGGCGACGGTATGATAATTCAACACGTTGAATAGCTGTCGTTCGCCAATTGCCGGCGGCGAAAGGGCCGTCTGCTCCTCAGCGGCGACCGTTGCCCCCCGGTAAGCCAGCGCCAGGGCCAGATCGTCGCGGATGGGTGGGTCAAGCAGGGCCAGTTGATCAGCCGCCTCTTGTTCGCCATGCGCCAGCGCCGCCTGGCCGTACCGGCTGGCCTGCGAGGCCGGCGTGGGCCAGACTGGCGGGCCGCTGGCGCCGGTAGGAATAGGAGGATTGGGAGAGGCCGGCGCAGTCGTAGTCGCGGTGACAGGGGCCGTTGCCGGTTGAGCAGCGAGGGTAGCCGTTGCAGACGGCGCGCCATCTGAGAGTAGGGCGCTATCGCGCGCGCCGTTCTCCAGGCTGGTGGGAGCAACCCGTCGGCAGCCGGCAACTCCTGCCGCTAGAAGGATCACGACCAGGAACAATTGTTTGCTGTGACGCATCAGCGGATTGTAACAGCCCGGCCGCAATCGGGAGCAGCCTTAAGCGCTCTCTTAGCAGCTTTCTCACTGAATCTCCACAGAAAGTCCGTAATGCTGGTGGAGCACGCTCGCCCTGGAAAGAAGTTGCCAAGGAGCTGCGGGGTATGGCGCAACCGGCGTCCGGCGCAATACGCAACGGGCGGCATCTGGGCTATAATGCGCCGCTGCGCCGGCCATTGCCGGTGAAATGCGATTTTGTGCGACTGAGTCTCGATGTCAGATTGGCCTGCTGCGCCGGAGACAATAGAGCCTGCCGTCAGGTGGTGGAGATTGCGTCAATGGCTGCCGGATTTCGGCGAGCTTTACCGCTATCGTTACCTGCTGCAAAGCCTGGTAATGCGCGATCTGAAAGTTCGCTACAAGAACTCCGTTTTGGGCGTCCTTTGGAGCCTGCTGAATCCCCTGCTGATGATGGTCGTCTTCAGCCTGGTTTTCTCTGTGCTTTCTAATGAAGAGATCCGCCAGTACCCGGTGTTCTTTCTGGTGGCGATCCTGCCCTGGAACTTCTTCAGCGCGGCCCTGATTGGCGGTACGGTGGCCATCAGCAGCAATTCGGCGCTGATCAAGAAAGTCTACTTTCCCCGTGAACTGCTGCCGGCTGCCACGGTCTTCTCTAACCTGGTCAACTTCGGCATATCGCTAATCGTGCTGGTCGTCTTCCTGTACATCTTCAAACTGGGCCTGACCGTGCACGCGTTGTGGGTGCCGGCGTTGATCGTCGTCCAACTGATCTTCACTCTGGGCCTTTGCCTGGCGCTGGGCACGATGCACGTCTTTTACCGGGACATCATGATGATCCTGGATGTGGTCATGCTGGCCTGGTTCTTCCTGACGCCGGTCATCTACCCCCTGGACCAATATGAAGAGCTGGTGACGGTAGCGGACATCACCTTTTCCCCGGCTCGCGTGATCCGCTGGCTTAATCCGATGGCCTCTATCATTGACGGCTACCGCACGGTACTATGGGGCACTACTTCAGGGGCCGGGCCGGCGGCGATGGATCCCGCCTACTTCATTCGCACGGCGGTAATTGCGGTGGCCGTCTTTGTGGTGGGGTATTCCATCTTCATCCGTCGCCAGCATCTCTTCGGCGAAACTCTATGAACTCTGCCAACAAAATGCCGGCGCATGTCCGGCGTCGCTATTTGCCTGTGTGGTTACTGCTATTTTCTATCTTGATAGGGCTGGTAGCCTGTAGTAACCCGGCGACCGCCCCGACGGTTGCGCCAACGAAAGCAGCCACGGCGGCGGCCGAAGCCGCCACGGCGACCAGCACACCGACCGCCACCGCTACTCCCCTGCCGCCCACATTCACGCCGGTGCCAACCATCACCAACACGCCCAACCCGATAGCGACGGACACCCCGCCGCCCACCGCCACCAAAGTTCCCACAGCCACCCGGCCGCCGACCGCAACTCCTACCAGCATCCCCCAGCAAGCCAATGTGCTGCCCACATTTGTGCCGCCGGACCCATCGGCCTTCTCCACTGCCGTGCCGACCGCGGTCACCCCGTTTGAGGTCCCCAATTACATTACCAATGTGCTGCTGCTGGGCAGCGACGCAGCCGTCGGCAGCGAGGTTTCGCGCACGGACTCGATGATCATCGTCTCTATCAACCGGCAGGAAGGCACCGCATCCATGGTCTCGCTTCCCCGTGACCTGTATGTCTACATCCCCGGCTGGATGATGAACCGGCTGAACACCGCCCTACCGCACGGGGCGTCGGCCGGCTACCCTACCGGGGCGGAAGGGCTGTTGGCGGACACCATCCTGTACAACTTCGGCGTCCCGATCCATTATTACGCGCGGGTTGACTTCGCCGGCTTCCAGACCATTGTCGATCAACTCGGCGGCGTCGAAATCGGCGTCAGTTGCCGGCTGGAGGATTGGCGGCTGAAGTCGCCCGAATTGGACCCGCAGGACGAGGATAGCTGGGAGTGGTTTGTGCTGGAGCCGGGTTTTCACGAGATGGACGGCGCGATGGCCCTCTGGTATGCGCGCTCGCGCATCACTACCAGCGATTTTGACCGCGGACGCCGGCAACAACAGCTTTTGCGCGCTATCTTCAACAAAGGGCTCGATCTGAACATGCTGCCCCAGGTGCCGGAGCTGTACAATTCTTTTCGGGACACTGTTGACACGGACATGGATATCGGGCGCATCTTGCAATTGGCGGCCCTGGCCCCGGCCGTGCGCGAGAACGGCATCCAACACCTGTATATAGTGGGCGACCAACTGCAGCCCTGGGTGGTGCCGGAAACCGGCGCGCAGGTGCAGCTACCCCAGTGGGATAGCATGCAGAATACCTTCTATTCGCTGCTCCAGCCGCCGGCCCTGAATCGGGCCACGCGAGCGCCCATCCTCGTCGAGATCGTGGACGCAGCCGACAATCCTGACCTGGCCCGCCTGGCGGCTGAGAACCTGGCCTGGTATGGCTTTGTGCCGGAGATCACCGCTACCGAAGATGAGGCAGTTGAGGAGACAACCATCACTTTCTACGGCCCCAACAACAAGGGCAACTTCGACTGGCTGCTCAGCTACGTGATGCATCAGCGCACGGACGATATTGAACTGGTCACCGACCAGCCCTACGATTACGATTACCGCATCGTCATCGGCAACGATTTTGATCCCTGCGTCAACCAGCTCTTCGCTCCCCGATTCATCCCCTGAGTTGATCCGCAACTAAGTGGTCCTCGCGCTCAAGCTTTTCGGAAACCCGGCAGCTCTTGCTGAGTATGCTCGCTCGGCGGCAGACCCGCGTAAAACCTGAGAGGTTTTGTCCTTAGTTAGCGAGAAGACCACTTAGGGCGTGCCAAACTGCGTGCAAACAATTGCGCGCAGTTTATTGCGCCCTGGACCGCCTTAGGTACACTTGGGCCTGTTACCGGCTGTCAATCAGGAGGGCGCCGTGAGCGCTTATATCCCCGTCACCCAACTCGATGACGTCCAGTACAAGCGTCGCGTGCGCGCCTGGGCGCTGTACGATTGGGCCAACTCCGCCTTTGCCACCACCATCCTGGCGGCGATGCTGCCCGTCTATTACAGCCAGGTAGCCGGCGGCACGCTGCCCAGCAGCGCCACCGCCACGCAATACTGGAGCATCACCCTCAGCATTTCCACCTTCATCATTGCTTTGCTGTCCCCCATCTTGGGCACCGTTTCCGACATCATGCGGGGCAAGAAGCGCTTCCTCTCCATCTTCGTCACCCTCGGGGTGATTGGGACGGGGTTGCTCGTCCTGGTTGACAGCGGCGACTGGTTTCTGGCTTCGCTATTCTTCGTCATCGGCCGGATCGGCTTCGGCGCCGCCAACGTCTTCTACGACGCCCTCCTGCCCCACGTGGCCCGGCCGCAGGATCAAGACCGTATCTCCGCCCAGGGCTTTGCGCTCGGCTACCTGGGCGGCGGCCTGCTGTTGGCGGTGAATGTGCTCATGTTCACGCTCATCCCCGGCACCTGGGGAGTGCGGCTGTCCTTTCTCTCGGTCGCAGTCTGGTGGGCCGTCTTCTCCATTCCCATTTTCCGGCGCGTACCGGAACCGCCGGCGGCCACCGAGAAGCTGGCAGCCGGGCAAAGCCTCGTCCGGGTCAGTTTTCAGCGCATCGCCGGCACCCTGAGCCAGATTCGCGAGTACCGCGAACTATTCAAATACCTGATTGCCTTCCTCATCTACAACGACGCAATCAACATCATCATCACTGTAGCGGCGATCTATGGCGCGGAGCTTGGCTTTGGAGCGACGGAGCTGATCCTGGCGGTATTACTGGTGCAATTTGTCGGCATCCCCTACAGCCTGGTGTTCGGCAACCTGCCCAGCAAGAGCAACAAGCGCCAGACCCGCTATGTGGCCCTGGTGGTGTATAACATCATCATGTTGCCCCTGGTCGGGATAATGGCCAGCCGGCTACTCAGTCAGGAACTGACCGGCCGGCCGTCAGAAGATTTCCAGACCATCGGCGCGGCAGTGGGCCAGGGCGTGTATCCTGTGAGCAGCGATGCGTTCAGCTTCTCCGGGGAGTGGCAGCAGGTAACGGTATCGGCGGAGGAGCAAGGCAAGGGCTGCGCCTGGTATTCATTCACCTGCGACCCGGCAGAACTGACGGCGGTATATGCCACCACCGAGGAAGTCGGGGCCGCCCTGCTGTTCACGTTCAATGGACAAAAGTTGACCATTACGCACCGAATTGGGCCGGATCACGGCAGGTGGCTGGTGGAGATAGACGGCGCGCCGGCGCTGGATGATGACGGCAACCCGCTGATCGTAGATGCCTACAATCCCACCGTTCGCTACGATGAAACCTTTGATGTGCTGGCGGACGCGGAAGGGGCGCACGAGCTACGCCTGATCAACAGCGACGAACCGAATGTCGAGAGCAGCGGCGCACTTCTGGCGATTGCGCAAGCGGAGGTGTTGCCGCCGCTGCGGACTAGCAGCCTGCCGGTGATAATGGGCATATTGCTGGTTGTGCAGCTAGTGGGGCTGGCGTTTGCCTATTTGTTTGGGCCGGTGCTCTTCCGGGGTGTGGCCGAAAAACTGGACACCAAGCGCAGCATTTTCCTGTCGCTCTGCGCCTACGCCGTTATCGCCGTCTGGGGATTCTTCCTGAATTCGGTCATCGAGTTCTGGTTCCTGGCCTTCATGGTAGCGATTGTGCAGGGCGGTAGCCAGGCCTTGAGCCGCAGCCTTTATGCCACGCTGAGTCCGAAGTCCATGAGCGGTGAATTCTTCGGCCTCTTCAGCATCATGTCTCGTTTTGCGTCAGTGATCAGCCCAATAGTATTCGTCCTTTCGGTGGCGCTGTTTGCCAGCAGCCGGCCCGGCGTCCTCTCGCTGATCGTCTTCTTCCTTGTGGGGATGTTCCTGCTGTCGCGGGTTGACGTAGCCGAAGGCAAGCGCGTCGCCGAAGAAAAGGATGCCGCGCTGCTTGGCGGCGCCGTGGAGCATTAATCCGGCTCCCACTTGCGGCCGCGATCTCGCTTCTTCCGGCTTTGCTTTTGCTTCTCCTCCAGGCGCTGCTCTCTGGCAGCCGGGCCGGGCGTCGTCTCCCGGCGCTCCGGCGGCACGTATAACGCGTCCGCCAGCGTGCGTTGCAGGCGAGACAGGGCTATCTTGCGATTCTGGTGCTGGCTCCGGCTGTCCTGCACAGTTATGGCGAGAACGCCGTTTTGATCGAGCCGGCTCTCAAGCTGTTCCAGCAACAGCCGGCGGACCTCCTCATTGAGAGTGGGTGAGCGCGCAATATCGAAGAGCACAGTGACGCGACTCTCAGCGCGGTTGACATGTTGCCCGCCGGGACCGCTGCTGGTGGAGAAACGGAAGGACAATTCGGACTCAGGTATCGCCAGGTCCGGCGATATGACCAGGACGTTTTCGCTCATCTCTGCCAAACGCGATGTCAGGGGCATGCTTGCCGGTCAGAGCCATGCAATAGTGTGCGCCTAATCCGGCCTGTCACCCTTTCTGGCCTGCAAAGAGCGATAACCCCGATTCCAGTAAACCAGCGGCGCTTCGTCGGGCCGGGGCGTAGCGCTGGCCTGGACTTCGCCGATGTAGATCGTGTGGGTGCCGGAATCTAGCCGGGTGTAGATGGTACAGTCCAGCCAGGCCAGCGCGTCAGCCAGCACCGGCGCTCCCGTAACCGCCGTCCGCCAATCCCCCATCTCAAATCGGTCGTCATCCTTAACCCAGGCAAAGCGATTAGAAAGTTCGACTTGCTCATACCCGAGAATGTTGACTGCGAAGACCGCATCGGCGCCCTCCAACAACGGAAAAGCGGTGTGCTTGTGGTCTATCGCTACCAGGATCAATGGGGGGTGAGGACAAACCGAGGCGAAAGCTGACACGGTCAGGCCATGAATCTTGCCGCCGCTCTTGATGGTCACGATGGTGACCCCGGAGGCGAAATGACGCAACGCATTGCGATAATCCTCTGAAGGAATGGACATAATTACCTCAACAAATCTATTTTTCCCACGACCGCGCCCACTAAGCGCTTCGCGCGCGTTCAGATTCCTAACGCATTTCGCACAACGCCGGCGATGTCGCTCAAGTCATGAATCATGGCCGCCCATTCGGCATGCTTCGGACCAACCAGGATGGCCGGCACGGGGTTGGTCGTGTGCCGGCTATGGTCCTTCTCCTCGATATTGCCATGATCGCTGGTGATTATCAGCAACCCGGCCTGATCATCCCAGGCGTCGATCATACCACCCAACACCACATCAATGCTTTCCAGATGTTGCACCGCCTCGGCCAAAGTGCCGCGATGCCCGCTGCTGTCGCTCGGCCAATGCTCAAAGAACGAGAAGGCATAGTCGCTTGCCAGGGCAGCAATTCGTTCGCCGGCAGCCGGCAGTGATAGCAAGGGGATGTCAGCGTAGCCCAGCAGCTCCTGCCAGGCCCGGCTGGTGAAATCCGGGCTGACCGCCCGGCCGGCTCTCAAGTCGTCAGCGGTCATCAAGGGAATGCCCGCGCTGGCAACCGCCAGAGGAACGGCGGAGTATAGCCGGCGACCGCTCTCAATCCCGTCGAAATAGCGCTGTGGATAAGGAGTGAGCAGGGCCGCAGCTCTGCCTTTTGCCGCCACTTCGTGAAAGAGCGACTCCCGGCGCAGGATGTCGGCAATCGCCTCGTTGGGCTTTGGGCCATAGTGCTGACCGATAATCCGGGGTACGTTCAGCCCGGTCAGGATGGTCGCCTGGCCGGAGGCGCTCTGGGGTCTGCCGGGCATGCCCAGGCAGGCGTCCGCCGGGACCAGGCTGAGCCGTTCGGTGGTGATGCGCCCACGCCCGGCCAGGTACCAGCCGGGTCCCAGCAGCCCGGTGAGCGCCGGCATCCGCGCCGTTACGAACGGGTTAACCTGCGGATCGTCGCCGCCCAGGCCAACGCCATCCATAAAGAAGATGTGTACGAACTGGATGCCCGTCCGGGACCTGTCTTCTATCTGCTGCATCAATATCGCCGGCCTCTTTTCACTGACAAGCCGCCCAATGAAGGTTCTGCCTGCCGGCATTCCGGACACAGGCAAGCGTAATGATACCTGCCTCCCAGCAAGCGCCCAAGCGCCGGCGACGACGGCGAGATGCGTTGCCTGGTCAATCAGTTTGGCGTGGTCGTAGGGCGTGATATGACTCCGGCGAATCCACATCCAACAGCACGCCCTGATCATCCACGGGCAACAAAAACACCTCCTGTGGATGACTATTTAATAGGGCGCGTGGGGCCGATCCCACCGGCAATGCCGCCAGTTCCTCAAAATAGCGCCGGTCAATCAGCACCGGGTTCCCCCGCTGTCCGCCGCAGGTTGGGGCAATCAATCCACCGGCGCCCCGGCGATAAGCCGATATGAGCGCGTCAATGGTTCCACTCTGGAGCAACGGCTGATCGGCCAGCACGGCCAGGATTGCCGCGCAGTCAGCCGGCAAATGGCGCAGGCCGCATTGTAGCGAGGAAAGCATCTCGCCTTCGTGATGGGCCGGGTTGTGGACGGTGGGGATCCCGTGCACTCGGGCGATGGCGCTGATCTCCTCGTGTTGCGCGCCGGTGACGATCAAGATGTGATCAACGACGCTCGCCCGCACGTTCAGCAGCGTTTGACCCAGGATTGTACTGTTTCCCCAGGGCAAAAGGAGTTTCGGCTCTCCCATGCGGCTGCTTGCGCCGGCCGCCAGGACAATGGCGACTATCGAACCTTCCACATCCGGCGATTGGTTACGCGGACTACCGCCCCACGCACCATTCGGGGACCCACGCCTGGGTCACGTTGTCGGTCAGCAACAGGTTGTAGAAGGTGGTGGTGAACTGGTTGCCGGTGTTGACCTCGACCACCTGGCTGGCCTGCGTGGCGATGACCGAGCCAATCGCGCCGGCGTGAATAGCCAGGTCCTGGTTGTTCACATCCGGGCTGTCGCGCTTCATGAAGACAACCAGCATGCCGCTCTGCGTCGTGCCGCATTGCGCGCGTTCGGCGCAGCGATCATCGCAGACCAGGCGCAACTGGTTCTCGGCCAGAGGTTGGTCGGCCGGGACATCCGCCTGGGGGCTGGCGCTGTCTTCGCTGCTCCCACATGCTGAAAGCGCCAGCAGGAGCAGGATCGAGAACAAGATGCCCCCGATTAACCGTTGCCGGCGTATCCTATGGTAGTGATCGCTAATCCTGGTCTTTGCTTTCTTCATTGTCGAGCTACGCCTCGGTACGCACCGGATTCTATTCTAACGCCGTTACCTCCGGCGTCAATGTGGACTCGCCGGCTTCCCTGGTCGAGCACAATCTAGGAGACGTTGCTTGCCAGCAACACATCCGCCGCAGCCAGGCCGGAGAGCGCTGCCCCTTCCACGCGCGGCCCGGCAAACGCGTCCCCGGCAAACAGCAGCGGCGGCGGGCCCGGCGCAAACAAGCATCGTTGCGGGTGAACCACTCGCGGGATGCTGTATCGCCAGCGCTCCAGCCGCCAGGCGAGTACCCCGTTTCCCAGGTAGGGAGCGGCGGCAGCGATCATTTGATCTGCGATGGCAACCTCATCGGCCAAGAAGTATTCCCGGCTGAACTCCGGCGTGGCGTGAATGGTCACCGAGGGCGTGGCCGAGATTCCCTTTTGCTGATTGTCCGCCAGCCAGCCAATCGCTGTATCGCCGGGCCCCATGCCGCCGGGCGCCGGCACAGCGCTTGCTCCGTCCAGGGCGACCAGCAACGCCAGGCAAGGGTCAAAGGTCAGTTCTTGCAAGGCGCTCTCGACGCCGCTGGGAATGGCCGATCCGCCGTTGCGCAACAGGGCCAGCGCCTGCTCCGCCGGCAAGGCCATGATTAACGCCGGCGCTGACATCGCCTCCCGCCCATCTATCTCCACGAACCAGCGCCCCTGCTCCCGATGCGCTGCAATTGCCCGGCAATCCAGGCGCACATCCAGCGGGCCGGCAAGGTGCTCAGCTAATCCGGCCATCCCGGTTGCGCCGCAAAAGCGGGGATGGCCATCATTGTAGTAGCTGCCATCCGCCCCCGCGAAGCCGCGGCTCCATTCGACCACGACGCCGGCTGCCAGCCAACCGGCGACCAGCTCCCGAAAGCGTGGGTCGCGAACGGTGAAGAATTGCGCGCCGGCATCAACCGTAGCAATTCGACCGCCGGGCAGCGTGATTTGTTGCGTGCTCAACCGGCCCCCAACTTGCCGCGCCTGCTCCAGCACGATCGCTTTCCAGCCGTGTTGCTGCAAGCGGTCTGCCGCCAGCAGCCCGGCCAGACCGGCGCCGATTATCAAACAGTGCTTTTCAGACATTGCTACGGGTGAGGCCAATTGACCGCCGGCAAGTACAAGAAGAGGGTCCCCATCTCCAGATGAGCACCCTGGCCTGTTTGCCGCCCCGATCGGGCGGACATATAATCTCGCCGCAACTACCGAAAGGACAGCTGCTGAATGTAGGGCGAGTGCCGAAGGTGGGAATCGAACCCACACTCCCGAGGGAACACGATTTTGAGTCGTGCGCGTCTGCCTGTTCCGCCACTTCGGCTCAAGAACTGAGTATATTTCAAGCATGGTTGTCTGTCAAAGCTAATGGATGAGCCGAAGCTGATCTCCCAGGCGCAGGGGGGAGATGTGCATGCCTACAATACACTGGTGCTCCACTACCAGGAGCAGGTGTACAGCGTGGCCTATCGCATCATGGGTGAGTCGGGAGCGGCGGCCGATGCGACCCAGGAGGCCTTTATCGCCGCTTACAAATCGCTGCGTAGCTTCCGGGGCGGCAGCTTCAAGTCCTGGTTACTGCGTATCGTGACCAATGCCTGCTACGACGAGCTGCGCCGGCACAAGCGCCGGCCCCAGACCTCGCTCGACGAAATGACTGAGGAAGGCGACTCGTTTCCGGAGTTGGCCGGGGATGCTCCCAACCCGGAGGACGAACGCCAGCAGATGGAGCTGATCGAGGCGGTAAAGCAATGCCTGGATCAGTTGCCGGACGACCAGCGTATCGTGGCCGTATTGAGTGATGTGGAGGGATACAACTACCAGGAGATCGCTGAGATCGTTTCCACCACTTTGGGCACGGTCAAGTCACGCCTCAGCCGGGCGCGCGCCCGGCTGCGTGATTGCCTACAAGGATACAGGGAACTATTGCCGGCATCCTACCGTCTTACTTAGTGAGAAATAGAATCACTTTGCGCCCATTGCAGAGTAACAGATAGTAACCAACAATGATTGACTACTTACGCGGTCTGACCAGGCCGGCTGAGGAGAAGCGCCGGGATAGGCTAAACGCTTACATTGACGGCGCTCTCAGCGACCGGGAGCGTCGCCGGTTCGAAAAGGAACTGGCCGGCGATCCGCGCCTGCAGGCTGAGCTGAAGGAAATTGAAGCGGTGCGCGCAGCGCTGCGCCGGCTGCCGCGGGTACGACCACCGCGAAACTTCACCCTTGATCCGGCGGCCTACGGGGTTCCCAGACCCTATCGAGCCGGGCAATGGTATCCGGTGTTGCGCACCGCCACCGCGTTTGCGGCTCTCGCGTTTGTCTTTCTGCTGGCCCTGAACCTCTTTCTGACGCCGGGCGGCGCGCCGTCAGCTCTGTCGGAAATTAGCAATGATGCCGCGCGAGAAGCAGCTGCGGAAGCAGACCTTGCAGCGCCGGCGACAATGGAGGAAGAGGTTATCGCCGAGGGCGAAATCATCGAGCAGACCGCTCCGCCCCAGGCGATGGAAGCGCCTGCAGAGGCGGCGCCTACAGAAGCAGCGCCGGCCGAGGCGGCGGCTGCAGCGCCGGGGGTTGAAGAGCCGACGGCTGCAGCAGATGAAGCGCCGGCTGAGGAGGCAGCGCCGGAAGAGGCCGTCGAAGAGGAAGCGCCCTCCGCGGAAGCCACGCAAGCGACCAGAATTGAAGCGCCGGCGCCTCCAGAAGCTGCCGGCGCGATCGAGGCTACAACGACGGACGCGCTTGAGTCGTCCGCATACCCTGAACCACCCATCCCACAGTCGGCTACGCCCGCGGAATACCCGCCGCCGGCCACCCAGCCGGCGGAAGTGATTGCGGTGCAGCCGACATCTACCCTGTCGCCCGAAATGCCGGCGCAGAGCGCGGAAGCAGACGCTGCTCCCAAGGACGAGGCGGCCCCATTCCCAATTCTGCTGCTGGCGCAGATCATAACGGGTGTGGTGTTTGTTGGCCTGTTCGTTGTGTTGCTACTGGTCCGGCGGCGACTATGACGTTTTCGCTGCCCCACCTGAAGCCGCGGATCACCCATGTCTGATCTTCCTGCCAGCGCGCCGCTGGAGATGCGCTTTTGTCCCCGCTGCGCCACGCCGCTAATTACCCGGCGAGTGGGCGATCGACCGCGACGCGCCTGCCCGGCCTGCAGGTACGTCCACTACACGGATCCGAAAGTGGGCGTCGGGGTGCTGGTGGTTCGTGACCACAAAATCCTGCTGGTACGCCGGGCTGTGCAGCCGGAAATCGGCAAGTGGAGTCTGCCGGCAGGCTTCCTGGATCGCGGAGAAGACCCTCGCGAAGTCGCCATTCGCGAAACCCGCGAGGAAACCGGCCTGTCCGTTCGAATTCATTCGCTGGTAGATGTCTACTTCAACCCGCCGAACCCGCAGGGCGGCGCGTCTGTCTTCATTCTGTACCGCGCCGAGGTGGTTGAAGGTCAGGCGATCGCCGGAGACGACGTCGATCAGGTTGGCTTTTTCGCTATACAGGAGTTGCCGGAATTAGCATTCGCCAGCACGCGGGAAGCAATCAACCGTTTCAGCGCACTGTTCACTCCTCCCACCAGTGGATCGTAGCGTCCGGCCAATCCACTACGGCATGGCGCTGCACCACAACGAGACCCTGCCCCTCCGTTCGCAGTCCAATTGAGGCCAGATCCCACCACTCCGGCTGCCCGGACATCACCTCGCCGCTGCGCAAGGTCAGGGTGATGGTCTCTTGCTGCACAATCCCGCGCTGCACGTAGAAGGTAAGGTACTTGCGGGCGCGCGCATTGTGCCATTCAAACTCAGCCACCGGCCGGCCGAAATACGCTGCCAGGGCAGCCACCAACCCCTCGTCCTCCACCGGCTTGTAGCGCACTTCGGCGAGGTTAATCACGCCGGCCGTTTCCAGCCCCAACGCCTCCGCGATGGCCGCCGGTTGCACATCGGCCATGGCCCGCAAATAACGCAGATGATCTCCCAGGCTCATGGCGTTTGATTGCCTTCCGGCGCACACCAATAGTAGGCCAACGCCAGCTTGTGGATCACCATCTCACTCTGGTCGTCCTTGGCGATGAGGATGTGATAGGGTGAAAAACCAATGACCCGCCCTTCCATCTGTTCGCCGTTGAGCAGCTTAAAGGTGACTATCTCCCCATTCTCCTGTCGCGCCTGCAAGTAGTGAAGCTCATATTCATCAACAGCTTCCGGCAGATGACCGCGTTTGCGTCGCGTTCCATCCGGACGCGCTTCCTCTCCTGTCGCCTTCCACTCCCGCGCCCGCTCACTGTACGTTGTCAGCAATGAGGTCGCTTCCTGGCGGGTCAGTGCTTCCAGCGGTTTGCCGGCAGCGCGACCAACCGCCTGTTCATCCTCGCCCAGCACAGCGGCCAATTTGAGTAGATGGTCGATCTGGCCGGGAGTGGCCGGTTGCTCTCTTGCCGGTGCAGCCTTCTTCTTTCCATCCGGCTTCGTCTTAACCGGCGGCCCGCTTTCCGCCGGTGGGGGCGCTTCCGGCATCTCTTGAGCTGGTTCAGCCGGTGGGTTAGACCTAATCTTGATCTCCAGCTCATCCACGAACAAGGCCTTTGCCAGGCGCGAGAGATCGGCCAGGCGCACCGGCCGGCCGTGTTCATACTCATGGATGGAGGCCGCCGGCACACCCGACCGGTTGGCCAACTCCCTGACCGTCATACCGCGCTTCTTGCGCAACTTCCACAGATCTTCCGCCATTGCCAGAATCCCTTTGCAGCCTCACCGGCCTTGTGATCGCTGCTCCAAACGCCCTACAGAATCAACCACCATATTATAGCAAATCAGGTCCTGGGCGCGTTCGCCATGTTCGCAACATTTCTATCCTTAAGCGAGGTTATACGCAGCTCGAGTGCGCTTGACGCGCTCTCCTTTACAGCCCTATAATTCCGGCCTGCCGTCAGCGTTCTGATGGCAAATTAGGGCAGTGGTACAAACTCATATGTTGGACAAGATAAGCAAAATTGCCGAGCGCTTTGATGAGCTCGAAAGACAGATGGCCTCGCCGGAGGCCCTGGCCGACTATACCCGCATGGTTGAGCTGGCCCAGGAACGGACAGAATTGCAGCCGATTGCCGACGCCTACCAGGAACGCCGGCGGCTGGAACAGGAGCTGGAAGATACGCGGGAGCTGCTGGAAATCGCCGAAGAGGATGAGTTCCGGGAAATGGCCGAGTCAGATATCGCCCGGCTGGAAGAGGCGATCGACTCCCTGGATGGGGAGTTGAGGCAGCTTCTGATTCCAACCGACCCGCGCGACGACAAGAACGTGATCATCGAGATTCGGGCCGGCGCCGGCGGTGATGAGGCCGCCATTTTTGCCGGCGACCTGTTGCGCATGTACGCGCGGTACAGCGAGGCGCAGAGCTGGCGGACGGAGATCATTGACTCGAATGAGATCGGCGTTGGCGGCTACAAGGAAGTGATCCTGCTGGTGAAGGGCAAGGGCGCCTACTCGCGATTCAAGTACGAAAGTGGGGTGCACCGGGTCCAGCGCGTGCCGGTGACGGAGTCGCAGGGGCGCATTCATACCAGTACGGCGACGGTAGCGGTGCTGCCGGAAGGCGAGGACGTCGAGTTCGATCTGGACGAGCGTGACCTGGAGATCACCAGCACCTTCTCTTCCGGCCCCGGCGGCCAGCACATGCAAAAGAACGCCACCGCCATTCGCATTGTACACAAACCGACCGGCCTCTCAGTTAAGGTGCAGAGCGAGCGCAGCCAGACGCAAAACAAGCGCCTGGCAATGGGCATCTTGTATGCGCGCTTGCAGGAGGCCGAAGAGGCGAAGCAATCCGCAGCGACTGCCGCGGACCGCAAGGCGCAGGTGGGAACCGGCGAGCGCAGTGAAAAGATCCGCACCTACAACTATCCGCAGAGCCGGGTGACCGATCACCGCATCGGTCTCTCCAGCTATAATCTGCCGGTAGTGATGAACGGCGACCTGGATCCTTTCATTGAGGCGTTAGCCATCGCCGATCAGGCGGCAAAGCTGGCGGCGGTTGAAGCCACCCCCTAGCGCACTTATCGTCGCAGCGGACACAATTCGAGGTAGAAAGCCACGCGGCTCTTTCCAGGTTCCATCGCAAGGCGAAGTTGCGCGATAAGAACTGCCGGGCTTTTGTGGAGACTTAATGGCCCTCTCGCTAACTAAGGACAA